>JAETSX010000001.1 GCA_021769425.1 Eubacterium sp.
AAAGGCACAGCTTTTCGATGGGCTTCATTCTGTATGCAAAAATACGTTTGTGGCAGATAAAGGCAGCGTAACTGCGGCATGATAAGTTGGCAAATCTTTTTGCTCGCCAGTATAATTTTAGGTTGTCTCCATTTTATCTCCAGTAAAATGAAAATCTGTGCCAATTTACACCAACTTATTTTGTGTTTTAATAATTTTCCTAATTTTTCAATCCCTTGATTTATCGCAGTTTCCCGCTATTTCTTCGGCACCGAAGTATATTCGTAAGGCGTAGCCTGATATACATAGTAATTGAGCCAGTTTGTATACAGGGTATTGGCATGGGCCCGCCATTGCAGATTCGGGCGGATGGTACAGTCGTCATTTTCATAATAATTCTTCGGCGCCTGAATATCCAGCCCTTTCTCTTTATCCCGTATGTATTCGGTATGAAGGGTAATCCTGTCATACTCCGGATGGCCCATCACAAAAATCTTTTTGCCGGTGGTATCCATAATCAAATAGGCGCCTGCCTCTTCAGATTCCGCCAATATGGTAAGTTCCGGCGCTTTTTCTATCTCTTCTGTCCTCACCTGAGTATGCCTGGAATGAGGCGCCAGAAAATAATCGTCAAATCCCCGGACCAGTGGAATCTTCCGGTTCCTCACCTTATGCCAGAACAAACCGAACATTTTATGTTCCAGCATTTCTTTTGGAATTCCATAGTGATAATACAAACCAGCCTGGGCGCCCCAGCACAAATGCATCGTGGAAGTCACATTGGTTTTCGTCCACTCGCAGATTTCTCCAAATTCTTTCCAGTAATCCACTTCCTCGTATTCTATCTTCTCCACCGGCGCTCCGGTGATAATAAATCCGTCAAATTTGCGTTCTTTGATCTCCTGAAAGGTATGGTAAAATTTATTCAAATGGCTGCTGGAGGTATTGCGGGACTCATGGCTTCCTGCCATCACAAAGGTGACATCCACCTGCAGAGGCGTATTGGAAAGCTCCCTGAGGATCTGCAGTTCCGTCTCTTCCTTTAATGGCATTAAATTCAAAATCCCAACTTCAATGGGGCGGATATCCTGATGCACCGCCCTGTTTTCATCCATGGTAAATACATTCTCCCGTTCCAAAGTTTCCTTCGCCGGCAATTCACTCTGCACTTTAATGGGCATAATTCTTCCTTCTTTCTCTGTTAAAATTCACAATGATTCAGATCCGCTTAAGCGCGCCTGAAGATTGCTTTCTGCCGGCTCTGTTCCAACAAAAAATAATATTCAGGCACGCCCCAGCATGGCAAAAAACTCCTCTTCTGAAATAATCTGAATTCCCAGTTCCTGCGCTTTCGCCAGCTTGCTTCCGGCATTTTCTCCTGCCAGCGCTATACTGGTTTTCTTAGAGACAGAGCCGGACACTTTGCCGCCCTGCTGTTCAATCAAAGCCGCAGCTTCTTTCCGTTCCAGGGTAGGCAGCGTTCCGGTTATCACAAAAGTCATTCCCTCAAATCTGCTGCCCAAAGGCTGATCCTTTGATTCCATATTTACGCCGTATGCTTCCATGCGTTCCACCATTCTGCAGTTCTCTTCATCCGCGAAAAAGTCCAGAATGCAGTTGGCGCTGACTGTACCGATATCATTTACATTTACCAGGGATTCTACATCCGCTTTTTGCAGATTCCCGATACTCTTAAATTCTCTTAAAATCGACTTCGCCGCCGCCTTTCCCACATTGGGAATGCCGAACCCGGTGAGCAGCTGGGCTGCGTCATTTTCTTTTGATTTCTCAATGGCTTCCAACAGTTTATCGGTATTTTTCTCTTTTCCAATGATTCCCTGTTCAATCAGTTCTTCCCGATAATCCTTCAATGCATAAATATCTGCGATATCTTTCAAATACCCAAGGCGCACCAGTTCTTCCACATAAACAGTTCCAAAGCCCTTAATATCCATGGCGTCCCGGCTCACAAAGTTGATAATGCGCCGTTCTAACTGAGCCGGACAATTAGGGGAAGTGCATTTCAGATCTGCCGTATCTTTTTCCTTCCGGGTCTTTGCCCCACAGACAGGGCAGACCTTTGGCAGACGGTAAGGCTGGGTATGCTCCGGCCTTTTTTCTTTCAGCGCTTTCCGGATTTTCGGTATAATTTCACCGGATTTATACACCAGAATCCGATCTCCAATCCGAATATCCAGCTCATCAATAAAATCCTGATTGTGAAGGGTCGCACGTGATACATTAGTGCCGCAGAGCCGCACCGGCTCAAAAATTGCGGTAGGCGTAATTCTTCCGGTACGCCCTACAGACAGTTCGATATCCAGAAGCGTTGTCTCTTTTTCTTCCGGCGGATATTTATAGGCCACCGCCCAGCGGGGAACTTTCGAGGTGGCTCCTAACTTTTCCCGATCCGCAAGGGAATTAATCTTAACCACAGCGCCGTCGATATCGTATCCCAGGCTGCCCCGGTTCTCTCCGATGGCGCAAATGGCCTCCCAGACTTCCTCTTTGTTCCTGCAGACACGGTAATCGTCAATGACAGGGATGCCGTTCTTTTTCAGATATTCATATCCCTGGGTATGGGTGGCAAGCTCCATCCCCCGGATCTGCTGAATATTGAATACGAACATGGACAGGCCGCGCTCTTTTGTAATCTTGCTGTCTAACTGGCGCAGCGTCCCGGCGGCGCAGTTTCTGGGATTGGCAAATGGTTTCCTGCCCTTTAATTCCTGCACTACATTCACATGCTCAAAATCTTTATTTTTCATATAAACTTCCCCGCGGATTTCCAGATATTCCACGGGAACCTTTAATTTTTTCTTCACATCAGAAATCACTTTTGCATTTACGGTCACATCTTCCCCGAAATTCACCCCGTCTCCCCGGGTCACTGCTGTTTTTAATGTCCCTTCTTCATACCGAAGCGCCATGGAAAGCCCGTCAATCTTATATTCCACCACAAATTCCGGATCTTCCAGCTGCTCCTGCATCTCTTCCACAAACTCTTCCACTTCTTCTTTGGAAAATACATCCTGCAGGCTGAGCATAGGAACATTGTGCCGGACTAATACGCCTGCCTCCCGCTTTGCTGTTCCTCCCACTTTCTGCGTGGGAGAATCTGCCGTCACCATATCCGGAAATTCCTGTTCCAGTGATTTCAGTTCCCGCATCATGGCGTCGTATTCAAAATCACTGATTTCAGGGCTGTCCAGATTATAATAACGGTTACTGTGATATTCCAACTGACTGCGAAGTTCTGATATCCTTGTCTCTGCCTGATTCCGCTCCATGATTTTCTATCCTTTCAACTGCTGCTGTAATTCTTTCCATTCCTGACCGGTAATCTTCCGGTATGTACCCTCTTTCAAATCTCCCAGACGGATATTCAGAATTCTGACCCGTTTTAAATCCACCACCCGATACTGAAAAGCTTCGCACATCCTTCGGATCTGGCGGTTCAATCCCTGGGTTAAAATAATGCGGAAGGCGCGCTTCCCCACTTTCTCCACCTTACAGGGCCTGGTTTCAACCTCCAGTTCTTCCAGATACACCCCCTGAGACAGCTGCAAAAGAAACTCCTCCGTCACATCCCGGTTCACTTTCACGATATATTCTTTTTCATGAAAATTCCTGCTGCGCATAATCTCATTGGCAATCTCTCCCTGATTTGTCATCAGAATCAGCCCATGGGAATTCTTATCCAGCCTGCCGATGGGATAAATCCGTTTGGGATAATTCACATAATCCACAATATTGTCCTTCTCCCGCTTTTCGGAAGTGCATACGATTCCAGCAGGCTTATTTACTGCAAGAAGCACTGCTTCCTCCTCCATGGAGACTTTCTTCTTCCCATACATCACAACATCTCCGGGGCTGACCTTATCTCCCATCACTGCCGTTTTGCCGTTAATGGTGATATTCCCCTGCTCAATCTGCCGATCTGCCTCTCTCCGGGAGCAGATTCCGGCCTCACTGAGATATTTGTTGATTCTGACTGATTCTGACACTGCAAACCACACCTTTACAAAAATCTTTTTAATCTCGCAATATTTTCTTCTTCAAAATCCATCAATTCTTCTGCCAGCTCATTGGCAAAGCTTCCGGTATTTTTATTGTTGTGTTTTACCTTTATAAGTTCCGTAATTCCCCTAGTATTTCCCTGGATCATCATATCCGCCACATGGGGCGTACTGATATTCAGCATGGTATTGGCCTGGATGGCGCCCCACAGCATTGCTTTGCCAAGGCCCGACTCTTTGGGCATTACCCCGTGTTCCCACAGCCCGGCATCCGCTTTCCGTTCAAAATTCTTAAACCGATTCCTTTGAGCCGTCAGCTCATAGGCAAATTCCTGATTATACACTTTCCCCATCAATGCGTCGATAGCTTTTACTGCCATGGCTGCATTTCTCCTGGTTTCTTTTAATACATTAATTTCCTGATAATTACGCATGGTTTCCTCCTAATGGTGTTTCCTATTAGGTTGAAACATTTTGCATTTTTTATACCAGTTTTATTACAGTTCCTTCTGCCGAAATTTAAACAGAACTTCCCAGAGTTTTCCCTTTTGCTAAAAAGAGAACTGTCCATCCAGGCAATTCTCTTTCTTCAGACCTCTTTGTCCTGTCATTCTTAATTATTTAACAGTAAATCTGTTCGGATATATCCGGTCAGGCCGTTCCATTCCACCTTTGTCCATCCTTCCGCATAACTCAGAATTACTTTAATACTGTCACCTTCCGCCGTGGTTCCTACCACTTCTGCCGACTCATTCATAGATTTGCGGACATTATAGCTGCTGCTGGCAGTAAGCACTTTTCCTTCCGGCACATAATTAATCTCCGGTGTGCTGTCTTCTTCAGGCGTCTCTGCCTCCGCAGGCTCCTCAGATGCCTGTTCCGTACTCTCTGCAGGTTCTTCCGGCTTAGCTTCCGCATCTTCAGCCGGCGCTTCCGGCTGTGCCTCTGCATTCTCCTGAGGCTGCTCTTCTTCCTTCGGCGCCTCCGGAGTATAGGAAGCTTTCCATTGACGGATAGCCTCTAAAACAACATCTGCCATATTCTTTAAATTCTCATCTGCCGCCACTGCCTGGTCATATTTATCATTAAATTCTGTACGGAGTTTCTGCACATCTTCTCCGGCTTCAAATTCTGCAATCAGGCTGTCAACTTCCGCTTCTGTCTCCTGTTCCTGAATCTGGCGGTTGAAGGAACTGTAACGGTTATCTATATACAGCTTCCCGTTCTCGTCTGTCCTGAGATAGAAGAAATCCATGCCTGGAAGCCCGCCTTCCACGCCATTGAAATGCATATTAAAGGTGGCGGACACAAGATAAGAGCCGTCCTCCAGTCCTTCTTTGGTATAGCATGTCACATCACTGTAACTCTCCACATGCTCATTCATCATCTGAATGTAGCTTTTCTCCATATCAGAAAGAGGCTGGGTAATAGATGCCAGCTTGTCAATATCCCCTGCCGCATAGGAATTATAATAAGTAGACACTACCTCCTTGACCTCCGGATGTGCATCCACCTCATACTCATCTTCCTCAACCGTCGGCTGTTCTGCATTGTCTGCAGACACTTCCTGTTCACTCTGAACCTTTTCTTCTTCCTTACCGCCATTCTTCTCATTGCATCCTGTCAGCATAAGAACAGACGCTAAAGCAAAAATCATTGCGGTTTTTGATACATATTTCGCATTTTTCTTCAAAAATTCTGTAATTTTATTTATAATCATTCCACTTTCGGATACTAATTTACCATTGTCATTCTTTCTATCTGTAAATTTCATATTTGCTCCTTATAGTCAATCTCAATCTATCGTGATTCAGCCACTCCGGCTTGTCTATCTAAAGGCTTATCTGTCGGAATTCAGCGGTTAATATGTTTCATCAATTACTGCTGTCAGTAATTATCAAATGCACCCAGAGGGAATCGAACCCCCAGCCCCAGAACCGGAATCTGGTATTTTATCCGTTAAACTATGGGTGCTTTTTCCAGTTATTTTCTGCAACGCAGATATTGTACCATACTTTTTTAAAAAAATCAAAAGAATTTTGATGTTTTTAAATTTTTGTGCAAATTGCACCTGAAAGATGTATTTCAGGTGCAATTTATATACATTTTCATATCTGAACAGCAAATATTTTACTTCGTATATGCTTTTACAATTTCCTTGTCCACAACCTCCTTAATTTCTTCATAGACGCTTTCCGAGGCCTTCCTCATTTCCTCCCGCAGCTCCTTTTCCAGCACAACAATCTTTGTGCCGCTGGCCTCGATCTCCCCTTTTTTGACAGCAATGCGCTTGTCCGAGGCCTTCCTGGCTTCTTCCCCTGCAAAAGCCGCTGCTTTACTCAGAATTTCCTGTTTTTCCGAAGGCAGATCCTGAAAAAAACTATCGCTGACAATCAGCGAAATCAAGTGAGGCAGGTGGTTGGTTTCCACCACGTAATCCTGCTGCTCATAGAGCCGGTTAGACACAATTACCTCATAGGGATTTTCCTGTGCGTCAATGGTTCCCTGCTGGAGCCCGATATACACTTCGCTGAAAGTCATGGGTGTGGGTGATGCAGACAATGCCTTCCAGAAATCCATGTGATAGGAATTTTCCATGGTTCTGATTTTCTGTCCTTTATAATCTTGAAAAACCGTAATGTTATGGTTGGTGGACATTACCCGGAATCCCTGGTCTGCATATCCCAGCAAACGGTATCCATGATCCTGGTACACCTGCTGCACCAGTCCGTAAAACTTATCATCATCCACTTTCTCCCTGACTTCCTCAATGGTATCAAACAGACAGGGCATGTCAAACACCGCTAAATCCTGCATAAACGATACCTGAGGAGCAGTATTTTGTATGACAAAAGGAATATCCCCGTCCCGGCAGCTTTCCAACAGTTCCCGGTCACCGCCCAAAGTGCTGTTGGGATATACCTGAATCTTCATTTTCCCGCCGCTGAGCCTGTCCACTTCTCCGGCAAATTTCTCCGCATAAATCTGGGTGACGGTATCCTCCGGGCTCGCTGTTCCAAGGGGCCAGGCATATCTCTGCACTTCCTCTTCTCCTTCATCTGGTCTGCCGCAGCCGGAAATCCCAAAGAGAAACAGACACAACAGGCAAAAAAACGCCAGCCGAAGCCTGCCTGCGCCTGTTCCTTTCAAAGAACGATTTGCCCGTCCGTTAAAAAATTCTTTCCGGAAACTGCAGCTACTAGTCTTTTTTTCCATACCGCCACCTCCTAAAGAAACGCCAAGCTGATTGCCGGCACAAAGGTCAAAAGCAGCAGCGCAGCCAGAAAATACAGAATCATGGGCATCGCCTTCCCCGCAATCTCCATCACAGGGATGTCCGTGAGAGAACTTGCCACAAACAGATTCACGCCTATAGGCGGCGTCACAAATCCAATGGCCAGATTCACCACCATCATCGCCCCAAAATGCACCGGATGCATTCCGACGGCCTCTACAATAGGAAGCAGAATCGGCGTCAGTATCAAAATCGCCGGCGTGGTGTCCATTACCATTCCTACTATCAATAGAAAAAGATTAATTACCAGAAGCAGCGCAATCTTATTGGTAACATGCGCAAGAATCCAGCCGCTGACCGCCTGAGGCGCCTGCATCAATGTGAGAACCCTGGAAAAAGCCACAGAAGTAGCCAGGATAAACATAATAGGCGCATAAGTGCGGACAGATTCCGCCATAATTCCCCAGATATCCTGAAGTCGGATAGATTTATAAATAAACAGGCTGACAAACAGCGCATAAAATACAGAAATCACCGCCGCTTCCGTAGGGGAAGCAACCCCGGAGTAGATGCATCCTAAAATAATCACCGGGCTAAGCAGCGCAAAGAAACTGTCTTTCAACACAGCAAAAAGGCCCTTCTTATGAAGTTCTCCTACCACGGCATTTATTTTCTCCTTATCTTCCCCATGCTTCCTGCAATAATAAACCGCATACAGCATCAACAACGCGCTGATTATAAGCCCCGGAAGAATTCCGGACAAAAACAAATCGCTGACGGAAGCTCCGGAAGCCATGCCATACATAATAAAAGGAATGCTGGGAGGGATAATCACTCCCAATCCGCCGGACACCGCCACAACTGCGGTAGAAAATGATTTGTCATATCCAAGCTTTGCCAGAATGGGAATGGTCATGCTGCCTACTGCAGCCACGGTGGCAGGCGCCGAACCGGAAATTGCCCCGTAAAACAAACAGGTGACAATCACCGCACAGGGAATTCCCGCTGTCCGTCTGCCCAGAAAAAAGGCAAATACATCAAAGAGCTTTTTAGAGCTTCCGCCTTTCGCCATCACAATGCCGGAAAGCACAAACATAGGCACTGCAAGAAGGGGAAAGCTGTCAATGCCGCCTAACATGGAACGTATTACAAACTGTCCGGAAGCAGTAAAAGAAGGGTCAAAGGCTCCTGGGAGCACTGACACGATTCCAAGGGAAATAGACACTGGAATCGCAATTACCAGACATATCACAAAAATAATAAAGACCACCACCGCTGACATGTTCACCCCACCTCCCTTTTTCCGGTTTTCTCTTCTGCAGCTCTTTTTCCCGGTTCCTCCCGGCCCGTCCGGATCACCTGCAGTTCAATATACCACCGCTGAATAATCCGCAGCGCCACCAGAAGAAAACTGACCAGCGGAGCCGCCTGGACATAATACATGGGAATCCTGCAGGCCGGGCTGACCTGACCGCTCTCCACTGCGGACATCAGGTATTTTACAGCAAAAGGCATCAGATAGAAAAAGAAAATCAATTCAAAGGTATGGTTCACCAGCTTAAATACCGCTTTTCCCCGTCTGGGAAACATGGCAACAAACTGCTCGATTTTAATAGAAACACATTTCTTTGTGCAGTAGCTGACGCTTAAAAAGCCAGCCCACACAAAAATATATCTTGTAAGCTCTTCTGACCAGGAAAGAGATGCGCCCAGCACATACCGGGAAAACACCTGTATTCCCATAATGACCGTCATCAGGATCAGGCTGATCACCATAAGGAATTCTTCCAGGCTGTCATTGAGCCAAGAGAGCACTCGCTTCATAGGCTTCCTCCTAGTAAACTTCAATCTTGCGTACCCTGCATTTTGGCAGGCCGCATGGCCATCCTTACTTTGAAAGCTTTAGCTTTCACAATAAAGGGCCCGGCGAACTCACATCGTCAGGCCCTTCTTTTCCTTACCTATTTCATTACAGACTCTTATGCAGCAGGGAAAGCGCCTGCGCAAGGTCCTCTACTCCCATCTGCCCCGGCGCGGAAGCTTTTTTCGCCGCCCCAAAGGTCAATGCAGAGCCAAACACTTCGCCGCACAGCCGGCTGATTACTCCTGTGCCTGCCATAGACATGGTAATAATCGGACGGTCTGCATGTTTCCGGTTCATCTCTTCCGTTGCCGCAAGCAAAGTCAGGACATCTTCCTTACTCTGAGGCATCACAGCAATTTTCGGAATATCTGCGCCAAGCTCCTGCATCTTGCAGAGTCTCCCCACAATATCATCTTTCTCCGGGGTTTTGTCAAAATCATGGTTGGAGGCAACCACTTTCACTCCATGCTGATGCACTGCTTCAATAATTTCTTTCACCACTTCATCCCCGGTAAACGCTTCCACATCCACCAGATCCACATAACCGCTTTCTGCCGCCGCGATATTCAACTTCGCATAAGCTTCCGGCTCAATGGCTTTTTCGCCGCCTTCCTTCGAAGTGCGGAAGGTAAAGAGAATGGGAATGTCTTTCAACGCCTCACGCAGCTCTGCCAGAGTCTCTTTTACCTTTTCTATCTCAAATACATGCTCAAACCAGTCCACACGCCATTCCACGACATCCACCGGGATTGCGTCAAAGGTCTTTGCTTCTTTGATGATATCCTCCTTTGTCACCCCTACAATCGGCACACAGATTTTTGGAATTCCTTCCCCTATTTTTATATTTCTTACTACTACCGGATTCATTTTTCTACCTCCTGTTTCTTTCTATTTTTAATAACGGTTCAGATATCATCCCTGATTACGATTTCCGGGAATTCTCTACTAAGGTTCCATATCTTAAATTTACAAACACTGCAAGAAGAATTCCTACAATTGTAATAATTAAGTTCATAATAATTACATTGGTGGCGTTCATCTTAGATGCCGCACTCAGGATGGTATAGTTGCACAAACTGGACGCAATCATAACCAGGCTTGTAATGGTTCCCTTAATTTTGGGAAACAGGTCGTTGACTGTTGCAGTAGCCATCTGGAGAACGCCCCCTGCTGCCGCATATCCAATCACAAAGGCTCCCACATAACAAATCATCGGCGTTTTGATCAGATACACCAGCGCCAGCATCACCGCTGAAATTGCCGGGTAAATCACAAGGAACCTGACCTGCTTGAATTTTGTAATCAGAATACTCGTCACAATAAGCGCAACCATCGTACCGGCTGAATAATAGGTCTGCATCATGGAAACTGTCTCTGACGGGATGCCTGCGATTTCTTTTCCGAATGTCTGAGCACAATTGAGCCAAAGCTGGAATGTCGCCGTACTTGTAAATCCGATCAAAATAAGAGCAACGCTTTCCAGTGAGAAATGTGCATTTTTCAGGTTATCAATGAATGATTCTGATTTGCCGCTGGCAGACTCCTGGGGCAAAGGCGCAAAAATTGCCAGTACGCCAAGAATCGCTATCACAATGCCCGCTACCAAAGGCAGTGTCAGGTACGACATTTTCGTCCCTGCAAAAACGCCCAGGAAGAAAGGCATCATTAATTGGGCAATGGAAATAAAGAATTTAATACCCATGGTTGCGATACCTGTGTATGCGTAAATAATTTCCGCCACTGCAGGATAAGTTGCCGTATCCAGGAAAGAGTTTGCAATGCCGCCTAAGACTGCTGCCACGTAAGCGATCTGCATATTGGGTGAAAAAGCAATTCCTACGAAAAAGATGACATAGGAAGCCACGCCAATCAAAACAGATATCCTGCGTCCCAGCTTATCCGATAAGGGTCCTGCAAAAGGAAGTGAAATCAATCTTCCCAATCCAAGGGCAGCTGCAATTGCAGTTACCTGCATTACATCATCAATCCCCCATTGCGTGATCAGCGTCTCCTTTACCACCTGCTGGCTTAAGATAGAACAGCCGATCCCATGGATAAAATAATTCAAATACAGAATCAGTGCACTAAACAAATACTTCTTTTTCATGTTCTCCTCCACTGGTGCAAAAGCGCAGCCAGTGCGCCATGCACCGTCCACTATTATTCATATATTGTTATTCAATTGTCAATCTGCGAATATATTTCCATGGAAAATAAGCCAGACAGCCCGCTCAGCGGCCTGCTGACTCTTTTCCTTCCTTAGTCATATTTAATGTCAAGAACTTCTTTCATATGTTCGATGGGCATTTCTTTTCCGGTCCACATCTCAAAAGCTGCCGCACCCTGGAACAGCATCATTCCCATTCCGTTCATGGTCTTGCATCCCACTTCTTTTGCCATCTTAAGCATCGCTGTCTCACGGGGAGAATATACAACGTCTGTAACAATCAGATCCGGGCGGAAGAATGATTTGTCAGGAATATAAGTCTGTCCTTCCAAGGGTTTCATTCCCATGCCTGTTGCGTTTGCAAACAGATAGGAATCTGCAATTTCTTCTTTTAATTTGTCCAGGTCTGCCAGATCATACAACGCCACTTTACAGTTGGTTCTTTCACTGATCTTCTTCACGGTTTCCTGTGCATTGTCCCAGAATTTGTCTTTGATATTAAAGATGGACATCTCTTCCACTCCGTCAAGAGCTGCCTGCACCTCAATGGCTGTGGCCGCACCGCCGGAACCTACGATGGTCATCTTCTTTCCGATCACGTCAATATTGTTGTCTTTCAGAGATTTCATATAGCCAATGCCGTCTGTAATATGTCCGGTCAGTACGCCGTTCTCATTGACAATGGTATTGACTGCGCCGCACAGCTCTGCTGCCGGTGATAATTTATCCAGATATTTATGTACTACCGTCTTGTTGGGCATGGATACATTAGAGCCTACCATCTTCAACGCCCGAAGTCCCTTCACAGCATCTTCCAGTGTGTCATTGTCTACTTCAAAAGCAAGATATGCATAGTCCAGACCAAGATATGCAAATGCCTCATTGTGCATTGCCGGTGAACTTGAATGTCTGATTGGATAAGCCATTAACCCGATAAGTTCTGTATGTCCTGTAATTCTCTCTGCCATGTTATTTCCTTCTTTCATTCTTATTTTGTCGTTATCCTTATGTCTTTCCTATTTCTGTCTCCTGCCCGTTTGTTAAATCTCTAACAACCTCTTGGCAACCATTATATACTACCTTTTTCATTTTTTCAACTATTGATTTTGCACATAATCCAAAAATTTTTTCAAAACCGGCGGCTGATACTGGCCTTTTAACTGCGCCATATAGATGTAGCGTTCGATCAAAGGCTCCGTAATATTCAAGGTTTTCACATCCAGATATTTTAACACCGGAACTTCCGGCATCACTGCAATTCCGAAATTTCCGGCCACAAGCCCCGCCATGGCGCTATCCTCTTCAATCTCATAGGCGATCTTAGGCTCAATCCCAGCCATGTCAAACATTTTCACAATGGTAGGGCGAAGGCCGCTGGATCTGGTGAAAAATATCTGGGGATAATCTGCCGTCTCCTTCAGAGAAATTCCGTCTTTTCCTGCCAGGGGATGATCCTTTGCAACAACCACTACCAGCTTTTCCTCCGCCACCGGTTCAAACGCCAGCTGCTTCTCTTCTTCTTTTCTGGAACAGAAAGCCACGTCATATTTTTCTTCCTTCAACCCGCGGATGATTTCTATGGTATTCCCCACTGTAAACCGAAACTGCACATCCATCTGGGGATTGTCTTCCATAAAATGCCGCACCAGCCTTGGCACAAATTCCAGCCCCAGAGTATAAATATATGCCAGGTCAATGACGCCGGAATTCCTGCCTGTCAGCGCCTTGGTCTTTTTAATTCCCACTTCTAAGGACTGCAGGGATTCCCGGGCATGTTCCAAAAATACTTTTCCATATTTGGTCAAAACCACATTGCGCCCTCTTTTTTCAAAAAGCTCTGTCTCCAGTTCCTCTTCCAGCTTGGCAATGGCATGGCTTAAGCTTGGCTGGGTGATGGACAGTATTTCCGCTGCTCTGGAATAATGCTCTGTCTCTGCCAATGTTACGAAATAATAAAGCTGACTTAGATTCATCTTCTGCACATATCCTTTCTGAAACGAAATTTCAAATCCCACAGGGCAGTCTGCCCGCCAAATGCACTCTGAATATTATCATACCAAAATTCATGCACGTTTTCTATAGATTTTAACAAAAATATCAATTTGTTTTCTGATTCTTTATCCATTATACTGAATGCAACGAATATACCAGGGCTGCCCGTACCTGGATATATGCTATATTAACAACCTCTCAAACCTATTTTTTTGTCATTCCTGCACAATGCACCGCAGCAGGGGCGGCAATATGACACTTTAAAAACCTGGGGGTAATGATCCATGAAAAATGAGTACAAACATATTTTTGAACCCTTTACCGTCAAGCGCATGACCATGAAAAACAGGATTGTCATGACGCCCATGGGAACAAACTACGGTGAGCAGAACGGCGAAATGAGTTTTCTGCACATCAATTACTATGAACAGCGTGCCAAAGGCGGCACGGGGCTGATTATTGTGGAAAATGCCAGCGTATTTTCTCCGCAGGGCTCCAATGGGACGACCCAGCTGCGCATTGACCATGACAGCTATATTCCCAGATTGTATAAATTGTGCGAAACCATACATAAGCACGGCGCCTGCATCGCCATCCAGATCAATCATGCCGGCGCTTCCGCACAGGCCCAACGCACCGGAATACAGCCGGTTTCCGCTTCTGATATTCCTTCCAAAGAAGGCGGAGAAATTCCCCGCCCTCTGACCAAAGAAGAAATTCTGGAAATTGTGGAAAAATACGGAAAAGCGGCAAAACGCGCCCAGACAGCAGGATTTGACGCCGTGGAAATTCATGCGGGCCACTCTTATCTGCTGAGCCAGTTCCTTTCACCGCTGACCAACAAGCGGACAGATGAATTCGGCGGCTCACCAGAGAACCGCGCCCGTTTTGCCAGACTGGTTATCGAGGAAGTCCGCAGGCAGGTAGGTCCCTTCTTCCCCATTTTCGTCCGGTTAAGCGCCGATGAATTTATGGAAGGCGGAAACACGTTAGAGGACACATTGGAATACTTACAGTATTTTGAAAAAGAGGTGGATGTATTTGACGTATCTGCAGGTCTAAACGGTTCCATTCAGTACCAGATTGACGCCAATTATCTGGCAGACGGCTGGCGCTCCTACATGGCAAAAGCAGTGAAAGAACGTTACAATAAGCCCTGTATGACTATGGGAAACATCCGTGATCCCAGGATTGCAGACGATATCCTGGCAAAAGGAGACGCTGATTTAATCGGCATCGGCCGTGGATTGATTGCAGACCCGGAGTGGGTTAACAAAGTAGAATTCGGCGATGTACAGGATATCCGCAAATGCATTTCCTGCAACATCGGCTGCGCCGGACACCGAATTGGCATTAACCGCCCTATCCGCTGTACAATTAACCCCGGCGTAAACACCGGCGAGGATTACAAGAAAAAACATGTAAAACGGCAATGCAACGTAGTCGTCATCGGCGCAGGAACGGCTGGATTAGAAGCCGCATGCACCGCTGCGGAAGTTGGCTGCACTACTTTCGTTATTGAGAAAAAACCTTACCTGGGCGGCCTGGCTGCCGAAATCTCCAAGATTCCGGACAAAAACCGCCTGGCAGACTTTCCCAATTATCTGATACACCGTGCAGAAAAAATGAAAAACCTGTTTATCTTTAAAAATACGGAAGCAACCATTGATCAGATCGAGAGCCTGCATCCTGACATTATTGTCAACGCCACCGGCTCCAGCCCGCTTCTTCCGCCCATCAAAGGGCTGCACGATGTCATTGACAAAGAAAACGGAAAAGTTTCTTCTATATTAAATATGATAAACCACGTAGTCTCCGATGACTATCCGGAAGATATGTCCGGCAAAAAAGTCGTTGTCATCGGCGGAGGCGCCGTGGGCCTGGATGTGGTGGAATATTTTGCACCCCGGGGCGCTGATGTGAGCATTGTAGAAATGATGCCCATCATTGGGAACGGGATCGATCCGGTATCCAAAACAGGAACATTTAATCTAATGGAAAAGCACGGGGTAAAACAGTTTACCAACACTGCTCTTCTGGAAGTGAAAGAAAGTTCTTTCCTGGTGAAAAACCCTGACGGAACCGAAGAGGAACTTACCTTTGATTATGGCTTTGTATGCCTTGGTATGCGTGCAAACAACCCTATTTTAAAACAATTGCAGGATAATTTTGACACTGGAAAAACAGAAATTATGAATGTAGGGGACAGCGTCCGGGCGAGAAGGATTATTGAAGGCACAGAAGAAGGCCGTAATATTCTGAACGTTCTAGATAAGCGGAATTTTATTTAGAAACTGCATCGGCTGTTGGGAAGAGGCCGTCGGGAAATGAAAAATTTCCACAATATATAGTTGCGATTTTTAATATCGCAACTATATATTGTATGCAAATTCCATTTTCCGACGGCTTCTTTATTTTCTCTCCTGCATATCTTACAGGTTGAATTTAAACCTTAGGAATTATAGGAAAATAACTGACGCATCTTAACTTGTCTATTCCACCGATTGTGCGTGTTAAAAGGCCTCGCTGCAGCCCGCTATTCCTGCGTTTTTTGACATGCACCCTCAAAGAAATATCCTTTGCCGTCTGCATCAGTTATATTTCTACAGCCCCTACCGTTTTTCATCTAATTCCATCAGACGCTGTACCAGCTCCTCACAGATTTCCAGTTCACTCTTTTTGTCTGTCTCTATGATAACGTCTGCAGCGGCCTCATATTTCTCTCTTCTCTTTTCCATCAATTCTGTAATAAAAGAAACGTTTTTGTTATTTTCCAGCAGCGGCCTGTCATGACTGTCTTTCACCCGGTGATAAATCGTTTCCGGACTTGCCGTTAAGAGAACGACTCTTCCGTTTTTTTTCATCTCAGCCACATTGTTTTCCCGCATCGGCGTTCCGCCGCCGCAGGAAATTACCACGTTATTCTTTGACTGCATTTCTATCAGAAGACTTGTCTCCAGGTTGCGGAAATATTCTTCCCCATACACTGCGAAAATATCTGATATGCTCATTCCTTCCCGCTCTGAAATAATCTGATCCATCTCCACGGTTTCCATGGCAAACATCGTGCTTAAATAATCGGATATAGTAGACTTTCCGCTTCCCATAAATCCAATCAGAACAATATTATAGTGAAACAGATGTCTGGCCTGTATCTTCTTGCTGTTATAGGTAATACGCTGAAAGATATCCAAAATCTCTTTGGCATGTCTCTTACCTTCCAGCTCTTTTTCTAATTTCCGGTTCTGCCGTTTCTCCTGCTCCGGCTGAATAATCTGCATATTATGGGATTCTTTATATTTCATAATATCTTCTACAATGGCATTTCTTTTCAAAAGACATTCCAAAATCTGTTCATCGCATACTGACAGCCTGACGCGCAATTCATCTAAATGATTCATGATTTCCTCCATTCGTGCTTTTGCTTTGCCTCTCCTCTGAAAACAACAGACTAATTATAGCAATTCCCCCTCTGCATTGCAATAAAAAAATGTAAAAGTCCGGGAACCGATGGCTTTTTTCGTCCTAATCCCTTCCTGACCTGGAATCTTGTGAGTCCAGACATTGACATATTTTGCATTATCTATTAAGATATTTCATGGGATATTTGCCCTTTTTGAAAGAACAGAAACCTGCAGGCAAATTTGTCTCACAGGCAGAGCAAAACAAGCACACATCAACTATACATCGTTTAAGGAGAATATGACTATGAGTTTTACTTTTTTAAAACAGCTTCCAACCCCGGAAGAAATCAAACAGGAATATGCCTTATCACCATCAGCGGCTCAGACAAAAGCAGAACGTGACAGGCTTGTCAAAGACATCATTACCGGCCAGTCAGACAAATTCCTTGTCATTATAGGTCCCTGTTCTGCTGACAATGAAGACGCCGTCTGCGATTATATCAGCCGTCTCTGCAAAGTCCAGGAAAAAGTAGCTGACCGCCTGGTGATTGTTCCCCGCATTTACACCAATAAACCCAGGACTACGGGAGAGGGATACAAAGGCATAGCCCACCAGCCGGATCCGGAAAAACGTCCGGATATGCTTGCCGGCCTGATTGCCATGCGCAAAATGCATATCCGCGCATTAGAGGAAAGCGGCCTTTCCTCTGCAGACGAAATGCTTTATCCGGAAAACTGGCCCTATGTGGAAGATTTGCTGTCTTATGTTGCTATCGGAGCGCGTTCTGTAGAAGATCAGCACCACCGCCTGACCGTCAGCGGTTTTGACGTGCCTGCCGGCATGAAAAACCCCACCAGCGGAGACTTTTCCGTTATGCTGAATTCCGTATATGCCGGCCAGCATCCCCATCATTTTGTGTTTCGGGGATATGAAGTAAGCACTACCGGAAATCCCCTGGCTCATGTGGTATTACGGGGCGCTGTCAATAAACGGGGCATCTGTATCCCCAACTATCATTATGAGGATTTGGAACGGCTGATCCAAATGTACGATAAAATGGATCTACTAAATCCCGCCGCCATTATTGATGCCAACCATTCCAACTCCAACAAACAATATGAACAGCAGATACGTATTGTAAAAGAGATTATGCATAACCGCAAAATCTCACCGGAGCTGAAAAAACTGGTAAAGGGAGTTATGATTGAAAGCTATCTGGAGGCAGGATGCCAGAAAGTCGGAGAACATGTCTACGGAAAATCCATTACCGATCCCTGTCTTGGATGGCAGGAATCGGAAGAACTGATTTATCAAATTGCCGAAATGAACGATTAAGAAATAGAGGTACTTTTCAAGTACACGCCATATTACCTCAAACAATCTATATTTCAATACGCAGAAAATACCGGATTGCCCCGTTTGTATTAAGAAAGGGCAGTACGGTATTCATCCGTATTCAAAGACAGAAAGTTCCATGCAGCGCTAACTTCTCGGATGAGTTCTCGCATAAACCTCCCGCAGGCGGTTTCCGGTCATTTGCGCATACATCTGAGTAGTTGAAATATCTGAATGCCCCAGCATCTCTTTCACGGAATGAAGATCTGCGCCATTGCTTACCAGATGAACCGCAAAAGAATGCCGCAGAGTATGAGGCGTCAGTTCTCTGGTAATCCCGGCTTTCCTGCCATAGGCTTTCACCAGCTTCCAGAATCCCTGGCGGCTCATGGCCCGCCCGGAGCAATTGGTAAACAGACAAGAACTGTCTTCATCTGTCATTGCAGGGCGCCCCTTTTCCAGATACAGCTCCAACGCCTGCTTTGCCACCGTTCCAAAAGGAACAATCCGTTCCTTCATTCCTTCCCGGCAGACAATATATTCCATCTGCAGATTCACATCCGATACTTCCAAAGAAATCAATTCCGATACCCGGATACCTGTGGCGTACAGAAGTTCCAGCATGGCGCTGTCCCGCAGTTCTTTCGGCGTTTTGCCTTTTGCTTCTTCCAGTAACCGGCTCGTCTCTTCTTTCGTCAAAATGATCGGCGCTTTTTTCTCCACTTTCGGCGCCTTTAACTCCTCTGCCGCATCTGCGTCTACCAGCCCCTCTTTCTTCAAATAATGAAAAAAAGCTTTCAGAGCCGCAATACTCCTGGAAATGGTGGAAGGCTTCCTGCCCTGCTTCTCCTGAAATAAAATATAGGAATTCAGCATAATTGCTGTGATCTGATTTACCTCTTCGATTCCCTGTTCCATGAAATACTGATTCATTTTATTCAAGTCCCGCTTATAGGAAACTACCGTATTGTAAGAAGTTTTCCGAACCTCTTCCAAATATTGCACGAACCTTTGAATCTCACACGTCATAATTTACTACCTCATTCAGAAAATTTTTAGTATATTTTTTAAAACCATAGGATTCACATAACTTTCCAGAAAGATCCCGGCAGCAAACACCAACAGCAGGACGGCGAAAGATATTCCTCCCATTCCATATGCCAGTTTACGATCCATAATTTCTTTTCCTTCCCCGGCAGAACGCTGCCGAAGAAAAGCCGCCACATAACAATAACATACATAAACAGCAAGATAAAAGAAATATTGCGGAAACAGGCCGCCCAAAACCAGCACAATCCCTTTGATCCCATATTTGGCAATCCCTATGGAAAGCATAAAACCCACGGAAAATCCCTGCCATCCCAAGACAAGAATCCCTCCGAAAATCCCAAAAGACGTAAAAACCAGAACAAACAGCAATAGCAGCAAGGGCAGCCGTTCTCCCACAATGTAAAAAAAGAGATTCTGCCCATCCACCTGAACGTACTGAAACTTCTCAATAAAATAATTATTCAGCACCCCTGCATTGAAAACTGCCTCCCACCCCATCAAATTCGCCGCAAAAATACCTGCAACAAAGGAAATCAGAAGAAATATCTTCATTATTTTAATCCAGAGAGACTGATTTCTGACAACATCGTTCTTCTGCTTCCAGGAAAAACGCAACATTTTTTTCATAGACTTCTCATTCTTTTTTCTTAAATCTTATGCAAGTCCCTGAAAAAAAATTATCTGAATTTGTTCTTATATGCCATAATTGCCGCCACTGTCTTAGCGTCCTGTATCACGCCCTGGTAAATCAGCGTACACAATTCTTCCAAAGTATGAGGTTCTAAATCTATAAATTCCCCCTCATCCAAATGCTGACGCGCCGGAATCAGTTCCCGGGCCGCATATACGTCCACCAGTTCATTGCAGAAAGCAACCGTAGTGCGCAGTGAAATCAGAAATTCCAGATTCTCGCACCGATACCCGGTCTCTTCCTCCAGTTCCCGGGCTGCGCACTCAATGGTGGGCTCTGTCTTAGAATCCCTTGCCCCGGCAGGAATCTCAAGGGTAAACCGATCCAGGGCATTGCGGTACTGACGGACCATCAGAATCTTCCCATCTGCCATCACAGGCACCACGGCTGCCGCGCCTTTTCTATGTTCCACATAATCCCATTTTTCTATTTTGCCGTCCGGAAGTTCCATATAATCCGAATAGATATCCAAAATCGCTCCCTCATGCTCCAACACCCTTTTGGTTCTTTTTATTAATGGCTGTTTCATACTTATATCCTCCCAAGCCGTTTCCATGACTTTTCTGCAATTCAAAGACCGCCAACGAAATGTTGACGGCCTGATAATTCTGGCATATGGGATAACCTTTCATCCGAAGATTGTCCACTTTCCCAAATTGTGCAACCCCTACTTAGCGTAATCTGTCACACGGGACTCACGAATTACATTGACTTTAATCTGACCTGGATATTCCAATTCATTTTCAATCTGCTTTGAAATATCACGCGCTAACAAAACCATATCAGCATCCGTAATCTGATCAGGAACTACCATAATTCGAATCTCTCTACCTGCCTGAATAGCAAAAGACTTATCAACACCCTTAAAACCATTAGCAATATCTTCTAACTGTTTCAATCTGTTTGAATATGTTTCCAATGTTTCTCTTCTTGCCCCCGGTCTTGCTGCTGAAATGGCATCAGCGGCCTGTACCAGACAAGCAATCAAAGATTCTGCTTCCACATCTCCGTGATGTGCTTCCACTGCATTAACTATGGTGGGACTCTCTTTGTACTTTCTACACAAATCCACACCAATCTGAATATGTGAGCCTTCCATTTCATGGTCAACAGATTTCCCGATATCGTGTAGCAGGCCAGCCCGTTTCGCTACCCTTGCATCCACGCCAAGTTCTGCTGCCAGTAACCCGGAAAGCTGGGCTACTTCAATCGAATGTTTCAGAGCATTCTGCCCATAGCTTGTACGGAATTTCATCTTACCGAGCAAACGCACAAGTTCCGGGTGAATTCCATGCACTCCGACTTCCAGGGTAGCTGCCTCGCCTTCTTCCCGGATCATGGTCTCCACTTCCTTCTGGGCTTTCTCAACCATCTCTTCAATTCTTGCCGGATGGATCCGTCCATCCACAATCAGTTTCTCCAAAGCAATACGGGCAACCTCCCGCCGAACCGGATCGAAACCGGAAAGAATAACTGCTTCCGGTGTGTCGTCAATAATCAAATCCACCCCTGTCATTGTCTCCAATGTTCGGATATTTCTTCCTTCCCGACCAATAATCCGCCCTTTCATTTCATCATTGGGAAGCTGAACTACAGATATCGTAGTCTCGGCCACATGGTCCGCCGCACATTTCTGAATGGCAGTTACCACATATTCTCTTGCCTTCTTCCCAGCTTCTTCCTTTGCTTTGATTTCCATTTCTTTGATTAATTTTGCAGTATCAAGCTTCACATCATCTTCGACCATTTTTAAAAGATAATCTTTTGCCTGTTCAGAGGTTAATCCAGAGATTCTCTCCAGTTCCTGTACGCGCTCTTCGTGTAGTCTTGAAACTTCTGCTTTTTGTCTGTTAATTTCTTCTTCTTTCGCTGCAAATCCGGATTCCTTCTTCTCAATTGCTTCCAGCTTCCTATCCAGATTTTCTTCTTTCTGAATAATCCGCCGCTCATTGCGCTGAATCTCATTTCTGCGTTCTTTGATTTCCTTGTCAAGATCATTCTTAGTCCTTATGGACTCTTCCTTAATCTCCAGCAAAGATTCACGCTTCTTGGTCTCCGCAGTCTTGACAGCTTCATCTATGATTTCCCTTGCCTTTTCTTCTGCGCTTCCAATCTTGGATTCAAACACGCGCTTACGGTATTCAAGCGTGGAAAAGTAGGTAACAGGCACTGCAAGAATTAACGTGACTACTACAGCGATTAAAATTTGCGACACAGGAGCACCTCCTTATTAAGTTTTCATTGTACATATAGCAAACTTTCATCTCTAATATGTCATATACAATAAATTACAGTGTTGGTCCGCAATCTATGAACATGAATTACAACATATTGATTTTATACTTTTTTCCGCTTTATGTCAAGTAGTCTAATACATGCAAAATATCATCTGACTGAAAACCTTTCCTCATCAGAAATTGGTACATCCTCTGTTTTTCCTTTAAATCTGCTGTTTTGGCAGAGTAATGTTTCTTTTCCACCCACTTCAAAATCAATTCCTGCTCATTCTCCCTTTGGCGCTCTTCCTCCAGCGCCCGCTCTGCCATCTCCCTTCCGATTCCTTTTGCCATCAGCTCCATCTGTATCTTCCTGCGGCTCTTCTTCTCCATCTGATTCCTGACATAATTCCCTGCATACCGGCTGTCATCCAGATAATGATATCCTTTGACATAGGCAACAGCGTCTTCAATGACATCTTCCGGATAAAAGCCCTGGCGCAGCTTCTCTCTAATCTGCGTTTCTGTCCGATCCATCTTCTCCAACAGATGCATCGTTCTTCTTCTGGCCCTCTTCCTTAAAATCTCACTGCAGATTTCTTCATACTGCTCATTGGAAAGCTCTGCATTCTCTTCCAGAGAATATCTTCGCACTTCTCCCCGATACAAAACAAAGCTTCTTCCATCCTCCAGAAAAATCCTTATCCGTTTCTTATCAAGCCCGGTCATCTGCACAATCTGCATTCTGATTCTCTCCTGATTCCATTCTGCCATCTTCCTTCACTTATGGTTCCTCTGCCGGAGCTTCCTCCGGTTTCCCTGGCTTCTCTTCCGGCTTTTCAGGCTTCTCCGCCTTGCCTGGTTTCGGCTCCTTTGCCGCCGGCTTCTCCGCCTTGCCTGCAGACTTCTCTAACTTGTCAGTGTCTTCTTTCTCTTCCGTTCCCTGGGATAAAACCTGATCCCGGACTTTCTTCTCTACTTCCAGACAGATATCTTCATGCTCCCGCAGATACTGCTTGGCATTCTCCCGTCCCTGACCGATCTTTGCACCGTTATAGGCAAACCAGGCGCCGGACTTCTGAATGACGGAAAGGTTCACGGCCAAATCCAGAATATCTCCTTCTCTGGAAATTCCCTGGCCGAACATAATGTCAAATTCCGCTTCTTTAAAAGGCGGAGCCACTTTGTTCTTCACCACCTTAATTCTGGTGCGGTTCCCGATAAATTCCCCTGCCTGCTTCAGAGATTCTATCTTCCTTACATCCAGGCGGATGGAAGAATAAAACTTCAGGGCGCGCCCGCCGGTAGTGGTCTCCGGGCTTCCGAACATTACGCCCACTTTCTCCCTGAGCTGATTGATGAAAATGACAATACAGTTGGACTTGCTGATGACAGCTGTCAGCTTGCGGAGAGCCTGAGACATCAGCCTGGCCTGCAGGCCCACATGGGAATCCCCCATATCGCCGTCAATCTCCGCCTTGGGCACCAACGCCGCAACAGAATCCACAATCACAATATCCACTGCTCCGGAGCGCACCATAGTCTCTGTAATCTCCAATGCCTGCTCCCCATTGTCCGGCTGAGAAATATACAGATTATCAATATCCACGCCTATCTTCTCTGCATATACCGGATCCAGGGCATGCTCTGCGTCAATGAACCCGGCAATTCCTCCATTCTTCTGCACTTCAGCCACCATATGCAGCGCAACCGTAGTCTTTCCGCTGGACTCAGGCCCATACACTTCAATAATCCTTCCCTTGGGCACGCCGCCTACCCCCAATGCCAAATCCAGGCTGAGACATCCGGTAGGAACCGCCTCCACATTCATATTCGCCACGGATTCGCCCAGCTTCATAATAGAGCCCTTCCCGTAATCCTTCTCAATCTTCGCGATAGCAGCATCCAATGCCTTTAATTTATCTTCTCTCTTATCTTCTTTCGCCATATTGATTCTCCTTCTGCGAACTTATGTTCGTATTTATATTAATATACTTTTGGGAAATTGTCAACTGTTTTCTGGTAATTTTTGCGATGACTTGTTACTATCCACAGCTTCCAGCTGCTCATTGCAACGGCATTTACGCATGAACGCCGTTTGCGGCGAGGCGCAAATGCCCGCATAATCCACTGTATCTGGTCGTAAATGCGCATTCCGACTGTGAATCGTAACGAAAGTATTCTGCTTCATTATAACAGTTCAGACGCCTTCACTGTTACAGGCAGCCGATTTCACTAAAAAGAAAAAAAGAACAGTTACAAAAGTAACTGCCCTTTATTATAAAATTTATTTTCCGATTCGTCAAGGCAAAAGCTTTTTGATTTCTTCCAGTGAATGAAATCCCACTGCTTTTTTATAAATCTCGCCGCCCTGAAACACGATCAGCGTAGGAATGCTCATAACCCCGTATCTCTGCGCCACTTCTCCCTGCTCATCCACATTCAGCTTACCCACTTTAATCTCTGGAAACGCCTCTGCGGCCTCTTCAATCACCGGCCCCTGCATCTGGCAGGGCCCGCACCATACTGCCCAGAAATCCACTAGCACCGGCTCTTTGCTGTGCAATACCTCCTCCTCAAAATTATTCGTTGTAATCTGCAATACTGCCATGGTAAATCCCTCCTATTATATTTTATATTGAAATTTTATACCCGTGAGCCAAATGACTTGCAGCAATTTCTCACTTTCACTGGAAGAAAAGCAAATCATTTGGCAAATAAGTATGCTCTTGAGTACAACTCTTAAATTTAATTCTATCATATATTCCATGATTACTGTTACTTTTTTTGCTAAAAAAATGTTAAATTTTTCTTTCCTTCTTGAATCCTCACTTTCTTCATGGTACATTAGTAACAAAACTACTGTTACAATCAGAATATTGAATCGAGGTGTACAGATGAAAACAATATTAAAAAGACAGCTGTTCCACGATTTGCCCATCACAATCGGACTGCTTTTTGTAACCACCGGCCTGACATTTTTTCTGTTTTATTTCATTTCGCAAAATCCGGCAAATATTGCCCTGTTTTACGTGATCGGCATCATTACAGTTGCACGGTATACGACTGGCTACTTTTATGGCATTCTTGCTTCTTTCCTCAGTATTATTTTAATCAATTGCTTCTTTACTTATCCATATTTCAGATTGGATTTTTCTATACAAAATTATCCTTTTACCTTCATATGCATGCTGACGCTCTCCTCTATTACCAGCGCTACCACATCCAATCTGAAGCAACAGACAGAAATTCTTGCATTTCATGAAAAACAATTGATGGAAGCAGAAAAGGAAAAAATGCGCGCCAATCTGCTTCGAGCGGTTTCCCACGACCTGCGCACTCCCTTAACCAGCATCCTGGGCTCTGTCTCTTCGATCGAAGCCGAGGAATTCCGCCCCTGTTCTCAGGAATGCCAGAAACTTCTCCACAACATCCATGATGATGCGGAATGGCTGCTGAATATGGTGGAGAATCTTCTGTCTGTCACCAGAATTCAAACCGGAACCTCCAGTCTGAATACCAGCCCGGAAGTGGTGGAGGAAGTGGTGTCCGAATCGGTGGATCGGCTGAGAAAACGGTTCCCTGATGCAAAAATTAACGTATCCGTCCCCGACGAACTGCTAATCGTCCCTATGGACGCCATGCTCATCGAACAGGTTTTGATTAATCTTTTGGAAAATGCCATCACTCATTCCAAAAGCGCCCAGCCCATACGCCTTGTGATCGAAAATCAGCCGAAATTTATTTATTTCCGCATTATTGACTATGGAATTGGATTACAGGAGAGCCATCTGGAAGATATTTTTGACGGCTCCTGGTCTGACAACTCTCCTTCCGATATACATAAAGGCACAGGCATCGGCCTGTCCATCTGCAAAACAATCATTACTGCGCACCACGGCAGTATCACTGCGCAGAATCATGGGGAAGGAGCCGAATTTGTATTCACATTGCCAAAGGAGGAAGCATATGCATAAATTTACCGTACTTGTTGTAGAAGATGAAAAAAACATTTGTGATTTTATTTCCAAAGTTCTGACATCCCATGATTACCGGGTCAGCTGTGCTTCTACCGGAAAAGAAGCCCTTTCTCTGGCTTCTTCTCTCTGCCCTGACATTATCCTGCTGGATTTGGGACTGCCGGATCTGGATGGCATCGAAGTGATTCAAAAAATCCGTTCCTGGTCAGGGAATCCGATTATTGTAATTTCCGCCCGCACCCTGGAAGACGACAAGGTACAGGCATTGGACGCCGGAGCAGACGATTACCTAACCAAACCCTTTGGAACCTCCGAGCTTCTGGCCAGAATCCGCACTTCGCTGCGCCACAGCAACAAGATAAGCGGCAACGGGCTTCCACAGCATCCATACCGGGCCAAAGGTCTGGAAATTGACTTTTTTAAACGCAATATTACCGTAAACGGGCAGGCCATCCACCTGACTCCCATTGAATATAAAATTGTAGCATTCCTGGCTCAGAACAGCGGAAAGGTTATGACCTACTCCGCTGTCATGAACAATGTCTGGGGACCGTATGCAGAATCTGACAACAAAATTCTGAGAGTGAATATGGCAAATATCCGACGCAAACTGGAGAATAATCCGGCGCAGCCCATCTATATTTTTACCGAGGTAGGCGTCGGCTACCGGATGGTGGATGAAGATATTCTGTAAAATTTAAGAAATATTCCATTGTTTTTTTTCATTTTATTGTATACAATGGTTATGAGGTCTTTGACAAAAAGACAAAAATCTATAACAGAATGAAGGGTAGAAACAGAATGATGGATGAAAGGGAAAGAAGACGGAGAAGACGAAGAAGACGGAAGCGGCAGGTCTACAGAGCGCGCATCCTTGTGGGCGTCGCTGCACTGGCCATTGTACTGGCCGCCGGAATCGGAATCTCTTCCGCCGCAAAGAAATCCGCAGAACGAAAAGCGCAGAAAGAACAGGAATTAAAGCAGCAGGAATTGGCAGAGGAAGAAAAGAAAAAAGCCGAACAAGCCGAGAAAGAAGCAAAAGAAGCTGCTGAAAAAGCCGCCAAAGAAGAGGAAGAAAAAACATTTACGCTGGCAGATCTGGACAATCCGGATGGGTTTGACACACGGCCCACCGAACATGGAATCGCACTCCAGAACCAGCAGATTGATCTAAACGGACTGGATACCACCGGATTGGACTGGGGACAGGGCGGAGACAAGGATCAGTGGAACCGGCCGGCCGGATGTCTGCAGTATCAGGAAAAATACGGAAAATACAACGCCTATTTTATCAAGGACGAGCCGGAGAAAAAAGTGATTTACCTGACCATTGACGAGGGCTACGAATACGGCTGCTCTCCGCGGATTTTAGATACTCTGAAAGAGAAAAAAGTGCCTGCCGTCTTTTTTGTGACCAAGCCTTTTGCCGAACAGAATCCGGATTTGGTAAAACGCATGATTGACGAAGGGCATGAGGTGGGCAATCACAGCGTAACCCATCCGGCCGCCGGGCTGTCCTCCCAGACAATTGAAGAGCAGACCAACGAAGTTACCGGCCTTCACAACTACATCAAGGAACAGTTCGGCTATGAGATGCATCTCTTCCGCTATCCAGCCGGCAAGTTCAGTGAACAGTCTGTGGCTCTTTTGAACAACTTAAATTACAAAAGCGTTTTCTGGAGCTTTGCCTATCTGGACTATGACGTGGAGAACCAACCGGACCCGACAGAAAGCCTCCAGAAAACGATAGACTGCCTGCACCCGGGAGCTCTGTATCTGCTCCACGCAGAATCGGAAACCAATACCCAGATCCTGGGTGATTTTATCGACCAGGCCAGGGCTCAGGGATATGAGTTTAAGTTATTCCAGTAGGATGAAATATTTCGCACGGACAAAAATGCAGGATTGCCCTTTGGCGCGCAAACTGGGCAATCCTGCATTTGTTTTTAATTCCGGCCGAACTCCGACAATATCAATCCTTCATTCCGATCCAAAGTCATGCCTACGCTCCAGGCATTTACAAATAAAAGCAGCGGATTTCCCTTCAGATCCTGGATCTTTTTCATATCGGAGGTTCCCGTTAATTTCTCCATATCAATTTCTTTATTTTCAATCCACCGGATGTGCTCATAGGGCAGCTTCTCCAGGCGGATATCTACGTTATATTCATTTTCCAGACGATATTTCAGCACATCAAACTGCAGCTCTCCCACTACGCCTACAATGATTTCCTCCATTCCGGTATGATATTCCTGAAAAATCTGAATGGCCCCTTCCTGGGCAATCTGGGTTATCCCTTTGACAAACTGCTTGCGCTTCATGGTATCCAACTGGCGCACCCTGGCAAAATGCTCCGGCGCAAAGGTGGGAATGCCTTCAAAGGCAAATTTCGTATTGGAATTGGTAATGGTGTCACCGATGGAAAAAATTCCCGGGTCAAACACGCCGATAATATCTCCGGCATAAGCCTCCTCAATGATTTTCCGCTCCTGCGCCATCATCTGCTGAGGCTGAGAAAGGCGCATTTTCTTCTCCCCCTGAACATGGGTCACTTCCATGCCCGCTTCAAATTTCCCGGAACAGATGCGCATAAAGGCTATCCGGTCCCGGTGGGCTTTATTCATATTCGCCTGAATCTTAAACACAAAAGCGGAAAAATCTTCAGAAAAAGGATCAATTTCCCCCAGGTCTGAATTCCTGGGAAGAGGCGTGGATGTCATTTGCAGAAAATGCTGCAAAAACGTCTCCACGCCGAAATTCGTCAGGGCTGAACCGAAAAACACCGGAGACAGTTCTCCCTTTGACACCAGATCCATATCAAATTCTGCGCTTGCGCCGTCCAGCAACTCAATTTCTTCTAACAACGCGGCCTTATAATCTTCTCCGATTTCCTCTGCCAGAGCCGGATCATCCACATCAATATCTTTTTCCACTCCTTCTTTGGTTCCCTTTAAGGTATCGGAAAAGGTCATAATTTTTTTCCGGCTGCGGTCGTATACGCCCTTGAAATTCTTCCCGGAACCAATGGGCCAATTGATAGGACAGGTGGCAATTCCCAGTTCTTTTTCAATCTCATCCAGCAAATCAAAGGTATCATTTGCATCCCGGTCCATCTTATTGATAAAGGTAAAAATCGGAATATGGCGCATGACACAGACTTTAAACAATTTCCTGGTCTGGGCTTCCACCCCTTTGGAGCCGTCTATCACCATCACCGCGGAATCCGCCGCCATCAATGTACGGTAGGTATCTTCAGAAAAGTCCTGATGCCCCGGCGTATCCAGAATATTGATGCAGTACCCATTATAATTAAACTGCAGAACAGAGGAGGTAACAGAAATTCCCCTCTCCTTTTCAATTTCCATCCAGTCTGACACGGCATGCCGGGCGGTTGCTTTCCCTTTGACGGAGCCGGCCAGATTGATGGCTCCGCCGTACAAAAGAAATTTCTCTGTCAAGGTGGTTTTTCCCGCATCCGGATGTGAAATAATGGCAAAAGTTCTGCGCTTTTCAATTTCTTTCCTTCTGTTTTTTTCTATCTCTGACAAGACAATTCCTCCATTTCTGAAATTAATTCTCCAAAGGTCTTCAAAGCCTCACGGATGGGTTCTTTCGTAGTCATATCTACGCCTGCATCCTTCAGCAGTTCAATGGGGGACTTGCTGCATCCGCCCTGCAGAAACTTCAGATAACGGGCCACTGCAGGTTCCCCTTCTTCAAGAATTTTCTTACTTAAAGCCATGGAAGCCGCAAAACTGGTGGCGTACTGATACACATAAAAATTATAATAAAAATGCGGAATTCTTGCCCATTCCACAGCAATTTCATCATCCGCAATGACATCCGGCCCATAATACTGTACATTCAGCTCATAATACAAATTTTTCAAAGCTTCTGCTGTCAGCGCTTTTCCCTCTTCCACCATCTGATGGGTCAGAAGCTCAAATTCTGCAAACATGGTCTGGCGGTACAGCGTGGTGCGGAACTGCTGCAGAAAATGATTGATCAGATATGCCTTTCTCTTCTTATCTTTGGTACGCTTCAGCAGATAATCCATCAGCAGAGCTTCATTGCAGGTAGACGCCACCTCTGCCACAAATATCTTATACTCACTGTCAAATACATTGTTATGCTTTGCCGAATAATAGGAGTGAAGAGCATGTCCCATTTCATGGGCAAGAGTAAATTCAGAATCCAGATTATACTGATAATTCATCAGCACATAGGGATGCGCCGAATAACATCCGGCGGAATAGGCGCCGCTTCGTTTTCCCTCATTTTCATACTTATCAATCCAGCGGTTCTCAAATCCTTCTTTCAGCACACGGACATAATCTTCTCCCAGAACCATTAAAGCTTCCCCAATCTCTTCCTGTGCCTGCTGATAAGTGATTTCTGCTGTCTCTTCCGCCACTATGGGCACATATACGTCATACATATGAAGTTCTTCCAGCCCCATCAGCTTTTTGCGCAGGGACATGTACCGGTGCATATAATGCATATTCTCATGAACCGCCTCAATCAAATTATAATACACCTCTTTGGGCACATTGTTGGCGTCCACAGCCGCTTCCATGGAAGAAGGATAGTTTCTGGCCTTGGCATAAAAGAAATTGGCCTTTGCTTTTCCTTCATAGAGGGCGGCAAAGGTATTCTTGTACTGCTCATACCGGGCATAATATGCCTGGAAGGTTTCCCGGCGCACATTTTTATCTCCGCTCTCTAACATCGGCACAAACCGGCCACTGCTGACTTTCACAATTTCACCCTTTTCATCTCTGACCGAAGGGTTTTCAAAATCTGCGTCCGTAAGGAGACTGTAGGCTTTTTCCACAGCGGTTCCCATCTCCCTGGAAGAGGCCAAAAGCGCTTCCAGTTCCGGCGGCAGGGTATGCTCTTTCAGTCTGCGCAGATCTGAAATTGTCACTTTATAATTGCACAGTTCCTTTGTTTCTCTGTAAAACTGCTGCAGCTTCTCTTCTTCCAGCGACACAATCCAGGCATCCATCGGTGCGGTTACTGTGGCAAATTTATGATAAATTCCCATCATTTTTCCGCTTAATGCCTGATATTTGTCATTGCCGGTATCCACATCCGCGTTCCGCTCAGAATAACAGAGCGTCCGATCAAGCAGTGTTACAACCGTCTCCAGTTTCTGAAAATATTCCAAAAGATGCGCTCCGCGCTCCGTCAGATATTCTTTCGTAAAATTTTTTAGCTCTTCCACCATCTGCTCCAGCCTGCAGGCATCTTCTAAAAATAATTCAACGGAATCATATAAATCTTCTATCGCCCAGGTATCTGCAACAGCCGTCTGGCTCCTTTTTAATAATTCTGCTGCCATTTTCTATATAACCTCCATATTTCACATACCGGCACATTATAGCACAGCCGGCTTTTCTTGTCACGTTTTTACGCTTCGTTTATGGAATGAATTTCTGTTCACTCATTTTGGGGTGAAGCAGAAAGGTATGATGTCAATTTTTTCCGTATCGCAAGATAACAGATCAAATGCACCGCCGCTGTCAAAGTCCAGGACACCGGATAAGATATATAAAGGGTTCGCAGACTACGATGCTCCTGAAACACTGTAAAAATCCACAATATCCGAAACCCGCAGGCCCCCAGCAGAGACACTATCATAGGCATTACCGCATATCCCAGCCCCCGCAGCTGCCCTACCAGCACATCCATAATTCCGCACAGGCAATAGGTGGTGCAGATGACAGACAAACGCAGCATCCCCACCTCAATTACTTTAGGATCCGAAGAATAAATCCCCAGCAACTGATGTCCAAGCAGGTAGGCCGTCCATCCCATCACAAGCCCCACGCAGGTTACCATAGCAAGGCACTCCAACAGCACCTTTCCAATCCGTTTCCATTTCCCTGCCCCAAAATTCTGGCTGGTAAAACTGAGGGCTGTCTGATGACAGGCATTCATGGCCATATAAATAAATCCTTCAATGTTGGAAGCTGCAGTATTTCCCGCCATTGCCACAGAGCCGAAGGAATTGACGGAGGATTGAATCAGCACATTGGACAAAGAAAAAACGGTGCCCTGAAGCCCTGCCGGCAGTCCAATCCGTATAATTTGAATCACCTTGTCTTTTTTCATTGCAAGCTTCTTCCATTCCACCCGGCAGCCGCCTTCCATTCCCATCATACAGCGGAAAATCAACCCTGCGGATACCATCTGGGAAATCACTGTGGCCAGAGCCACTCCCGCCACTCCCATATGGAATCCGATCACAAAAACCAGATTCAGCACAATATTGATGATTCCTGCTGCAAACAGATAATACAGGGGCCTCTGGGTATCTCCCACCGCCCGTAAGATAGAGCTGCCGAAATTGTACAATAAAATCACAGGCATTCCCGCAAAATAAATCCGGATATACAATACTGCCTGATTCAGCACATCTGCCGGCGTTCCCATAACCACAAGAATCTGAGGCGCCACAATCATCCCAAAAATCATCAGTCCCAGGCCGCAGACCAGACTCAGCACAATGGCGCTGTGGACAGTTTCACTGATATCCTTTTCCTTCCCGGCGCCGTAAAACCTTGCCACCATTACATTGACCCCTACAGAAAATCCAATAAATAAATTGGTCAGAAGATTAATCAAAGATGCATTGGCGCCAACTGCGGCCAATGCCGTGCTTCCCGCAAATCTTCCCACTACCACCATATCTGCCGCATTGAATAATAGCTGCAGAATGCTGGAAATCATCAGTGGAATGGAAAACAACAGGATTTTGGGAAATAACGCTCCGTTGCACATATCAATTTCGTAAGATTTTCTTCTCATTTTTGTTCGCATCCGTTCTTCTTAATCTTAATGATAAATATTACAGTTCTTGTCCATTTCCTTAATGTAACAATCCGCATCCGGCTTTACTTCACAGTAAACCCTCATTATGATAAGCCTGCCGTCCGGCGGGCCCATGGCCATCCATACCATGAAGCGTTAGCCTTCACAGTAAACCCTCATTATGATAAGCCTGCCGTCCGGCGGGCCCCATGGCCATCCATGCTATGAAGCGTTAGCCTTCACAGTAAACTCCCACCATGCTAAGCCTGTCGTGCGACGGGCCGCATGGCCATCCTACTATGGAAGCCAAGGGCTTTCATAGTAAATTTTACAGTTCTCACATTCCCGGCCTTATCTGAAATCTTTAACACATAATTTCCGGCCTGTGAAACTACTTTGCCGCTCTTAATCCGCTTTCCGTTCAGAGTCGCTTTCTTCACGCCGGAAGTTTTGTCCTGAAACGTAATTTTCACTTTGCCGCTGTAGGTTTTTGCTTTAACATTTGTCCTGGGCTTCGTCTGGTCAATGGTAAACTTCACTGTTTTCGTACTGCCTGTCAGCATCTTTACCTTCACTTTGTATCTGCCGTCCTTAACAGCCGTGTATTCATTCTCAGGCTGGCTCTCGTTATTGACCTGGAAGCTTGTAATGACGCCGCCGGAAGATGCCTTTACCGTCTTGATTTTCCTATAGCAGCCGTTGTCTTTCACGCCCTTTATGGTACATGTCCCGGTATTGGCGCATTTGGCCGTTCTGACTGCATAAATACGTTTTGTCCCTTTCATTGTATTCATCGGATAAAAAACGGTGCAGCCGTCTTCCTGCAAAATTCCGTTGGTTTGATACACCTGAAAAGGATATTTGACCTTCACTGTAATGTCTTTTGTATTCAAAAAATTCAGATCTTTCGGAAAATCCTCCCCGCCCAGAATCTCTTTTTGAATCTCTTCAAATCCCTGGATGTCCAGCACGGCCTGATCTCTGGTCAGCGCCACAAAAGAATCTTTGCTTTCCGCCCTGGTCATTTTCTGGGTAGACTGATAAACGTTGTGCACCGTGCCGTTCCTCTCTTCTGTTCCAAGATATGTACAGCCCGCTTCCTTCATCAATTGCTCATAAGTATAGCCCTCTCCCAGTTCTTTTGCAATTGCCGCTTCTTCCTGACTGGTGGTGTAATATTTTACATCCGCCTGTGACGACAGGTCAGGATTCACTGTGATTGTTTCCTCCATTCCGCAGCCGGCGCATCCTAAAACAACTGCCATTATAAAAACCATAAACCATCTCTTTTTCATTTTCATCCTCTTTCTCCTTCTTTCCCATTGCATTTTACTGTTTCCAGCGAGGCGCGCTTTTCAGGCATCTCATTAAAGCCACTGGCCATTTCACAAAGTATACCACAGAGCAGCGCCAAGTTCAAGAATTGCAGCCTCCAGTCAGAAAACCCCTGAACTAAGAGTTGCTGTTCACGCCTATAGCGCCCACAGTAACAGACCCGGCCTATTTAAAGTTGCCTTACAGCAAGAGGCTGGACTCTGGCTCCAATACGGTATTGGCCTGCAACCGTGCAGCGCGGTGCACGGTCCAGGAGTGAACAGTGACAACTAAGATCATTCAAAAACAGAGAGCCGTTTTCAGCTCCCTGTTTTCCCACTGCGCTGCCCCATTTTTGATATGCCCAAAATATAATTCTATTCCTGAGGCACATTTTCCTCCGGCGCACTTTCACTGCCTGCCGCGTCCGCTCCCTCTGCCGGCGCTTCACCGGAAGGCGTATCCCCATTTTCTCCTGCAGCGTTCTGAATGGGCGTAATAATAATGTTTTCTGCCTGCACGTTAGTTTTGCGTTTTACAATATCCTCCACCTGGGCCCGCTTTGCATCCGTAACCTCTCCCATATTCAGAACCACGTCCGCATTGCCGTCTGTAATGCTTACCACCACATCCGTAAATCCCTTTGCTTCCAACAGCATCTCAGCAGCGGCTTCCCGCTCTGCCACGTCTGTCATGGCGATCATGGCATTGATGGCGTCCTGCTTCTGTTCTTCCCCAATACTGGTATTGTTGATAATCTCCAGCAATGACGCTTTATTCTGGGAACGGACCTGCTCCCGGTTCAGTTTTACCTCTGACGCAAAATCCACGCTGTTTACATTCGTGCTGGTCAGCACGGCTTCTCCTGGATTATCCACGCCGTCGCTTTGGCCGTTGGCCTTTGCAATCTCTTCCCCCGTTTTAATTCCAAGATCTGCATCCTGCGCCTCTGCGGCCGTTTCCTCACTGGCTTCTGTGTCTGTAAAAATATCCTCTGCGCTGTACATGTCTTCGTCGGATATTTCATATGTACTTTCATTGGTGTCTGCACTGGCCTCCTTGGCCAGATCGCTGTCGCTCTGGCTTCCGGTATACTGCAGATAGCCTGCCACAGCAATCATAAGAGCCAGAGCCGTAATAATAATCTGGTTCTTTTTAAATACTTTCTTCAAAACTGATACCCTCCTGTCAATTCATCTTAACTACCTTAATTTTATGTACTTCCACTGGAAATAATGCCAAAACTGCATCGGAAATATTTTTTACTGTTTTCGCATTCTCACCTCCCTCTGCCACCACCAGCACGCCCTCTATCTGAGGTGTTGTTTCTTTTGCCACAAAAGGCTGTCCATTCTCCGTTTCTTTGGAAAATACAGTTTCCTCCTGATACTGGCTTTCACGGGTATTCCGTTTCACGGTTCCGTCTTCCTCTGAGACTTCCTGGCTGCTGCGGGTAATATCTTTATCTAAAATCCTCTCCCCATCATCTTTCAGCGTAATCATTACCTCCACCTTCCCCACCCCCTCCATTTCCCCTAAAATCTGTTCCAGCTTCCGCTCCAGCTCCCTTCCGTAACTGATTTTGTTTTCCGCACCCTGCTCTGTTTTTTCACTGCTTTCTTTTTCCGGCATATTCTGTTCCTTATTTTTGTCCGTATCAGCGGGCATTGCAATGATCAGCAGCAAAATGCCTGCCAGTCCCCCGATGAAAAGCTGATTTTTCGATATTCCCTTGATTTTTTCCAGAGAAAACCATCCCTTTTTTTTCATGAATTCCCTCATTCCTTTCCAAATATAAACACGATAGGAAAATTGCACTGACCAAACGCATTTCCCCTTTATTCTCCCTGCACCGCAACTGTAATCCTGTCTTCCTCCAAACGGTAAAATTCCATCAATTCCTGTTTCAATTCGCCTGCCCTGGGATATTTGGAGCTGTCATCCCCAAAGGACACTTTAGGAACTGAAACGCCCTCTTCAGCCATGCTTACCTCCATAGCTATGGATTCCACCTGATAGTCCTCTGACAAATGCACCTCCACTCTGAGAGGCTGCAGTCCCTTTCCCTCTGCAATTTGGCCGACGTCCATTTCAATTGCGCGTTCATATTCCCGCACATACGCCTTTTTTTGGGTCTGCTCCAGATGTGCGGTATCCAGCTTGATATTGTCAAGCTCCTGAAAAAAACCTGCCTGGCTGATTTTTTGCATCAGCGCCTCTTCCTGCCCCAGAACAGACAGTACCGGAGCAGCCACCAGAATCATCAAAAGCATTCCGGAAAAAAACCTGACATATTTTCGGTAGCTCTCTCTTGGCAGCAGATGAATGACGATATTCATAAAAATGTAAAAGCAAACGATATTTTTTACCCAGGTATAGACAATTTCCATTCCCTTTCCCCTTTCATGATATAGCGGCAATTTTCCTTTGTGCGGCTGTGTGCATATTGTTATACTTAGCGTCAGTTTTTTCGACGCTTAGTATAAAAGGCTGCTCTGTCTAAACTTTCCTTGAGAAACGCTGCTGCCCCCTTCTTAGGAATTTTAATGGTTATAGGTAGTAGCCGCCGTCACCATGGCGATGGTGACCAGAAACATCACCGCAGTGGTCACCACTGTCTTTCCCAGCATCCTTCCGCTCTCTCCTGCGCTGCTGATGCAGCCAATCATCCGTTTGTCTGAAATGGGCTGAATCACCGCCGCCAGTATTTTATAGAGAAAGGTCATAACGCCGACTTTAATCAGCGGCTCTGCACACAGCGCCAAAAGCGCCAGAATCGCCGCAAGGCCGATCCCGTTTTTAATGATAATTCCGGAACCCACCATAATCTCTGTCACTGCATTGATGGAAGTTCCAAGCCCCGGCAGCATGCCTGCCGTCTTGGAAATCAGACCTGTTTTAAAGCTATCAATCACCGGCGTCAGCAGATTCTGCACCACATTAATTCCGATTACAATGGTAAACAGGAATTTCAGCGCCCAGGTAACGCCGAATTTCAGCAGCTCCGTCATTTTCGACAGCAGCTCCTCTTCTGTGAGATAATTCATAAGTTCCAGCGCCATATAAATCTGTACAGCCGGAAGAATCAGGTATTTCAATACCCATTCCATGCCATAAATCAAAAGAAAGGTCATATCATAAAATCCCGCCGCCGTGGTAATCTGACCGGAAAACGCCATACTCATGGTAAAGGTGGGAATCAGCGCTTTCAGAAATACCATCATCCCTTCCAATACCTCTGCCGACACATCCCGGAGGATAAAAAAGGATTTCATCAAAAGCACCAGAAGCAGCATGTACACCAGATAAAAACTGATTTCCGTCACCGCCGGATTTTCAAATACATCCGCAAAATTATACAAAATGGCAAATGCCAGGCACAGCAGCACGATCTGCACCAGCGTTTTCCGAAAAGCGGTAATTTCTCCGAATATCATATTGAAGATTTCTTGTATCAGCCAGCCTTTGTCAATTTCCTCTCCTGCAATCAAACGTTCCACCAGATCTTTGAAATTAAGTTCCTTTGTAATCTCCTGCTGGCCCAATATCCCGTCAATATCGGAAAAATCCAATTCTGCCAGATAAGACTCCACTTCTGATAATGTCTCGTAAGACGCCGTTTCTTCTTGCACTTCCGATAATGTTTCGTAAGACGCCGTTTCTTTTTGCATTTCATATTTCCCGGGCTCCGCTCCATATATTTTCCCTGACAGCAGAAATATACCTGCCGCCATCCCAAAAGCATACATCCATCCTCTTCGTATGGCTGCCCGTTTCTGCGGAATATGTATCCATCCTCTTTTCAACCTGCCCACCTCAACTTAAGAACTCCCCTATGGTTTCCAACAGCGCCAGCAGCACCGGCATGCTGATCACAAGAATCGACAGTTTTCCAAACATCTCAATCTGACCTGCCACCGCCTGATAACCCGCATCTTTGCAAAGATTGGAAGAAAATTCCGCCACATAGGTGATTCCAATCATTTTAATCAAAATGGCAATATATCCGGTATCCAGCCTGACATAGTCCTGCATCCTGCCTATCACTGACAGCACCAGCTCCAGCTTGGACATAATAAAATAAAAAATACACAGGGACACCCCCAGGGTAACGAACAGCTCATATTCCTTCTTCTGCTCTTTTAACATAATCCCAAGCAGCATTCCCGCAATGCCCAGAACTGCAATCTTTAAAATATCCATTCTCTGACTCTCCATGATCCTCAAATTTCTTAAACAAGCTCTAATACTACAGCGAACTTTTTATAATTGAATGCAGATGAAAATACAGAATTTCCCATCCCTTTCTTTCCGGCTCCATCCATTTACAATGCAAACAGGTTCCTCATGGTCTCAAATAATTCATAAATATAAGGCACTATCCAAAACAGTACAATCAAAAGTCCCGCCAGACTGGTGAGAAATGCATGCTCCTCCCGCCCGCTGTGTTTTAAGACCTGACTCAATACGGTAACCAGTATTCCCACTGCCGCAATTTTAAAAATCAAACTTATACTCATAGCTTCCTCCGTACGTCCCCACACTATATCAGCAGAATTACCAGAAACAAACCGCACATCAGGCTTAAGGTACGGGCCACTTTCTGCCTGTCCTTCAATTCTTTCTGGGCCCTCTGGATAAACACTTCCGTCTGCTCCATATACAGTTCCAGATTCTTTAACTGCATCTGCACATCCAGATATCCGAAATTCTCTCCCGCCCGCTTAAACAGCCCCTGTTCTTCCCTGGTAAAATAAAATTTTCCCGATTCTTCCTCTACCAGCCTGCTCCAGAATTCCCCGATACTCTCCTCATTTTCCTCCAGTTCCTCTGCCGCCCGTTTCAAAAAATCTGAAAAAGGCGCTTTTCCCTGGGTGGCTATCTGAAGAAACGCCTCCCTTAAGGGAGTCCTGGCATAAGCAATCTCTCCCTGCAGCATCAAAAACATCTCCTTCATGCCAATCAGTTGCTCCACATGCTCTTTCAGTTCCTCATTGATTTTCCAGCCATACAAAAGAGATGCTGCAAGAACCAAAAGGCTTCCCAATAATTTCAGCATAATTTCTGCAGCTTTCCGTCGTATACGGAAAACCTTCTCTCCCCTTTCTCTCCCAGGTTCAGCAGCACAAACCGTTCAAAGTACTCCTTCTTCAACCATCTCTTTAAATACATTTTTTCCTGCAGTTCCTGAATACTTCCTGCATGCATGGTGCCCAGAATCCGGCAGCCGCAGTGGAGTACTTCCTCCACTGCCAGGCAGTCTTCTTTCCCGCCCAGTTCATCCACCGCAATAATCTGCGGCGACATGCTCCGTATCAGAAGCCGCATTCCCTCCGCCTTGGGACAGGCATCTAATACATCCGTCCGACAGCCCAGGTCATTCTGAGGAATCCCGAAAAAGCTGGCCGCCACCTCCCCCCGCTCGTCCACCAGGCCGATTTTCTCTCCCGGCAGAATCTTGGTTCCTTCTGACAGCAGGCGGATACAATCCCGGAGCATGGTTGTCTTCCCCACTCCGGGAGGCGAAAGCAGCAATGTATTATAAATTCCCCCCGCTCGGCACAGCCATGGAAGAAGCTCTTTGGCACAGTCCTTCTTCTGTCTTGCCACACGGATATTCAGGCTGGAAATATTGCGAATTGCCATAATTTTGCCTTGTTCACAGACAGTTTTCCCAGCCACCCCGATCCGGTGTCCGCCCTGAATGGTAAAAAAACCATTCCGTATTTCTTCCTCCAGGGCATACATGGAATACTGACTCATTCTGGCTAAAGTTTCTTTCATATCCTGCTCTGTCCAGAGATAGGCATTTTGGGCACTTTTCGGAATGAACCGCTCCTCCCTTACCAGACATCCTTCGCTGCTCCAGAACCATTCTGTTCCCCGGCCTGAGATTATCACAGGCTGTCCGATCCGCAGTCTGATTTCTTCCGGTTCCTTGTTTCTTTCAAAGCTTTTTCGGCAGAGTTCCCTTAAGGCTCCCGGAAATACCCGGATAATTTCTTCCATGCGCCCTCCTTTCTGCTGCAGCATTCCGAATTCCTTTCCTGCCGCATTGTGCTGCAATCATTCTAATCTCTTTACCGCTGCTTCCTGCTATCCATCTTTTTGTACCTGATTCCATATATATGTACAGGCCTGGAGAAATATTCCTCTTGATTAAAAAAGCTCCTTTCCGGTAAGAAATCAATCCATTAGAATTCTTACCGGAAAAGAGCCTTCGATATTTCCTAAAACCAAAATTTATTTTCCTGAAATTGAACAAAGTGGCAAACCCACCTCAACTCCCCCGCCCCTCAATCCCCCAGGGATTGCACACTTTGGGCACCGTGCACATTTGCGAAGCAATATCTACCTCTTGTGCGAGTACCCTCGCTTCGCTGGGGCAGACTCTGCGCATCTTTATTTTTTATCTTAAAGGAAATCCGAAGGAATTTCCTTTAAGACAAGAAAAGCCTTGTATCATCTATTCCCATAGTTGATACAAGGCTCTTTCTCTTAATTAATTATATTTACGCTTCCTTGCCGCTTCGGATTTCTTCTTGCGTCTTACGCTTGGCTTTTCGTAATGCTCTCTCTTACGAATCTCCTGCTGAATACCAGCCTTCGCACAGTTTCTTTTGAATCTGCGTAAAGCGCTATCCAAAGTTTCGTTTTCTTTTACGATAACATTTGACATAGTCTCACACCTAACCTCCCTCCAGTTGCGTATTGTGCATATTCAACTGTTTGGGTCATTTTATTGCACTGCTATTAATTATAACAGATATTTCCGGTAAGTCAACCATTTTTAAGGAAAACTTTTAAATACTGATCCCCATCTATGGCTGCCCGTGCCTTTCGGCCGTCCCCGGCGCTCTTAGAGCTGACCCTCCAGAACAGTTTTCGCTTCCTTGATGGCCTCAGGAATTCCTGCCGGATTCTTGCCGCCGGCCTGTGCCATGTTGGGACGTCCGCCGCCCCCGCCTCCTACTTTTCCTGCAATAGCCTTGATTAAATTGCCTGCATGAGCGCCTTTCTTCATCGCTTCCTCCGTGGCCATGGCAATCAGGTTCACCTTGCCGTCTTTTTCGGAGGCAAGCACCACCACGCCTTCGCCCAGCTGCTCTTTTAACTGATCGCCCAAATCCCGCAATCCGTTCATATCCACTCCTGCAACGCTGGAAGCCAAAAGCTTAATGCCTTTTACCTCTGTCACCTGGTTCATCACATCGCCCAGGGCATTCTGAGCCGCCTTGCTCTTTAAAGATTCATTCTCACTCTGCAGCGATTTCAGATCTGCCATAAGATGCTCTAATTTCTCTACCAGCCCTGCCGGATTAGTCTTTACTGTTTTGGCCGCCGCATGAAGAGTTTCTTCCAATTTATCATAATATTCAAACACTGCCTTGGAGGTCAGCGCTTCAATTCGGCGCATGCCGGCTGCCACTCCTGACTCAGATATAATCTTAAAGGCGCTGATACTGCTGGTATTTTCCACATGGGTTCCTCCACACAGTTCTACGGAGAAATCTCCCATCTTCACTACCCGGACAGAATCGCCGTATTTTTCGCCGAATAATGCCATAGCTCCCGTCTTTTTTGCTTCTTCTAAGCTCATCACTTCCGTTACAACCGGAAGGGAAGCTGCAATTTTCTCATTGACAATGGCTTCTGTCCGCGCAATTTCTTCCGGTGTCATAGCCGCAAAGTGAGAAAAGTCAAACCGAAGCCTGTCCGCATTCACATCGGAACCATGCTGCTCCACATGGGTGCCCAGCACTTCCCGAAGAGCCTTCTGCAGCAGATGGGTGGCGCTGTGGTTCCTTCCAATCAGCCCCCGCTGTTCTTCTGCCACGGACAGTTCCACGGTATCGCCTGTTTTAAACATTCCCAGAGTCACTATGCCCACATGGCCGATCCGTCCGCCCCGCAGATGGATGACATCCTCTACCCGAAATTCATTCTCTCCGGCACGGATTACGCCTGTGTCAGCATTCTGCCCTCCCATGGTAGCATAGAAAGGCGTTTCTTTTACAATAATCGTCCCCCGCTCTCCGTCGGACAATGCCTCTGTCAATTCTGTTTCCGTGGTTAATACCGTAATCTCTGAACTGTGCAAAAGCCTGTCATATCCCACGAATTCTGTGGTAACCGAAGGGTCAATTTCATCGTACACGGTAGCGTCCGCACCCATGTAATTGGTTTCTTTCCTTGCATTTCTGGCTTTGTTCCTCTGATCTTCCATGCAGCTGCGAAATCCCTCTTCGTCGATGGAAAATCCTTTTTCCTCCAGGATTTCCTGCGTCAGATCCACCGGGAATCCGTAGGTGTCATACAGCTTAAAGGTATTTTCTCCCGACAATACCTTGGTTCCCTCCGCCTGCATTGCTTCCTGCATTTCTGCCAGAATGCTGAGCCCCTGGTCGATGGTCTTGTCAAATTTCTCTTCTTCCTGGGTCAATACTTTAAAAATAAATTCTTTCTTTTCTTCCAGTTCCGGATATCCGTCTTTGCTCTCTGCAATCACTGTGGCGCTTAAGGTTGCAAGGAACTTCCCGCTGATTCCAAGAAGCCTGCCGTGGCGGGCCGCGCGGCGGATCAGACGGCGGAGCACATAGCCCCGCCCTTCATTGCTGGGCATAATGCCGTCAGAAATCATAAAGGTTGCGGAACGCATATGATCTGTAATCAGCCGAATGGACACATCGTCCATGGCGTCTGTCTGATACGTCTTGCCGGACACCTGGCATACCTTGTCCCGGATTGCCTTCATGGTATCAATATCAAACACGGAATTCACATCCTGAACCACTACCGCCAGACGCTCTAAACCCATGCCCGTATCAATATTTTTATTGGCAAGCTCTTCATAATTCCCGTGTCCGTCTCCGTTAAACTGGGTGAATACGTTATTCCACACTTCCATAAAACGGTCGCATTCGCAGCCCACCTTACAATCCGGGCTGCCGCAGCCGTAAGCCTCTCCCCTGTCATAATAAATCTCAGAACAGGGGCCGCAGGGGCCTGCGCCGTGCTCCCAGAAATTATCGCATTTGCCATTTTCATCCCGATAAAACCGGGTAATCTTCTCCGGGGGAACTCCCACTTCCTTCGTCCAGATCTCAAAGGCTTCCTCATCCTCTCCGTAAATGGAGGGATAGAGCCGCTCCGGTTCCATGCCAATGACCTCTGTCAAAAATTCCCAGCTCCAGGCAATGGCTTCCTTCTTAAAATAATCTCCAAAAGAAAAATTGCCCAGCATTTCAAAAAAAGTAAGATGTCTTGCCGTCTTTCCTACATTCTCTATATCTCCGGTACGAATACACTTCTGGCAGGTAGTCACGCGTTTTTGGGGCGGAATCTCCTGTCCGGTAAAATATGGCTTCAGCGGCGCCATACCCGCATTGATAAGCAGCAGGCTGTTATCGTTGTGGGGCACCAGAGAAAAGCTCTTCATCGCCAGATGATCCTTGCTTTCAAAAAATTCCAGATACATCCTGCGCAATTCATTTACTCCATACTTCTTCACGACCAATTTCCTCCACTGTCTATTTCTCTTGCTGTGTCATTTCCGCTGCTGTTTTGCTGTCTTTTCTGTCACGCAGTTTCTTTCCCAGAAAAAGTCCGCATCCAGCCACTGCCGCCATAAGTATAAACTTCAAGGCATACTGTATCAAACTGGCCAAAAACGTCATAAAAGCACCTCCTATCAAGTGTTAATCATATCATATGGCAGGCCGATTTTCAAGAACGGCCAGGGATAAAACACTTTTATTCTGTCAGCGGAACATCTTCCAGCAAATTTTCCCCGTCCGCCGCCGAGGTGGCCAAGGCGTCACACCGTTCATTCATCACATGCCCGTCGTGGCCCTTGACCCAGATAAACCTTACCTGATGCGGCGCCATTGCTTTCAGCAGCGCTTTCCAGAGATCAATATTTTTCACTGGTTTCCCGTCTGATTTCTTCCAGCCCCTTTTCAGCCAGCCGGACACCCAGTTCTGGTTGAAAGCGTCTACCACATATTTGGAATCGGAATACAATTCCACCTGGCAGGGCCGGTTCAGTTCCTGCAGACTGCGGATCACTGCCATCAATTCCATGCGGTTGTTGGTGGTTTTTCGATAGCCCGCAGAAATTTCTTTTTTATAGATTTTCCCTTCCCGATCCATATAGACCAGAACTGCGCCGTAGCCCCCCGGCCCGTCGGGGTTGCCACGGGCGGCGCCGTCTGTATATATTTTTACATCCATATTTTCAGCCATTCCTTATTTCTGTCCGGTATTTCCCTGTATTTTGATTTTCTTGTAAGTAGAACCATTGAATATGCCCTGTCTCTTACACTTCTTGATGTTATTTTTTATAATATAATAAACTTTGGCGTCTCCGGACAGAGAAATTCCGTTTACGGCCATATTGGAAATCTTATTTTTCCCAATGGAAGAAATCGTTCCGCTCATCGCCACGATTCCGTGCTGCTTGCAGCCTGTGATTTTATTTTCCTGGACTCCCTTAGTTCGGCTTTTTCCGGAACCGATGCTTCCTGCAATTAGCACAATTCCGCTCTTATTGATGGTTTTTAAGGTATTCCCGGACACATTGGTAACCTTCGCCTTGTTGATGCAGATTCCGTTCTCACCGGTATTGCTGATGTTATTTTTAGAAATATCTTTCAGAGAACAGTCTGCCTTTCCATGGATATCGATAATTGAGATCCCATGCTTTTTCGCTTTATTGATGGTATTCCCGGTAATACTGGTTACTTTGCCGTCGTCTACGCTGATTCCATTCCATTTTACATTGGTAATTTTATTTCCGGATACTTTCTTTACGGTTCCGCCTCCGATGGAAATTCCATGTTTTGCAATATTTTTCAGGGTGTTGTTGGCAATTATTACATTTTTCCCGGAATCTACCATAATTCCATTCTTTTTCATGCCATCTGCCTGATTGCCTTCAATGATCACTCCATCTGCAACCATCACATGCATTGCAAACTGGTAAGGCCCTTTGATGGTATTATTTTTTACGGTCAGGTTGTTGATGCCGATACAAGTAATTGCAATTTTTGCCGCCTTGTTTTTGGAGGAGCAGGTAATGGTATTATTGGTAATGGTAATGTCTTCATTCCTGTATGTTCCGTCCTTCGTATGGCGGTGCTGTCCTACGCCGCAGGGTATGTCGTTGAATTTGTTGTTAGTGATGACCACATTTTTGCAGGAGGTTCCGTCAATGACAGAACCTTTGGCCCAGGGCTCATTGCCGGTTTTCCATGCTGTCTCAATCTGAATGGCTTCCCTTGCATAAGTATAATTATTTTCCTTGCCTTTCTTATAACGGAATCCGGTAAAGGTACATCCGCTGACTTCACCGTTCTTCACGCCCACCAGTTCTAAAATATGGCAGTCATAAGTATTCTTAATGGTACAGTCTTTAATTATAATATTCTCTGCATGGTCAAAACGGACCACATCTGTTCCTTTGGTAGCCTTAGCCGTATTGCCGCCGTCAATAGTTCCGCCTTCTATGGTGATGTTTTTGGACATATTATATCTTCCCACAACATCTCTTTTGCTGTTCTGATCCACATTGAACAGGACTTCCCGGTTAATCCAACTGTCCATCCTGTACAGGGTTGCATTTTTGTCAAGGATTAAATGGGTATTAGAATACACCCGAAGAGTTTTGTCAATGTTATAAGTTCCTGCCGGAAAATATATGGTAATCTCTCTCTTGGAACCAATGGCCTTATTCAGCACACTCTGAATTCCCTTGGAATCAGACGCCTTGTCCTTGGGATTGACTTTTTCTTCTGCATCCGTAACTACGTTATAATCGTAATTGGGCGCAGATGACGCCTGGACCCGCCCTGTATTCAGCAGCGCTCCTGCGCTTACCAGCACGGCTGCCCACAATCCCAGCTTCCTTTTGATAACTTTCATTTGATCTTTTTTCATTTTGCACCTCCGTATGATTTTTTATTATACCGAATAACACGAAAACAATCAACGAGAAATTTCCCCTGGCAGGATTTCCTGATTCTCCCTCTCTACAACAAGAATTTTCTCCCGCACTGCAGCAATTCGGGGAAGACTGCGGTATTCCTGAATTACCCCATACTCTTTCCACATATGCATAGGCACAATATATTCCGCCTGCACATGCTCTATGAAATAATCGATCCCCAGATATTTATCCTCTTCCTGTCTGGGATCCAGCGCCACAAAGGCCAGATCTATTTTCCTTTCGGAAAGAAGATTAATCTGTTCTTTATAGGTTTTTTCCTGATACTCATTAAATTCTTCCGGCTCTCCTTCCCATCTCCACCAGTTCAAGTCCCCCGCATGGTAAATAGTTTTACCGGAAACTGTCACAAGAAAGGCCACGCCGCTGTCTGTGGAAAGCAGTGTCTCAACAGTAATACCGCCTATTTCATGGCGTTCCCCCGGCTTGACATAGGTGATGCAAGCTTTGATTCCCTCTTCCATCCCCAGCCGTTTCAAGGCGGAATTTCCCAGCTTCTTTTTGATATCTTTGGAAAAAATATAATGGATATTGGGATAATTCCTGCTCCATTTCAGCGTTTCCGGATCGAAATGATCCTGATGGCTGTGGCTGGAAAACACATATATCGGCATTTCTTTCGGCAATTCCGGCATTTTTCCCTGATATATACAGTCTGGAACGCTGTCTCCCCTGCAATAGTCAAAAACCAACGCCTTCCCATCAATTTCCACACAAAAGGCGCTGTGGTGAATATAAGTAATCTTCATTGTTTCCTCCGTTTTCTTCTGGCATTTTGTAAGCTGTTTTTTATTATACTGTAATTTCATCAAAATGTATAGGCAAAATGCAGATGCTCCCTGCGGAATCTTTTCTTTTCGTTACTGTTCATTCCGACCAGTAACACGCTTCGCAGAACAGTGACCTGTGAACAATAGCTCCTTTTCCATATCGTGCACAGTTCCCCCCCCTTTTACTTTGACAGAAAAATATCCCCCGGCCAAAAGCCCGGGGGATATTAGTTCCATTATTCTTCTTTCATCGAATCAATAATCGCATCTGCAAGAGCATCCAGTTCCAGATTCTTATCTGCACCCATGGAAGAAGCGATGCTTAACCTCTCGTTTAAAACTGTCATGTTCTTCATTTCTTCATCAATAAACCTCTGCATCAAATCTCCGGATTTGCAGGCCCAGGAACCATTCTCTATCAATGCAAACGTACGGTTCTGCATATTCAGCGCTTTCATATCCATCAGGAAATTATGCATCACCGGATAAATGCCCAGGTTATATGTCACAGAAGCCAGCACAATATGGCTGTATTTAAAAGCTTCTGAAATCAGATAGGAAACATGGGTGTTCGACACATCATAAACTGCCACATTAGTGCATCCCTTTTCACAGAGTCTTGCCGCCAATGCCTGTGCCGCCGATTCCGTATTGCCGTACATGGAAGCATAGGCAATCAAAACACCCTGCTCCTCCGGCTCATACCGGCTCCATTTATCATATTTGTCTATAAAATACCCCAGGTTCTCACGCCAGACGGGGCCGTGCAGCGGACAGATAAATTTAATCTGGTCTAAAATGCCGGAGGCTTTCTTTAACAGAAGCTGAATATGGGGCCCGTATTTGCCAACGATATTCGTCAGGTAGCGGCGGGCTTCATCAATCCAGTCACGGTCGAAATCCACTTCATCGGCAAAGAGCTTACCGTCAAGGGCGATAAAAGAACCAAATGCATCTGCGGCAAACAGTACGCCGTTTGTGGTGTCAAATGTTACCATTGCTTCCGGCCAGTGCACCATGGGAGCCGCTACAAAAGTTACTGTATGATCGCCAAAGCAGTGGGTATCCCCTTCCGCCACAGTAATGCACTCGTGGAGATCCGGATGGAAGCCGAACTGGCGCATCAGCATAAAGGCTTTCTCACTGGAAATTACTTTTACATCCGGATAACGAAGCAGGATCTGCTCTACGGAAGCCGCATGATCCGGCTCCATATGATTGATCACCAGCCAATCCAGGGAACGGTCTCCCAGCAGATAATCCAGGTTTTCCGCAAGCTGGCGGTAAGCCGACCAGTCCACTGTGTCAAACAAAACCGTTTCTTTATCCATCAGCAGATATGCATTATAGCTTACACCCTGCGGAATCGGATGAATATTCTCAAATAGATGAAGCCTGTGATCATTGGCTCCCACCCAGTACAAATCTTCGGTTACTTTCCGTACACAATACATAGATTCGTTCCTCCTCTCTGTTAGGCCTCAATAAACTGTTCTTTGCCTTCTGCACATTCCGGACATACCCAGTCTTCCGGCAATTTCTCAAACAAAGTTCCAGGTACGATTTCCGCGTCTTCATCGCCGACTTCCGGAATGTATTCATATCCGCAGCCGCCGCATACATAACGTTTGCCAATAGGTTCCGGCTTTGGAACAGGAGGACGTTTCATCTTCACCATAGGAGGCGCAGGCTGTTTCTCTCCGGCGCCAAGAGCCTCTGTAAGAAGCGGAAGAATCTCTGCCACATCTCCCACGATTCCATAATCGCAGTTTTTGAAAATGGGGGCGTTGCCGTTCCTATTGATGGCCACAATTGCAGACGCGTCTTTGATTCCCTTTAAATGCTGGATAGCTCCGGAAATGCCGCAGGCAATATAGAGATTGCCTTTGAATTTCTGTCCAGACATTCCCACATAACGGTTCAGCGGCACATATTTTAACGTCTCTGCAACCGGACGGGAGGAACCGATAGCCGCCCCTGCCGCTTTCGCCAGATCTTCAATCAGCTTCATATTCTCTTTGCTTCCGATTCCTTTTCCGGCGGAAACTACCCGTTCTGCCTGTGCGATAGGCGTATCTATGGGAATGCCTACGGTGAAGTCATGTCCGTCTTTTCTCAATGCTTCCGCCAGTGCCTCTACCCGCTCTTTGGCTCCGCCTTCTTTAAAAATCTTGCCTTTGCGCACGCCTGTAATGGGCGCTGGTTTCTTTGCTGTCGAACGGCTGCCGCCTCCGCCGGAGCTCTTTTTCATTCTTCCGATAATGTGAGAAGCAATGACGACACGCTGAATCTCATTGGTTCCTTCATAAATAGTGGTAATCTTCGCATCCCGGTACATCCGCTCCACATCCATGCCCTTTAAGAAACCAGTGCCGCCGAAAATCTGCACTGCATCATTGGTTACTTCCAGCGCAATATCGGATGCATACATCTTTGCCATGGCAGCTTCCATAGAATAAGAACTGTGAGCTTCCTTTAATTCCGCTGCGGAATAAACCAGAAATCTTGCACAGCGAAGCTTGGTGGCCATATCAGCCAGTTTAAATGAAATGCCCTGCTGCGCGGCAATGGGCCTTCCGAACTGAATGCGCTCTTTCGCATAGTCAAGGGCCTGTTCGTATGCTCCCTGGGCAATGCCAAGAGCCTGCGCGGCAATGCCGATGCGTCCGCCGTCTAAGGTGGACATTGCAATCTTAAATCCTTCTCCTTCTTTGCCCAGCAGGTTTTCCTTGGGAACCTTCACGTCATTAAAAATCAGTTCCGCCGTGGTGGAGGACCGTATGCCCAGTTTGTCGTAATGGTCGCCGAATTCAAAGCCTTCCCATCCTTTTTCCACAATAAAAGCAGAAATTCCGCGGGTTCCTATATCCGGCGTTGTCACTGCAAATACCACATATGTATCAGCTTTCGGCGCATTGGTGATAAATATCTTGCCGCCGTTTAACAGATAATAATCTCCTTTGTCAATGGCCGTCGTCTCTGTTCCTCCAGCATCGGATCCTGCATTGGGCTCCGTTAAACCGAAGGCTGCAATCTTTTCGCCCTTTGCCAGAGGAACCAGATATTTCTTCTTCTGCTCCTCATTGCCGTATGCAAAAATCGGAAACGACCCCAGGGAAACATGTGCAGAAAGAATTACGCCTGATCCGCCGTCTACCCGGGCAAGCTCTTCCACGGCAATGGCATAGCTTAAAATGTCAAGCCCTGATCCGCCGTACTCTTTGGGATAGGGAATTCCCATAAGCCCCATTTCTCCAAGCTTTTTCACTGCTTCGTCCGGGAAACGGTTTTCCTGGTCTAAGGAAAATGCAATGGGTTTGATTTCCTCTTCGGCAAAGGAGCGAATCTTTGCCCGTAACTGCTCATGCTCTGCTGCTGTCTGGAATAACATAACATTACCTCCTTTTCTATATGCCAATATTTTATTAATTACCGAACTATTGTTTCTTGCATTTTTGCTAATTTTAATATAGCAAATATAAGATTTTTTGTCAATTCTTCTATACAATGCTTTTGAAATTTTCGTAACAGTTCAGCCCAGGACTTTGCACTTGCTGCAAAGTCCGTAAGAATGTGTAGATTGAGCCAGGAATCCAGCCCTTTGCTGAAAGCAAACTTTAAATGGGCTGGATTCGGTAACAGTGAAGGCAAAGGCTGAACTGTTACAAATTTTCTTTTTTTTCAAAAAATGCTGAATTCGTGATAGAAGTTTAAAAGAGTGCACAGCTAAATATTCTTTTCCGCTCCTGCTTAATCTGTTGCTCTCTTTTCATAACCGGGTACTCTCATAACACAAAAATCAGGAGTGCACAAAAAGGATGCGAATCCCTCAGACAAAACTCTGTGGGATTCGCATCCTGTAGCTTCTTATCTTTTCCTGAAACAGATTAGATATAATCTGCATAGCGGAAACCTTCCTGCAAATTGTATGCCCCAGCCGCTGTATAACTGTTGGATGTATTGGCATGGGTAGTCATATAAAAATCTACCAATGAAGCATTGGTGGCAACAGAAGAACCATAGTCTTTGAAAAACTTCTGTACTTTAGACATATCCGCTTTCTTAAATATGTCTTCGTCAATCTTCATTCTGCCTTTCATGTCCACATTAATTCCAAACTGTTTCAGCACATCCGCATTGCGTGCCGTCTTTCCTCTGATTTGAGACAGGTTCGATAATACGCCGGAATTGGCGCTGGATTCAGCAACGTCAAACATGTTGTTGTAATTGCTGACAAAACTCTTGGCCGCTGCAAAAATCTTAGCAACGTCATAGTTCTCATTGCCATCCTTATCTTTTACTCTTTCATACAATTCATCGGACGCCAGTGTTTCGCTGTCCGCCTTGAGAGCTGCAGCGCTGGAACCTGTTGCATTGTTTGTTGCGCTGTCTTCCGTATCGGTCTTATTGGTTTTATCAGCTGTATCTGTCTTATTCGTAGTATTTGCAACGCTGGCAAACTTCAGACGGGATGTAATCTTGGAACCGTAACTCATAATATCATTGGTGGAAAACAGATCCTGCACTTTGGAAACATCCGCTCCCTTCAGCTTGTTTTCGTTCAGTTGAAGCGTGCCATTTGCATTAATTGTAATGCCCAGTTCTGCAAGCTTATCAGAATTTGCATTCGTGCTGTCCATCATATTTGCCACATATGCTGTTTTGCCCGCCAATGTAGATTTCTTTGCGGCAGTCACAACACTGTTATAATCCGCCACAAAATTCTTCATGGCTGAAGTTACTTTGTCTGATGCGCTCTGGCCGTTTTCCGTGTCTGTATAAGTTTTCTCATTCTGTAATGCGGATACAGAATTCTTCAAACTGGAAAGCCCATTGGTCAGGTTCGTGTTCGCCTCCTGAGCCTGTTTTGAAATCTTCGGATTCTTCTTCTCTTCTAAAATCTTGTCAAGAATATTGGTGGAACTGCTCTTCTTGCTGGCAGTTGCCATACTTGAACTGCTGCCAGTGCCGTAATATGCCTTTAAAAGTTTACCGTAGCTTCCGCTCTTAATACTCGCATAATCTGAGAGGAAATTCTGATTTCCCGCTCCGCTGCCTGAAATACTCTGAAATAATTGTGAATAACCCTGACTCATACATCATCACTCCTTTGAACAAAACATAAACTTCCCTATCCTTATGTCTGATAGATCAGGTATATCATTGCAAAATTCTTTTCGTTATATTTATTATAACACACACATTTCAGGATTTCAAGATGGCTTGCGGCCATTTACACAGAAAAATGTTACCGTTCACAACATGGAAGGCATCTGAACTGTTACTGTTCAGCCTTCGGCTTCATTGTTACGGAATCTGCTCATTCCGAATCACCGGCGGCAAGGGATGCTGAGCGCCAGCGGCGCTTGTTTGGCGCCGACTGAAACGGAGTGCAGACTAGTATGATTCCTTCCGGGCTGCATTAACATATACTCACAGCATTCCCTTAAGGTACGGACTTTGCAGCAAGTGCAAAGTCCTGGACTGAATTGTTGCCTGGTTTCCCATGAATATCTCTTTTTCACAGGCAACAAACCTTCTATATAATAATGCACACCAGCCCCCCATTGCTGTCATTGACAATCTTCTGCATGGTATCCTGCAGCTTCACCTGGCTTTCGTCATCCATCATGGTAATCTTGCTGCGGATTCCGTCTTCCACCAGCTCCCCGATGGATTTCCCGAAAATATTAGTCTGCCAGATTCCCTCTTCCTGCTCCCTGGAGGTTTTGATATATCCAATCAAATCCTGAGCCTGCTCTTCGCTTCCGATAATCGGCGCTATCTCGGTTTCCACATTCGCTTTGATCATGTGAATCGAGGGCGATTGGGCCTTGATTTTCACGCCGAACTTATTGCCGTGGCGAATCAGCACCGGCTCCTCAATTTCAATATCGGTAAGCTGAGGCGTCACCACGCCGTATCCCTTTTGCTTTACAGCTTCCATAGCGCTGCCCACTTTATCATACTCTTTTTTCATAGCGGACAGTTCCCGGATCATGGAAATCAATTGATATTCTCCGGAAATCGGAACGCCTGTCAGTTCGCTCATATTCTCGTAATAATATTTCTGGTCAATGTCAAACATGATCTGAACGCAGCCCCGAGACAATTCCACCTTATCCAGCTTCATCCGGCGGATATATTCCCCCTCCGGCACAAGCTCCGTGTTCCGCACATCTTTGGCATAAGTGAATTTCTTAAGAATCTGCATGGCGTTGCTGATAATATTTTCTTTGATTTTGTGGGTGTTTTCCAGCATTTCCACCCATTTCGGCAGAAAAAAGTCCACCCGCTCAATGGGAAATTCATAAAGAATCCCTTCCAGAATGCGGAAAATATCATCTTTTCTCAACTGTTCGCAGTTAACCGGCAATGTGGACACACCGTATTTTTCTGAAAGCTCCTCCGCCAGCTTCTGACTCTCCGCTCCATAAGGTTTCTGAGTATTCAAAAGCAAAAGAAAGGGCTTACCTAATTTCTTCAGCCCTGCAATGGTTTTTTCTTCCGCAGGAATATAACTCTCTCTGGGCAGCTCCGTGATAGAGCCGTCTGTGGTAATCACAATTCCGATATTGGAATGTTCCCGGATGACCTTCTGGGTGCCGATTTCCGCGGCCTGGGTAAAAGGAATCTCATAGTCGAACCAGGGGGTTTTTACCATCCGCTCCGCCCCTTCTTCCATATGCCCGGTAGCTCCATCCACCATAAAGCCCACGCAGTCAATAAGCCGGACGCTGACTTCCAGATCTTCACTGAGTTTGATTTTAGCAGCCTCCTTTGGCACAAATTTCGGCTCCGTGGTCATTATGGTTTTGCCCTGGGCAGACTGGGGCAGCTCATCGGTGGCCCGTTCCCTGCTGTGCACATCCTCCATCTCCGGCAGCACCATCACGTCCATAAAACGTTTGATAAACGTGGATTTGCCGGTCCGCACAGGCCCCACCACCCCGATATAGATATCCCCGCCGGTTCTGGCGCTGATATCTTTGTAAATATTATATGTACCTGTATTGATATTTTCCATACAAAAACCTCCTGTTCTACTGTTATCAGTATATGCAGGAGGTTTGCAGGGAATGCCAGATATTTGTACAAAATTCAGGACAAATCGTTACCGCATGATTTTCAAAGCCCCAGGCAGACACTCATATTTCACCCGCATCAAATCTCCCAGATCCTCCCCGTCCATATGAGCAGTCATGGGCTCCTGAAGCCAAAGGGTGCAGGACTTGCATTCCACAAGTTCAATTCCCTGAAATCCCAGATGCTTCCCCTTAACCAGCATAAGCAAAAGGAATACCGCCCGAAGCTTTTTTACGCCGTGAATATAACAGACAGATAATTTTCCATCCTGGGCCGAAGCCTCCGGCGCCATCGGCAGTCCGCCGCCTTCGCACCGATGGTTCATCACCGCTGCACAAATCAACCCGGGAATCCGCTTTTTTTCCGTCCCATCTGCCTGAATGCCTGCCTGTACACACGGTATCTCAGCCAAAGTCATCGCCGTCTGGACAAAATAAGATAATTTTCCCAGATGCAGCTTATTTAGAAATGCCTTAAGTCCCGCCGCATTGACCCGCCTGCAGACTTCTGCATCCATTCCGATTCCGGAACTGATATTAAAATAAGCGCTCTTTTCCAATTTAGATCCCCAGGACACCCTGCCCAAATCCATGGCATACAGCTCTTTGGACTCTAATATTACTTTCAATGCTGCCAGCGGCTCTTTCGGAAGGCCCAGTCCTCTGCCCAGATCATTGCCGGAACCGATGGGAATATAGCCAAACCGCACCTTTTCAAAATCCTGGATGCCGTTTACCGCCTCATTGGCTGTTCCATCTCCGCCAACTACAACAAGGGAAATCACCCGATCCCGGTGTTTCCCTGTAAGTTTCTCTGCCAGTTCCCCCGCATGCCCCGGATATTTCGTCAGATATGCGCGGTAATCTGTATTTCTTCTCTTTAATTCCGCCTCCAGAACTTTCCAGATCTTCCTGCCCTTACCGGTTCTGGAAGCAATATTTACTATAAAATAATAAGTCATAAATCCGGTTCCTAAACAATATTTGCGATAAGACAATGCAATAAATCCGCTCTCTTCGCCAGATATAATGCAGACAGTACACTAGTGTGCTGACACATTTATATCTGGCGAAACTCTGCAGAACGATTGTTCATCAGCAAGACGGAAGAAGGAGGCGATGCGGTGGCATCGTTGACTGATGACAACGCAGTCTGATGGGCAATCGGGCAAGGAGGTTTGCCTGAATATAAATGTGTCAGTACACTAGTATGACTCACTTCAAAGCGGCATTTATATAAGACTGCCTATGATACTTTCGGCGCCCTTCCGTATAAATCTACTTGCTTGCAGATCCGCCGGATCAGCTTTGCATCAATTGCCCCCGGCTTCATGCGCCACATCCAGTTGCAGCCTAGAGTAGAAGGAGTATTCATCCTTCCTTCGCTTCCAATCCCCAGCAAATCCTGCATAGTCACCACTGCCGTATCGCTGATGCTGGACCAGACGCCCCGCATCACGCCCCAGTTGTAACCCTCTTCCTTACTCAAATTCAAATAATCCTTGGCATAGGCAACACAGGGCCTTGGAGCCGTTTTCATCCATCCCAGAATCGTATCATTGTCGTGGGTGCCTGCATACACCACAGAATTCCTGGTGTCATAATTATGGGGCAGATAATCCCCGTCCTCTCTGCTGTCAAAAGCAAACTGAATCAGCTTCATCCCCGGATATCCGGAAGCCGCCAGCAGTTCATGGACAGACTCTGTCAAAAATCCCAGATCCTCTGCGATAATGTCCAGTTTCCCCAATGATGCTTCTATGGTATGAAACAATTCAATGCCGGGGCCCTTGCGCCATTCTCCGTTCTTTGCCGTCTTATCTCCGTAGGGAATGGCGTAATAGGAATCAAATCCCCGAAAATGGTCGATTCGGATCACGTCAAACAGCTTTGCCATTTTCTCCAGCCGCTGAATCCACCAGCGGTAACCATCCGCTTTCATCACATCCCACCGAAACAGCGGATTGCCCCAAAGCTGTCCGTCATCGGAAAATGCATCCGGCGGACATCCCGCCACATCAATTGGCTCCAGATTCTCATTCAGGTAAAATTGAGAAGGGTTGGCCCACACATCCGCACTGTCCATAGACACATAGATGGGCACGTCGCCGATCATGCGGATTCCCTTTCCGTTGGCGTAAGCCTTCAGTGCATTCCACTGCCGGTAAAACAGATACTGCAGCATTTTCCAGAAATCAATTTCTTCTGCCAGCTCCTCTTTGGCCCTCGCCACGGCATCCTCCTTACGCAGCCTTAACTCCGGCTCCCACTGGCTCCAGGAAGCGCCGTCATGGGCATCCTTTAACGCCATAAACAGGGCATAATCTTCCATCCAGTCCGCCTGTTTTCGGCAGAACTCTTCATAATCTTCCGGAATATGCTTCCGAAACCGATCAAAGGCTTTATGTAATAACAGATACCGGTTCTGATAGAGAATGCCGTAATCCACTTTCGTAATATCCTTGCCCCAATCATAAGACTGGCACTCTTTTTTGGTTAAAAGTTTTTCTTTACAAAGAATATCAAGATCAATAAAGTAAGGGTTCCCCGCAAAACTGGAAAAGGACTGATAGGGAGAATCCCCGTAACTGGTAGGGCAGATAGGCAGCACCTGCCAGAAACTCTGTTTTGCCTTTACAAGAAAATCTACAAATTTTACCGCTTCCTTTCCCATGGTTCCAATTCCGTAAGGGGATGGTAGGGAAGAAATATGCATTAAAACTCCGCTGCTGCGCATAATGGGTACCTCCTGGGACGCGCCTTACCCGGCGCATCTTATCTATTTTTTATTCACGGCCTTTTGTCCGGCTCAACGAAAACTCCAGCCAGAAGCGCTGAATTACTCCGCTTCCGGCTGTTTGGTTCATCTTCCGGTCAAAGGCGTGTTTATTTTCTTTACACTTTCTCCCTGCACCAGATGAAAAGGAATAATCTCATACACCGGTGCAATGTTCCAGTCAATGTTCTGTAATAAGATTTCCACACTCCTTGCAGCCAGAATATGATACTGCTGCTGTATGGTAGTTAATTTCGGGTTATAGTATTCCGCCATGGTAATTCCGTCAAATCCCATCACGGAAATATCCTCCGGCACTTTCCTTCCGCAGTCAATCACAGCACGGATTGCCCCGATTGCAATCACATCGCTCATGGCAAATACTGCCGTGATATCTTTTGCCTTTTTCATCAGGCGTTTCATCGCCTCGTACCCGCTTTCATAAGAAAACCTTGCTTTTTCAAAATACTGTTCTTCCTCAAAGGAAATCTGATGCTTCTGAAAACTTTTCACGCATCCCAAATATCTCTGTTTGCTGGTATGTGACAATACAAAATCGCCGCCCAGTATTCCAATCTTTTTATGCCCCTGTCCAATCAGATAATCAATGGCAGATTCTGCCGCCGCTTCATCATCGGTAGCCACGCTGGATAAATTATCAAATCCCAGTAACTCTCCCTGGTTTGTGACCAGAACACAGGGTATCTTTACTGATTCAAAGGATTTTTCAAAAAATTTCGGATTGCCTCCTAAAAACAGCATGCCCAAAGGCTTGTGTTCCCGGCAGACAGTTAACGCTTCCTGTACTTCATTATCATCTTCATCAATATAATTGATGCTCACCGTATATCTGGTGGCTTCTATCCTTTTCTGAATGGCCTCCACAATACTGGCAAAAAGCATATTGGAAGTGCCTTTCACCAGTACTGCAATGGTCTTGCTGCTGTTCTGTTTCAAATGTTTGGCATTGTTATTGGGCACAAAATGACGGGCTGCCACGATCTCTGTAATTCTCTTCTTTGCTTCCGGACTCACATCCCTGCGGTTATTCAGCACGCGAGATACGGTGCTGACCGAATAACCGGATTCTTTTGCAATATCTTTAATGGTCAACATATCATTTTCCACCTTATCTTAAGTCTATCCTTTTACTGCGCCTGCCACAACGCCTTCAATGATGTGTTTCTGGCATGCCATGTAAAATACGATAATCGGGATAATTGCCAGCACCAGCATTGCCATCATAGCTCCCATGTCCACAGAACCATAACCGCCTTTCAAATACTGAATCGCAATCGGAATGGTCTTCCAGCGCTTAATGTCCAATACCAGATAGGGAAGCAGGTAATCATTCCAAATCCACATTGCCTGAAGAATTGCCACGGTAATGCAGGTAGGCTTCAGAATCGGAAATACAATCTGAAAAAATGTCTGAATCGGCGTACATCCGTCAATCATGGCTGCTTCCTCGATTTCCAGCGGAATGCTTCTTACAAATCCGCAGAACATAAACACCGCCAGGCCGGCCCCAAATCCCAAATATACTAATATAATACCAACTGGGCTGGATAAATGCAACATATTTGCTAATTTTGATAACGTAAACATTACCATCTGGAAGGGCACAATCATAGAAAACAGACATAAATAATACATTCCGGTAGAAAATGCTGATTTCACCCTGGAAATATACCATGCGCACATGGAAGTGCACAGAATGATTACTGCCACCGACAAAACTGTAATAAACAGCGAATTTTTAAAGGCGTCAAAGAAATGAATTTTCTCCATGCCGTTCACATAATTGTCCCATTTCACAAACATTTTGTCCGTAGGAATGGTAAAAGGCTTCCGGCTGATATACACTTTCTTCTTAAAAGAGTTAATCAATACCAGAATAATGGGGAACACCCATGCAATTGAAAGCAGACTGAAAAATACCGTATAAATCCATCCGTGTTTTGCTTTTCTTACACCCATTATTGCTGCACCTCCTTACTTCTGGTCAGATAGTTCTGGCCCACTGCGATCAGGGCAACCAAAATAAAGAATACAACTGCCTTCGCCTGGCCTACCCCTTCAAAACCTGTTCTGCCGTAAAACGTATTGTAAATATTCAGCGCCAGCAGCTCTGACATATTGGAAGGCTCTCCGTTGGTCAATGCCAGGTTCTGGTCGAAGAGTTTAAATCCGTTGGTCAGCGTCAAAAACGTACAGATGGTAATAGAAGGCATTACCATGGGAATGGTTACGTTCTTTAAAATCTGGCTGTTGGTGGCTCCGTCAATTTTCGCTGCCTCAATCAGTTCTCCCGGAATATTCTGAATGCCGGAAATATAGATAATCATCATGTAGCCAATCTGCTGCCAGCACATCAGAATCACCAGGCCCCAGAACCCGTATGCGGAACTGTAAGTCAGCGTTTTCTGAAAATGAGCCAGAATGCCGTTTAACAATAACTGCCAGATATATCCCAAAACGATGCCGCCGATTAAGTTTGGCATAAAAAATACGGTTCGGAAAATATTCGTGCCTTTAATTCCCTTTGTTAAAAGCATCGCAACGGTAAATGCAAGCACATTGATCAGCAATACGGACACAATTGTAAATGCTGCGGTATACCAAAGCGCATGCCCGAATGTTTTGTCTGTAAATATTTTAAAATAATTACTGATACCTACGAATTTTGCATCGGTAACTGTCGTAAACTTGCAGAATGATAAATAGATGCCCAAAAGAAAAGGAATTATAAATCCAATTGTAAATGCCACCAGCGTGGGCAGCGCAAAAATTGGAAAATATTTTTTAATTGATTTTTGCATAATTTACCTCCCATGTTTTGAAAATGGGGGTGGCGCTTACCACCCCCGTATTTCTTATCTTTTCCATCAGAATCTTATTCGCTGACTGCCTGAACTTCTGGAGTCCGCCAGCAAATTTGAATTCATCAGAATCTTATTCGCTGACTGCCTGAACTTCTGACGCCCATCCGTCAACAAACGCGCTTACTACCGCATCCCATTGGCCGGTTCCCTGCGCATACTCAAGCAATGCGCTTCCAACGCCGTTTTTCCAGTTTTCAGAAGGCATTGTGGTGAAGCACCATGCAACCGTCTTGTGTCCTGCGTCAATATCTTCCTGAGAAGCCGCTACCAGCGGGTTTGCCGGCTGATACTCATCTGTGAAAGTAGTAAACGGAGTTACAAATCCCATTTCATCACGGAAAGAAGTACGTCCTTCATCCGATGTGATAACCCATTCCATAAATGCCAGTGTTGCGTCAATATCTTCCTGGGAAGCGTTCTTATTTACACACCAGTAATTCTCAGAACCGGTGCAGAGTCCCTGATTCTCTTCCCCCTCTACGCCTATGTAGATCGGCATCATGCCAAGGTCCTCGTCTGCCACTTCGTTGTCTTTGATATCACTGTAAGCCCATGTACCATTCTGATAGAACACAGCTTCACCCATTGCAAATTCCGCTGCCGCATCTTCGCCGGTGGAGCTGGACAACATGGTAGGCTCTACGGTAGAGTCTGTAATATACAGATCCCACACATTCTTGTAATTATCCAGGTAAGTCCCTTTAATCGCATCTGTGGAAGTAATGCCGTCTGCTTCATACTCATAATAAATCGGAAGATTTGCTAAATGTGTCTTAAATCTCCAGTCAGAGGAAGAATCCATACCTGCGGAAGTAAATGCGCCAACGATTCCAAGGTCATCTTTCTTAGCCTGAATGTCGTCTGCAACTTCTTTTAATTTGGCAAAGCTGTTGATTTCAGAAGCATCTTTGATCTTCGCTCCGTCTAATGCACAGTAGTCGGATAATAATTTCTTATTGTAAATCAAACCGTAGGTTTCGATTACATATGCAACGCCCTGTACCTCGCCGGAATCAGAGATCAATGCAAAGTCATCGCTCTTTAAGTTCTTGTAAACTGCGCTGTCCTTTAAGTCATAGCAATAATCTTTCCAGGAAGCCAGGCCAACCGGTCCGTTTACCTGGAATAATGTGGGAGCCTCGTCCTTTGCCATCTCTGACTTCAGAGTGGACTCATAAGTTCCGGAAGCTGCTGTCTCAACAGTTACAGGAACGCCGGTCTGCTCGGTATAAGTCTCTGCCAGCGCTTTCCACTGATCTGCCTGCTCCGGCTTGAAGTTCAGATAGTACACAGCGCCGTCTCCGCTGGCTGCGGCCTGGCTGTCATCGCCTGCTTTTTCATCGTCAGCTGCCTCTTCCTTATCATCGCCGCTGCCCGCATCTTCTGTCTGCTTGTCATCCGTGCCGGCGTTATTGCCTGCGCCGCTGTTGTTTGTGCCGCATCCGGCTGCCATGGTTGCTGCCATTGCCGCTACCAGCATCAATGATACTAATTTCTTTTTCATCTTACATCCTCCTATAATTTGAAAATTTTACCTTTGAAAACGCTTCCTTCCTTTATCCGGAAATGTTGCCGGAAACCATTCCGGTAACATTTCCGGTATCTTTACCGGTAACGTTCTCATCTGATAAACCTAGTATAACCTTTTCCCAACAAAAATGCAATATCGTTTTTCATTTTTGTTGTCATTTTGTTAATTATATACATTTTAGGACATTGGTTTTTGGCAGATCTATACAATAGAGAGAGATGAACTGGGGAAATTTGGGAGGCATAACGCACCTTTGGGCATAACGCCAAACTGCGCCAATCCCGTATCATTCCAGTGGGATTGACGCAGTTTGGAGGGCTGCATCGAAACACTTCTGTTCACTTTATCAAAAGGAAACTCTTACAGCCCTATATGCCATATCGCAAAGTTTTTGTTCTGCAGTGCGCAAGGCGCTTTCTTGCCGGAATCAAGATTGCAGACTTGGTTTCCAATTGCCTGCTTATATCAATCCTGCTGCCATCGGCAGACCAGTGCTTAAAAACGGAACGTACGTAACCATCAGAAGCCCCGCCAGAATTGCCGCATAGTACCACAGCATATAGGGAATTGTTTTTTCCAGAGTGGCGCCGCCTACTTTAATTGCCACAAATAATGTATTGCCTACTGGCGGCGTAATATTTCCAATGCACAGGTTATAGACAAGAATCAGCCCAAAATGCACCGGATGCATTCCAAATGTTTTTACAATTGGCAGAAACAGCGGCGTAAAAATCAGTATTGCAGGAGTAACATCCATAAATGTACCCGCAATCAGCAAAATTACATTCATAATCAGCAGAATCAAAACATAATTATCCGTCAGCCCCAGCAAAGCTGCTGAAACCGCCTGAGGAATCTGCAGAAACGCCATAACCCATCCAAGAATATTGGACACGCCGATCAAGAACACCACCATGCCGCTCATTTTCGCGCTGTCCACTACTATTTTCCAAAATGATTTCAGAGTAATATTCCGGTAGAAAACCCCCAGCGCCAGAGCATACACCACTGCAACCGCCGATCCCTCTGTAGCAGTAAATACGCCGATTACGATTCCTCCGATTACAATGACTATCAGCGACAGAGCCGGTAAAGCCCGAAGAGTGGCTATCCCGAGATTTTTCCAGTCGAATTTTCCCTCTGCACCGCGGTAACCCCTGCGCTTTGCAAGAACCACTCCAACAATGATGCAACAGAGCGCCCAGAGCGCTCCAGGAATATACCCTCCCAGAAACAGCGCAGCCACCGAAGTCCCTCCGGACGCCAGGGAATATGTAATCAATGCATTGGAAGGCGGTATTAAAAGACCGGACGGCGCAGATGCTCCATTCGTTGCCGCGCATAACGCCGGATCATACCCCTGCTCTTCCTCTCCTTCCTTCACCATGCTTCCCACTGCTGCAGCTGCTGCAGAAGCGGAGCCTGAAATCGCCCCGAACAATGCGTTAGCCCCTGCGTTTGTCACCAAAAGCGCTCCAGGAAGCTTGCCCAGAATAGCCATAACAAAGTCAACCAGACGCTTCGCAATTCCTCCCTGGTTCATCAAATTCCCTGCCAGAATAAAAAACGGAATTGCTGTAAGACTGAATTTGCTCATGCCCACAAAGGTTCTTTGAGATGCGGTGACCACCGACACATCCAAAGGAACTGTCTGCAAAATAGCCACCAGCGCCGAGATCCCGATGGAGTACGCAATGGGAACTCCGAGAACCAACAGAACCAGCAAAACAATAAGAATCATCAGCAATGATTGGATTGCCATTTATACCTCCTCCTTTTCTTCCCTTTGTCCTCGCAATATATCTATCATATTCAGAACCGTGTAAATCATATTTAATACGCCGCATAACGGCAGCACGATGTAGAAAATGCCGATTGGGAGCCCCAGTGAAGATGTCATCTGCCCCATTGCCAACATAGTAATCTGCACTCCTCCGAACACAAGTATGACGGCAGAAAACAGGAATGCAATCAGTTCCCCAAGGCAGTTCAGCCCTTTCTGCGCATTCTTGCTGAACCGTTCCACAACAATAGGGATATTCATATGCCCCCGTTCGCAGGTGACTATAGAAGCTCCCAAAAGGCTCATCCAGGCAAACAAATATCCGACTAGTTCTTCTGACCAGGTAGAAGGATTTTTCATGACGTACCGCGTAAAAACCTGCCAGCAGGTGAGAAGGACCATGGCAAGGAAACTGATGCCTGCCAGCCCGTTCAAAATCCGGGTAATTCCGTTGCGAAATGCTTTCATCTGATCATACCTCCTATTCTTTCTCTGACGGATGCTGTTGGTTATGCTCTTGAATCTTATCGTAAATCGTTTTAAGCTCAGGATATTTATCCAGCATTTCCCTGTGCATTGCACTGCATGTTTCCTGGAATGGCTTGGTATCCGGATAAAGAAATACAACGCCCTGTTCATTCTCCGCCTTATCTTTTGCCGCTTCCACCGCTTTCACCCATTCCTTACGCTCCACCTCATTGATCAGCTGGAAACCTTCTTCAAAAATCTGCCGTTCCTCTTTCGGCAGCCCATTCAAAAAGGCACAGTTGCCAATCAGAATGTCCGGTATCATCTGATGCATATCATAGGAATAATATTTACATACATCACCGTGGCCGTTAGAAGTCAGGGCCATTTCATTATTTTCTGCACCGTCAATCACCTTAGACTGCAGCGCCGTATACACATCTCCAAAGCCCATCGGGGTAGCAGACCCTCCCAGCAGTTCCATCATCCGCACATTCGTCGGAGACTGCTGCACACGTATTTTCAGGCCTTTCAAATCATCCGGTGACTCAATGGGCGAAGACACTGTATAAAAATTCCGGGTTCCCGCATCAATCCATGTAACTGCCTCAAAGCCGGCCTTTTTGGTAGATTCAAAAATCGGTTCCACAATTTCCGGATCATCCATCGCATTATGATATGCTTCTGATGAAACAAATAAATAAGGCAGATTAAATAACGTATAATTTTCTGAAAATGTCTCTAAAATGGAGTTGCTCGCCACACAGAAATCAACAGCTCCTGTCTGCGTCAGCTGCACCATATCAGTCTGCGAACCCAGCAGTTCACTTGGATAAATCTCTATTTCATACTTATCCCCCAATCTGCTCTCAATGTACTCCTCAAACTCCAACAACGCAATATTTGTGGGATGATCAGTGGCCTGATTATGCCCAATCCGTACAATCTGCTTGCCGCCTTCCCCAGCCTTTCCGCAAGCGGAAAAGGCTGCTGCAGCTATCACTGTACAGAGAAGCGCAGAAATTATCCTGCGATACCGTTTCATCTTTTCTTCCTCCTCATCATATTTTCCAAAACAAAACCGGCCTTGCTGTTAACAAATTCAGTATACCAAAAATTATTGTCCCCTGCGTGGTAATTCAGGCTTGAAATATGGTGAATCTTGCTATATAACGCCTTATACAGCTTACTATTTTGTTTGATTTTTTTAAATTCAAATCTGAAATTTATGTATTTTGCATAAATAAGAATGATAACCTACGACTCGAAGACGTTCTGGAACGTGTGAAAGAATTATAATATGACTGGCAGACTTTTTAACACAAATGAAAACTGCCTGCCAAATGATTTGTTGTTTACCCGGGAGCAATGAGCCCCTTCGGCAAATCATCCGGCAGACAGGATTATCAATAGTAAATCACTCCGTACTGAGCGTAATAATTTATGCAGTATTCCAAAAGCCCCATGCCTGCGGCAAAGCAGGTCAGCAGAAACACAAGGAAAATCGCGCCTTTATCATATCTGAGAACCTCTTCTTCCCCGTCTTTTTTGATATTGGAGGCCAGCATTTCCCCGCCCAGGGCAATCAAAACCAAAGGCCACAGCTTCATAATGACTTCCAGTGACAAGGGCGGATAAAACATATGCACCAGAAACAAAATTCCAAAAAATATCATCAGGATTCCGCAAGTGACGCTTCCAACTCTTCTGACTCTCATTTCATCAGCTCCTCCCGCTTTTCTTCTTTTTCATCCAATTCCCTTTTCTTGCCGCGGATTAAATGGAGGCCGCCGAAAATCAACAGCAAACTTACGCATACCCGGGGAACATCATCCATAATATTCCAGTAAATATCATTTGGAAGCATCCAACGCAGGTAATCCATCAAATAATCCCATAACATTGCGGCTCCGATTATAATGAGAATCAACGCCAGGAGCGTATTCTGCTTCCGGCTCCACTTCTCCATAGGAAGCACCCGTTCCAGATGAAATAAATAATCATCTTCCAGTGCATAAAATTCCTCGTCTGACATTCCCCTGATATTGTGCACATTAAAGAAACTGTAGCACCAGAGAATCGGCAGGATAAACAGCACCGGCCCCATATTCAGAAATGCCGCAAGGAAAATCAACATCCAGAACACGGACATGATGCTTACCCCCTGCTTCATAAATCCCATGTACATTTCTCCTGCTCCCGGCACCAGAGAAAAGCACAGGGTTAAAAAACCATTCTTCTTTCTCGTCATCTTGTTACCTCCTGATTTCTTTCATTTTCAGATGTATCCATGTCTATGCGGAACAGTCCGCTGCTGAGCTCATTCAAGATTGTGGTAATCTCTTTGCTTCCATGCCGAAGTTTTTTTGCAATGCTTTCCTCCCGCTTCTGATCCCTTTTTTCCTGTTCCATCTGCTGGTTTTCCGACATCTGCGGATTGACATCCGCATTCTGAATATTGGATGTGACTGTCAGCAGGAAAATAGAAGCCGCAACTGCAAGCCCTACTTTCAGACTGTAAACCATTAACTGCACCTGTCTGGAAGTCTCTTTCAGCTTCACCGACGCCTGCACATCAATCTGACGGGTTCTGCTTAAAATTTCCTCTTTCAGATACCGGGGCGGCTCTTCCGAAAATTCCCTTCTCCTTCCAGTTCCCGAACCCTGTATCCTGTCAATATTTCCGGACGGTTCCTTTAAATGGGCGGGTTCCCTTCGCTCAGGCTCTTCTTCCGCCCCGGAAAGCAGTTCACTTCCCGCTTCTTTCAAAAACCCTTCCTCCATCCAGTTCCCGAACTGCTCTGCACAAAAGGTACAGGCTCCGATATGGGTGAAAAAGTCCGTTTCTTCCCGCCCTTTCAGTTTTCCTTCCTGCCAGTCGCAGAACAGATCCCTGCTGATATGCCCGGTTCTTATGGCATGTTCTTTTGGTTCCGTCATTTGGATATCCATGCTTTCCTCCGTATGGTTTTTCATCATCCGGCCGCCCTCCCTTCCATTATTTTCCGAATCATTGCTTTTGCCCGGTAAATCTGGGTCTGGATTGTCTTGATTCCTTTGTCCTGTTCTTCGGCGATTTCTTTTGCCGTCTTCTCCCGGTAAAAATGTTCCGTGGCAACTTCCCTATAGGGGCTTTTCAAACTCTGACAGATAGTGTAGACATATTCTTTGGATTCCCGCCTTAAATAAGCTTCCTCCGGGCTTTCCCTGCCGTCCTTTAATTCTTCAAAATACGTATCTTCCTTCGGCTCGCTGCGCCGCTTGGCGCTTTTTAGAAAATCAAGCCCCTTATTGGTTGCAATCTTGCAGATCCATGCCTTTTCATAATCTCTCTGGAAAGTGGCAAGATTCTTATAAACAGATAAAAAAGTTTCCTGTGTCAAATCTTCTGCGTCAAACTGGTTGCCTGTCATTTTAAAGCAAATGGAATACACCAGCCTTTCGTAGGTATCCAACAGGTAACCAAAATATGCTTCTTTATCGATTCTATCCGCCCCCTTTCCTTTCTTCACTACCTGTCATTTATCTATAACGAGGCGTTTGCGCAGGTGACTTCAATTATTCTATAATTTTTAAATTTTTTTTGAAAAGCTGTAAAACAAAAAAGCTGATGCTCCGTGAAATATCTTCCAGGCCCATCAACTCTTTTTTCTCTAAAAATCTGATATTAATTTTTTTGTAATTTCCACGGCTGAGGGAGTTGCGGCAAGGCCCCCTTCTCCGGTTTCTTTCAGGGAGCAGGGCAGAGCCATCCCGATAGAGCGCATGGCCAAAATCACTTCATCCGGCGGTATCCGGCTGACAATCCCGGCCATGGCCATATCTGCGCTGGTAACGGCATTCACCGCTCCAATCACATTCCGTTTCACACAGGGCACTTCCACCAGCCCGGCCACCGGATCACACACCAGGCCCAACAGGCTCTTCAAAGCAATGGCGCCCGCATGAACGATTTCCTGACTCCCGCCGCCCATCAGATATGCCAGCCCTCCGGCTGCCATTGCGCTGGCGCTGCCGATCTCCGCCTGGCATCCCCCGGTGGCCCCTGCAAGAAAGGCACGTTCTGCAATAACAGTTCCAATCCCGGCTGCAGTGAACATGGCTTCTGTCATCTTCTCATCAGACACATGAAAAAAATGCTGATACGTCAAAAATACTGCCGGCATTACCCCGCAGGAGCCTGCAGTGGGGGCTGCCACAATCCGTTTCATACATGCATTGGACTCGCCCATTTTCAGGGCCCTTGCCATAACTTCACCCATGAAGCCGCCGGAAATGGTTTTCCCTGCTTTTATGGCTTCCTCCATCTTCTGTCCGTCTTTTCCCACCAGCCCGCTGGCTGATTTCATTTCGCCGTCGTAAGATTCATCTGCACTGCGCATGGCGCTGTACATAGCCTGCATGGCCAAAAAGGATTCTTCCTCTGATACCATGCGCTCCGACATGTCATCTTCCAAGACCACGCGGTAAAAAGGCTTTTTCTGCCTTTCGGCAGCTGATACAATTTCCTTTAGTGAATGAAAACTCATGGCATCCTCCAATTTTATCTTCTCTTGAACTTTCCAGGCTCAAGCAGAGCATCCTTCCCTTACATCTTCCAGACTTACGCAGGGCATCCTTCCTTACATCTTCCAGGCTTACACAGAGCATCCTCCCTTACATCTTCCAGGCTTACGCAGGGCATCCTTCCTCTACATCTTCCAGGCTTAAATAGGTCACCTTATAGATTCCTTCTAATTTTTCCAGCCACTTGATGGACTCTCTGGGAACCTCCTTATCGCATTCCAGCACCAGCACCGCGCTTCCGCCCCGCTTGTCCCGGTAAAGCTGCATAGTCGCAATATTGACCGATTTATGGGCCAGCATTGATGTGACCTCCGCCACATGCCCCGGCTGATCCTGGTTGCGGACGATTAACGTAGGATAATCTCCGCAGAAATTTGCCTCCAGGCCGTCAATCTCACAGACTTTAATTCGTCCGCCACCCAGGGAAGCCGCCACGATTTCCAGATGCCGCCCTTTCGTTCCTGTCAGTTTCATCAATACAGAATTGGGATGGGCGTCCTGCAGCTCGATTCCGGCAAAAGAATACGCAAGCCCCAGCTTGTCCGCCCAGGCAAAGCTGTCCGGAATCCGCTCATCGTCCGTACGCATTTCCAGCAATCCGGCAATCAGCGCCCGGTCTGTTCCATGGCCCTTTCCGGTAGCCCGAAAGGAACCGTGGAGAAAGATTTCCGCTTCCTTCACAGGCTCATTTAACAGCCGTCTGGCAATATGGCCGATTCTCACGGCTCCTGCAGTATGGGAACTGGAAGGTCCTACCATCACCGGCCCCACAATATCAAATAAATTCATGTACACTCCTATCCTGCAGTCCTGCAGAAACTATTCCGAAAAAATCTCTGCCGGCGCATCCAGGCATCTCCATGGCTATTTCGCAAGCAATTCTTCTGCAAGGGCTTCCATCTCTGCAATGTCTGCCTCTTTCATCACGGATTTAATGGAAACCACTTTGTCGCAAAGGGTTATCTCTTTCATCGGCTCCAGCACAGTTTTCATGGTTCTGGCTGCCGTCGGCGCCCAGGTACCGTTTTCTATTAAAGCAACGGTACGTTTCTGGAAATTCTTGCTCTTTAAGTGGTGCAGGAAATCTTCCATGCATGGGAACACGCCTCCGTCATAACTGGCCGCTGCAAGCGCCAGTTTATCATAGCGAAAAGCATCCTCAACAGCCTCTGCCATATCGTCTCTGGACAGATCGGTAATCGCTACTTTTTTCGCTCCCTTTGCCTCCAGGATTTCTTTCATTTTAATTGCGGCCTTCCTGGTGTTTCCATGGATGGAGGCATAAGCTACCAGGACCCCTTCGTCTTCCGGCTCATAACTGCTCCAGGTATTGTACTTTCCGATATAATATTCCAGATTTTCTTTTAAAATCGGGCCGTGCAGAGGGCAAATCATGGCAATGTCAAGATTTGCAGCTTTTTTCAGAAGAGCCTGCACCTGGGCGCCGTATTTTCCTACTATGTTAAAATAATATCTTCTCGCTTCGCAAGCCCAGTCTTCCTCTGCGTCCAGGGCGCCGAATTTACCGAATCCGTCTGCGGAAAAGAGAATTTTCTCTGATTTCTCATAAGAAACCATTACTTCCGGCCAGTGCACCATAGGAGCCATCAAAAATGTCAGTTCATGGGTTCCAAGGTTTAAGGCGTCTCCTTCCTTTACCACTAAGGAGCGGCCAGACAAATCCATTTCAAAAAACTGCTGAATCATGGGGAAAGTCTTGGCATTGCCCACTACTTTCATATCCGGATACTTTTCTGCAAGAATCCGAATATTGGCTGCATGATCCGGCTCCATGTGGGAAACCACCAGATAATCCACGTTCCGTCCGGCCAATGCTTTTTCCAGATTATTAAGCCACTGATCCTTCCGTCTTGCGTCCACCGTATCCATCACGGCCACTTTTTCATCTAAAATAACATAGGAATTATAAGATACTCCGTTAGGGATCACATACTGGCTTTCGAACAAATCCAAATCCCTGTCGTCTGCGCCGATATACAAAATATTATCTGTAATTGTTACGTCTTTCATACTTATTTTCCTCCTGAATCTTCTGTTTTATTTGCTGCATGGCTTATCATATAAAATTGCTTCTGTATTTCGTATCCGTGCCTAATCTTTGTTATACCTGTGAACCTGATGATTTGCCGGCTGATTCTACTATTTCTGAGAGAATGCTAAATTATTGGGCAAATATGGGTGTTCCCGGGTATAAATATCGGCAATTTCATATGGATCATAAATTAAGGACTGCCAGAAACTGGCAGTCCCCATTTCCAACTATTATATTTTACTTATCCAAAGGCTTTTCGTCAATACCTTTCCCTTATCTCGCAGTGAAAATCGTAACAGTCCAGGACCTTGCAGCCGGCGTAAAGTCCGTAAGAATGCGTAAATTTGGCCGGAAAGGAATCTGCTCCTCGCCGCGGGGCGCTAAACGTCCGGAGGACGTTTAGCGCCGACCAAAGTGGAACGCAGACATTTGGAATGGACATTCAGATGTTTTTACTTGCCGGAAAGGTATTCGTCAATTCCTTTTGCGGCAGCTTTGCCTGCGCCCATGGCAAGAATTACGGTAGCGGCGCCTGTCACGGCATCGCCGCCGGCAAATACGCCGGGCTTGCTGGTGGCCCCGTTTTCCTCTTCTGCCACAATGCATTTCCAGCGGTTAATATCCAGTCCCTTGGTGGTAGAGGAAATCAGTGGATTAGGAGAAGTTCCCAGAGACATAATCACTGTATCCAAATCCAAATCAAATTCAGAGCCCTGCACTTCCACCGGTCTTCTTCTGCCGGATTCATCCGGTTCTCCCAGTTCCATACGGATACAGGTCATGCCTTTGACCCACCCATTGTCATCCACCAGAATCTCTTTGGGATTGGTCAAAAGGTCAAAAATAATTCCTTCCTCTTTGGCGTGGTGCACTTCTTCCACACGGGCCGGAAGCTCTGCTTCGCTTCTTCGGTATACTACATGCACTTCCGCGCCTAAACGGAGGGCTGTTCTGGCTGCGTCCATGGCCACGTTTCCGCCGCCCACTACCGCAACCTTCTTTCCTTTCATGATAGGCGTATCATACTCATCCTTAAATGCCTTCATCAGATTATTTCTTGTAAGGAATTCATTGGCGGAAAATACGCCGTTGGCCTGTTCACCGGGAATTCCCATAAATTTGGGAAGCCCTGCGCCGGAGCCGATGAATACGGCTTCAAATCCTTCCTCCTCCATCAGTTCATCAATGGTTCCCGCTTTGCCGATTACCACGTTTGTCTCAATCTTTACGCCCAGGGATTTGACATTTTCAATTTCTTTTGCCACCACATCGCTCTTGGGCAGACGGAATTCCGGAATTCCGTAAATCAACACGCCGCCCGGCTCATGAAGGGCCTCAAAAATTGTCACGTCATAGCCCATCTTCGCCAAATCTCCGGCACAGGTCAGTCCTGCAGGGCCGGAACCAATCACTGCCACTTTGTGATCTTTCTTCTCTGATGCAGGCTGAGGCTTAATATTGTTCTCTCTTGCCCAGTCAGCAGTAAACCGTTCCAGTTTTCCAATGGAAACCGGCTCTCCCTTGATGCCCCGGATACATTTTCCTTCACACTGGCTTTCCTGGGGACATACGCGTCCGCAGACTGCCGGAAGGGCGCTGGATTTACTGATGGTCTGGTAAGCTTCCTCAAACTTTCCTTCTTTGATCTGGCAGACAAATCCGGGAATGTCAATGGCTACCGGACAGCCCTTGACACACTGGGCATTCTTGCAGTTTAAGCATCTCTCTGCCTCTTCCATTGCCTCTTCTTTATTATAACCCAGGCACACTTCCTCAAAATTCCTGGCACGTTCCTGTGGGTCCTGCTCCCGTACCGGGACTTTCTTCAATACATCCATTATTTGTCACCTCCGCACTGTCCGCATCCGCCATGATGGGTATCTCCCTCTGTCAGCTTCAGCATGCTTCTTCCTTCTTCTGTCTTATACAACTGCTGGCGTTTCATGGCCTGATCGAAATCTACCAGATGGCCGTCAAACTCCGGACCGTCCACACAGGCAAATTTCACCTGATCCCCAACGGTTACCCGGCATGCGCCGCACATACCGGTTCCGTCCACCATAATGGGATTCAGAGAAACAACGGTTGGAATTTCCAGCTTCTTTGTGAGAAGGCAGACAAATTTCATCATAATCATAGGGCCGATTGCAATGCACAAATCGTATGTATTTCCATTTTTCACCAATTCTTCCAACTGATTGGTTCCCATTCCGTGGAACCCATAGCTTCCGTCATCAGTTGTCACATAGAGATTTCCTGCCACCTGCTTCATTTCTTCTTCCAGAATCAGCAGATCCCTGGTCTTGGAACCCATAATCACATCGCAGCTTACTCCCTGTTCGTGGAGCCATTTTACCTGGGGATAAACCGGCGCCGTTCCAACGCCTCCTGCAATAAATACGATCTTTTTCTGTTTCAGTTCTTCCAAAGGAGTTTCCGTCAGTTCAGACGCACATCCCAAAGGCCCTACAAAATCCTGGAATGAGCCGCCTTCTTCCAAGGATTCCATACGCTGGGTGGATGCGCCTACAATCTGAAATACAATGGTAACAGTTCCTGCCTCTTTGTCATAATCACAAATGGTAAGCGGAATCCGCTCGCCCTCTTCGTCCATCTTCACAATTACAAACTGACCGGGCAGACAGGACTTCGCCACACGGGGCGCTTTGACATCCATAAGATAAATCTTATCTGCCAGCTTTCTCTTCTTTACAATTGGGTACATACTTAAACCTCCGCCTACTTAATCTACTACGTACTGTTTTGGGAAAGGCGGCTCCTCCATGCCGCCTGCCGCCACCTTTTATTCTAATATACTTTCCTGGGAAATTCAATACACTTATGCAAAATCATTTCTACTGCCGCTCCACAATCGCGCCTTCCCGGTACGCACACAGCAGTTTCTCCAAATCAATAATGCTTTCCTTGATTTCTTTTCCGACATCCGTGTCCGCCACCGTTTTCCTCAGATTCACATGCTGCACCAGCATCATATGGGAATGGATGTCGCTGCCGTCCTGCACCGCCTTTTCCACCGATTCAAAAGGTTCATGGGCAGCCAGCAGCAGGCCGTAGGAATTGTAAATCAACGTATATCCCGCAATTCCCGTTTTCGGCTGATAAGCCTTGGAAAATCCTCCGTCAATAATCAAAAGCTTGCCGTTACATTTCACCGGAGATTCTCCCCGCTTGGTCTCCACCGGCACATGGCCGTTGATAATATGGGAATCCGCCCCCTCCAGGCCGAATTCCTTTAAGATTTTATTTACAATTTCTTCCTCCTCCAGCAGACGGTAATAGGGATTTTTCGGCTCCTTATGGGTGGTTTTATCTGCAATAAAATAACGCTCAAACGTAGTCATTTTAGATTTTCCAAATACCGGGGAATTGGCATTCTGCCAGATAAACCACAAAATGTCAAGACCCTTCTGCTTCTCTGCAGAGTCAATGGAATAATAGCCTTTTCTGGCATAATGTTCCAGCACATCATACAGCTCCTTGCCACTGTATTCTTTGTCAAACACCCGCACTTTCTTAAAGCTGCCGTCTTCATTAAAGGGAACGCAGCCGTGATACAAAAGGTTGCCGTTGTATACTTTGTAAAGGCTTCCTTTGGTAAAGAGGAAGCGGATGTGTTTCTGCAGTTTTTCACAGTTAATAAATGCCGTTACCAGGCGCTCCACCACATCCGCCTCTTCCGGGGACAGTTCATAGGGATTTTTCATATCTATGGTGGGGAAACAGGTGTCCTTCAGCGGATAGGTCTTTCCCTCCACCACAACCGTCCCTTTCTCCAAATCCATTTTGTCCAAAAGAAGCCTGTGCTCCATCTGGAACTCCGGCCGCCGTTTCATTAACTGCCCTTCCAGTTTAAACTGAATAATGGTGATGGCTTTGTGCATTTTTTCATCCAGCTGGACATCCTTGATATCATACTCATCTTCCCGGTAATCCAGATGAAATACATCGCAGGGATCCTTGTCGTATTTATCCAGCGCAAACCTTACCAGAGGAATCAGGTTGATTCCGTATCCATCTTCTAAGGTATTCAGGTTCCCGTACTTTGCGGAAATGCGGATCACATTTGCAATGCAGGCGGGATTGCCTGCCGCCGCCCCCATCCAGAGCACATCATGATTGCCCCACTGAATGTCCACGGAATGGTGCTCCATCAGCGTGTCCATAATCAAGTTCGGATAAGGCCCCCTGTCATAAATGTCACCCACCACATGCAGATGATCCACAATCAGCCGGCGGATTAAATTGCAGAATGCAATCACCAGCTCTGAGGCCCTTCCGGTGCGGATCACGGTATTGATGATTTCGTTATAGTATGCCTCCTGATCCGTCACATCCGGCCGCCCGGTCAGAAGCTCTTCGATGACATAGGCAAAATCCTTCGGCAGTGCCTTGCGGACCTTGGATCGGGTGTATTTGGAAGATGCGCTTTTGCAAATGCGGATCAGACGGTACAGCGTCACCTTGTACCAGTCCTCCATATTTTCTTCCTGCTTTACTACCTGCTTTAGCTTTAATTCCGGATAATAAATTAAAATGGCAATGTTCTTTTTTTCCGCCACCGACAGACTGTTGCAGAATTCTTCCTCAATCTTCCGCTTGATAGCCCCGGAGCCGTTTTTCATAATATGCTGAAATTGATCGTATTCTCCATGGATATCCGTAATAAAATGCTCCGTCCCTTTGGGCAGGCTTAAAATTGCCTGTAAATTGATGATTTCCGTGGCTGCCGCCGGAATCGTGGGATATTGCTTTGCCAATCCCTTTAAATATCTGATATCTGCTGTTCCCATTTTGTTAATCTCCCTGACCTCTCCTGAATCTTAGTCTGCCGCTGTTTCAATGTCTGTGCCCTTCCCTATGGCAGGAAAAGCATCTGAACGGTTGACGTTCCCCCGTCACCTGAAAACAGCGCTTATTTCCCCGCTGCTATTACATCTCTCATATCATATTTTCCCGCCGGTCTGCCTGCCAGAAACTTAGCCGCTTCCACAGCCCCTTTTCCGAAAATTGCCTTGGAATACGCTGTATGCTTAATCTCTATCACTTCATCCATGCCGGCAAAAATAACCTGGTGTTCTCCTACAATGTTGCCGCCCCGGACTGCCTGGATTCCGATTTCTTTCCTGTCCCGCTTCTTTCTTTCCTGTGTCCTGTCGTATTTGTATTCATATGCCTGGTCCAATGCTTCATTGATGGAGTCCGCCAGAGCCAAGGCTGTGCCGCTTGGAGCATCCACTTTCTGGTTGTGGTGCTTTTCCACAATCTCAATGTCAAACCCTGCCGGAGCCAGTATCTTTGCCGCATTTTTCAGCAAATCCATCAGGGTATTTATCCCAAGGGACATATTGGCGGACTTCAGCACCGCCACCTGCCTGCCTGTTTCCTCCACTCTGGCAAGCTGCGCTTCGCTTAAGCCGGTGGTGCACAAAACTACCGGCAATCGGCGCTTCACACAATAATCCAGCAGACTGTCCACGGCAGATGCCGCTGCAAAATCCACAACCACATCTGCCTTAATTTCACACTGCTCAATCTCAGGAAATACCGGATAGGAATTCTCCTTTCCGGTATAGGGATCAATGCCTGCCACAATTTCAATCTCAGGATCCTCCCGGCAGATCTCAGAAATCACTTGTCCCATCTTGCCGTTGCATCCATGCATAATCATTCTTACCATTTCTGTTTCCTCCTAAGTAGCGAGGGCTGCCCGTCAAGCGTCAGAACCTCCGATACGGTATTACAAGATTTGTCTTACTCATATCTTACCATTCTTATTCTTAACAGGGCAACCCCTTAAATTTAATCTGTCAGTGAAATGCCGAATTCCCGCATTGCTTTTGATAATTTTTTCACATTCTCAGGTTCCATTTCGCTTAACGGCGCCCGGAGCGGACCCACCTTCTGGCCCATCAGATTCATGGCTGCTTTCACCGGAATGGGATTCACTTCACAAAACAGCGCATCCACCAGCGGAAGGGCCTTCAGCTGCATATTAAGAGCCTCTTCATGATTCCCGTTCAGATAGCTCATTACCATATCATGGGTAAATTTCGGCGCAATATTGGAGAGCACGGAAATCACTCCGATTCCTCCGCAGGCAAGAAACGGAATGACCTGCCCGTCTTCTCCGGAATACATGTCAAAGTCTCCCTGGGTCTGCTCCATCACTTTCAGGGTATAGGAAACATCCCCCACCGCATCTTTCATTCCCACAATATTCTCTGCTTCCCGGCTCAACGCCGCTGCCGTTTCTGCCTCAATCTTACATCCTGTCCGGCCCGGAATATTATACATGATAATCGGAAGATCCACCCCCTTTGCCACCTGAAGATAGTGGTTGATCAAGCCCTTCTGGGTAGCCTTATTGTAATAAGGGGTTACCACCAATAATCCGTCTGCACCCGCAAGCTGAGCCTGATGGGACAGTTCTACCGCTGTTTTGGTGCAGTTAGAACCGGTTCCGGCAATCACCGGAATTCTCTTATTTACAATAGACACCGCCTGCCGAATGACTTCCAGATGTTCCTCTACGGTTAAAGTTGACGCCTCTCCGGTGGTTCCGGTTATGATAATGCTGTCTGTTCCGTTTTTGATCTGATCCTCTAAAAGCTCCGCCAGTTTATCATAATTTACTTCCAGATTATCCTTCATCGGTGTCACAAGGGCAACACCGGCTCCTTTAAAAATTGCCATATACCTTCCTCCTTATGATTTGATTGCAATGCGGACGTTCCTTTTGAAACGCCCTGTGCGTAAAAAAGCCGACTGGACAAGTCGGCTTAAAGATTCTGATTCCTGCAAAAAACCCTGTTCTCTGCACATAAATCCATGATAGCTCTCCATCCATCTAAAGATGACAGTCATATAATTATTCACTATATGCCCAAGAATCTCCTACAGGAAAAGAATTCTTTCGGCGCACTTCCCTTTCCTTTATCTTCTCCTGTGCCTGCCACATCCGATAAATTACTCATGAACTGCGCAACCTCTATCCATTAAATTTTCAACACTTACGTATAACGCTAATATAGCATCTTCCAGCTATAAAGTCAACAGTGATTCTTCATCATTCTGCATGAATTTCATAGATTTTTCCGGCATATGTCCACAATGCCTTGTTTACATGCTTTCCGGTAAATACAATTTCCGTATCCTCCGATTTGGCATTCATCAGGATTCCCAAATCTTCCTCAGAGATCATCTGATTGTCCAAAAGCTCCAGAAAACTGTCCAGGATCAGAATATTGCACTCCCCTGTAACCAGAACCTTTTTCGCAAAATTAAATCCATTGCGTATATTCATGCTTTCTTCCTGCTGCTCTTCCTCCGAAAGTTCTTTAAAATCCTTTTCAAACCTTGCAAAGCTGAAAAACTTTATCTCCGGCTCTAATCTCCGCAGAAGCTTTACTTCTTCCTCCTTTTTCCCTTTCAGAAACTGGACAATAATCACACTGTTCCCCTGACCTGCGGATTGAATTGCATATCCAAGGGCTGCTGCCGTCTTGCCTTTCCCGTCTCCGCAATAAACAGTAACTTTTTCTCTACACATGCCATTTTCCTTTCTTAAAAATCAAATCTTTGTTTAAAATACCACAAACCCTGGGAAAATGCAAATTTTTGTCAAATCGCTGTTTTACAATTATATTTTTCCTGTTATGTATTCTGTCTATTATATAAATTCTCCAAAATTATCGTTTTTATTCTAAATATTCTATCTTGCTCACAGAAACTTCATAGGCTACTCTGTGTTCCACTTCGGTTTCAGAAAGTTTTTTCACATACTCCCTGCTCTGGATTCTACCAAACACCTGTACATGTCCGCCCACTTCAAATCCGGAGGCATATCTGGCATTCCGGCCCCAGCAGATACATGGGATATAGTCTGATTTTCCATAGGAACGGTTCACTGCAATGAGCAAATCCGCAATTTCCCGTCCGAGAGGAGTCTTGCGGTAAATCGGATCCTTGCAGATGTAACCGTCCAGAAATATCTGATTGCTCTTCTCCCCTTCCGGAATCTCATCTACAAATTCCAGTTCCCGCACAAAAACAGACAGCACCAGGCGGTTTCTCTTTTCCTCGTGTCTGTTATAGGAACGGAACTGGCCGTCTACCCGGATATATTGTCCGATATAGCTGCTTTGCGTATCAATCAGACGTTCGGAAATCATCATGGGAATCACATCTGCAAAATTGCTCAGACGATTTACAGATACTTCCACCATGTAAAATCCTTCCCCAAACACCTCGTGACTATACTGGAAGTCCGAAACCACCTCCCCGGTAATTGTAACCTGATTGTTTTCAAATATTTTATCTGCCATGAGTATTATGTCCCCTTTCGTATATCGATGGCAATCGATGAAGTATGAATTTTTCTAAAAGGATATCATTGGGCCATTGAAAATATTCGCACTTCTTGTCGACAGGATTTACTCTTTACGAAACAGCCCATTCAGCGTATAATCTATAGAGATGCTGAACAGGTATTTTAAAAATCATATCGAAAAGAGGTAAAATATTATGGCGCAAAACCCAATTGTAACTTTTGAAATGGAAAACGGCGATATTATGAAGGCAGAGCTTTACCCGGAAATCGCCCCTAATACGGTGAATAATTTTATCAGCCTGATTCAAAGCGGTTATTATAACGGACTCTGTTTCCACCGCGTTATCCGCGGTTTCATGATTCAGGGAGGCTGCCCCGAAGGAACCGGAACCGGCGGCCCGGGATACAGCATCCGGGGCGAATTCTCCCAGAACGGCTTCACTAATGATTTAAAACACAGCCCGGGCGTCCTTTCCATGGCCAGAACCATGGCTCCTGATTCTGCAGGTTCCCAGTTCTTCATTATGCATAAAGATTCTCCTCATTTAGACGGCGCTTATGCTGCTTTTGGTAAAATCACCGAAGGAATGGACATTGTTGACCGCATTGCCGAGACAGCCACCGATTATTCGGATCGGCCGATGGAACCGCAGGTTCTGAAAACCGTAACGGTGGAAACCTTCGGAGAGACCTACCCGGAGCCGGAGAAGGTCTGAATCTTCATTCGGCTATGATCTGCCAGTTTTCCGGCTGCAAAAATACACAGCCGGAAAACTGACCTGAAACAGCAACCAGAACACTGCTGTCTCACCGCAGAATATATGTACTCACGGCCGATGAAATCTGCCGTGAGTAACGCGCCAGCCGCAGCCGCAAAGCGGCATATTTCCTTATGCGGCTGTGCGCATCATGTTATACTGTACGGCAGATTTATCTGGCATGCAGTATAACTCCTGCGCTGCCGCATCTTTCTCCTGCACATCAGACACAAACCCGATGTTTTGAAAAAAGCTATACAACCACACCCGCCAGCTTTAAAATCAACCTTGCGGTTCTGGTTAATTCCCGTTCAAATTCTGCGTTTTTCCCCCGCATGCCTTCTCCAATATACTCCTTAAGCCTGTGATTCGTCCTGCCTATTCTGCCGGCTGCCTGCATCTGGGGATTGTAAGGAACAGCCCCCAGCAGATTTTCGTCAACCCGGTAAAGCCGCTCCAGATTTCTTCTGGTATACAATCCATCTGAAAAATAATTTCCTATCAGAAAAAATGTTTTCCCTCTCCACTTCGGCGGATTTCTGAAATAATCGCCTACGCGTTCTTCTTCCTGGGTCATATTCAGAACGCAGACATCCGCCTCCTCTAATATACTTTTTGCAAAATCATCTTCTCTGCTGCCGCAATCCACAAACATCACATCAAAGCAGCTTTCCACCGCATCGATCACTTGCTTCAGTCCGGTAAACATTGGATCTTCATGCCACCATTCCTGCTCCTGTCTCCTGCTGCCGGGCAGGCAGTAGAGCCTGCCTCTCACCACCTGGCGCATATTTTCCAGAATCGCCTGCTCTGTCAGCTCCTGCTGTTTCATTCCCAACAGACAGTCCAGCCCGCCGGAAACAAAATACTCCTGCCCTTCGGCTGCTAAAACGCCTGCATCTGCCGTTCCCTGTCTGAACTCCTGTTTCAGCGCCGGTTTCTTACCAGGCGTTCCCGTTTCCTGTCTGAACTCCTGTTTCAGCGCCGATTTCTTTCCAGGCGTTCCCGTTTCCTGTCTGAACTCCTGTTTCAGCGCCGACTTCTTCCTCTGAGTTCCTGTTTCCCGCCTGTAATCCTGTTTCAGCTCTGACGCGCTGTCCGGTTCTGTAAGCTTCCATCCGGTATTCTGCTGCAGCGCAGAGCGCTTTCTTCCGGCCGGGAAATTTCTCTCCAGTTCTTTCCCATTATAACCGCCGGAAACCACAACAGCGCGCACTGGAAACATAAACGCAGACGCACAGGCAACCAGAGCCATATGATATGTTGTCTCTGCCTGTTTTTCTTCACTCCAAAATGCTATTTTCATTCTCCTGCTTCTCCTCTGAATTTTTTCAAAGGAGAATATCACCGTCAGATATTCTAAAGAAGGTGGGAAGATATACCCGTGAACCAAATGATTTGCCAACAGTCGCCCACTCTTCCAAGAAGAATAGCATATTATTGGGCAAATAAGTATACGCTCAGGTATAATTCTGATTCATTCATCTGAAATTACTGTTTGAAAATTCTGTACACAGATTATTGTACACTGAACAAAAGATGGTTGTATCATACAAAAATCTGTCCGGATTGTAAATACTTTTTCCTGTATTTATAAAAATTTTAGACTTTCACATACTCACCACAAGGGTGTCGTATCCATCCTGACGAAGCCCCGACTGCAGCTCCATTGCTCCTTCCAGGCTGTCTTCCCGTCCGACAATCACTGCATAATACGGGTCTTCCCAGCGAACAGACGCAAAATAGCCCTGATCCTCCAACTGCTCCCTTACATATTCTGCATTGGATTCATACCGATACAAGCCTACCTGAACGCCATACTTCCTGGCAGGCGTCTCTAAGGGCAGAGCTTTTTCCACTCCGGTTACGATAGCGTCTACCATCCGGTCAAACTGTTCATCAAAGAGCTTGTTATCCCCGTCGTGATTGATAAATCCAAGTTCCATCAAAACTGCCGGCATCTGGGTTCTCCGAAGCACCACAAGGCCGGGGCGCTCCACCACATCCAGATCTTTAAATCCAAAATCCACAAGTTCCTGATTGATGGAAGCTCCCAGCCTTGCCGCTTCCGTGCCAAGCTCATATACCAAAGCCTGAGTGCCGTTATAGGTATTGGGAACGGCGCTGGAATTCCGGTGAAAAGAAATAAAATAATCTGCTCCGGAACGGTTGGCTATCTGAGATTTCTCAAAGGGAGAATCGTAACGGTCTGTGGTTCTTGTATAGAGCACATTGTATCCGGCGTCTTCTAGTTTCTCTCCCACTGCAAGGGTGACCCTCAGATTGTCGTCTTTTTCTTTTCTTCCGTTGTAGGAAGCCCCATTGTCATACCCTCCGTGGCCGGCATCCAAAATTATTGTAATTGCCATGGTTTCTCCTTCTTGTGCTCCTATGGGCACAAAGCAACTGTTTTCCTTTATCATATGCATTAGAAAGGAGATGTTTCCATCTATTCCGCAATCTTATCTAAACTCCCCGGCATAGCGGAGGATTAGCGCTTGCATTTAGCGTGGCAAGGTCTTTGCCCACGTAGCATGCAACAACACGCAGGACAGCCAGATTAGCGCTTGCATTTAACATGGCAAGGTCTTTCCTGCGGTACAAAAAAACGCTCCATCGCTGCCCGTCTAAATATCTTAATTCTATTTCAATATATTATTCAAAAATCACGAAAACCTCTTAGATAAAGCAGCCTTTATCTAAGCGCAAATGCCCATATAATCAACTGTGTCAGGCCGTAAATGCGCAGTTTATGCGCATTTCGGCTGTAAATAGTAACCCATCATTCAGTAAAATGGAAAGTATACTTGACATTTCTTTCAACCATGCTATAATACACATATAGAAAGTAAACTTTCCACAGAAAGGAGGCGTCTATGAAAAACCGCCTTGAAGAATTGCGGAAACAGCGGGGAATCAAGCAGGAAGATTTGGCCCGTACATTGGAAGTATCACGGCAGACCATAGGTTCTTTAGAGAATGGGCGATACAATCCATCCATACAGCTTGCATTCAAAATTGCCCGATATTTTAATATGAGCATTGAAGAAATCTTTATTTACGAGGAGGAATGAATATGAAAAAAAGTTCATCTGTTTTAATGACGGTTACCGGCTTTGTGATTCTGCTGGGAGGACTGCTGACCTACGGACTGGGCATACATGAATTGGTCCCTGTGCCGCGTCCTGATCTGATTGTGGCAGGCGCCTCTCTTATCGGCAGCCTGCTTATAACAGCCGGCGCCTGTGATTTATTTACGAAGAAAACCAAAGAAATGGAAATTGAAGAACATGACGAGAGGAATATTGCGATAAACAATGCCGCAATGGCAAGCGGATACAAAGTGATGAGCATTGCAATTGTTCTTTCCTTATTCGCTTTAATTTTTACCGGATATATGACAACCGTTTCCTGCTTTACCATCATCGGCGCATACTTTCTCGGACAGATTGCATATGCCGCTCAGCTTTGGCATTTGAACAGGACCATGTAACAGACTTTTGACAAATGCCGTTACTATGAGCGGCTGAAGACTGTGAATGGTTACGGAAAATAGTAACAGTTCAGCCCAGGACTTTGCACTTTTAGCAAAGTCCGTGAGAGTGTGTAGATTGAGCCAGGAATCCAGCCCTTTGCTGAAAGCAAACTTTAAATGGGCTGGGTTCGGTAACAGTGAAGGCGAAGGCTGAACTGTTACCGAAAATATTCTGCGGCAAAAACTTTCCATTGACAAATTCCCTGTCCGCGTTTATAGTAGACATATAAATATTTTGATTATCAAACTAATAAGGACAGGAATTACGATGAGAGCAAGAATTATTGGAACCGGAAGCTGCCTTCCGGATAAATCCGCCACAAATGAATATCTTTCTACCATTGTGGATACCAGCGATTCATGGATTCAGAGCCGAACCGGTATCCGGGAGCGTCATCTGGTATCCTCCGAAACAGAGACCACACTGTCAATGGCGGCCAGCGCCGCCAGGGCTGCCTTGGAAGATTCCGGACTTTTGCCGGAACAGATTGATCTGATTATTGTGGCAACTGTTTCTTCTGATTTTATTACTCCAAGCGCTGCATGTATGGTGCAGAAAGAACTGGGCGCTATGAAAGCTGCTGCTTTTGACATCAATGCGGCATGCTCTGGTTTTCTGTTTGCCCTACACGCTGCAGACGCCTATTTTCAGGCGGGAATTTACCAGACTGCCCTGATTATCGGCGTGGAAACTCTTTCCAAAATAATAGACTGGACAGACCGTTCCACCTGCGTTCTGTTTGGAGACGGCGCAGGAGCCGTGGTTGCAAAAGCCTCCCAAGAAGGGATGATTGCTTCCCTGCAGGGCTCAGACGGAACCGGCGGGGAAATTCTGATGTGTAAAAACCGCGCCAACAATAACCCTTACATCGCTACCGGCACAGCCCCTGATTATCTGTACATGGACGGGCAGGAAGTGTTTAAATTCGCGGTAAAGAAAGTTCCGGCCTGTATTCAATCCCTTCTTGCCCAGGCAGAGCTTCCGGCATCCGAGGTGAAATATTATCTGCTCCACCAGGCAAATTACCGGATTATCGCCTCCATTGCCCGGAAACTGAAACTGCCCTTAGAGAAATTTCCCTCCAATGTGGATCACTGCGGCAATACCTCTGCTGCAAGCATCCCCATCCTTCTGGATGAGGTGCATAAGGCAGGAAAGCTCTCGCCGGGAGATCTCCTTCTGCTTTCCGGTTTCGGCGCCGGCCTTACCTGGGGCGCCGCTTTGCTGAAATGGTAACCGTCTGCCTTTTCATACTGCAGAAAACAATTTGTATTTGATACGGACAGCAATACAGAAGGGTCGCCCCTTTTGAATATTGCTGTCCGTACCGAAATCTAAAAGATTTTCTCTATCGGTTATGCCGCCTCAAACTGAGAATTATAAAGCTCCGCATAAAATCCATTCTGCGCCAAAAGCTCTTGATGATTTCCCTGCTCAATAATATCCCCGTTTTTCATCACCAGAATCACATCCGCATCTTTGATCGTAGAAAGCCTGTGGGCAATCACAAAGCTGGTTCTGCCTTTCATCAGATTGTTCATGGCCCTCTGAATCCGCTCCTCGGTACGGGTATCCACCGAAGATGTGGCCTCATCCAGAATCAGAATGGGATTATCCGCAAGAATCGCCCGGGCAATGGTCAGAAGCTGCTTCTGCCCCTGGGACACATTGCTGGCGTCCTCATTTAATTCCATCTCATAGCCTCCCGGCAGGGTGGAAATAAAATGATGGGCATGGGCCGCTTTGGCCGCCGCAATCACCTCTTCATCGGTGGCGTCCAGCCTTCCGTAACGGATATTTTCCATAATGGTTCCCTGAAACAGCCAGGTGTCCTGCAGCACCATTCCGAAATTCTCCCTCAATTCACTGCGGTTAAAATCCCTCAAATCATGGCCGTCCACCCGAATGCTGCCTTTGTTCACATCATAAAAACGCATCAGCAGCTTTACCATTGTGGTTTTCCCGGCCCCGGTAGGCCCTACAATCGCCACCATCTGCCCCGGCTTCACCTGACAGTTAAAGTCATGAATAATCACCTGTTCCGGCTGATATCCAAACTGTACATGTTCAAATTCAACCCTTCCTTCCATCTTCTGAAGCTTCACCGGATGTTCTGCCGTCAAATCCTCCTCTTCCTCTCCCAGAAATTCAAAAACACGCTCCGCCGCCGCTGCCGTAGACTGCAGCATATTGGAAACCTGCGCCACTTGGGCAATGGGCTGGGTAAACTGGCGGACATACTGAATAAAGGACTGGATCTCACCCACCTGAATGCTTCCTCTTACTGCAAGCATTCCTCCTGCAACGGCCACAGCCACATAACCGAGATTTCCCACAAATCCCATAATAGGCTGCATCATGCCGGACAGAAACTGAGATTTCCAGGCAGACTGAAACAGCTTGTCATTGGTTCCCTGAAACACTTCCAGCATATCCTCTTCTTTATTAAACGCTTTTACAATATTGTGCCCGCTGAACGTCTCTTCCACCTGTCCGTTGATTTCCCCTAAATATTTCTGCTGAGCCACAAAATATTTCTGAGAAAACTTCACAACAATTCCAATCAGAACGCCGGACACCGGAAGAATCACAAGGGCTATTAAGGTCATAACCGGACTGATGCCAAGCATCATAATCAAAATGCCGAGAATCGTTGTAACAGACGTTATCAACTGGGTCACGCTCTGGTTCAATCCCTGACCCAGCGTATCCACATCATTGGTAATGCGGGACAATACTTCTCCTACCGTCCTGGACTCAAAATATTTCATGGGCATCCGGTTGATCTTGGAAGAAATATCCTCCCGGAAACGAAAGCAGATTTTCTGGGTCACTCCCGTCATAATAAAGCCCTGAACAAAAGAACACAAGGCGCTGAATACATAAACGCAAATCAAAAACAACAGGATTCTTCCTATTTTGCCGAATTCAATCTGCCCGGCGCCTGATATCTTTGCCACCAATCCATTGAAAAGCTCTGTGGTCGCCTGGCCCAGAATCTTCGGCCCCGCAATGCCGAATACGGTAGAGGCAACGGCAAAGATCAGCACTGTCAGCAGGAGAATCTTATATCTCCCCATATACTGAATCAGCTTTCTTACCGTTCCTTTAAAATTCTTCGCCTTCTCTCCCGGCATCATTCCGCCGCGCCCATGGCCATGACCCATTCTCCCCGGCCGTTTCGGTTCACTCATGGAAAGCGCCTCCTTTCTCTGCTGACGTCTCGTTCAGCTCTTTCTCGGATAACTGGGATTTCGCAATCTCCTGATAAATTTCACAACGTTCCATTAACTCCCTGTGTGTGCCCATTCCGGCAATCTGCCCATCCTCCAGAACAATAATCTGATCTGCATGCAGAATCGTGCTGATACGCTGCGCCACGATAATTACCGCAGCATTCTCTGTTTTCTCCGCCAATGCCTTGCGCAATGCCACATCTGTTTTATAGTCCAGCGCAGAAAAACTGTCATCAAAGAGAAATACCTTCGGCTGCTTCGCAACGGCCCTTGCAATGGAAAGGCGCTGCTTCTGCCCGCCGGATACATTACTCCCGCCCTGAGCGATGGCGCTGTCATACTGGTCTTCCTTTTCCAGAATAAAATCCTCTGCCTGAGCGATTCTGGCCGCTTCTTGCATTATTTCCTCCGAAACATTTCCTGCAAACTGCAGATTTGAGGCAATGGTGCCGGAAAAGATCATCCCTTTCTGAGGCACATAGCCGATCAAATCCCGCAGTTTCTTCTGAGGCATCTTTCGGATATCCACGCCGTCCATGGTAATTTTTCCTTCCGTCACATCGTAAAACCGGGGAATCAGGTTTAAAATCGTAGTTTTTCCGCACCCGGTGCTTCCGATAATGGCAGTGGTTTTCCCAGGCTCCGCCGTAAAAGAAATATGAGATACGGCATGCTCTTCTGCGCCGGGATAAGAGAAGGATACATCCTCAAAGACCACTTTTCCTTTCCAGTCCGCCGAAGCTTTCTCCACCGGCTGCTTCGGATCTAACACAGTCGCCGGGGTGGTAATCACCTCATCAATACGGTTGGCGGCAACTCCTGCACGGGGCAGCATAACTGACACCATGGTAATCATCAGAAATGCCATCACAATCTGCATAGTATAGGTAATAAACGCCATCATATCCCCCACCTGAAGATTGCCCAGATCCACCCCCTTCGAACCAAACCATACAATCAAAACTGTGATACAGTTCATAATCAGCATCATGGCCGGCATCATCATGGACATGACGCGGCTGGTAAATAGCTGGGTCTTCATCAAATCCCGGTTGGCTCCCGCAAACCGCTTTTCTTCAAATTTTTCTCTGGAAAATGCCCTTATTACAGAAACTCCTGTGAGAATTTCCCGGGACACCAGATTCATCCGGTCAACCAACGTCTGCATTTTCTTAAATTTCGGCATAGTGACAGACATCAGGATTCCCACCAGAAAAATAATGCTTCCAACGGCAACTCCGATAATCCATCCCATCCCCGTTTTTGTATGGGCCACTTTAAAGATACCGCCGATTCCGATAATCGGAGCATAAACAACCATCCGAAGCAGCAGAACCGCCACCATCTGAATCTGCTGAATATCGTTGGTGCTTCTGGTGATCAGAGAAGCAGTGGAAAACTGCTCAATTTCACGGTTGGAGAAAGAAATCACTTTCTGAAAAACCTGTCCCCGCAGCTCCATGCCCAATCTGGCGGAAACCTGTGCCGCAATCAGTCCTGCCAGGATAGACACCGCCATCATCACAACTGCCATGGCAAGCATCTTTGCGCCGGTGCGAAGCATATAGCGGTTCTGATAGTCTCCAAGATCCCAGCCCAATGCCTGATATTCTTCCTTTACGAAAAGGCCTGCCCGCTGGGCAATCAGCGTATCGCTCATGTCACCCATATTTTCCCTGACTTTTTCCACCATTTCCAAAATCTGTTCTTTGGCAATCTGTCCGCCGTCCAGCATCAGCCGCAAATCTTCCGGCTCCATTCCCATTTCTTCTCTCATAGAGGACATAACCACAAAAGGCATTCCCAGAAGTTCATCCAGTTCCTCTAATTCCTGCTGGTTCATTTCTGCTCTCACATAATTACCCGCATCATTTTTCGCGTAGGCGCTCCTTAAAGCGCCGCCGTCTTCTTCGGAGAGAAACAAACAGATATTTTCCAGCGTCTCCTCTCTCATCTCGTCCGGCGCCGTATGGGCAATGCCGCCCTGCTGTATACCGATATCCACAATATCAGACATGTACTGAGGCAGCGAAAGATCGCAATACGCCTGCAGAATCAAAAGCAGAATAATGGCTGCTACGGCCGCCTTATATCTGCTCAGATATTGAAATATTTTTCCCATTCATCATTCCTCCTGATTCTTTGCCTCCTGTTCCATCACTTCTGCCAGCTCGCTGCAAAGGCTGATTAATTCTTCCACCCGTTCTTCTCCTATGGCCTGCAGCACACGTTTCATGTAATTTTTCAGGTAATCCTGTGTCCCACGACAGGTTTCCTTCCCCTTTTCCGTTAAAAATACATATGTGTTGCGTCTGTCCCTGGCGTCTGTGCTCCGTCCAATCAGCTCCCGTTCTTCCAGACCTTTCAGCATTCTGGAGGTCTGGGATGAGGCAATCTTAAGCTGCCTTGCCAGCTGTGACACATAGATACCGGAAAGCCCGGTTTTTTGCTGATAACCGCCGATTACCTGCAGAGCAAAAAATTCCATTCTGGAAATCTTTGCCCCGGACATGATGTTTACCTTCCGAATCCGCTGGAATGCATACATCAGCCTGCTGTGCACTTCTGTTTCTCTCATAATTCTGTCCCCGTTTTTGATAAATTGCTTCATTTCCAAACAAAAAATATGTTAGGAAGTAAATAGTTGACATTGTTATCTATTTACTTCCTAACATATTATTCCAGTTTGCTTTATTTGTCAATTGTTTTTCTCTAAATCAGCCCGTAATGTTTACATGCCTGATAAATACCGTCCTCTGCCAGCGGCGCCGTTACATATTCCGCTGCATCTTTGGCCTCCTGCATTCCGTCTCCCATGGCAACGGAATGGGCTGTATATTCCAGCATATCCAAATCATTGGAGCTGTCTCCGAAAGAATAGGTTTCTTCCTGAGCAATATCCAACATCCTGCAAATCTCCTGTATGCCTGTCGCCTTATTAAATCCTCTGGGCACAACTTCCATAAATGTACCCTCCCGGTAGATAATGGTATAATCTTTCCCCACTTCACGCTCCAGCTCTTTCTGACGCTCCTTGTCATCCATATAATTGATGCAGAATTTGCTGACCTCCAGGCTCTCTTCATTGCCGGTCACCCGCACCACGTTCTGTCCTAAAGCCTGTTTGATTTTCCGTGAAAAAGAGGATTTATCTGAAAACCGCTCCTCGTCCAGATACAGCAGATGACGTCCCTCCAGAATATAAGCCGCACCAAGATCCCGCAGGATTTCATTGATTCTCTGAATCTCCTCCAGAGGAATTCTGTGATAGAATTTTACTTCCTTTTGGAACTCCCCGTAGGTTCCGCAGCCGGCCAACACTCCATCAAAGCCCAGGGGCATCAATGATTCATCCGGAATAAAGACCCTGGTTCTTCCGCTGCTGATGAACAGATAGTGCCCCTGCTGTTTCATCAGCCGGAACGCCTCCCTGGCGCTGTCCGGAATCCACTGGCTTCTGTCCCAGATTGTTCCGTCAATATCAAAAAAAATTGCCTTCTTCATCCTAATTTTTCCTCTCCATGTATTCCCTGTTAAGTCTATATCAAAAAATTGCCTTTCTTAATCTTTATTTTCCTCTTCATGCATCACTCGTTCCGCCAGTCCCTCATACGTGGAATGTTTTGCTTCCAACACTGCCTTTGCGCCGCTTTTTTTCAAAAATTCTGTGGTCTTCGGGCCGATGCTGTAAATTTTGCATAAGTCCCATATATTTCCCATGGCCTTACTCAGACGTTTTGCTGAGGAAGCGCAGGTAAACAGAATTCCGTTGTATTCATGCAAAGGCGCAAGCCCCTCCAGATCTGGCTTAGCTGCGCAATTTTCATATACAGTAATTTCCCGGAATCTGCAATGCCCTTCCAGCGCTTCTCTCAAATGGCTGTCTGCATTCCCGGCTTTCAGATACCAGACAGTCTCAGAACCGGTCAGCCGTTGTTTCATCGCTTCTGCAAGCGCGTCACTGTGGAATTCATCCGGAATCAAATCTGCATAAAGTCCCAGTTCTTTCAGCGTCTCTGCTGTTTTCCCGCCGATGGCCGCAATCTTTATGGAAGCCAGGCTTCTAAGATCCAGCCCTTGCTCCCAAAACTGCCGGAAAAAGGAGTTCACGCCGTTTTTGCTGGTGAAAATCAGCCAGTCTGCACTGCCAAGCTCTTCGGCCGGAAAATTTCCGCCGCTTACAATTTCTCCCACCTGCACTTCATCCACAAGGGCGCCCTGTGATTTTAGCAGCTCTCCCAGCCTGGTGGGCCTGCTTCCGATTCTGGGTATCAAATACTGTTTTCCGGACAGGGGACGGTTTTCGTAAAAATTCAAATCTTCCCGCAGAGACACCACATCTCCGACAATAATCAACGCCGGCGAAACCAGATTGGCGTCTTTCACTTTCTCTGCAATATGCAGCAAATCAGAAACACAGGTCTGCTGCTTCGGGGTAGTGGCCCGGGAAATTACGGCTGCTTTGACGTCTCCCCGCATGCCCGCCGCCATCAGCTTTTTTGCAATCTCCTCCACTTTGCTCAATCCCATCAAAAATACACAGGTTTCCTTCCCTCTTGCCATGGCCTTAAAATCAATATCTGCCAGTTCATCCCGTCTGTCATGGGCGGTTACCACATGGAATCCCAATGCTTTTCCTCGGTGGGTAATGGGAATTCCCGCATAGGCGGGCCCGGCAATACAGGAACTGATGCCCGGAATCACTTCAAACTCCACGCCCTGCTGCCGCAGATAAAGCCCTTCTTCCCCGCCTCTTCCAAACACATAGACGTCCCCGCCCTTTAACCGGAGGGTTCTGTCATATTCCATGCTTTTTTGCACCAAAAGCTGATTGATTTCCTCCTGTTTCATGGTGTGGCAATGATTTGCCTTCCCCACATAAATTTTTTCACACTGAGGCTTTGCCTCCGCTAAAAGTTCCGGCGACGCCAGCCTGTCATACACAATACAATCGGCTTCCCGGATCGCCGCTAAGCCTTTTACTGTAATCAGCCCCGGGTCTCCCGGGCCTGCTCCCAGTAAAGTTACTTTGCCCGCCATTTTCCTGTGCACCTCCTTTGCCGCTTCCTCTGCCAGTTCCTCCGGTTCTGTTCCGTATACCGTTACATAAGCCTGCCTGGTTCCCGTCTCATCTCCGAACATTGCATCCAGACGGTATTTCTGAACTGTTTTCTCCGCTGTTTCCGGCTGCTTTATCTGGCACGCCGCTTCCGCCCGGACTTCTGCTTCCTCCCCGGAACATGGCAGCTCGTTGCCGTACGCATTACTAAAACTGCCGGTTATATGCCCTTCGCCGGAACAAGGCAGCTCGTTGGAACCTTCTATGCCAGTACCGCCGAATAATCCTCCCTCCGCGGGACGCAGGATTGCCCCCACCGGAATATGGCAGCTTCCTCCCATCCGCTGCAGAAATCCCCGCTCTGCTTTTGCGGCGGCATCCGTTTCCTCATCGCTGAGCCTGTTTATCATCTCCAAAAGCTTCTGCTCTCCCTCACGGATTTCCAATGCCAGAATCCCCTGGGCCGGTGCGGAAATCATCTCCTCAGGCTCCAGATACTGGCTGATGCTGTCCTCCATACCCAGCCGATGCAGCCCTGCGGCAGCCAGAAGAATCCCGTCTAACTTCTCTTCTCTCATTTTCCGGATTCTGGTATCTACATTTCCACGAATCCCCACGACCCGGAGATCCGGCCGCAGACGCTTCAATTGAAACTCCCTGCGCTTGCTTCCTGTGCCGATCACCGCTCCCCGGGGCAATTCTGACAATGATTTCTTTTCCCGCAGAATCAGGACATCTCTCGGATCTTCCCGTTTCCATGCTTTCGTAAACACAAGACCGGGAGCCGGAGAGGACGGCATATCCTTCATACTGTGAACGGCAATCTGAATCTCGCCGCTTAACAGCTTCTCTTCAATTTCTTTTACAAATACTCCCTTATCCCCGATTTCATGAAGAGGCTTATCCAAAATCACATCTCCCCTTGTCTTAATCACCTGAATCTCAAAGGCGTCCTCCGGAAAAGCCTCCGCCAGCCTGCCGCATACATATTCCGCCTGGGCCAATGCCAGCTTCGAACCCCTTGTTCCAATCCTGTATTCCATAATTTTTCTCCTATCTAAATTATACTCACTCTTGTTCTTTCATTCAAATGCTATATCTGAAACAACTGTTTTACCAGCCGTTTATATTCTTCCTGTTCTTCCTCGGAATCCAGCCGCTTTAACTCCTGAATCGGCTCCCGCAGCAGCCGCTGCAAAGACGCATGCAGCACTTTTTTCAAAAGTTTCTGCTCTCTTGCGCCAAGCTCCATTTTCCGGTTCAAATAGCAAAAGCTGTCTTCCTCAATTCCGCTGCACCTTTGCTGCAGAGATTCGATGGTGGAATCCATGCGGCTGTGCAAAAGCCATACCTGGGTTTCCTGCAATTTTTCCTCTATCAGTTTCCTGCTCTCTGCCACCAGGCGTTCCCGTTCCTTCTGATTCTCTCCTGCAATGGCCTGCAGGGTATCCAGATTGATCAGCGTCACCAGAGGATCTTCCGAAAATAAAGTGTCAATATCCCTCGGCGCCGCCAAATCCAGCAAAGTGACCGGACGTGTCGGGGTAAAATCCCCTCTGCGCACCACCAGATGGGGAGAAGATGTGGCGCTGATTACAATATCGCAGGCTCCCACCGCCTGACGCCAAGCTTCATACGGAACAATCTCAAGCTGCGGAAACTGTTCCCTCAAATCTCTGGCATGCGCATACGTCCTGCTGCATGCAATGACGGAAATATCTGCATACTCATAAATATATTTCAGGGCCAGAGCCGCCGTCTTTCCGCTCCCAATCACAAGAATCCTTTTCCCGCTGATGCCGCAGGCTTCCTCCAGCTTCTTAATTCCAATATAACTGACCGAAAGGGGCTTCTCACTGATTTTCAATTCTGTTTTGATCTGTTTGGCACAGGTAATTCCATCTCTTACGATTCTATTCAGTTCTTTCTTGCTGTATCCCATAGTCCTGGAAAAGTCCAGCGCATCCTTCACCTGCCCCAGAATCTGATCCTCCCCCAGCACAAGAGACTCCAAGCCGGCCGCAATGCGAAACAGCCAGGCCATAGCCTCATTCCCCGATAACCTGATTAAAAGTTCCTCCAACTCCACATCCGGAAACATTTTTTCATAGATGCTCTGTACCTGAGCCTGCTGCTCCTCCCTCTCATACAGATAATACACTTCACTCCGGTTGCAGGTGGACAATACCATACACTGATCCACCCCGACTTCCTCCGCTTTCTGAAAAAATTCCATTTTCATGGCATCGGTGAAGCTTGTTCTGTCCCGAACCGCAAGAGGGGCATTTTTATAATTTATCCCTAAGAATCCAAATTGCATGTCTGATTCTCCTTATGTATTCTTTTGCGCAAAAACCGCGCATCTGTTCGCTCCTGTAAAAACCTTACGGGCATATAGAAAAACACCAAAAGGGGGCTGCATATCGGCAGCCCCCGATGCTTATAAAGCATAACATATTTTTTGTCCATTGGCAATTTCTATCCGATATATCCTGCAAAAAGAAATGCAAAGATATAGGAAGACGCCGCCACACAAGCCCAGGTGATTCCGCCCAATGCAATCGGCTTCAATCCCTTGGAAAATACATCTTTAAACTTAATCTTAAATCCTACGCCCGCCAAAGCAGAGGCAAACAGGAATTTGCTGACTACTTTCAAAAGATCGCTTCCCACTTCACTGAACACGCCATAAGTGTTCAGACCTGCCATCACTACAAACCAGAGAATGAACATGGGGAACGTCTTCTTTACCACTGCTAAAATGCTGTCATTGCTTCCAGCTTCTCCATTCTTCTTGGCGTCTTTCGCCATCAGAACGGTCCAGACAATGGCCACAAAAATCAGCATTGTGGTACGCACCAGCTTCACATTCAGTGCGCCGCTGAATTCCGGATTGCCAATCATAGCCTGATAAGTAGCCTGAGCGCCTGCTACGGAAGATGTGTCATTGATGGCAGTGCCTGCTACAAAAGCAAACTGATTCTCAGTAAATCCGATTGCCGGAGCGATGTACGGATAAGAAAAAGCGGAAATGGTATCAAACAGGAAAATCGCTGCCATACCAAATGCGATTTCCGCATCTGTCGCTTTGATAATGCGGCTTAAGGTTGCAATGGCCGTACCGCCGCAGATACAGGTTCCGCCGCCAACTAAAACGGAAGTATTCTTTGTAACTCCGATTTTTCTGCCCACCAGCATTGCCACTGCAAAAGACAGGCAGATATTAAACAGGATTAAAGGCAGCGCCCGGACACCGGTTCCCATAATATCAGCAAAACTTAACGTTCCGCCGGTCATGATAATACCCCAGTTTAAGAACTGTTTGCTGCAATATGTAGTGCCTTCTTTAAAGTCCTTATCCACAGACGGGATAATGTTGCAGATAATCATGGAAACTAACAATGCAACCATCGGTCCGCCCATAACCACACGCCCGAACATAGAGGACTGCAAATCTGTGGACTTCGTTGCCAGAAATCCAATTATCAGGCACAACAGAATTGCACCGTATTTTTTCTTTGAACCCATTTCTTAAATTCCTCCCAAAATCAGCAGGTCGCCCCTCCTACCAGATGGAGCTGTGCATCCAGGATCTCCTGCTTTCTTTCTAAAATATCATTTGCAAGAAGCTGTTTTTCCACTTCTTCAAATCCGATTCTTGCGATGGTGTCTGCAAAACGCTCTCCTGTCTTGCCCTGCTCGCGGAAGAACAAAATTGCTTTTTCCACAGTATCCAGAAGTTCTTCTTCGGAAGTAAACACCTTGGATAACGGCTGTCCGTGAGCTACTTTTTTGCCCCATCTTCCGCCGATATAAATCTTGTATCCCGGAGTTCCCTCTTCAATTACATCAAAAGGACATTGCTCCACGCAGCGTCCGCAGTTGTTGCATGCATTTTTGTCAATGACAAGTTCTCCGTCTTCCACTTTTGCCGCGTTCATCGGACAAACAGCTTCCACCTGACATTTCTTGCAGCCGTTGCACATATCTTCCTCTGCATTCGGCACAAGCTGTCCCACGATGCCCAGATCGTTCAAATCCGGTTTAACGCAGTTATTGGGACATCCGCCGGTTGCAATTTTAAATTTGTGAGGAAGCTTTACAGTGTGATATCCTTTGTAAAAGCGCTCATGGATCTTCTGAGACAACTCAAAGGTATCATACAGTCCATACTGGCAGGTAGTTCCTTTGCAGGATACCACCGGGCGAACCAGAGATCCGGTGCCGCCGGTCTCAAGGCCGGCTTTTGCAATATACTCACGGAATGGCTCAATATTATCAAAATGGATTCCGCGCACTTCCACGGTAAGGCGTGTGGTAAATTCCACATCTCCATTCCCGAATTTTTCTGCCGCTTCTGCAATGACTTTGGTCTGTTCTGCAGTGATTTTACCGTTAACGGTAATCACACGTCCGTTAAATAAATCTGTTCCTTTGTTGTTGAGAAATCCGAGTCCTTTTACTCTCTTGATCTCTTCTGGTTTGATTGTACATCCCATATCCCTCAATCTCCTTTTCTTTTTCTATTTTAACAGCAGCCTCCTGCGCCAGAGGCATTTGATATTCCTCTGGCTGAAACAGCATGGGCCATTTCTGCAGGGACTGAACCATTATTCTGTATGATAAGGCGCACATCTCTTTGCAGGAACTGAATCCTATCAGCATCTGCCTGCGCCTGTTTGGCAATATGATATTTTATACTTCCACGTCGCTGAACGTGATTCCGCCTTCCAATACTTTCGTATTCTTATATCCATAGAATTTCAGACGGTTCTGAAGCAGGTAAGCTCTTTTTCCCTTGTTGCATACAAGAAGAATTTTCTCTTCCGGATCCAGTCCTTCTACCGGGCCTTCCACTGTGGTAAGCTCTACATAAGGCGCGCCTTCAATGGACGGCGCCAGGCAGGCATCCACTACTTTATATCCTTCGGCTGCGCCTTTTGCATACTCTGCCGGCGTAAATGTCTCAAACTTGCCGTTAATTTTGTTCATCAGCACATTTAATGTGTGCTCAAAAGGATGAATCGCTGTGGAGAACGGCGGCGCGTAAGCCAAATCCATATCTGCCAAATCATTCAGGGTGCCTTTTAACATAATGCCCGTTACAGCAATATCCACCACCTTGTCTACTGCCCCGGCGCCGATTACCTGCACACCCAGCAGCCTCAAAGAATCCTTGTCTGCAATCATCTTAATGACAAATGTTCCTGCACCTGGGAAATAGTGGGCCTTGTCGTCCACAACCGTAATCACGCTGACAGGATGGAAGCCTTCTGCCTCAGCCTGAGCCTCTGTCAACCCGGTTCTTCCTACATTTAAGCCGGGAAGCTTGCACACTGCGGTCCCCAGTACGCCTCGGTAGCCAAGATCTGCGCCCATCATATTCTGGGCAATCAGACGGCCGCTGATATTTGCGGTAGAGCCCATGGGAGACCATGCCGCCTTCTCCGTCAATGCGTTATGCACCATTGCGCAGTCCCCTGCCGCATAGATATCCGGAAGGTTTGTCTCTCCCTTTCCATTGGTCAGGATGGTTCCCTTGAACATTTCCAGGCCGATTCCATCCAGGAATGATGTGTTGGGGCGGATTCCTGCGCTGAGCACCACCAGATCAGCCTTGTATGCCTTCTTGCTGGTGAGCACCTTCTCCACCTTGCCGTTTCCTTCCAGCCCTGTTACTGCAACTCCTGTTACCACCGGAATTCCGCTTTCCTGTAATTTGCCTTCCACATATTCTGCCATCTCAGCATCGAATCCCGGAAGCGCATGCTCTGCCATATCCAGTACGAACGGACGGACTCCCTGTAATTTCAGGTTCTCTGCAATCTCTAATCCGATGTAGCCTGCGCCGACTACCACTGCCCGTTTCACATCTCCTGCATCTACTATTTCGCGGATTCGGATGGCATCCTCCGGCGTCCGCACGAAGAATACATTCTCCAAATCACAGCCGTCAATGGGCGGTTTGATGGGGCTTGCGCCTACAGAAATTACCAGTTTGTCATAATCATAGGTCTGTTCCTGCCCGGTAGCCAGGTTAACAGCTGTTACTTTCTTTGCCTCCGGGTCCACCTTGGTTGCTTCCGTCTCAGTCATTACGGTTACGCCGGTGAGTTTGGCATACTTCTCCGGCGTATTCACAATCAACTGCTCCTTGTCTTCAATCACATGCCCCACATAATAGGGAAGTCCGCAGCCTGCATAGGAAATATTCTTCCCTTTATTCAGCACAATGACCTCATTTGCCCGGTCTTCCCGCATCAGTTTTGCTGCAATCTTAGTGCCCGCTGCAACCCCGCCAAGTACTACTACTTTCATATCTTACCTCCTTAAAAGTTGAAAAAGATTGATAAAAATTCGACAAATTTCTCTATGTTCTAATGATAGCACTTGTTAAATTCCACGTAAAATAGTAAAATATAAACTAAGCTATAGGTATTTTCCTATAAAACCTCCATCGCGCTTAGCCTATCGTGCGGCGGGCCGCATGGCCGTCATACGTCAAATGATTTGCCGGCAGATCCCTGCCCTTTCAGGAAAAATAGCAAATCGCTTGGCAAACAAGCATACCCTTTTTCGTATCATACTATGATAACAATGGACAAAACACCACTGTTTTTATCTATATATCAGGAGGATTTCATATGGCAACCTTAAAACAATTAAAAACATTTATTGCCGTAGCGGAATATAAGAAAATGAGCGAAGCAGCCAAACGCCTGTATATTTCCCAGCCTACGGTAAGCCAGATTATCTCTGATCTGGAAAATGAATATCAGACCAGGCTCTTTGAGCGTTTTCCCAAAGAACTGAAAATCACCCCTTCGGGTCTGCTGCTGTTAGAAAGCGCCAGAGAGATTGCAGCCAGCCACGAACATTTAGAGCAATCCATGAAACATGCAAACTCCCTGCGTCCTCTGCGCATCGGCGCCACCCTTACAGTGGGAAATACCCTGATGGGCACGCTGGCAGAACAGCTCTCCCTCCAGTCCCCCGACATTGACGTCAAAGTATTCGTAGACAATACCCAGACCATTGAGCACCGGATGATTCACAATGAACTGGACATTGCACTGGTGGAGGGAATTATTGTCCATCAGGAAATTATGACAGAACCTGTGCTGGAGGACACTCTGTGCATCATTTGCGGAAAAGGCCATCCTTTTGCCGGACGAAGATCCATCGCCATTGAAGAACTGCGGCATCAGAATTTTATTATCTGGGAAAAGGGGAACGGCACCCGAGAGATTTTTGAAAATATTATGCTCCATTCTCATATCCCCTTTACGACAAAGTGGGAATGCAGCAGCCGCTGCGGGATTGTGGACGCCGTGCGCCATAATCTGGGCCTGGGCGTTTTATCCTGGCGGTGCGCAGCCGAATATGAAGAAAAAGGCGACATTTTTATCTGCCCGGTGGAAAATGTATCTATGAAGCGTTACTTTTACCTCTGCCACAATCACTGTCATCCTGTCACTTCCCAAATGCAGGAATTTACGGAACTTGTCAAAAAAATAAAATAAAAATTTTTCCGGAACATGCTGCAGACAGAGTATTTTTCCCGTTTCCGGGAATACTGAAACCATCCGGCAAATTACAGACTTTGCATCTCTCTGCAGATCTTATGCAGCGTCTTTGTCATACTCTTTATTAAAGTGCCGTACAGGAGGTTGCTATGTCCCAGAATTATATTGAAGAATTTCGGGGAGACCTGAAAGAATTCCATGAAATGACGAAAAAGTTCTATCAAAAAGACATCAACATTGCCCAATACAAAAGATTTTCCGGCGGATTCGGCAGCTATGCCCAAAGGGGAGGCGCCGCCAGTATGCTGCGCCTTCGTTTTGCCGGAGGTGAAATTACAAAGGAACAATTGCTTTTCATTGCAGAAAGTATTGAAAAATATGATATTTCCCTGGTTCACTTTTCCACCTGCCAAAGCGTTCAGCTCCACAATCTGTCCGAAGCGCAGGTCTGTGCACTAATTGAGGAATCCTTTGACCACGGCATCATTACCCGGGGCGGCGGCGGGGATTATCCCAGAAACGTCATGTGCTCTCCTCTTTCCGGCGTGCAGCAGGGGGAATGTTTCGATACGCTTCCCTATGCCAAAGAAGCGGCAGAATATTTGCTGGGCTTTATCCACAAAGTAAAGCTGCCCCGGAAATTAAAAGTGGCCTTTTCCAATTCCAGGGAAAATATCACTCATGTCACTTTCCGGGATCTGGGGTTTGCAGCCAACACACAGGGAACTTTTGACGTTTACAGCGCCGGAGGGCTGGGGCGGGAGCCGAAAATGGGAGTTCTGACTGCCTCTGGCGTCGCTCCCTCCAAAATTCTGTATTACATCAAAGCCATGATTGACACTTTTGTGGCTTACGGAAACTACGAAAGCCGTGCAAAATCCCGCACCCGCTTTCTGCAGGATACCCTGGGGACAGAAGGATATCTCAGGGCATATCGGGAAAAACTGACCCAGGCAATGGACTCAGAACAGCTGGACCTAAATGTCACTGCCCCCGAAATGAAAAAGCAGGGAATGGAAAAAACGCTGAACCATCCCCGAGCCATTCCCCAAAAGCAGAAAGGGCTGTACGCTGTCTGCTATCACCCCATCGGCGGCTGCCCCAAACCCGATTTGTTCCGGCGGCTATACCATGCAATCCTTCCTATGGAAGAGGTTCTGCTGCGGGTTTCCCCGGATGAAAGCCTGTACCTCATCAACCTGACTGCCGAAGAAGCCGAAACAATTCTTGCCCTGACCGAAGACGGAGCCCAGACTTATTTTGAAACCTCCGTCTCCTGTATCGGCGCCTCCATCTGCCAGGTTGGAGCCAGGGATTCTCAGGCGCTTCTGAAGGCCTGCATTGACAGAGTCCGCAAAGAACGCTTCCCGGATCATGTCCTGCCCAAAATCCATATTTCCGGCTGCCCCTCTTCCTGCTCCGGCCATCCGGTGGCTGACCTTGGATTCAGAGGCGGCGTCAAACAGACGCCGGAGGGCCCGAAACCGGCCTTTGCCGTCTATGAAATGGGCTGCCCCATTCAGGGCCAGGAATCTTTCGGCAAAGAGCTCGGCGTTATGCTGGAATCTGAGATTCCCGAATTTCTTGTGGAACTTGGCAGAGAAATCGCTTCCCGGGGAATGGTTTACTCTGATTTTATTCAGAAATACCCGAAAGATTTTCTGAAAATCGCAGACGGCTTTCTATAATATATCTATTTTATCTGAGAAGCCAAAATCTCTCTGCAGACAATTGCCGGCCTCCTATAAACGATAAAATATCTGCTGCAGCTGGCCTTCTATAAACGATAATACGCCTGTTGCAGACAATTGCCAGCCTTCTATAAACGATAAAATGCCTGCTGCAGACAATGTTTATTTTAATTTTTCCGCGAAATCTGCCATAGCTTCCGAAATCTTAATCTGCTGAGGGCAGACTGCTTCACAGCTTCTGCACCCGATGCAGGAATCCGGATGCTTTTCTTTGGGCGCTGCCATCAACGCCATCGGCGCAATAAATCCTCCGCCGGTAAAATTATGTTCATTGTACAGTTCCAGCAGAGAAGGAATATCCAGCTTCTTCGGACAATGGCTGACACAGTAGCGGCAGGCGGTGCAGGGAAGCGTCCCGTTCAGCATCCCGTCTGCCACAGACAGCAGAGCGTCCATTTCATCCTGGTTTAACGGCAATTCAGTCTCAAAGGTTCTGATATTTTCCTGTAACTGCTTTAAATCGGACATACCGGAAAGAGTCACGGTTACCCCTGGTACAGACTGAAGGAACCGGAAAGCCCATGCAGGAATCTTTTCTTCCGGCCGCATTGCTTTCAGCGTTTCTTTGGCATGTTCCGGAAGCTTTGCCAGCCTGCCGCCCCGCAGCGGTTCCATGACCCATACCGGAATCTGATATTCCCGCAGCAGCTCTGTTTTTCCTTTGGCATTCTGGAAAGACCAGTCCAGATAATTAAGCTGAATCTGGCAGAATTCCATATCTTTGCCGTAAGCCTCAAGAAAACGCTTCATCACCTCAATGCTTCCATGGGCAGAAAAACCAAGATGATGGATACGGCCCTTTTTCTTCTGCTCCATCAGGTATTGGTAAATCCCATGGCTTTCATCCAGATATGCGTCAATATTCATTTCGCATACATTGTGAAACAGGTAAAAATCAAAATAATCCACCTGGCATTTCTCCAGCTGTTTTTCAAAAATCTCCTCCACTTTATCCATATTGGAGAGATCGTATCCCGGAAACTTGGTGGCCAGATAAAAACTCTCTCTGGGATATCTGCTCAGGGCCTTTCCCATTGCCAGCTCCGAATTGCCGCTGTGGTATCCCCAGGCCGTATCATAGTAATTGACCCCCTGTTTCATGGCATAATCCACCATTTCTTCTGTTGCAGCTTCATCAATCCTGCTGTCATCTTTGCCAATCACCGGCAGACGCATTGCACCCATTCCAAGGGCTGATAACTTCAAATCCTGAAACTCTTTGTATACCATAATCTGTTCCTCCCAACGATTTTGTTTTTCTATAGTATAAAACAGAATGATCCGGCCTGCAAATACTTTTCTTGTTCTCCATAACTTTTATATACCCAGCAACAATTCAGCCCAGGACTTTGCACTGGCTGCAAAGTCCGTAACTCTACTCATACACAGGGGAATATTTCCTATTGACAAATGATGGAAAAGAGTTAAAATTAGAATAATTCTAATTTTGTTTGTAAGTAGTGATGATTATGACAAAAAATTCGGAATATATTTTAGAAATTATTAACAATTCCAATACTCACTTAACGGCAGAACAGATTTTCCTTCGCTTAAAGAAAAAAAACAAAACCGTAGTGAAGGCTACCGTCTATAATAACTTATCTTCTCTGTATCAAAAAGGGCTGATTCGGAAAATCTCAGTGGAGGGCTACCCTGACCGTTATGACAGAACCGTGAGGCATGAGCATTTGGTGTGCAGAAAATGCGGAAAATTATCGGACATTGTGCTGGAAGATCTGACTGATTTGCTCCAAAAACAGGTTAATATCTCCATGCATTCCTATGATTTAAAGATCAATTACATCTGTGACGAATGCTTAAAGCAAGAGAATGAGGACAAAAACAGGGCTTTGCCACCGAAACTGCTTTCAAAGAAGAATCCACATTATAATGAAGAACAGAAAGGATGAATATTATGCAATTAAAAAGAAAGGCTTATCCTGCTGCCATAGCATCTATTTCCAGACTGATTGACATGCCATATGAACCGAAAAACGGAGAATTAAACAATATCCATCAACGGCTGATGACGGGACGGAAAGAATTTGAGCAGGCTCTGACAAAGACAATGGACGCAGTGATTCAGATGAGCTCCATGGATTTAACATTAGAAACAAACGCCGCAGCAATAGAAGAAATCAACTCTTCTGTTTCCGGCGCCGTCACTTCCATCAGTGAATCCACGGAAAAAACAGCGAGTATTTCCGCAGAAGTATCCAAAGCCCATGATAATCTGACTGCAACAATTATTGAGGTTTCCGATGAATCCGGCAAAATTATGGAGGATATCCGCAATTGTGAAAACACTCTCACCTCCGTTACGGAACTGTCTGCTTCTGCCATTTCCAATGCCGGTGAAATGAAAGAAAATATCCATGGACTTCTTGACATCATTCAGCACATGAATGAAGTGATCTCTGCCATCAATTCCATTTCCTCCCAGACAAATCTTCTGGCGTTAAACGCTTCTATCGAAGCTGCCCGCGCCGGGGAAGCCGGCCGTGGATTTGCTGTTGTTGCAGAAGAAATACGGGAACTTGCAGATGAGACAAAATCATTGACCGGACGTATGGGAACCTTTGTAACGGCCATCCAGACAGCTTCCCAGAAAAGTTCCGACAGCGTAGACATCACCGTTGAGGAACTGGAGCATATTAATGAAAACATCCAGAATGTCTGGAAGCTCACCGGAAATAACCGAATCGGCGTGGACAACATCGCCAATTCCGTTTCCTCCCTGGCCTCTGTCAGCGAAGAAATCAGCAGTTCCATCAATGAATTGGACAACCAGATGCAACAGGTAAATGAAGAATGCCAGATCCTGAAGGAAGACACCAATTCCCTGACAGCTTCCAGCCAATCCATTGCGGAACTTGTAGAGCCCTCAAAAACAATCGAAAAGCATCTGGACGAATCTACTAAGATCATGGGAAGCATGGCAAATGACGCATTTTATATGCTGGATAACCAAATTGTTTTAAACTGCCTGAACAGCGCTGTCAAGGCACATCAGGATTGGTTGAATACCTTACAGGAAATCGCTCAGACCGGTAAATTAAAAGTACTGCAGACTGACTGCACCAAATGCGGCCTGGGCCATTTTTATTACTCCTTAAAGCCTGTCCATCCGGACATTACAGAGTTATGGTCTGGCCTTGACGGCAAACACAAAGCATTCCATGCTTATGGAACAGAAATGATTTCCGCTGTCCGCGCCGGCCGTACCGAAAAACTGCTGCAGATTTATCAGGAAGCGGAAATCTGCTCCAAAGATTTACTTGCGGATTTTAACACTCTGTCTTCGACCATTGAATCATTAACAAAGAATCAGATTCGGATTTTTGAATAATGAAACTGCAACATTAAACTGCAATTTCATAGACTTTTCCTATTTAATTCTGAGATACTGATTCTGCCAGCGCAGCGTCCCAAATTTATATATTAAATCAGAAAGTGAAACAACCGCTGGCATAAGCTGATTTGCATTAAAGATTTGAACTAAATATAGAAACAAAGAGGAAAAGGGCTGTGGGGAAATAGCGGATCTCCGCAATATATCGCTGTGAATTTTCATTATCACAACCATATATTGCGCATAAATTCCATTTCCTGACGGCCCTTTTCCTTATTTTTATGCGCCTAAGATGATCCCAGCAGCGATACGCTCCCGAATGCTCTCTGCAAAATCCGTCAGGCTCCCAGATTGGTATACCCCATCAGGCTCTCATCCACTGCTCTGGCAGCCTCCCGGCCTTCCCGGATGGCCCATACCACCAAGGACTGCCCTCTGTGCATATCTCCTGCTGCAAATACATTTTTCACATTGGTTTCATAGCTTTCCGGCTCTGTCTGTACATTCATCCGTTGATTGAGGGTGATCCCGAAAGCATCCGCCGCATATTTTTCCGTTCCCAGAAATCCTGCCGCAATCAACACCAAATCCGCATCCAGTTTATGCTCGGAACCTGGCGTTTCCGCCATAACCATACGTCCTGTTTTCTCATCCTGCCTGCTTTCCAGCTTCACTGTAGTCAGGCCGCAGAGTTTTCCATTTTTATCTTTTATAAATTCCTTTACGGTAGTCTGATAAATCCGCGGATCATGGCCGAAGAGGGCAATGGCCTCCTCCTGGCCGTAATCTGTCTTGCAGACTTTGGGCCACTGGGGCCAGGGATTATTTTCCGCCCGCTGATTTGGCGCCTTCGGCATCATTTCCAACTGAGTTACCGAAGCGGCCCCGTGGCGGATGGCAGTTCCCACACAGTCATTTCCCGTGTCGCCGCCGCCGATAATCACCACCTTTTTCCCTTTGGCGGAAATGTATTTGTTGTCTTTCAGCCCAGAATCCAGAAGGCTTTTTGTGGTAGCAGAAAGGAAATCCACTGCAAAATAAATGCCTTTGGCGTCTCTGCCGGGAACTTTAATATCCCGGGGATTCTTTGCCCCGCAGGCTAAGATGATCCGGTCGTACTCTTTTAACAGCTTTGCCGCCTTCACATCTTTTCCCACATTGACGCCGGTAATAAATTCCACGCCCTCTTCCTTCATGATGTTTACTTTCCGGTCAATCACTTGCTTTTCCAGCTTCATGTTGGGAATCCCGTACATCAGAAGCCCTCCAATGCGATCCTCCCGCTCGTAAACAGTAACCTGATGGCCCCGCTTGTTCAGCTGATCCGCTGCGGCAAGGCCGGCGGGGCCGGAACCTATCACCGCTACTTTTTTGCCTGTGCGCACCTTGGGCGGTCTGGCCTTTGCAAAGCCCTGCTCATAGGCGTTTTCAATAATCCCATGCTCATTTTCTTTGACGGAAACAGAGTCTCCGTAATGGCCGCAGGTACATGCCGCTTCACAGAGCGCCGGACATACCCTGGAGGTAAATTCCGGAAAATTATTTGTCTTTACCAGGCGGTTGTATGCCTGTTCCCAGTTTCCGGTATAAACCAGATCATTCCACTCCGGCACCAGATTGTGCAGAGGACAGCCGGAAGTCATTCCCATCAGCTCCATGCCGGACTGGCAGAATGGCACGCCGCAGGCCATGCAGCGGGCTCCCTGTATCTGCTGTTCTTCTTTGCTGAGAGGGATATGGAATTCATTGAAGTTTTTGATGCGTTCCCGGGGCAAAGCCGCCTCTGCCGTTTGTCTGCTGTAATCCATAAATCCTGTTGGTTTTCCCATTTCCGCGTCCCTCCTAATTCTTCATATTGGCATAAAATGCTTCAATCTGCGCCTGTTCTGAACTCAATCCTTTTTCCTCCATCTGCACAATGGACATCATCATCCGGTGATAATCATAGGGTACAATTTTCTTGAATTTCGGCAGATACTCGCTGAAATGCTCCAGCACTTCCTTGCCTTTTTCTGAATTAGTCAACGCCACATGTTCCTTCACCATATCTTTTAATTCCATCACGTCATATTTGGATGTGATTTCCTCGGAAAATACCATTTCTTTGTTAATTCTGGTATACAAATCATTTTCTTCATCCAGCACATAGGCAATGCCGCCGCTCATGCCTGCCGCAAAGTTCTTCCCGGTTTTGCCAAGCACTACCACCCGGCCACCGGTCATATATTCGCAGCCGTGGTCGCCTACGCCTTCCACCACCGCAACTGCGCCGGAATTGCGGACGCAGAACCGTTCTCCGGCAACTCCATTGATAAATGCTTTGCCGCTGGTTGCCCCGTAAAGGGCCACATTTCCGATAATAATATTTTCATCCTGCCTGTATTTCACTCCGGTAGGGGGATACACCACCAGCTTCCCGCCGGAAAGCCCTTTTCCAAAGTAATCGTTGCTGTCGCCCACCAGTTCCAGAGTCAGTCCCTTAGGGATAAACGCGCCGAAGCTCTGGCCGCCGGCTCCCGTGCATTTTACCAGGAAGGTGTCTTCCTCTAAAGCGTCGTCGAACCGTTTGGTAATTTCCGAACCGAAAATCGTGCCGAAAGAACGATCCGTGTTGGTGACTTCCACGTTAATGCTGCGCCTCTGTCCTCCTTCCAGGGCAAATTTCAACTGCTTCATCAGAACTTTTTCATCTTTGGTTTTCTCCAGCTCAAAGTCATAGACCTGCTTGGGATCAAAAATCACTTTGGATTTGGGGCCTGCAAAGGGATTGTTCAGGATGCCGGACAAATCCAGTTCCTTCTCCCGTTCTGTCAAATCCTCCCGCACTTTCAGCAAATCGCTTCTCCCCACCAGTTCATCCACAGTCCGGACGCCTAATTTCGCCATATACTCCCGCAGTTCCTCTGCAATAAAGCGCATGAAATTAACCACATATTCCGGCTTTCCTGCAAACCGTTTCCGAAGCTCCGGATTCTGAGTTGCAATTCCCGCCGGACAGGTATCCAGATTGCAGACGCGCATCATCACGCATCCCATGGTTACCAGGGGGGCCGTAGCAAAACCAAACTCCTCCGCACCCAGCATGGCGGCAATGGCCACATCCCGCCCTGTCATCAGCTTTCCGTCTGTCTCAATCCGAACCTTGTTGCGCAGCCCGTTTAAAATCAAAGTCTGATGGGTTTCAGAAAGGCCTAGTTCCCAGGGAAGCCCTGCATTGTGGATGGAACTGCTGGGCGCCGCTCCTGTTCCGCCGTCATATCCGGAAACCAGAACCACCTGCGCCCCTGCCTTGGCAACGCCTGCCGCAACGGTTCCAACTCCCGCTTCCGATACCAGCTTTACGGTAATCCTCGCGTCTTTATTGGAATTCTTCAGATCATAAATCAATTGCTCCAGGTCCTCAATGGAGTAAATGTCATGATGGGGCGGGGGAGAGATCAGCGACACTCCCGGCGTGGAAAGCCTGGTTCTGGCAATCCACGGATACACCTTCTGTCCCGGCAGATGCCCTCCTTCTCCCGGCTTCGCTCCCTGAGCCATTTTAATCTGGATTTCTTTTGCGCTGACAAGATAGCGGCTGGTAACGCCGAACCGGCCGGAAGCCACCTGCTTGATGGCGGAACAGCGATTCTTGCCGTCTGTGCCTGTCACCAGGCGTTCCGGGCTTTCCCCACCCTCGCCGCTGTTAGATTTTCCATGAAGAGAGTTCATGGCAATTGCCAGCGTCTCATGGGCTTCCTGGGAAATGGAGCCGTAGGACATGGCCCCTGTTTTAAACCTTGTCACAATGGAATCCACGCTTTCCACTTCCTCTAAAGGAATGGATTTTTTGGGATACGCAAAGTCCATCATGCCGCGGATATTCGCCTTCTTTTCCTGGGCGTCCGCCGCTGCGGTATAGGCTTTGAATAACTGGTAATCCCCCCGCTTCGTGGACTCCTGCAGCAAATGAATGGTCTGGGGATTGTACAGATGGCTGTCTGCGCCGCTGCGCATTTTGTGGCGTCCCCGGCTCTCTAAGGTCAAATCCGTCTCCAGCCCCAGCGGATCATAGGCGCTGGAATGAAGAGCATTGACGTCCTCCTCAATATCTTTTAACGTAATCCCGCCAATGCGGCTGACCGTATTGGTAAAGTATTTGTTAATCACGTCGGAACTGATTCCGATTGCCTCAAAAATCTTGGCTCCCTGATAGGACTGAATGGTGGAAATTCCCATCTTGGCCGCAATTTTAACAATCCCATGAATAATGGCATGATTGTAATCCGCAATGGCCGCATAATAATCCTTATCCAGCATATGATCGTCAATCAGCTGCTTTACCGTGTCCTGAGCCAGATACGGATTGATGGCGCAGGCGCCGTATCCCAGCAATGTGGCAAAATGATGCACTTCCCTTGGCTCTCCCGATTCCAGAATCACTGCAAGAGCCGTCCGCTTTTTCGTTTTAATTAAATGCTGCTGCAGGGCGGACACTGCCAACAGGGACGGAATCGGCACATGGTTTTCATCCACGCCCCGGTCAGACAGAATCAAAATGTTGGCCCCGTCCCGGTATGCCCGGTCTGCCTCCACAAATAAACGGTCAATGGCTTTCTCCAGGCTGGTATTCTTATAATAAATAATGGGAATCTCCACTACTTTAAAGCCTTCCGCCTTCATGGACTTTATTTTCATAATGTCAGTATTGGTCAAAATCGGATTCTCTACCTTCAGCGCCTGACAGTTCACAGGTTTTTCCTCCAGCAGGTTTCCATCTTCGCCAATGTAAACCGTGGAGCTTGTCACCACTTCTTCCCGAATGGAATCAATGGGCGGATTGGTGACCTGGGCAAACTTCTGTTTAAAATAATTAAACAGGGGCTGATGGTCTCCCGCCAAAGCTGCAAGGGGCGTGTCAATTCCCATGGCCGCCGTTCCTTCTCCGCCGTTCTTCGCCATGGGCAAAATGGCTTCCTTCAAAGATTCATAGGTATAGCCAAAGGTTTTCTGCATTCTCTGGCGTTCTTTTTTCTCATACTCCGGCACGCGCTGATTGGGAATCTTCAAATCAGAAAGATTAATCAGATGCCGATCCAGCCATTCTCCGTAAGGCTGTCTATTGGCGTATTTTTCTTTTAATTCATCATCATCAATGACCCGGCCCAAAACAGTGTCCACCAGAAGCATTTTTCCCGGACGCAGCCGTTCTTTTGCCACGATTTTCATAGGGTCTATGTCCAGAACTCCCACTTCCGAAGAGAGGATCAGGTTGTCATCCTCTGTAATATAATAGCGGGAAGGCCGCAGCCCGTTCCGATCCAGAACCGCCCCCAGGATATCTCCGTCGCTGAATACAATGGAAGCCGGGCCGTCCCAGGGCTCCATCATGGTTGCATAATACTGATAGAAATCCTTTTTCTTCTGGCTCATCACGGCATTGTTGGCCCAGGGCTCCGGAATGGTAATCATCACCGCCAAAGGCAGATCCATGCCGCTCATTACCAGAAATTCCAGTGTGTTGTCCAGCATAGCCGAATCAGATCCTTCCGCATTTACCACAGGAAGCACCTTCTGAAGCTCTCCCTTTAAATATTCGGATTCCATGGTTTCTTCCCGCGCCAGCATCTTATCGGCATTTCCCCGGATGGTATTGATTTCTCCGTTATGTACGATAAAACGGTTGGGATGGGCCCGCTCCCAGCTTGGGTTGGTGTTGGTGGAAAATCTGGAATGTACGGTTGCAATGGCAGACTCATAGTCCTTATCCTGCAAATCGGCAAAAAACAGACGGAGCTGCTCCACCAGAAACATTCCCTTGTATACAATCGTCCGACTGGACAAAGAAACCACATAGGTGTCATCGCTGGACTGTTCAAATACCCGCCGCGCCACATACAGCTTCCGGTCAAAATCCAGTCCTTTTCCCACGTTCTTCGGCCGCTTCACAAATCCCTGCATAATATAAGGCATGCAGTCCACAGCTTTCTGGCCCAGCTGTTCCGGCGCAATGGGAACCTTCCGCCAGCCTAAGAATTCCATGCCTTCCTTTTTCACAATGACTTCAAACATTTTTTTGGCCTGGTTCCTCTTCAGTTCATCCTGGGAAAAGAAAAACATGCCGACGCCGTAATCCCGTTCCCCTCCCAGGCCAATTCCTGCTTCCGCTGCTGCTTTTTTAAAAAATTTATGGGAAATCTGCAGAAGGATTCCCACACCGTCTCCTGTTTTTCCTTCCGCGTCTTTTCCTGCCCTGTGTTTTAAGTTCTCTACAATCTTCAAGGCATTCTCTACGGTCTGGTGGGTCTTGATTCCCCTGATATTTACCACTGCGCCGATGCCGCAGTTGTCATGTTCAAAGCACGGGTCATACATGCCCATGGCTGTTCGTTTGGTCTCCTGCATGTTCTCATCCTTCCTGCCAATTGCTGCCGGGAATTTCCTGTAATCGGATTCACGGCCGCATGGATACTTTGTTGTGTTAAAGCGCTGACATAACTATACAATATTTTTCTCCGGTTGTAAATATCTTTTTTTCATAAGTTTTCTGATAATTTGATTATTATATATATTTCTGCATAATTATCTGATAATTATTGTTAATTTTCTTGATTTACAGCTATTATAAGCACAATTTTATTGAATACTATAAGAAATTTTTTGTTGGAAATTTATTGATTTGTCTCGAAATTCTAAGATTTTATAGAATTGTGTTAAAATTATATGAGCCTGTGAAGGCTTTTGGGGAAATCTCAAAAGACGGTTCGTACAGAAAATGTATAGATTTGTGTCAGCGCAATACAGAGGAAAGAAACGATGCGGCAACGTTTGTCACAGGGAGAGTCCCGCTTGGATAAGAACTCCTTGTGACAAACGTTGAATGACTAAACTTTATTGGACACAGCGCGCCAATGGCGCAAATGTCATTCCCTGTTCAGCCGCCAAATCACCCCAAGCAAAACAATGCTGACAACCGCCAATCCTGCCGTGGCCCCGGCAAAAACGCCCCGGCTCTGCTCCATCCACCGAAACATTCCGGTTTCCACCCGCAGCACAGAAATCAGGTTTGCCCCTATATGAGCCAGCAGCGCGCCATAGATATGTCCGGCCTCCTCCACAAACCAGGCCAGCAGCATTCCCAATGCCCCCGCATAGACAAACTGCACCAGGTTCTGATGGAGCACGCCGAACAGCAATGCAGAAAGCGCCATGGCAATCAGCCGGTTTCTCTGCTCTCTTTTCGCATGCTCCCCAGTCCTTTCCCCGTTGTCTGAAATCAGCAGATCGCAAAGCCTTCCGTACACCACGCCCCGGTATAACAATTCTTCCAGGCACGGGGTCAGCAGGCACGCTCCTAGCAGTTCAAAGAACATCCCTCCTGCAAAAAAGTTGCTGTTTGCTTCCTGAAATCCCGGTGAAATTTCTTTCAGCGCAGTCAATGCCAGAAGATTGTTCAGCGCCGCTCCCGCAGATGCGCCGGCCAGAAACATCAATACGGCGTTTGCCGCTTTCTGGCCGGAAGTTTTCTTTTCAGACGTCTGTTCCATGTGCGCCCAGAATACCGTTGGCTCTTTTCGGTCCTTGCTGTAGTAACGGACAATAAAAGGAATTGTCACAGCCACAGCCGCTGTCTGCAGCGCCATGTACTGTTCCTTAACGTCCGCCCCCAGGAAGGAGGCAAATACGGCGAACAGCGACATGGCAAGATTGGTCACCACAAAATAAATAAAGATTGGATAAATCACGTTCCATGACTTAAAAATCGCATTGTTGTTTGGGTTGCCTTTTGGATTCATAGGTTCCTCCACTCTCCAGGTTTCTCTCATTGTATGCCCCGTTTTATCGGACGCAGGCAATCAGGATACCTTTTTATTCTTCCTCTTTCTCCAGCGCCTCCACCCCGCTGGTCATATCCTCAATCTCCATTTCTATCTTCTGGATTTTGCCGTCCTGCGCAATGGCCTGCATAATCCGTCGGATATCTTCCGGAGAAAACATACCGATAGCTTTGGAAAGCGCATCAATACTATCGCGGTTTACCAGCAGGCGTCCGCCTCCTTCTAAGGGAACTGAAATGCACTGACTGGGATCTGACACGTCTCCCAGACACAGGCTGTTTCGTTCTTCATCGCACCGAAACATCACACCGTTATAAGTGATCATCCCGTTTTCATCCGCCAGCATGGAATAGGGAGCTTTCTTCCGGTTTTCAATCAATTTCTGTATTGCTTCATCTTTTACATCATCGGAAATCGTATCCATAATCTCCAGTTTCTGTTCTTCCTTCTCTTCCCCGGCAGGCTTTTCCTCTCCTATCTTATGAAAACGCATACTGCGGACTTTCTTTCCGTCCCACAATACATTCGTCTCATATATCTGTCCCGAAGCTCCTTTTCCGAAAACGTTTTCCTCCGCCTGCTCTTTTTTCTTGTCCAGCGCCTCTTTTTCCCTGTGCTTTAAATCTGCTTTATGTTCTTCTATTGTCAGATCCACCTTATGCAGCATCCCGTTCCATTCTTTTTCTGAGAATTCGCCAATGGACTTTCCGGCAGAATGTTCTTTCTTCTCCTCCGGTTTCATCTTCCTGGCATATTCAGAAACCGCCTGTGAGAAATATCCATTTCCTGTACTGCTCAAAACTCTGCTCAACATAATTTTTCCTCCTTTTGCGGGTCAATTCAAAACAAAATGGGTAGGGTCGCTTTAGCGACATTATAACTCTCATGCGAGTACCCTCGCTTCGCTGGGGCAGACTCTGCGCATCTTTATTTTTTATCTTATGGGAAATCCAAAGGAATTTCCTATAAGATAAAAAATGGCGCTTACTTCCATTTCCTGGAAATAAATGCCATCCGTAGCTGAGATTTATATCGGCAGTTTCCAGAATTAATTTAGCGGCGTTAAACTTTTTATATTTGGACACGAACGAAACACTGTGGTTCTTACAATAAGCGCTTCCGCAGTTCTTCGCCGCTTTTGGGACTTAAATAAGCCGGCGCAATGTCAAATACTGTTTTGCACCCCTTCTGCCCTTCCTGGGACAGCCGGTATGCCGCTCTTGCAAAAGCAACAATCACACTGGCTGTAAATTCCGGATTGGAATCCAGTTTCAAACTGTATTCGATGACATGATTGTTCTCCTGATCCCATCCTGTCTTGCCGGAATGAATCACAAATCCGCCATGGGGAATTCCACTGTGGTTCTTTTGCAGCTCCTCTTCGCTGATAAAATGCACTGTGGTGTCATAATCTGCAAAATAATTGGGCATGGTTTTGATTTCTTCTTCTATTTTCGCCGGATCCGCTCCTTCTTCCAATACTACAAAGCATTCTCTGGTGTGTTTCTGTCTGGTGGTAAGTTCCGGCTCTTCTCCTGAGCGCACCGATTCCAGCGCGGCTTCCACCGGAATGGTGTACTGCTTTGCATTTTTCACCCCGGAAATCCTCCGAATTGCATCCGAGTGGCCCTGGCTGACTCCTTTGCCCCAGAAAGTGTAATCTTTTCCCTCCGGCAAAATGGCATTGGCGTACATACGGTTTAACGAAAACATCCCCGGGTCCCAGCCCACCGAAATAATTCCAACGGTTCCGCCCTCCTTTGCCGCCTGATCCACACTGGCAAAATGCTCCGGTATCCTGGCATGGGTGTCAAAACTGTCCACTACATTAAAAATTCCGGCAAATTTAGGAGTCTGTTCCGGCAAATCTGTGGCGCTTCCTCCGCAGAGAATCATCACATCAATCTTCCCTTTCCATTCCTCCGCTTCTGAAATGCTGCACACAGCAGCTTCCCTGGTGAGAATGGATACCTCTGCAGGGTTCCTTCTGGTAAACACGGCCGCAAGCTCCATATCGGGATTCTGCCTGACTGCGCATTCCACCCCTCTTCCAAGATTTCCATAACCTAAAATTCCAATTCTAATACTCATCCTTTTATTCTCCTTTTCTTAAAATTCCTTCTGTCTGTGAAAACTTTGCCAATACACAGGCATTCCCTGTCAGTGCACCGGAACGTAATCCGCTCTGTCTAACGCTCCAGATATTCGATCACTTCTGCAAGGCTGTCAAAGATTTCCATTACGCCTGCTTTGCGCATTTCCTCCAAATCCTCTTCAAATCCGTAGGAAACGCCGATGCAGTCAATCCCCGCTTCCCTTGCGCCTCTGGCGTCATACCGGCTGTCTCCGATCAGCACGGCCTCCCTCTTATCGGAAATGCCAAGACGCTTTACCGCATCGTTTAACACCTCCGCTTTTTCCCCGATATTCTCTTTCAACCTTGCCCCGCAAATCAGGTCAAAATAATGCGCCACTCCCAGCCGTTCCAAAATCCGGCAACAGGGCGCTTCTTCCTTGGAGGACGCCACTCCCAGCTGATACCCTTTTTCCTTTAAAACCTGCAATGCCTCCTTCACGCCGGGAAACAATTCACACTCAAATAATCCTATGGTTTCATACCGTTCCCGGAAAATCAGATCCGCCTCCTGGGCCTTCTCTTTCGAAAATCCATATTCCCGCTGAAAGGAATCTGCCAGCAGCGGGCCGATAAACCGCCGGACGGTATCTTTATCCGGCGCCTCCATTCCGTATTTTTCAAGGGCATAGCGGACGCTTTTGTCCACGCCCTCCTCTGTGTTCACCAAGGTGCCGTCCAGGTCAAATAGTATCGTGGCCTTCTTCATTGCTTCTTCCTCCTTTATGACAAACGTTCCAGTAATTTTCTGCGCTTTTCATCAAAAAGCAATTCCTGATTATACTGATAGTATCTTTCGCAGCCGCAGTCCTCCAGAAATTTCACACTGTAATAATTGGAATTCAGTTCTGTGATAAACATTACCATTTCCTGTCCCGTCCCAAAGGCTCCTTCCAGAAAATCAAACGCATACTCCAAAGCCTCCAGCGACTGACTCCGCTGCTTCTCATAGGTTTCATTTTCCAGGGCGAACATTTCCTTGACCCGCTCAAAGGAAGGCTGTTTCTCCCGAATTCCTTCCATCTTCAAAGTCTGTCCGAACCTTTCTAAGGCATGCAAAATCCTTTGATATTGTTTATCTTCCTCCCTGTTCAAAAGTTCCGCTTTCTTTAAACTAATATAATCTTTATTTAATTTATCGCATATACTGTAAAACAATTGCTGTCCGTCAGAAATTTCAGTATCATATCCGGTCAGCTGCTGTCCGTCAGAAATTTCAGTATCATATCCGGTCAGCTGCTGTCCGACGGAAACCTCTGAATCATCTACACTCAACTGCTGTCCGTCAGAAATTTCTGAATTACACTCTGTCAGTTCCTTAAATTCTAACAAACAGGACTGCAGCCGCTCCATATATGATTCCCACTGCACAGCCTTTTTCAGCATTTCGCTGACTCTGGAAAGAATCAATCCCAATACACTGAGCCGCTCGTCAAAGGAAGCATGTCCGATTTTCTTTAACAGAATTTCATCCAGATGTCCCCGGAAAATTTCTTCTAACTGATAATCGGTCTGATACTTGTCATACAGTTCCAGATAATTTGCAAAATCTTTGGCGATTTTCGGAAATTGAATATATTGAGCCACCACTTCCCGGTCCGGGGTTTTTCCAAGCTTCTCATATACCTGAATAAAATCCGACAAATCTTCCCATCCTCTGGGCGTTGCAAAATTCCTGCCGTCCACAGTGGTTTCCATCTGATAAAAGTTCTGTTTTCTGGTATTTAAATAGGAAATAACCGCTCCGTGAAGCCCCTGGCGATAAGCATATTCTTTCCAGACTTCAAAATCGGCCTCCACGTCAATCCGCTTTACCCTGTCCATGGTCACCACATCAAATTCCCGCACGGACTTATTATACTCCGGCGGATTCCCCGCCGCAGCAATCACCCATCCCTCCGGTATTTTATGATTTCCAAAAGATTTGCACTGAAGAAACTGCAGCATGGCAGGAGCCAGGGTTTCCGATACGCAGTTAATCTCATCCAGAAACAATATCCCCTCCGAAAGCCCGGTCTGTTCCATTTTCTCATAAATGGAAGCTACAATTTCACTCATGGTATACTCTGTCACGGCATATTCCCTGCCCCCGTATTGCTTTTTGGAAATAAAGGGCAGGCCAATGGCGCTCTGCCTGGTATGATGGGTAATGGTATAGGCCACCAGCCCGATTTTACATTCTCTGGAAATCTGCTCCATAATCTGTGTTTTTCCCACGCCGGGAGGTCCCAGCAGAAGCATGGGCCGCTGACGGATGGCGGGAATTTCGTAAGCTCCGTATTCATCTTTTTTAAGATAAGCTTCTATGGTGTTTTTGATCTCTTCCTTGGTTCTTTTAATGTTCATTGCTGTTTCCTTTTTTAATCTGCATTAAATTTCTATCTTTCAACTTGTTTTCTATATTATTTCATCTGCAATCTTTTCCGCCTGATCCAAAGCTATTTCACATACAGCTCTTCCCGATCCAAAATTAACTTTATGGCCCAGGGCGGCACATCCACATCCTGATAATCCTCCCGAAAGAACACAAAAGCCGTATCATACACAGGCTTTTTCAGCGGAAATCTCCCGTATCCGTCTGTAAAATAAATTAAACCCCGCAGCTTCCCGAAGGTTTTTCTCGCCAGAAGCAAATTGACATATTCAAAAGCCGGGCGAAAATCCGTGCCGCCCATGCCTTTCACCTGAAACCGTTCCATATAAGCGGCAAGCTGTCTCTGATTCTCTATCACAATATCAGACTGCACCCGTTCGTCACACTGGATGATGTGAATACAGAATCTGCGGGAAAAAGATTCTGACTGGCTTAAAATGCTGTAGGTTTCTTCCAGAAATTTCTGCACCAGGCTTGCCTTGCAGGACATGGAAGTGTCAATTACGATCACAAAATCTTCAATTTTCTGCACTTCCCTGGTTTCCTGATGCTCAATCAAGGGCATATTCCCATACAATTCCATGCCGTAATTGTAAAAAATATAGTCAAAGCTGTCCAGATCCACCTGCATTTCCTCTTTCAGCACACAGAATTTCTTCAAAAATTCCCGGTAATCGTACCGTTCCCGGTTTTCTATATGGATCTGTTCTGCCAATCCTTTGGAATCTTCGGCCGCCTCCTTGGAAAAAGTCTCCAATTCCGTTTCCATCTTATCCCGGATGTCTTTCCAGCGGTTCTGCTGTTCTAAGGGGGATTTGGGTCCCGAATTCTTATTCTGCCAGAGCGCATGCTCGTCCACGGCAAATTCCTGCATCATCCTCGCCAGAATACGGATATCCGGCTCCGCTTGTTTCAGCAGACGAAACACCCCTTCACCGTGAATCACCGGAATCTTTTTCAGCAGTCCGTCATACACGGCTCTGCGGTAAGGTCTGGGCGGATTGCGCAGACAGCGAAGCGCCAGACCGTCCAACACATATTCTGCCGCAATATCGCAGGAAAGATCCCAGAGCGTCTCCTCCTCCGGCTGGGGGAGATTCCAGACATGCCCAAACAGGCAATGCAGTACACTGTGAAGATAACAGCGGTTTACCGGCACATTTCCAACTCTGTATTGTGCGATCAAAAATTCTGGGTTGTATCGGAAAATTTTCCCGTCTGTTGCGGTTCTCCCCAATGTCATAGAAGGCTCCGGCGTCAGGCTGTTCAGCGCAACATCCAGAAAACGCAGGTTCAGATACAGCTCGCTTCTGCAATCCTTTAATATTTCGTTGCAAACCTCAATTTTTTCCATCAAAGCTTCTTCAAACATACTGTTTTCCTTTTATTAAAATCAAATTTAATTTATATATATCATCCTATAAAGAAAAATGACGTGTCTTTTTGGGAAATCTCCGGTGAGTAATATCCATCAGGCGGCTTACCATCTGTGTATCTTTCCTGTCGTTTGCCGCCTGTATCAGCGTTTCCAATTCCTCTCTTGTGCCTGCAAATTCTTCCGCCAGCCAGCAAAGTTCTTCCCAGCTCTCCTGTTCCAGCAGGCAGACAGAACATTGCCTCCAATGCTCCCTCAGCCATCCGCCGTATTCTTCGCCGGCAGAACGCTCCAGACAATATGGAAACATCAGTCTTGAGACTGCCATATTCAGAATATTTATAAAATCTATATTATATTTTCCAGTTTCAAATAATTTATCATATTCCTGAAATACAATCTGGGTATTCCGAAAGGTATTCCGATACTGGATGCCCATTCCATGGGTTTGGGTGGAAATAATCCTTGCCGGAGTATTTTCCACCGCTTCCTCGAAAAACTCCGGAAATACCAAACGCCAGAGGGGAAGGCTTCTGCTTCTTTCCCCTGAGTGCGCAGGAACGCTGATTTCAGACATTGGATAACATTCCACGGTCACAGCCTGTTTCAAATCTTGGAGGATTTCCCGCAGACATGACCTTCCTTCTGTCTGATGCACCGCAAGCCAGGTAAGCCGTTCACATCCGGTAAAGCCCCCTGCCCCCATAAAAGCAATATTACTGTAAAAAGACAGCCTGCGAAACCGGATACAATTATAAAACACATACCGGCCCAGCCGCCGAATGGTCCGGGGCAGATACAGTTCTTCCAACAATCCGCCGCAGATACAGGTAAGTTCTCCGTCATATTCCGGTTCCCCTTCCATCTCCTCTGCAAAGGCATAATCGGACAGTTCTGTCACCGGCATCCCTTCCAGCTGCGCCGGAATCGCCACCCGGCCGTTTTCTCCGTAGCACCGCAGAACAGAAACGCCGCTATTTACGATTTGATAGGAAAATTCCTGCTTCTCTGTTATGAGTCCGCCCTCCGGCATAATTCCGACTTTTGATATCATTCCATTCTCTGACATAGCTCCGACTCCCGACTTTTATTTCTGGCTTAAGAACTGTTAAGAAATATTACTCCGGCGGTTATACTCACGAGCATATTTATTTGCCAAATCATTTGCTTTTTTCCTCAAAGCTATGAACAATCTTCTGGCAAATGATTTCGCTCACGGGTATAAATACCGCAACATTTTGCCTGCCCAAATCTCCATCTGCTGCGATATTTAACCGCCGGAATAATATACTAAGCGTCGAAAAAACTGACGCTAAGCATAACAATATGCACACAGCCGCACAAAGGAAAATTGCCGCTTTACGGCATGCGGCTGGCGCAACTGCACGGCAAATCTTTTGCCGTGCAGCATAACTTGTGAATAGTGCGCAGGATTTTATATATATGGGGTTTTACGTCTTTTCTATTTCCTTCAGCATCTGACCCGCTGTTTTATGGAACAAGGGATGTCTCAGATAAGGCGCCAGCTCCGCCAGAGGCTTCAGCACAAACTCCCGGTTCTGCATATCCGGATGGGGAATCTGAAGTTCCATGGCATCGATCACCCGATCATCATAGAATATAATATCCAAATCCAGCGTTCTGGGTCCCCAGTGCACCAGCCTCTCCCGTCCGGCCTTCTGCTCTATTTCCTGAAGAGCCTTCAGCAATTCCCAGGGTCCTAGCAGCGTGCGGAGTTTTATCATGCCGTTTAAAAAATCCGGCTGCTCTGTCATTCCGTAGGGGCTGGTGGCAATGATCTCCGATACCTGTTCCACCTTACAGTCTTTCCTGGCCTTCAAAGCCTCTATTCCCATCTGGATATAATTTTCCCGCTCCCCCAGATTGGAGCCGATGGCTACAAAAGCCTGATGCCATCCCCGCTCAATTTCCACCGATACAGATTCCAGCGGAAGGCCGATTGGAGCCCAGGGCTTTCTGATTTCCAGCCTGATTCTCTCCATAGCAGGAAATCGGAGCAGCACGGCCTCTGCCATCTGCTCTGCCGCCGCTTCAATCAGCCGGAAGGTATGCTCTGTCATAAAAGAAGCCATAAAATGTGAGACTTCTCCATAATGTATTGATTTTGTTAAGTCATCTTTTAATCCAGCTTCCCGTATGGAAATGTACAAATCAGCGTCCACTTCAAATTTTTGTCCCAACCGGTTCTCTTCCGGATAAACCCCGTGTTTTCCAAAAACTTCAAGATTCCTGATGTGTATTTTGTCCCATGCTTCTTCTTTCATTGCCCGTCCTCCTGAAATCTGTTTGCCTGCCCGTTCCTCTTAACTGCCGCGCCTTCCATGGCCTCTTTCTCCGCCTGGCTCTTTCCCCGCTTCCCTCAGCGGCCCGGTCCTTTCCATGGCCTATTCCATTTCCTGTTCTCTGCGCCAGCCATCCCGAATGGCCTCCGCCATCTGTACCGCCCTTTTGTTTTCTTTGACGTCATGAACCCGGACAAAGGCGCACCCGCTTAACACTGCCTGCACTGTGGTAACCAGCGTTCCTTCCATCCGTTCTTCCACTGGAAGATCCAGGGCAAGGCCGATGACGGACTTTCTGGAAGTTCCTAAAAGCAATGGAAATCCCAGTTGATGCAATTCCCCGAGTCTGCAGATGGCCTCTAAATTGTTCTCATAACTCTTTCCAAATCCCACGCCCGGATCTAAGATGATCTTATCCTCTGGAATTCCTGCATCCCCGGCTATTTTCAGAGTTTCCTGCAAATCAGATTTCATCTCTTCCATAAAATTATGATAAACCGCTTCCTTCCGATTGTGCATCAGACAGCAGGCCGCCTTTGCTTCGCTAATCAGCCCTGCCATATCTTTGTCATACTTCAATCCCCAGATATCATTCACCAGATCTGCTCCTGCTTCCAGGCAGGCTTTTGCCACCTTTGCCTTATAAGTATCCACAGAAATCGGAATATCAAATCTGGATTTTACCTGTGTAACCACCGGCGCGATCCGCTGAATCTCCTCTTCTTCCGTAATCTGCTGATGGCCCGGCCTGGTAGACTCCCCGCCGATATCAATAATATCCGCCCCTTCCGCAATCATCTGCTCCACATGGGCAAGGGCCAGGTTCAGGCGGTTGAATTTACCTCCATCGGAAAAGGAGTCCGGCGTTACATTTAAAATGCCCATCACATAAGTATGTTTTTCTGTCTCAAATATTCTGTTTCCAATCTTCATGTTTTCCTCCCATTCTACCAGAAGATTCCCTGATTTTTTCTCTCTTTGCTCCAATTGCACTGCGCCCCGGCGTTGCAGCAAAAGCAGTTTCTGGAACGGTTGTCTGCTTCTTTTATTAAGTTAATAAAATCTTTATTTAACTTCTGCTCATCCATGTATTCTAAACTGAATTCGAAAGCCTCTTTCTCTCCCCGGTGTTCCGAAATAGCTGCCAGAATATCCCTCTGTTCTTCCCTGGGATACTGAATCCGGATCAGCAATTCTCCCGCAAGGGCTGCGCCTGCCCTGTGATGAGGCATGCCGCTTTTTACTTCTGCAAGCCTGCCCAGATCATGCAGAAGCGCTGTCAGATAAATTTTCTCCTTTAAAGGTTCCCCAGGCTTCTCTGCTCCTTCCTGCCCCCGCTCCAATGCCAGAATCCATCCGATCCGGGCCACATCCAGCAGATGAGAAAGCCCATGCTTACAGAATATCCGGTCTGCCTCTGTCTGTTCCAGCTCTTTTACCAATTGCAGATACTCTGTTTCTTTCAATAAACGTTCCACATATTTCACGCTATGAATTCCTCCACATATCCTCTTTCCAACAAATCCCGGGATCTCCACTCTCTGGCTTTCCTGTTTCCCATCATGGTTCCATGTCAAAATCTCTTCCCATCACTTTATCTTCCCATCATCCGCCAGAATTCCTCCTGCAGCCCTTTCTCTTCTTCAAATTTTCCTCTGGTTACCAGGGTTACGGTCTGCGTCCCAGGCTTCTTCACGCCCCGCATCGTCATGCACATATGCTCCGCTTCCACCATTACCATCACCCCTTTGGGCTGCAGGTATTCCATCAAGGCGTCTGCAATCTGCACGGTCAGCTGCTCCTGAAGCTGGGGGCGTCTGGCATAGACTTCCACCGTCCGCGCCAGTTTGCTCAGTCCCACCACTTTTCCATCGGGCAGATAGGCAATATGCGCTTTCCCATAAAAAGGCAATAGGTGATGCTCACAGGTGGAGTAAAACACAATATCCTTTTCCAGCACCATACCGCTGTCTTTCACAGAAAAGGTTTTGCTTAAGTAAGGCTCCGGCGTCTGATTCAAACCTGCAAAAATTTCCTCATACATTCTTGCAATTCTTCCCGGCGTCTCTCTTAATCCTTCCCGGCCCACATCCTCTCCGATCCCTTCCAGCAGAAGGGTAACAGCCCTTTCTATTTTCTCTTTGTCTATCATAACCTGTTTCTCCTTACAATTTCCCTGATTTCTCCCAGATAGGACAGGGAACCAAAGGCCAGAATCATGGCTTTTTCACCTGCAGCCTCTCTCTCTGCACACGCAAAAGCCTTCTCTAACCCTTCTGAAACTGTCCCGCAGCAAAGGACATCCGTATGATACGCGCCTGCCCTCTCTGCCAATACTGCCCCGTCTAATGCCCTGGAATGATTCGGCGTCACAGTAAAAACCTTCCAGGCCAAAGGCATCATAATTTTCAGCATTTTGTCATATTCCTTATCTGCAAGTACTCCTATTATATAGATTATTTTGTAATTTGTAAAACCCATTTTCAAAGTTTCCCGCAATTTTTTTGCCGCATCCTCATTATGGGCCCCGTCAATGACGACCAGAGGTTCCCGGCACAGCCTGGAAAAACGGCCCTCCCACCGGGCCTGCTCCAGCCCCTGCCTGATCTGGGCTCTGCTGATGTTCCACCCCTGTTTTCTTAAAAGTTCTGCCGTTTCTATGGCGCATATACTGTTTTCTATCTGGCATGCTCCTGTCATGGACAGACGGATCTTCCCATAGTCCCCGTAAGAAAAGCATAGAAGATTCTGTTCTGTCTCTGTATCTTTTGCTTTTTCTTTCTCCCCGCAGAAAACAGAGACATTTTCGGCATGCATACCTTCTGCTCTCTCTCTTTCTGCATAGACAGCAGAAACATTTTCTGTATGCATATCCTCTTCCTTTTCTCCATAGAAAACAGAGACATTCTCCAGATGTATATCCTCCGCTCTCTCTTTTTCTACATAGACAAGTTCCGTATTTTTCTTCCGGCAGACCTCTTCCAGAATTTTTCTCACCTGCGGCTGTTTGGGCCTGACTGCCGCTGCAAAGCTGTTTTCCTTGATAATTCCGGCTTTTTCACGGGCAATTTCCTCTATGCTGTTTCCCAAAAACTTCATATGATCTCTGCTGATGGAGGTCAGCACGCTGACGAAAGGTTTCCTTATTATATTGGTGGCGTCCATAGCGCCTCCCATTCCAGTTTCCAGAAGCACGGCTTGGCAGCGCTGCCTGTAAAAATACAAAAAAGCCGCCGCCGTTTCCACCTCAAAAAGAGTAGGATACACCCCTTTTTCTTTGGTTCTGTCACAGGCTTTCTTAATATCCGTTATGATTTCCGCAAAATCCTGCTCCAAAATGGGCTTTCCATTGATCTGATACTGCTCACTTCTCCCAAAAACCGCCGGAGAGGTATACATTCCCACCCTGTAACCTGCTTCCTGCAGAACGGAAGAAACCATGGCGCACACAGAGCCCTTACCATTAGTTCCAGCCACATGAATCACAGACAGATTTTCCTGCACATTTCCCAGCTCATTCATCAGTTCCCGGATACTGTTTAATCCCAGAACGCTTCCCAGTTTCTCCCTTTCATTCAAAAAATCCTGTACTTCTTCCTTGGTTAAGATACCATCTGACATATTTTGTTCCCTCCAAAAATCACCCAAATGCAGGCCTGGCTACATATCTTGCAACATTTATCCGGCATATTTTGTTCCCTTAGAAAATCACCGGCAAGAGGCATCCGGCATTCTAATCATATTTATAAAGAAATTCTTAAATTTTGTTATCATATGTATAAATTTTGCGTTTTCCAGTTGACTTTTTGAAAAAAATAAGATAATCTTTGCTATGGAAAAAGCAGATTCATATTTTGTTTACAATTAGTTCATAAATGGAATTTTAATATAACTTAAGGATGGTGACACAATGTTTCATACTGCAAAAAACACTTTACAGAAAATCAGGACAAAATACAAGGCTTTTCGCGAAAAAAGAAAGGCCCGGGAGAAAAAGCATTTTTTGAAGCCGGAACAGAAGGAAATGCTGGTGGCTTTTCTTAATCGCTACTCTTTGATTTTCCATTATCTTCTGGCCTGCAGCGTTTGCTTTGTGATTGAAGTCATTTCCCGGCATTCCTTTACCAGTGCATTTATGTTTATTTTTGACCGGAGCCTGGCATTTTTATATAACTCAATGATTGTATTTACCTCACTGCATCTGGTGTATTTCTTCCGTCGGAGGGCATTGATGCGTACTATCATCAGTGTGGCATGGCTGTTCCTTGGAACCATCAACGGATGTATTCTGGCAAAGCGGGTTACGCCGTTTACCTACACAGATGTAAAGCTGATTAACGACCTGTTTACCATGCAGAGCAACTATTTCAGCAACGGAGAAGCTCTTGCAGTGATTCTGCTGGTGGCGTCTGTTCTTGCAGGAATCATTGTTCTTTGGAAAAAGGGGCCCAAATATCAGGGCAGACAGAACCGTTTTGCAAGCATCAGCGCCATTGGCCTGTTCGCATTCTTTATTCCTATGGTAACTCAGGCGGCTGTCAGCAACAATATTCTGGCAGATTACTTTGAAAATATCGCCCAGGGTTACGAGGATTACGGCTTTGTATACAGCTTTTCCGCCAGTGTAATGGATCAGGGCATGACATCTCCCCGGGATTACTCCCAGGAGACCGTAGATACGGCTCTTTCCAAGGTGAACCAGGAAGTTTCTGATTCCAGCGAGCTTCCCAATATCATCTGTGTCCTGCTGGAATCCTTTATTGACCCGAAAGAAATCAATTTCTTAAATTTTTCGGAGAATCCGACGCCCAACTTTGATCATCTGTACAACAATTACTCTTCCGGTTACCTGACTGTTCCGGTGGTAGGGGCCGGAACTGCCAATACAGAATTTGAAATTTTAACCGGAATGGGCATGAAATATTTCGGATTAGGGGAATATCCCTACAAGACCATCCTAAAATCCACTTCCTGTGAAAGCGTCGCTTCCGACCTGGGGAAAAACCTTGGTTACGGCACTCATGTGGTACATAACAACGGCGGCAATTTCTACAGCCGGAGAAATGCATTTACCCAGATGGGCTTTGACAGCTTTATCAGCAAAGAAATGATGAATATTCAGGAATATACGCCTCTGGGCACATGGCCCACCGACAATATTTTAATCGGCGAAGTGGAGAAAGCCTTGAATTCCACCGAACAGCAGGACTTTATTTATACCATCACTGTGCAGGGACACGGCGCTTATCCCACAGAAAAAGTTATTGAAAATCCGGAAATTACCGTAACCGGAGCCGAAAGTGAAGCAAAGAACAACGAGTGGGAATATTATGTAAATCAGATTCACGAAGTAGATAAATTTATTGCCGACCTGACTGATATGCTGTCTAAAAGAGAGGAAAAAACCGTGGTAGTATTCTTCGGAGACCACCTCCCCACCATGGGGCTTACCAATGAAGATATGAAAAGCCAGAGCATTTTCAATACGAAATATGTCACCTGGAACAATTTCGGTATGGAAAAAGTAAATCAGAATTTAACTTCTTATCAATTACTTGCAGCTATCACGGAACAGGCAAATATTCATGAAGGAACCATGTTCTCCTTCCATCAGAGCAGCAACTATCAGATCACAGAGGATTATTCCAGAGACATGGAACTTCTGCAGTATGATATTCTCTACGGCAAGCGGTACGCATACCAGGGAGAAGACCTCTACCCTGCTTCCAATTTGCAGATGGGCGTCCAGGATGTAACACTGGAACGGATTGAAACATTAGAAGACGGCTTACATATTTATGGAACAAATTTCACTCCCTGGAGTAAGGCATTTGTAAACGGAACACGGGTTTCCACCTCCTTTATCAGTGACAGTGAATTGAAGATTTCCATGAATGATTTCAATGAAGGCGCCAACAGCCTCGTGGTCAACCAGATGGGGTCCTCGGAAACAATTTTCCGTACCTCCAACGAGATTTCCTATCTGAAACCTCTCACGGAACAGCCTTCGGAAGTACCGGTGGACGACACCACCGAAAACACTCCCAGCAGCATTGACAAGGCTGTAAACGGAGACCGGGAAAAAGAACCGGAACAGCAGACCGATTCCATGGATGATCCGGCTGTGCCCCCGCAGAACAGACAACCGGACAAAATCCTGCAAGACAGACAATTGGGCAGGACAATGGGCAAAATTCTGCGGACAATTCAACGGCAGTGCCTGTCCAATAAGCAGGAACTTTACAGATGTCGCCGTAAGAGACCGTACAGCGGCGAGAATTTCACACCATGTTTTTACCGTGGACACAGCGTTTTCAAACCGAACAAAGCATCCAGGCCCTTCATGAGTGAGGGGCCTGGATGCTTTGTTCTATTTTATAGCTCTTTACTTCTTCTCTTTCAAAAACACATAAGTATTTTCATCTGACAGGCTTTCTTCATACCGATATCCCAATCCCTGAAATTCCCTGATTTGCTCTGTATTCTCCACTTTATTCTGAGCCAGAAAACGCACCATCTCTCCCCGCGCCATTTTAACCTGGGTTCCCTTTTCCACTATTTTTCCTTCTTTCCATTCCCCAAACCGGCAAGTGAGGAACTGATCCCCCTGTGACAGATAAGGGGTAATGCATTTGCTGTACTCTTTGGAAGCAAGATTCAGGATCACTTCTCCTTCCCTGCGGATCTCACGGTATATCTTATTCCCCCAGTAGTCGTAGAGATTTCTGTAATTTTCCATACAGATCAAAGCCTGCATCTCCAGCCGGTAAGGCACAATTCCGTCAAAAGGCTTCAGCAGGCCGTAAAACCCTGAGAGAATGCAAAGATGATTCTCCACGTACTCCCAGGACTGATCCTCAAAGACTGCCGGGGCCATATATTGATATTGGATTCCCTCGTAAGACAGAAGGGCCGGCGTCAGATTTTTTGACAAATCCATCCGGGCAAACCGTTCATAATTGAGCGCTGCAATCTTGTCATTGCATCTCCAGATTTCCTTTGCCTGCTGATAATCCAGCTTTTTCATAAATTCCTTCAAAGATTCCGCTTCCTGCAAAAATACCGGCATTCCGCGAAATTCCAGGGTATCTGTGTCCTGTTTCATTTTCTTAGCAGGAGAAATGATAATTTTAATCAATAAATACACGCTCCTGTTTCTTATCGTAAATGTCTCTTCTTCCGGCATGGCTGCCTATGGATTCCGCCGAAGGGCAGAGGGAGCCAGAGGCCCGCTTCCCCATATGTTCCGCCAGATTCGGATACAATTCCCTGGGAACATATGCTCTTACATAAATCCCGTCCTCCCGGTATTCTTCCTGCAAAAGCTCTCCATATTTGCGGATTGCCGGAATCTGATTTCCCTGCTCATAGGAAAAAACTCCTTCCAGAAGCTGTTTATCCTCCCGCAGGATTTGTTCTAACGCCTCCAGAAAATCATCCATGCCCTCTCCTGTTTTCACGGAAACTTTCAAGGCCCTGTCTGCCCGGATATCCCGAAACAATTCCCGTTCTGTCACTTTATCCTGCTTATTAAATAATGTTATCCGTTTTTTTCCTGACACGCCCAATTGTTCCAGTGTTTTGTAAACAATCTGCATCTGCTTCTCCCACTGAGGGTTGGATGCGTCAATCACATGGACAATAATATCTGCATATTTTGCTTCCTCTAAGGTACTGCGGAAGGCTTCAATCAGATGATGGGGGAGCTTGCGGATAAAGCCTACCGTATCGGTCAGAAGGATTTCCTGGCCGCTTTCCAGCTTCAAACTGCGCGTAGTGGGATCTAATGTGGCGAATAACTTGTCTTCCTCCAGCACGGACGCATGGGTCAGCCGGTTCAGCAGCGTGGATTTGCCGGCATTGGTGTAGCCTACAATGGCAGCTACCTTCACACGGCTTTTCTTCCTCTGCCCTCTGGTGATTTCCCGGTGTTTCTGCACCTGCTTCAGCTCCCGGTTCAACTGGGCAATCCTGTTCTTAATCAGCCTTCGATCCGTCTCCAGCTTCTTCTCTCCGGGCCCTCTGGCGCCGATGCCGCCTCCAAGCCTGGATAAAGAAACTCCCAGTCCCGTAAGACGGCTCATCCGGTATTTTAATTGGGCAAGCTCCACCTGGATCTTCCCTTCGCTGGTGGAGGCCCTGGCAGCAAAAATATCCAGAATCACCAGGGTCCGGTCCATTACCTTACATTCCAGTTCCTGCTCCATATTCCGAAGCTGCGCCGGGGACAATTCATCGTCGCAGACAATTCCAGTGGCTCCCAATTCTGTAATCATCTGACGCAGTTCCTGCAACTTCCCGGTTCCCAGATAAGCGCCCGGATGAATCCTGTCCCTGTTTTGTATTACACTTCCCAAAACCTTCGCTCCGGCTGTCTCAGCCAGTTCTCCCAGCTCTGCCAGGGAATCTTCCGTATCGTCATTCTCCTGGAGGCTTACGCCCACCAGGATGACCTGTTCTGTCACTTCTTCTATCTGAAATGGCTCTGTATTTCTTCTCGTTTCGATAATTCTACAATCCTCCTTTTCGTCCAGAACTGCAGTTTTTCACTAATTTTATTTTAGGAACTGACAGTTTCTTCCAAAACTCTACTGCTCCAGCATAAGATCCAGCATGGAGATATCTTCTTTTTTAATGGTTATTTTCACCGGCTTTGTCATTGAGGAATAGACTCTTGCGCCGCTCTCATTGGTGCAGTAAGAAGCAATTTTATAATAGTAAGTCCGCCCCGGGCGGGTGGTCTTATCCCGGTAAATCGTCTTTGAAGTAGTGGCGATCAGGCGGTAACCGCTGTCTTTCTTATCCGAACGGTAGATCAGGTACCCATTTGCATTCTTTGCCGCCGTAAAGGAAAGAACTGCGCATTCTTCTAATGTATTCCTCACTTTCACCTTCGTGGCGGCTTTTACGCCGGCGGAGGTGCAGACTGCGCTTGCCGGCTTGGAAAATCCTACACTGCAGGCATTTTTCGCATTCTCTGTACCCTGGGCAACGGCGCGGACCACATAATAATAGGTCGTCCCCTTTCTGGGACCTTCCGTCAGCGTCGCTTCTGCAGTTTCCAGAACGCCCGCCGTATCCTTGGCATATTGGCAAAAAGCCCCCGTATCTTTGTTCAAAGACAGCTGTTCTTCTGTTTTGGGCACCAATCCCTTGACGGTAACTTTCGCATCCCTGACTTTTGTTTTCGTGATTTTGGAACTGATCACTGTTTTTTTAGCATCGTAAAGAGCCGGGACAATCTGTCCGGAAGCGTCTGCCGCATATCCGTAAACCTCCTCATTTTCATAGTCATAGCTGATTGTGCCGTCCTGAGCCACATGGATATCCTCCGGTTTCACCCGCAGCGCCCCATCTGTTACCAGTTTCACAGATTCCACCAGCTCCGCTTTTTCCAAATCCACGCGGTACGTCTTGCTGTCAGCGTCATAGGTGTAGTCATTTCCGCTGCAGCGGTACACCTCATAGTAGTCTGCCCCGCTTACTTTGCTCCATGACACACTGATTCCGCCTGCATCTGCCTTGGCTTTCACATTTTTAACAATCCCCAGAGTGGGCTCTACGGTAAATTCCGCTCCCTTTGCGGTAAGCTGCTTCTTTTTGGTATAGGGGTAAATCCGATAGGTTACCGGGGCTTTCTTCGCCTTCACCTTCGGCAAAGTCACTTTGGTTGCCGAAGCCTTTAATGTTTTATAGGTTTTATAATTCCCGGCAGCATCTTTTTTCTGCACTTTATATCCCTTAATTCCAGTCATTTTATTCCAGGCAACGGTAAATTTGCCGGAAGGGGTATAGTAACTTCCGGTAAAAGTCATATTCGCATTTGAAGAAAGCAGCACGCTTGCGCTCTCCTGCAAATAACTTTCCTGGCCGTCCTTTTCCCAATAAGCGCACAAAACGTAAAAATACTGTTTTCCGGCTGTCAGCTTTTTATCGGTATAACTGGTCTGAGAAGCCTTTTTAATCGTAGCCGCCAGCGTAAAATTCGCAAAATTGTCGATATATCCCCCTTCTGCTTTCGTGTAACCGCTGCTTACCGTATCACTGCGGTAAATCCGATAACCGTCCACGCCCTTCACAGTATTCCAGGACAACTTCACCGAATCTGTCCCCTTCGCCTCCGCTTTTAACCGCAGCGCGCTGCCGAAAGTTTGAGCTCCTGCTTTCTGCCATTTTGTGTAAACGGTTTTCTCTGACAGCCGGTTATAGGCATATCCCCGGACGCGGTAAGAATAAGACGCTCCCGGTTCTAACCCGCTGTCTTTGTAGGAAGCGTTTCCGGTCTGCTTTGCCAGCTTGACCCAGGCGCCGCCCACTTTTTTCTGAAATTCAAAACCGGTTGCCCAGCCTTCTTCCAGGGAGGGGCAGAGCATAATGCTGTTTTCTGTGACAACGGTATCCACCACGCCCATCTCCATCTCAGGAAGCCGGCAGGACAGAGTTCTGTAGTTCGAAAATCTGTCTTCTGCAGCCTCCGACTCCTCCAGGCGGTATCCGCTGTTATAAATCCTTGCCCTGACATACACAGTTTCTCCCGGAGAAAAATATCCCAGATAGGCGCGGTAAATCTGGTCTGTTCCCTGATATCTGTGGTATCCCTTTGTGGTATGCCCGTCGCTTGCCCGCAGGGACTGCAGAATCACATCCCCTATCCGCTCCGCTTCAAAGGCAAATTTTTTCCCGCTGCTTTTAAAATTTTTATTGTTGGAATACTCCACCCGGAGATACTCTGTATCCTGCAGCTTCGGCGTCAATACCTGGAATTCATAGTATCCGTCCGTCTGCCGCAGAAAAGAAACGCCGCTTACAGACGACACAGTCCTTGCAGTTACCGGAGTGAGCGCTGCCGTTATGACGGCAGGAGCCGATTCCACAAAATGATAGTAATAATAAAACACTCGCTCGTCATCCATGTAAAATCCGTCGCTCTTGGCGGCCAGATCCGAATCTGCACCCTCAGAAACGCCCACCAGATAAATTCTGCGCTCCGAATGGGCGGTCACCTGTATGCTATAAGTCCGATCTGTGACACTCTCAACCTGTTCCAGAGACGCCTGCCCCAGTTTCGCCGTAAGGCTTGCCACACCTTGATTGGTCACGCTGTCTGTCACCTCAATCTGATACTCGTCTGCCAAATCCAGAGGCTGCCAGGTCAGCATTCCGCTGGCCGCATCATAGCTTAAGCCCTGCACCGGAGAGAACAGAGTATCGGTCCCGCTGACAAGCGTCATGTTCTCCGGCACAAAATTTTCTGCAGGCTCCGGCGTTTCTTCTGCTGCTTTTGAAAGAGCTCCTCCGTTATTTTCTGCAGGCTCCTGAGGCTGGCTTTCGCCTGGCTCCTGTTTTGCCTCTGCAGAAAACGGCATCTCTTTTGCCCCTTCGAAATTGCCGCCCTCCTGAGGCTGGTTTTTACCCGGCTCCTGCTGAGCCTCTGTATAGAGCGGGGCCTCTTCTGCCCCTTCGAAAGCGCCATCTTCCTGGGACTGGCTGCTGTCTGGCTCCTGCCGGACTGCCGCATTGAATTGGTTCTCCTCTTCCAATGCCCTCTCCAGGCTTGCCGCCTGGGCCGATTCCGGCTGACTCCCTGCAGCGGCCGCCTGCAAAATACAAGGTTCTCCCAGGCACAGCAGAAATGCAAGGACCATACTGAACATTCTTTTTAAATTTTTCAACTAAGCCACCTCCTGATTTCTATCACCTTTACATGATAGTTTAACATGAATTCATTTACTTCACAATAACATCTGCAAAAACAATTATTGACATATGTTAATAATTGTTTTATACTGTAATAAGAGTACAGAACACGCTCTGAACAGCAGTTAAACGCTCTGAACAGCAGTTAAACGCTCTGAACAGCAGTTAAACGCTCTGAACAGCAGTTAAACGCTCTGATCTGCTGTACACAAATCAGACAGAATCCAGGAGGAACTGATATGGCCCGTCCCAGCAAACCAAGAAAGGTATGCAGAATGCCCATCTGCACTCATTTTTACTCCAAGGAACATGACTCATCGGTGCAACATCAGGGATTACAGCTCAGTATTGAAGAATATGAAGTTATAAGGCTGCTGGACTATCAGGGACTGACCCAGCAGGAAGCCGCCGTCTGGATGGGAACCGGACGCACGACGATTCAGGCGCTGTACACACAGGCCCGACGGAAACTGGCCCGTTTTCTGGTGGAGGGCTCTTCCCTTACCATTGGCGGCGGCAGTTATCAGATTTGCTCCCCTCCCAAGGGCTGCCTGAGAAACGGCAATCATAACAGAAAAGGAGAATATTTTATGAAAATTGCAGTTACTTATGAAAATGGACAGGTATTTCAGCATTTTGGACATACCAGCCAGTTTAAAGTGTATGAAGTGGAAAACGGAAATGTTGTATCTTCGGAAATTGTTGACACCAACGGCCAGGGGCACGGCGCACTGGCAGGATTTCTGATGAACGGCGGCGTAAATGTACTGATTTGCGGCGGAATCGGCGGAGGAGCAAGAAACGCTCTGGCTGAGGCAGGGATTGAACTCTATCCCGGAGCTACCGGGGACGCAGACGCACAGGTGGAATCCTTCCTGAAGGGACAGCTTGTCTACGATCCAGATACAGTATGCAGCCACCATTCCCATGAAGAAGGCCATGAATGCGGAAATCATGGGTGCGGATCGGAAAAATGCCATTAAACCTGCAAAAGAAATAAACAGCAATGCAGGCTCCCCCATCCATCAATCATGTAAAGGGAGAGCCTGCATTGCCTAAATATCAAAATATAAAAATTCTCTGACCAAACCTTATTCCTGACTCAGACTTGCCGTAAATTTATCAAATGCCTTCTGTCCGGCTTCATCTCTCTTATAAACTCCGGCATGTTCCAGCACTTTGCTGAATACCAGCGCAATTTCTTTATGTAAAATATCCATCACATTTTCTCCGGTCACTTCCCCGTATTTGGGAAGGAACTCTTCGGTCCAGTCCGCATGCTTGCTGATGCTTTCCTCTGCCCGGATGTCTTTTTTATTTACAATGGCGTCCGCCAGCGTTTCCATTTCCTCTTTCAGCCGGGCTGGGAGAACCGCAAGGCCCATCACTTCAATCAGGCCGATATTTTCTTTTTTGATATGGTGCAGCTCTGCATGGGGATGGTAAACGCCCATGGGATGCTCTTCTGTGGTGATGTTGTTGCGCAGCACCAAATCCAATTCAAACAAATCCCCCCGTTTTCTGGCGATAGGCGTAATGGTATTGTGAGGCTCCCCGTCTGTTTCTGCAAAAATAAATGCATCTTCATCCGTATAGCTTCTCCATGCCGCCAATATTTTGTCTGCAAGGGCAATCAGCCTATCGGTATCTTCGCCAGCAATCCGAATCACGGACATGGGCCATTTCACAATGCCTGCCTTTACATCTTCAAAGCCTGCCACTGTAAATTCCCGCTCTATGGGAGCCTTGGCCATGGCAAATTCATAGCTTCCGCCCTGGAAATGGTCATGGCTTAAAATAGAACCGCCCACGATTGGCAGGTCTGCGTTGGAACCCACAATATAATGAGGAAACTGCTTTACAAAATCAAAGAGCTTGCAAAATGTGCCGTGTTCAATTTTCATAGGGATATGCTGGGAATTGAACACAATGCAATGCTCATTGTAATACACATAGGGAGAGTACTGGAATCCCCAGCGGCTGTCCTGAATGGTAATCGGAATAATCCGGTGATTCTGCCTTGCCGGATGATTGATGCGCCCGGCATATCCTTCATTTTCCATACACAGCAGGCATTTGGGATAACCGCTCTGCTTTGCATTTTTAGCCGCTGCAATGGCCTTTGGATCTTTTTCCGGCTTGGAAAGATTGATGGTAATATCCATCTCCCCGTAAGGAGTCTGGGCTTTCCATTTCACATCTTTTGCAATCCGGTAGCGGCGGATATAGTCGCTGTCCTGGCTGAGCTGATAATAGAAATCCGTAGCCGCCTTTGGGCCGTCTCTGTGATAAATATCCCAGAATCTTCCGATTATGTCACTGGGGCGCGGCATCAGCTTCGCCATCAGCTTCGTATCAAACAGGTCACGGTATACCACGCCGTTTTCTTCCAGTACGCCGTGCTCGTACGCGTAGTCTAAGAGTTCTTTTAAAACGGCTTCTAAATCTACATCTTTGTAGGTTTCTGTCGGCTCTTCGTATTCGTCTATCTGCAGAGCTTCCAACAGCTGGTTGGTGGTGAAAATAATGTCTTCTTCTCCAACCAGGCCGTGTTCCAATCCATAGCAGACTAATTTCTTGATTGCTTCGTTAACCATAAGAGTTTTCTTCCTTTCTATTTAAAACTTTATACCGCCGAAGGGGCGTACTTTCAGCACATGACAGGAACCTTCGCCGTAGAGGTTATCCAAGGCTTCTCTGTACTCTTCCACAAAATCATCTGCCACAAACGCCTGGATGGTTCCGGCAAACCCGCCGCCGTGAACGCGGCTTACCCCATGGCCGGGAAGGATGGCGTCGCTGACGGCAAGGCCCATGGAAACGCTCTGGTTCTGTACATCTTTATTGGTGTAAATATTCTGAAGGTATTTGAAGGAAGAATCTCCGGATTCTTTCACGGTATCTAAAAATCCCTGGAAATCCCCGGCTTTTAAGGCCGCAACCTCCTGTTCCACCCGCTTGTCTTCCTCAAAGAAATGCAGGGCGCGCAATACCGGCCGATCGCCGCATTCTTTCCGGACGCAGGGAATATTTTTATAAAATTCCTCTGGGTCCACTTCCCTTAAAAATTCTTTTCCGAAGAATCCTGCCACCTTTTTCATTTCCTGAGGAATCAGGGCATAATCATCGGTTAAATCTGCGTGGGAACCTTTGGTGTCTGTAATGCAGAGGCTGTGATGATAGGAACTGAAATCCACTTCCACTTTTTCCACCACAGGATGCTCCGGATCTGCAAAATCAATATGTATCAGTCCGCCCACAGAACATGCCATCTGATCCATCAGGCCGCAGGGCTTGCCGAAATACACATTTTCCGCATATTGGGCCACCTGTGCAATCTCCACCGGACTGACGGACATCTCATTGTATAAACCGGAAAGAACAGTGCCCACAAGCACCTCAAAAGCTGCGGAACTTGACATTCCCGCTCCGTTTAACACATCGCTGGTCACATATGCCTGAAATCCTCCAATCTCATGGCCGTTTTTCTTAAGGCCGTATGCCATCCCCCGAATTAGACCGGCAGAAGTGCCTTCTTCTGCATCCCGCTTCTCTAACTGGGAAAGATCCACCGTAATCATGGGATACCCGTCTGACAAAAGCTTAATCACAGGCTCTTCGGACTTGCTTACCACCGCAATGGCATCCAGATTTATGGATGCTGCCAGCACTTCCCCGTGCTGATGGTCTGTGTGGTTGCCGCCTACCTCGCTTCTGCCTGCCGCACTGTACAGTTCTGCTTCTCCTGCTCCAAATAATTCTTCGTACTTGCGGATTGCCTCCTGATAACGCTCATTCTGGTAATCCAGCACGCCTGGATCTACATAAATCTCCTTCAGGCGTTCCTGATGCTGCTTTGCTGCAAATTCTTCCAGTAATACTTTTGTTTCTTTCATCGGACTTTGCCCTGCCTTTCTTAATTTTATTTGTACCTTTTCAGGTCTTTCTCCATGCTTCTATAAGTATTATAATTGCTCTTTAGTAAACAGTCAATATATTTAGTAAATTTATTTAAAAATTTTGTACAAAAAAACTCGTGTTCTTCAACGCAAAACTGTATTTTTTTGCGATGGTTCTCCCATCTCCTTAAAAAAGGCGTAAAGCATTTCATAACCTTCGGAAGCTTTACACCTATTCATGACAATTATGCATTTTGTGATTCTTATATTTGTCTGCCGTACATCCGGATAATTAGATTATATCAAACAGATGGTTCCTCTGTAAAGACATTCCCTGCAAATCATGGCATTTTCAATTTTAGTAAATTTACTAAAAAGCAGTTCCATTTTATTTCATTTTTTGCTATACTGGATTCAGATAAATCATCTGTAAAAACCTGCCCTGCCAGAATGCAGGTTTTGGAACATATTTTGGAGGAATTTATGACAACCATCAAAGACATTGCAGTTTCCGCAGGAGTTTCCCCGGCTACTGTTTCAAGAATTTTAAATAACGACGCCACGCTCAACGTCTCCCCTGAGACGCGCCAGAAAGTTCTGGATACCGCCCATGCCTTGAATTACAAGAAAAAATCCAGGACATCCAGCAAATCTCTTTACACCCTCGGCATTGTCCAGTGGTTCTCTCCCCAGCAGGAAATGGAGGATAATTACTATCTTCTGATCCGCCAGGGCATTGAGGATTTCTGTATGCAGAACTGCATTCACGTTATCCGGACCTATAAAGCAGATGTGAATTATATGGACGCATTGAGAAATGTAGACGCACTGGTTTGCGTCGGGAAATTCAGCAGTGATGAAATCGCCCGGTTCCGCGCCCTGACAAACAGCATTATATTTCTGGATATGCCGGTGGAGGACAGAAATGTTTCCACGATTACGCTGGATTTCGCAGACGCCATGAAGACAGGGCTGGATTACCTGTCTTCTCTTGGGCACAGCCGCATCGGATTTCTCGGAGGAAAAGAATATCTTGCAGACGGCGCCCTGTTTGCGGATGTGCGCAGGCAGCTTTTCAGCGATTACTGTCTGGAACATGGCCTGATCTATGAACCTTACATTCAGGAAGAATCCTTCACCACCGAGTCCGGTTATCGGATGATGAACCGTCTGCTGGAACAGGAAACGCTCCCTACTGCCGTGATTGCTTCCAGCGATCCCATTGCAATCGGCGCGCTTCATGCATTAAATGACAAAGGGCTTCGGGTGCCTGACGACATTTCTCTGGTGGGCTTTGACGACACCAGCCTGTCCGCCTTTACTGCACCGCCCCTGACTACCATACACGCTCCGGCTTATGATATGGGTAATTTCGGGGCGAACATTGTATTTCATATTTTAAAGCATCAGCCGGCAACTGCCATGAAGATCCAGCTTCCCTGCAGGCTGGTGGAGCGTCAGTCCTGCAAAAAACGATAGTATTACTCCGGCGGTTAAATATCGCAGAAGTAATAACCTGAAGGGCCGTCTGACATCTCTGTATTTGCGCAGACACAAAACAAAGGGAGATCATACTATGAATGAATTGGAAAAATGCATGGCTGGGGAATCTTATAACTGCCATGACAAAGTTTTTCTGGATTTCAAAATCCAGGCAAGAAAATTATTAAAAGAATATCATGACCTTGCATACGAGCAGAAAGAACAGAAGCGAGCTGTTTTAAAACAGTTATTGGGCGGTATCGGCGATAACGTATTAATCGCTTCCAATGTACAGCTTTATACAGCGGCGCACCCTGTAGAGCTGGAGGAAAGGCTTACCCCCGGCTGGACCCCTGAAACAGAACAGTACTTCTGCCGCACCTACGCACTTCCCATAAAAATCGAAAGCGGATGCTGGCTTGGCGGCGGCGTTATCGTTCTTCCCGGCGTCACCATCGGCAGCGGTTCTGTGATAGGGGCCGGAAGCGTTGTTACCAAAAACATACCGGAAAATGTTCTGGCTGTAGGGAACCCATGCCGTGTGATCCGGAAAATCAATGAAAGGAATGCCAGGTAACTGTTAAAAATGACTCATTCACTGCATAACCGCCTCTCTGACAATCTGCTCCGCCCCTGTTCCATCTGCTGCTTTCCTGCCCCTCTCAGCCATATCTTTCCGCCGTCCGCAATCAGCAGCCAAAAGCTTCAGTTCCCGGCATACGCCTGCCAGAAAATCCGTTTTCCTCCGGCAGTCCCCGGCATTCACCATAATCCCCCGGGCCTCAAACTCCGACGCCCCGGGAATCTGGTTATCTGCCAGCACATAGGTAATGGTCGGCACGCCGCAGGCTGACAATTCATACAAGGTAGATCCCGCCGCTGACACCGCCAAGTCACTTTTTAACATTAATTCTGACATACACTGCACATTTTCATGGAGAAGAATCCAGGGATAAGGGGCAGCAATTTCTTTGATTGTTTCCTTGTCCGGCTCTAAGGAATTCAGAATAAAATGAAACTGACAGCGGCCTGCCAGTTCTTTATCCTGAATAAAGCAATTTAAGAATTTCAGCGCCATACGCTCCGGATCCGCCCCGCCTACAGACACAAGAATATGTTCCACGCGCTCCCGGACAGGCAAAACCTTCCTAAGCTGAAATTCTCTCCGCAGAGGAACATATTTGGTTCCCAACAGCAGCCTGGGCGTCTCTGTGCCTGAACCGGCATACAGAGATTCATAATCCCTCCTGTCTGCATAAATATTATAATTGATCAGGATATCCGCCGGATAGGCAAAGGCCAGCACATCATCCAGATAGACTGTTTTGCCGTATGTTCTCAGCCTCTTCAGATAATCCGTGGTTACATAATAGCTGTCAATAAAAACGGTATCCGGCTGATATTGGGTCAGGACAGGCGCCAGGACTGTCCATTCACTGTCCATATCAGAATATATCGTATCCATTACTGTACAGGAAAAGCCCTTCTCTTGAATCAAGCGTTCAAAAGAAGGATCCGCTGTCACATATGCACATTCCATTCCCAGTTCCCGGGCCGCCTCTCCGATGGACAGACAGCGCATAATATGGCCGGCGCCGATTGCGGCGTTTCCGTCGGCGCGGAATAATATTTTCTTCATTGTTTTTCGCTCCTGCGTCTCACAATATTCGTCAGCTTTGTTTTATATTGTAACAGACTTGCAGGCTTCTGGAAACTGTTTTTCCTGTTATCTTTCAAAAATTTTCGTTCATCTTCCAGAAAGCAATTTTCAAACACGCTTAGGAATGAATCTTAAAATAAACACTTCATTTTTATTTAATTTTCCATAAATTCGGCATAATAATTTCTTCTTCTACGTTTCCAAACATCTGATGAATTTTCTGCAAAAATTTATTCGGAAGCCGTTCCCCAAACCTTTCAATATGCTCCTGCAGCTGTTTTGCACTATCAACGCCAACTACAACATAATCAATATACGGATTATGTGCAGGGTAGTTCAGCAAGGCGCTCACCTTATCTATTTGAAACTCTTTTAATAAAGCATCAAACTCATATAAATACCCCTTTGCATTTTCCAAACAATCTGGAATATTATCATATTTCATCATAAATAAACCTTGTAAAAAAGCACTTCTCGTAAACATTGTGATTCCTTTTGACTTTGCCTTTTTTAAGAATCCTGCAGCATCCCCTCTCTGATCAAAAATATTATAAGGCATTTGTATAAAATCAACAATCCCGCTTTTGACTGCCGCTTCTCCTTCGCTTATCTTATAGATAGATATTCCTATATTCTGTATCAAACCCTCCTGCTTGATTTTATGCAAAGCCATAACCACATTATGGTCATAAATACACTCTGCCTTATGCAATAAATACCCATATAGTTGTTGTATCTGCAGCCTCTTTAAGGAGCCGTAAACTTCATCCGATAACCTTCCCTGTACGTCACTTGTATTTTCAATGCCTTCTGGACGCAGCTTCGAAATCACTTTAAAATTTTCTTCTTTGATCCGTCTTGCACTCATATATTTTCCAAGAAGTTCTTCCGCATCCCCATAAGCTGCTGCTGTATCAAAAACCTTTATCCCATGGGCCACTGCCAAATCTAATATTTCAAAAACCTCTTTTTCTGACGGCTTTCCAGAGGTATTATTAATCCCATAATCCATTCCAAACTGAACGGTACCCAAACATAATTCTGCCATTTTCTTCACTGCCCTTCCCCTGGATAGGTTACTTTTTTCTGTTCTATCTCCGCATTGAGAAAATTCCATTCCGGATGTTTCTCATACTCTTTTAAAATATCCTCAAAGGAAAAATAATTGCCTTCCTTATACAATCTTGTATAAATTTCAGAAATCAATTCTTTATCTTGTTCTGTATCCATTGTCCAACGTAAAGAACTGTAATCTTTTCCAATACAAGATACCCTCTCTGCCTGAAACAGTTGAGGATTTCTGTATAAATATGGCGTCACATGTTCTAAGCACTGTACATCTTTTGCATGTTCATACGCACATTTTAATGCGCCATATGTAAAAATTTCAACTGCCATACCCAAAGGAAGCCCCTCCCTGTAATAAATGTAATCCCTCTGACTTTCCTTAAAATAAGCAATCCCGCCGTCTATGATTCCGGCGTCCACCAAAGCATTATCCCCTGTCAGCCGGACAACAATATCTGCTTCATAATGTGTGGCACAATCATAAAAACGTTTTAACACATTATCATGACTCCCCCGCCACAATAAAATTTTATTTTTCTTAGCTAATTCTTCCACCGCATCATCTGCCTGCTCTTTTGATGTAGCAATCACAACATCATTCACAAATTCAGACCGTTCCACTCTTTTCACAATATGCCATAACATAGGTTTTCCGCACAGATTTGTCATTATTTTCTGCGGAAGCCGTGTTGAGCCCATTCTGGCCTGGACAATCGCTACTGCATTCATTTTGTTCTCTCCATCATTATATATATTGTCCGCAATCAATCTGATAAACCTGTCCTGTAATGTTATTTGATCTTTCTCCAGCTAAAAAAATAATCAAATTCGCCACCTCTACAGGATCTGTCAATCTTCTAATTGCACATTCACCCAATACCATTTTCTTAATCAATTCACTTGTATTTCTCTGGCCATCTGTATCAATATAGCCCGGCGCTACCACATTGCAATTAACGTTATACGCTCCAAGTTCTTTTGCAATGGTTTTAGTAAATCCCTCAATTCCTGCTTTTGCCGTTGAATATGCAACGCTTCCTTCACGCCCCCGCAATCCGTTGATAGAACCGATATTGATAATCTTCCCCTTGCCGGCCTTGATGAAATGTCCGCAAACCGCTTTGCTGTAATAAAATACCGGATACAGCACATGCTGCAGCGTATATTCAAAATCCTCTTTTTCCAGCCGAACCAGGGAAGCATCCCTTGCACCGGCAGCATTATTCACTAATACATCCAATCTTCCAAAATGTTCCATGCAAGTATTTACGACTTCTAACGCCTTTTCATATTTTGCTGCATCAGCATTGACTGCCAAGATTTTATCCCCATATGCTTCTGACAATTTCCTGGCATTTTCTTTACTTTTCCAAAAAGTAAAACATACTTTATATTCTTCCTTGATAAATTCCTCCACTAAGACTCGCCCCAATCCTGACGCTCCCCCTGTAATTAAAACAACTTTTTGCACATCCATCTCTTAACACCTTCCTTTTAGAAAAATTTTCTGTCCTTTTCTCCCGATACACGTTTTCACATTCTTCATAATGGTATCTGCTCTGATACATCACCTTAAAAGAAAAAACTTTTCAGCCAACGCTAAAAAGCCTTTCTTAAGGTTTTTCGATATGTAGCAAAATTTCCTACTGTCTCAAACCATACAAATCCAAGGTTCCCAATAAACCTGATGGATTCCTGATTGTCCCTATGAATTCTCGCAGCCGCCCCATGGCAGAGCCATTGTTCTGATGCAAATTTCAGAATTCGCTCCATTGCTTCAGCAGCATACCCCTTTCCCCGAAATTCAGGCGCAAGAAGATAGCTTACTTCCGTTTCGGTATCACCGACATTTTCCCGCTTTATGCCAAAAATGCCGACAGGCTTTCCTGTGACCTTCTCTATCGCTATCCAGTCCACCCGGTTATTTTGATGCAAATACTGATTTTTGTACCAGTCCAGATGCTCCTCGGCTGTCAATGGATGAGGCGATAAAAAGTATCGGTACACTTTTGGGTCTGAGCGCCATTTGACAATCAGCGGCGTATCCTTTTCTGTGATGCCCTTTAGAATCAATCTTTCTGTTACTAATCGAAATGCAATATCTTCTGACTCATCCAATAACTCCTGCATCACAGGTTCCCCTCTGTGAACCGCCAGCTTGCTTTTTTTCCCAAACAATAAGGGCATATATTTCGGAGACAAGCCATAACCTGGACGGATACTTCGGACATTTTCTGCTGTGAATTCCTCGCCAGCCTTGATTTCTTTCACAGCAAACAGGCTCCTTCTGAAAACCAAAGAACTTTTCTCTTTCTCTGACAATTCATAATTCGGCCCCAGGGCAATTAATTTTGCATTCTGTACATCCTGCACCATTTTTGCAAATTCATCCATTTCCATACTGAATGCACTGTCCGGGCTTTTACTTTCCCTGGAAAGACACACATGCTTCTCAATAACACATGCTCCCAAGACTGCTCCCACCACTGCTCCCAGACCTCCCATACTGTGATCGGACAATCCAACGTTAACCCCAAACCGCTGTTTCATATCCGGAATATTCCCCAGATGCATGTCTGCCCAACTGGCAGGATATTCACTGCAGCACTTCAATAAAACAATCTGATGATTTCCAACTCTGCGGCAGGCATCCACGGCGTCCTGAATTTCCTCCAGGCTTCCCATTCCGCAGGATATAATCATCGGCTTGCCTTTCGACGCCGCATATTCTATCAATGGGAGATCCACCAGTTCAAAACTTGCAATTTTATATGCTTCACAGCCTATCTGCTCTAAAAAATCCACTGCTGTATGATCAAACGGCGTGGAAAGAAAATCCACTCCACACTTTTCACACTCTTCTTTAATGCGGGACTGCCACTCCCAGGGTGTTCCCGCATCCTGATATAAATCATATAACCGGTATCCATCCCATAATCCGCCTTTCACCCGAAAATACTCACTGTCACAATCTATAGTCAGGGTGTCCGCCGTATAAGTCTGTATCTTTACGCAATCTGCGCCGGCTTTTGCCGACTGACGAACAATTTCCAGGGCATTGTCCAGTTTTCCTACATGATTTGCACTCATTTCCGCAATCAGGTAAGGGCTTCCCTGATTAATTTTCTCAAACATATGAAACATTTTCTCAACTCCAATTCATATCTGAAAGCTAAAGAATCCGCATCTGCATCAGGCAGCCCCAATTTATTTCCGGTAATTTTCCACTACTTTTTTGACTGCATGAATCACGTCTGTCACATCCTGATCCGTCATAGCCGGATAAATGGGAATGCTCATAATTCCCTGATAAACCTCTTCCGCATTGGGACAAAGCCCCTTTTCATAGCCGAGACGCTGATAATAGGGAAACCAGTACACCGGAATATAATGGATCTGGCACTGCACATTTTCTTCTCCCATCGCGTCAAAAAACTCCCTCCGGCTGCATTTCAGTTTATCCAGCCTTAAACGGATCATGTACAAGTGCCTGCAGGTGTCTGATTCCGGAATTTCTCTCTGCAACATAAGTTCCGGAATTTCAGCAAAAGCCTCATTATACCTCTTCACAATTTCTTTCCTTCTGGCCGCAAAGCTGTCCAGTTTCTTCATCTGGCTTACAATCAGAGCCGCCTGAAAATCCGTCAGCCGGTAATTATACCCAAGCGTCACCTGTTCATAGCACCAAGAACCTTCCTGAATGGGATTTTCCATTTGCCCTTCCTCGCGGGTGATTCCGTGGGTGCGGGCAAGCATTAGCTTCTGATAGAACTCTTCGCTGTTTGTAAGCACCGCGCCGCCTTCCCCACCGGTGATTGTTTTTACCGGATGAAAACTGAAGGTTGTCAGATCCGCAAGGCTTCCCACCGGTTTTCCATTATATTTTGTTGCGATTGCGTGGGCGGCGTCCTCAATGAAAACCAACTGGAATTCCTCGCATATGGCGCGGATTTCCTTATGCCGCACTGCCTGTCCCGTAAAATCAACCGCAATGACCGCTTTTGTTTTTTCCGTGATATGAGCCCGGATGCTTTCCGGATCAATGTTATAAGTTTCCGGATCAATATCTGCAAAAACAGGCGCTGCACCGCAATAAAGAACACAGTTTGCACTTGCCGCAAAAGTCAGGGGCGTTGTAATCACCTCATCCCCCGGGCCAATGCCTGCCGCCATGCAGGCGCAGTGGAGAGCCGCCGTCCCGTTGGACACTGCCACCGCATATTCCGCTGCGGTATACTCTTTCAACGTCCGCTCCATCTCATCCACCTTCGGCCCGCAGGTGATAAAACTGCTTCTTAAAACTTCCGTCACAGCCTGAACGTCATCCTCGTCAATCCACTGCCTTCCGTAATATATTTTACTGGATCGAACTGGATAGCCGCCTTCAATAGCCAATTTTTCCATGTTCCTGCTCTCCCTTCGTTCCCCTGGACGCAACAATCCGCACCAGCACAGGATTGGACGTTTCTGTTTTTGAATAATTCGTTCCCTCTTCCAAAGATATTATCTGAAATCCGTGATTGATCAGCTTTTGAACAAATACGTCTTTATCCATAAACCTTCGGTAATGCTCATGATAGATAAACGCATTTTTTCCCACGCATATCCCTTTTCCACACAATTCATCCTGGATGCTTCGGGCTTCGATCAGAAACAATCCGCCCTCTTTCAGCGACTCCGCTACGTTCTCTAATAACTCATCCTCTTGTTGTTCAGAAATCGCATGCATGGTCCAGCGGCTGTAAATATAATCGTACTGCACCTGGTACAGTGCTTTTGAGCTTACAAAATCATCGCAGACAAAATTGCCATTCTCCAATTTCAGCTGGTTCAATTGGGAAATTGCCTCCTCCGAAGCGTCAATTCCCGTCACATTCAGATGGCGTTTCATAAAATAAAGGCTGTCCCGGCCATTTCCGCACCCCAAATCAATCAAGGATTTCCCCGGTTCCAAATAGGAAATTACCCACTGGGCAAAATCGCTGGGGGATTGAATCTCTGTCAGCTTCTTTGCGTAATAGTGATTCCAGTAATCCACATCCCGGCGGAAGGTGTCCTTCTGTTTCACCGGATACGCCATAATCTTTTCCACACATTCCCGGACAGAGACAGAGCCATCGTTTTCAATCACGATATCAGGCGTTTTCGGATATTCCACATCAATGTCCAGGCCTGCGATTTCAGAGACCTTTCCGGACTTTTGTCTGGAATACAGCCCTTTTTTATCCCGTTTCATCAAAACTTCCCTGTCAACCTTCAGATAGATTTCCACATATTTTTCTATGTATTTCCGGTTCCATTCCCGGACGGAATCGTACATGGCGATGGTGCAGATAATCACTGAGATCCCCTGGTCTGTCAAAATCTTGCATATCCCAGAATAATAATTTGCCCGTTTCAGCCGTTCTTCCCGGGAATAGCCCAGAGAATCCCCCACCAGTTTTTTCAGAATGTCCCCGTCCAATATCACCAGCCCGGCGCATGTCTTTCTCATTTCATAATATAATTTTGTGCCGATGGTTGTTTTTCCGGCGCCGGAAAGCCCGGTTATCCAATATAACACACCTTTTTCCAAAATCTGTCCTCCTGCCTGCGGTTTAATTGTCATAAATCACACATGGGGAAATATGTTTGAGGCAATACTCTGTAAACCGCTTTTTTAATTCCGGGTTTTCCAATTCCTCTCCCTGATCGTTTTCCAGTTTCACGTAATATTTTTTCAGCGGGATCCTGCATTCTGACGTTACAAGCTCCTCACTGGCAAAATAAAAGGTAAAATCTTTCCCCTTTAAGGCAATCTGGTAGGGATCGCCTACATGTATGCTCTCTGTAACGGCAAATTCCCGCTCTTCATCCCCGCCAAAACTCCTAGGAAGATGGGCGTCTGTATGTTCAAAAGAAAAGGGTATGCCTGCCAGATGGCACATCACCGGCGCATAATCGCAGGTAGATATGATTTCTTCTGTCACGCCTTCCACGCCGCAGCCCCGGACCATAAAAGCCACATTGCTCCGGCCTTGGCTTAAAAATTCCTGTCCCGGCGGAATCAGAAATCCCTGTCCATGATCTGCAAACAGCGACACCAGGATTTCATCCTCTTTATAATTGTCCTCGATATACTGATATAAGGATGATAATTTGCGATCCACTCTTTCAATTTCCTTTTTGTAATAGGCAGCCAGTTCTGTGTTATACTCCTGTTTTACGGAATTGATTTTCTTCTGTTCCTGCTGATTTTCCCACAGAGAAAATTCGCTTACATGGGAACCATGGTTAAATCCATCTGCTATTAAATGCAGATCGCCGATTTCCATCCAGATAAATTGATCTGTCTCCTTCATGGAATACATCTGTTCCACAGCATTTGCCACAATATCCTCCGCAAAATATCCGCTGTAATGATGTTGGTAAAAGGTACGGTCTATTCCTCTGGCATACCCGTAATTAGGCGTGATGCGCCAGTTTCCTCCCATTTTCGTGGTATTGTATCCGGCTTCTTTAAAATATTCAAACAAAATAGGCATATCTCCCTCTAATTTTCTAAAAAGTTTGGAATGGAGCATTTTATGCTTGACCATTGTCTGCCCGGTAACAATACTGGCAATAGAGGGAAAGGTCCAATCCCCCGCTGTATAGGCATTGGCGCACACCATCCCTCTTTTAAAAAATTTATAGGTATTCGGCATCAGTTCTGAAAATTCCTCACCAAGAACCGTCTGGGACAACCCGTCAATAAAGATGTTTAATACCAGCCTTTTTCTCTCCGGACGGTGCTCAATGGGTATCGCTGTTCCAACATGGAATGGGGTCTCGGAAGAAATAGACACCTTTCCTTTTGGAATGCGGTAATTAATATACTGCGAAGGCTGCTTATTCATAAGCGCCGCTTTTTGTCCATTCACTTCAAACAATAAACATCCGTCTGTCTCCATCACAATCGGTAAAAACAGATCCTTTTCCGTCTCCATGGCCAGACCATTGATTTCGCCTTCTGAACGCTGGAGTTCCCCCCGGGAAACAGCGGTAGCTCTATTATAATTTCCGCATGCTATATCCCAACTCCCTTTCGCTGAAGCAGAAGCAACGTATAATTTCGGCAAAAGCGCATAATCCGAATATTCAGAAGAGATTATTTGATAATCGCTATGGAACGGCGACATATCAATGTCCCACTTCATGCCAATTTTTTCAAACAGGTAATCCACACGCCGTTTTTTCTCTTCTGCATTGCTTCCCGCAGCCCCCTCTGCATCCAGACGGATCAATTCCAATAATTCAACCATGCTTTGCTCCAACTGAGAAACGTCAAATTTACAAGCATTTCCTCCGGAAGCTAATTCCAATGCAATACCATACTGCTCATAGGCATCATATATTTTCCCGCAGGACTGACATGCGCAGGCATAATTATAATGTACGTCCGGCGAATAAGGCATCTCTTTTACTGCTGCTCTGGCATACTGGAAAGCCGCTTCATATTCCCCAATATACATCGCGCACAGGCATCTATAAACATTAATATCTGCATCCTCTGGCTGCACTGCTTCATAATCGGCAATGGCGTTTTGGGCTTGCTCCCACTGTCCTTTTTCTATCAGAGTTTCTATCTTCTTATTCACCTGAAATCTCCTTCCCTTTCATCAGCATCTCTGCCCCTCTTAAAATTTCTCTGCTTTCTTCCCGATAAAATGCAGCGTTTCACTTTCTGATTCCAATTCCAGTACAGAACGCACTGTGGCTATTTCCTGAAATATCCCAAACAGCTTTCTCATTTCCTCTTTGTTCTCAACGATACGCACTCCTAAAGGAAATCCCGCCGTCCCCGATTTGGGAATCTCTGTCAGCCCTTCTGCATTTTTCCCGGTCTTTTCATAGTTCCGGTACAACTGGTGATTCCAGGTATGCATATTGGCATAAAAAACCGCTCCTTCTTTCATGCAGCCGCTAAATTCCTGCAGCAGTCTGCTTAAGTCGTTTTCTGAAAAATAATAAAGGCACTCCGATGCGATGACCAAATCAAAAGTCCCGAACATTTCCTTCACAGACCGTTCCCCACTTAAAATATCGCAAGCCATAAATTTCTCCGGATCAAACCCCTGTTCCTGAATACAGTAATCAACGGCCTCTTTTGAAATATCAATGCCGTAAACATCAAAGCCAAGCCCTTCAAAAAACTTTGCGTTTGCCCCATGGCTGCAGGCAAAATCCAGTACCTTCGGCGGATGTGCGGCGCCTGTCAATTCTTTTTTGATAAAATGATGGTAGATACTGACTAACCCGTCTGTTGGGTATGCATTCCCAAAAGCAGTGGTTCGGTAAACTTCTGACCATGCCTTGGAATTTCTCTTTGTTCCTTCTTCCATCTCCTTTTCCTCCTGCCTGATTGTTTTTTGTTCCTGCAAATCTCCCAAAAACTGTGAAATCCTCTTTTCAAAGGCTTTATTTCCAAATCAATTCCCGCTCCCCGCTAAAATCATATAAATTCCGGCACATGTTGTATGCTGCATCCTCATAAATAATAGGGTAACTCTCTGCCAACATTACTTTTTTTACCAAAATGCCGCTAATCTCATAGCTTTCTGCCGCACCCTGTTCTTCCAGTTTCCTGCCGATACGATTAAACTTTTCAACGCTTCCAAGCTCCAGTTTTCTGGCCGGATACTGGTACGTCCGCTGCATTTTTCTTCCGCTTTCCTCCGTATAGGTTCCTGTAAATTCTTTGGGAAACCGGTAAGGCACATCCGCCATATACTCCACATAGTGGACAAATGTCATGCTGCGCTGATAATCCGTCCCCAACATCACCTGTACGGCATGGTTTTCATGCATCCATGCAAAAGGGGAGTCTGCTCCAAAAGAATTCAGATTCTCCATTTCACATAAAATTTCCTGTCCCTTTCCCCAGACACAAAAGGAATGCATGGGATGCTTTGTGCGCCTGAAATCTTCCCGCTTCAGCGCCGTATTCCCCAGCGCCCCTGAGGATGAAGGAGTATTCCGGTAATCATAGCTTCCTTTATTGCTGAAATCAAAATGAAAAGACGGAATGATAAGCGTCCCTTCTCCCGTGATCTGACGCTGAAAACTGTCAATCAATTCTTCTGCCTCAAAGGATTCTCCGTTCTGTACCGCTGTCCAGGCAAGAGCCAGAATATCAGAGGAAAGGTATATGACGTCTCCCGGTTTCAGATTCAGTTCGGATGGAATTTTTTTGTAAGAAATATAGGTTTCTTTCATGATAATTTGCACTCCAGATATTTTAAAATCGCCGCCGGCGTCTCAAAATGCTCAGGAATCAACTCCGGCGGTTCCACTTGAATGCCGTATGTTTTCTCCAGTTTTGGCAGCACCCGCCCGAAAATCGTCAGAGAATCCACATATCCGCTCTCATACAGCAGAGTGTCTTTCTCATAGTTTCCCAAAGGCTGAATTTCCTTTAAGAGTTTGATAATGTCTTCTAAGTGAACCTGCTTCATCTTTTTCATCCTTTCCGTTACTTCTCTCCGTACCGTTCCTGTAAAAGTTTACGGTCAATCTTGCCGTTAGCGTTCAAGGGCATAGCCGTCACTGAAATCATTTCTTCCGGCATCATATAGGCCGGGAGAAAATCCTTTAAATATGCCAGAATCTCTTCCTTTTCGGCGGTTCCCTGATAGATCAGAACAATCTGCTCCTTCTTTGGACGATAGATGCAGGCCGCCCGATCCAATTTCTGGAAAGAACCTGCTGTATGTTCGATTTCCCCCAGCTCAATCCGGTATCCCATATGCTTGATCTGGAAATCTTTCCGCCCCTGGTAAAGATACTCTCCCCGTTCATTAAATTTTACCAGGTCTCCGGTACGGTACACCGGATCAGGATAAGACTCATGCAGCGGATTCTGGACAAAGACCTCCTGGGTTTTTTCCAGGCTGTTGTAATATCCCCGGCCCACAAAGGAACCTCTGAAATACAGTTCTCCTGTCTCGCCTTCGTCAATAAGCTTCCCTTCTTCCGTTACCGCAAAAGCATTTATATTTTCACAGGGAGTGCCGATGGGGATCGGTTCTTCGTCCGAAAATTCCCGGTCTAAGATATAATACAAGCCAATGTCCGTGATTTCCGTGGGGCCGAACAGATTGGCGTACCTCGCTTCCGGCAGATGTCTGCGCCAGACGTTTAGCTGCCTGGTGGGCATCACTTCCCCGGCGAACAAAACCGTGCGCAGTTCCGGCAATGCCACATAATCCAAAGCCCGCCAGTCTGCCACAATGGACAGCGCCGAGGGCACCCAGTAAATAGCGTTTACATGGGTTTCCTTCATATATTCCAAAAGCTTCACCGGAAAAGAAAAAAGTTTCTTCGGAATAATCTGCAAGGCCGCCCCATTTCGTATGGCTGTAAAAATATCCAGTACAGACATGCTGAAATAGAAAGGAGTCTGACTTCCGAATACCGTTGTTTCATCAAATTGGAAGGTACGGCTGACCCATTCCGCATAGTCAATGACAGACCGGTGGCTGATAACGCTCCCTTTGGGAGTCCCGGTGGAGCCTGAGGTATACAGAATGTATAAAGGATCTGCGTCAATCATGTTTTTCCGGATGTTCTGCAGGCATTCCTGCTGTATTTCCTCCTCTGTCTCAGCCGCAAGCAGCGCTTCATAGTCCAGCGCCAAATAGTCCGAAAAAATCTTTTCATTCTGAATAGAGCTTCCAAGGATTGCAGCCGGCTGCAAGCTGTCCAATATTTTACGAATACGTTCCGGCGCCATCTGGGTATCCATACAGACATAAAAATTTCCGCTGGCGGCAACTCCGAAAAAAGAAACCAGGCATTCCACGGATTTTTCCATAAAAACAACGATGGGTTTGCGCATTCCTGGAACTTTTTCTGCAATCTGATATCCTAACTTTCTTACCTGCCGCAGCAGTTCTGTATAAGTAACCTGCATTTTATCATCCCGGAACGCAAGATTATAGGGGCATACTTCAGCAGAATGCTCAATATATTCCAACACGTTACGGGCCGCCCTGTTCCAACTCTCCATATTCATCCCTTTCTTTATCACTGCTGTTCCTGTGCCTCAATCAAACCATTCTCCGTTAATTTATCTGCAATATCAATTAGCATGTCCACCGGACATCCAATCCGATCACTGATAGCTATCAGATCATTTTTCCCATCCGCATAGGCAATAAATGTAGTGATGGCGTAAATCTTATCATACTGCCCCTTCCGGCTGATGGTGGGATACAGCCCCCGCTTTCCAAGCTGTGGTTCACATAATACCTTTACCTGGTAATTCCGATTATGCTCCAACGTATGGATCACTTTCGTCATCACCTGGAAGCTGCCCTGAAATCCTTCCGGCGAAACATAATCCATATTGTCTGCCGAAGTATGGTACTGGGGAAATTCTCCGTATTTTGTCCGGCAAAAGCCCACCACCGGAAGATCAATGCCCGGCGCATTGTACTGACGCTCGTCGGAGCCCCGTTTCAGAAAAGGATAAACGATAAATTCTTTGCCGTGATACTGAAGCGTATTCTTTAATACCCGATCCGCCAGGGTATCTCCATATCTGGATTCCACCATAGAATAATGATGATTGTCTCCCACACAGGAAAGGTTGAAGCCTGCAATTACATGGCTTTTCAGTTCTTTCCAATGGCTGCTTAAATATGTAATAGAACCAATGGTCTCCGGTATCCATATAAAACGGTACGTATATCTCCTGCCGCTCTGTCCCAAAAGCCATTTTGCAAGCTGCACAGCCAGAGCCGGGCCGGAACATTCATTATTTGCCATGGAAGGGTGGCAGACATAAGTGGAAAAGAAGATTTCTTCTTCACTCTCCCCCGGAATTACCAATTCTCCATAGGTCAGGCTTCCCTGTTTCAACTGGCTTTTAATTACCATATGATATGTATCTTCCGGCAGATTATTTTTCTGAATTTCGCTCATGCAGAATCCGAAATTTTCTTTATAGTAAGAAGTCAGGTAGGGAATTACTTCGGGCTGCGCCGGCTCTGTATAAATATGATGTTTCAGTTCTTCCAGTGTGACATGCGCATCCACCGGCACGGAATATCCCATAATATGTAAGTTATTTTCCTGAAAATCAATCACTCTTTTACCGGAACTGTTCTCAATATACCCTTCTGAAATGTTCCATTCCCTGGGCACCTCCCAGTCAAATACTTTCGTACCGCTGGGCACTTCTGTAATCCGTATTCCGGGAAGCTGCTGTTTTAGTATGGCCAGAGTCTGGCGCACTCCGTTCCCAGTGATGCTGCGGCAGATGGGAAACAGCCTGGCGGCCAGATCATACATCTGTTTTCCCGGATGATCTGTGCTTTTCTCTTTCATCTGAATCCTCCTGAATGCATGCCTGCCAACAATTCCCGAAGCTGTTCTACATTCAGCCACTCTGTATTTGTACCGGAACTGTACTCAAAGCCATCCGCTACCTTTTTCCCTCCGGGAAGGATACGGCGCTCTTCCCACCAACTGTAATGAGGATACACAATATAATGTTTCTCATATTCATATGTCATAGCAGAATCTTCTCTAGTTACCATTATCTCATGCAGCTTTTCCCCTTCCCGGATTCCCACTTCTTCTGTAAAACATTCCGGAGCCATCGCCCGGGCTAAATCAGTGATTTTAAAAGACGGAATTTTGGATATAAAAGTCTCTCCGCCTTTTGCTTCTCCCAAGGCTTTAATCACAAGCTGCACCCCTTCTTCCAGACTGATCCAGAACCGGGTCATACGGTAGTCTGTAATGGGAAGCGTTTTTTCTCCCTGAGCTATCATCTGTTGGAAAAAAGGAATAACAGATCCCCTGCTTCCGGCCACATTCCCATAACGGACAATAGAAAAACAGACGTCTTTTTCACCAGAATAGGCATTTGCCGCAATAAATAATTTGTCAGATACCAGTTTCGTTCCGCCATACAGATTAATGGGATTTACCGCTTTGTCCGTGGACAGGGCCACTACCCGTTTTACCCCGCGATCCAACGCTGCGTCCACAAGATTCATTGCCCCTACAATATTTGTTTTGACTGCTTCTATGGGATTGTACTCGCAGGCCGGCACCTGTTTCAGCGCTGCTGCATGGATGACATAATCCACTCCGTCCAAAGCCCGGAACATCCGATCCCTGTCCCGCACATCACCGATAAAAAATCTCAGCTTTTCTTTGTGTTTCCGAAATTTATCCGCCATCTGGAATTGTTTGAATTCATCACGGGAATAGATAATGATTTTCTTTGGTTCGTAATGAGTCAATACATATTCCGTAAATGCGCTTCCAAAAGAGCCTGTCCCTCCTGTAATAAGAATTGTTTTCCGGTTTAACATAACACTTCCTCCTGATTTATTCTGCCGTTTGCCCATGGATTTGCCTGTTTTTCAGACTTTTTATTCCCTGGAACTATCCTGAGCCTGGAAACCAAAGACCTTCTTTGTATACTCCTCTGTAATCACAGCGTATTCCTCTAACAGTTCCATATATTTTTTTCCCTGCCGCGCAAGTTCGATTCCCTCTTCTTCCATTGTTTCCCGCCTTAAATACTGCCCGGAACAGATAATTTGCTCTGCCTTTGTCATGGACTCGCTTAAAAGCTGATAGTTGGGATTTTCTTCAATTTTTTTCCGGTTCCGCTTTACCCGTTTCAAAATTTTCAGATATGCCTGTTTATCCATATTCCCTTTTTTGCACAATTTGTCCAATTGCTGATAAAGCTTCTTTCCTTCCCGGGCAAGCGATACAATCTGGTGAACCTGCTTTGGCGTGTCCTGCTGATAAACCCGGATTTTCTCCTGCTCTTCTTCCTGAAATACTGGTTTCAGACGGTCTATGCAGGCAGAAACGTCCACTTCTTTGATGCACTCACGGTCAATCACCTCTGATAAAGTCATTAACTCGGTTCCTTCGATTCTGGCTCCTCCTTCTGTAGCGTTGATAAACACCGTTTTATGCCTTCTTGTCCACTGTTCTATATAGTCTCCAAACCATTTGCGATAACTGTCCAAATTCTTTAATGTCGGAACTTCCTTTTCATAATTCCCCGGAACCTTAATAAATTCCTCTGTGTCTTCCTCAGGCATCGCATCCTGAAAGGTTCCGTCTGCATGGGATTTATTATCGGTATAGGCCAAGTCCTGCCCCACAAAAATAATTTTCCGAAAACCAAGATGGCATGTCAGAGAAAAAGCCAGCGTAGCAACAGAGCCTCCCGTGGGAAAGCCTTCCAGCTTTTTTCCATTCATCTCAAACATTTTCCGGACATATTCATAACCTTCATCATAAAAAAATTTTTTGCCGGTATGGTAATCCAAAATTGCGTTTGCCGCTGTTACCATGGTCAGAAGAGGCAAACTCCTGGCCTGTTCCGTTTTCACCAGTTCCAACGGTTTGAGTCCATCCAGGGTTGCAAACATATCCGGTACAATTCCCTCCCGCAATAATGGTTTCACTGCCGTATCTACCGCAATAATAAAGGATTTATTTTTTGCCCGTTTCAGTTCTTTTATATTTTTATTCAAAGAAGGCCCTGCCGACACCACAAAGGCCGGAATATCATCTGGGATTGCGCCAAAAAGCTGAAATGCTTTATATCCTGTTCGGATATACTGCACATTATGATAAAAATTTTCCGCCTGATAAGGGCTGAAAAATATTTTCGTTCCAATTCCCATATAATAGTTTTCCGTTTTCTTTACCAGAAGCTCCAGAAAATGATTTACCTGCTCCCGGCATAATTCCACATAATTGGGCAAGACGAAATATTTCATAAGAGGAATCTTATCTCCCTGGAGCATAGTTCCCACAATGCCTTCCATCCCGCCTTCATTGATCCCTTCTATAATCAGGGCAACTGTCCTTTTGCCGAATATTCTCTCAAAATCTACCCGTTCCAATTGTTTGTCAAATACAGAAAACAGAGGCTCATACAGCATTACAATTACACTTTCATCTGTCTGCGCCATCAATTCTTCCAGATAATGAATATTTCCCATCCCCAGAATAAAAATCGGAGCGTTTGGAACAATTTTACCCAATACAGAAATTTGGTTCACCGGATGGGCTTTCGGATCGCGCCGTCCCGCCAAATACAGCCTGCGTCCGTCCTTCTCTGCCGCCAGAATCAACTCACCATTAAATGCCGTTTCCTCCGCAATCTGCATTGCTTCCTTTTTAAGCAACTCTTCCCTTTTTTCTTCTATGATCTTACAGATGCCAGGAAAACGTTTCTCCAGCGTTTTAAGATTCTTCTCCTTTAAGTTCTCCGACATAAGCAGTCTCCTTTTCCCTGAAATATTCTTCCGAGAGGAACATTTCCAAATACCCTGATATTCCCTGTTCCAAAGCGTCCATCATCAAAACATTGTCATGCTCCTTAAGGGCTGTCTCACAATCCTTTAAAATATCCAGCAAGTTCTCATACACTTCCGGTTCCAGTTCAAACCGCTGCTCCATAAACCACTGTACAAATTCCTGAACCTGCGAAAACACCCCTTTGCTGTTCTCCACATAATTGTTATCACGGTGATAAGTTGCATGAAATCCAAGAAAATTAATGCTTTCATACAATTCCTGTATTTTCTCCTCCATCTGTCCTCCCTTTGCTTCGAATAAAAAAACCGGCCAGAGCCGGCTTTTTTATTCTGAATTATAACTGACAATTTACTGAAGCAGAGACAGTACGCCCTGAGTGGACTGGTTGGCCTGAGCAAGCATTGACTGGCCTGCCTGAGCAAGAATATTATTCTTGCTGTATTCCACCATCTCAGAAGCCATGTCTGTGTCACGGATTCTGGATTCTGCTGCCTGAGTATTCTCAGATACATTATCCAGGTTAGCAACTGTATGCTCTAATCTGTTCTGAATTGCACCAAGTGCAGAACGCTGGGTAGACACAAGATTGATCGCATTCTGAACAGCCTTTAATGTAGCGTTTGCCTTATCAAAATCGGAAACAACCGGCATATCAAGGCTTGCCTCGCTGCCAAATCCTCCTGCTGTCACTCCGCTCTTTGTAGCATCGGCTAACAAGTTGCTCCAAGCGGATGTTCCTGCTCCTACATACTTGCTGCCAAGCGCAGAAGCTCCTGCTGCCTTTGCAGATTCCATAGTATTATACTTAGTTCCGCTAGCTGTAAGGGTATACTTACCGCTTGCGTTCATAGCGATCATATCATCTGTAAACGCTGCTTTTCCTACATCTTTTACATTCTTCAAGAATGCGCTCTGGTTAGATGCAGCAGTCAGTGTTGCATCATATTTATATTCCGCACCCATATAAGAAATATTGGAATAGGATATGGTTGTTGTTCCTTTGAAGTATTTAATATCTTTCAGACCAATTGATTTCGCATCCATCTTTCCAATGCTGATGCTGATGCTCTGGTTTGCATTTGCGCCCACCTGAAGTTTCTTATCTGAAAAGCTTCCGTCCAGCAATTCCTGTTTGTTGAACTGAGTAGTTTCAGAAATTCTGTCAAGTTCCTCAGTTAAAGCTTCCAACTCCTGATTAATAGCATCACGGTCAATGTTCTGGTTGGTATCGTTCGCGCCCTGAACTGCCAGTTCATTCATACGCTGTAAGATAGAATGAGCTTCATTCAGCGCACCTTCTGCTGTCTGAATCAAAGAGATACCATCCTGTGCATTTCTGGATGCTTTGTTCAAACCGCGCACCTGGCTTCTCATTTTTTCAGAAATTTTTAATCCTGCTGCATCATCTCCTGCACGGTTGATTCTGTAACCGGAAGATAATTTCTCAGATGATTTTGCCTGTGAACTTGTTGTTACGCTTAACTGACGGTTAGCGTTCATTGCTGTAAGATTGTGTTGTACTACCATTGCCATAATATTTTTCCTCCTTGTTGTTTATGGTCTTGTATGCCCGGATATCATTTTGCCGGGTATCTGTTCTGCCGCAAATCCGTTTGCGTGCATTTTCACGGCTGCCTATTCTTTGAACAGGAGCCTTATATAATAAGCAGGAGCCCTAGGTTACCCCCGCATTATTACCGCTGATGCTTTTGCCATGGCTCTGTTCTTCTGACTGATGTTTTATCATACCGCCATGACCTTATTTTTCTGGCGCTGCCGCCATTCTCAGGGCTTTGCCGGCATTATCGCTGCTTTCTGGCTTTCTGGCTTTCCGCCTCTCCTCCATAAGGATTGCCCTGATTTTCTCTTTGGCCTCCGGAGATAACTCCTTATCCTTATGGTGTTTCACTTCATTTCCCGGCCCTGCCGCCATCCCGTATTTCTCCAATGCCGTGCTCCGCACGATGTTCATAGACTTGGGCGCATCCACCAAAATGTGCAGATTGTTGGAACTGCCTCCGGTAAACACCACTTTCACATCGTCTCCAACCAATAAGTACTCACCGGCCTTTACTGTTAATTTCAGCATGGGAACCTCCTTGTTTCTTTTCCCTGCCGCCTGATGGATATTCTTTGAAACAGACGGGAAGGAACTCACTTCCTGATGATTTTTCGATGCAACAGTTTGTATCAAA
>JAETSX010000149.1 GCA_021769425.1 Eubacterium sp.
CCTATTTCAGACAGATAGGAGCCGACGTAAAGAGTTATGCTATCTAACATACATCAAAAAGAGGTAAGATAACGCCCTCTGCAAAAAAGGTTACGTTATCTTACCTCAACAAAATTGACACCGCTGTAACCGTCATCCGCATACACGGAATGTACCTTGATTTCAGTGTGGGATTTCAGAAAGTCCATGATTAAGGCTTTCTGGTTTGAAATGCTGTTGCTTACGAGTTTGCTGCCCTCTGCAACATCGCCATCTTCCCTTGATAACCGGAGATAGATGGCTGCATTATATATGATAGAATTGATGTTTTCCATCTGCAACACTCCTTTTCCTTGATTTCAATTAAGACAGCCCTATCTTAATGAACCTAAGACTCAGAGTTTGCACATGATTTAGTTTTCCTATTGAGTCTTAGATTAACACAGATCCCGGTTTTTTTCCACACTTTTTTCAAATTTTTTTATACAGACATTACAAGTTCCTCAAACCGTTCATTTAAGGAAACCCCGTTTCCGCTGTAGCTTGCCTTGACAATGACTTTCCCCACACGGAAACAGTAAGGGTTTTTTACCTGCCTGATAAATTCCCTCCGCTTTTCCTGCTGTGAAAGCCCATCATCTATCTTTATCTGCTGAATATCAACAACATCTTCCGGTTTTACTGTCCGAATATCCACTGACTGTAATTCCTCAAATGACATTCCATTCCTCCCTTTGAAAAAATTCATGCTGCCATATGGAACACTGGCAACTATGTAAAAAGCCGGACGTCTGCCCGGCTCCCAAAAGATATGATGTTATGTCTTTCCTTAATTATATCTGTCAAACACTCCTACCTGCACCTGTACACCCTCCGTAATCCTGCCGAGCGTTTCTTCATCAACCTTTCCCATGTGTTCTATGATACGGTCAAAGTTCAGAGCTGTTACCTGTTCGCATAATGCCACGCTGTGCTGATCCAGTCCCTCCGTCTTATATGACGATATGAATACATGGGTGGGCAGGTTCTGTTTCTTGTAAATCTTAGTAGACAGCGGAACTACTGTAATGACAGTGCTGTGCTTGTTTGCCCTGTTGTTACTGACTACCACCACAGGGCGCATACCGCCCTGCATACTTCCCTGATACTGTACACCCAAATCCGCATACAGTATATCTCCTCTCCTTATCTTCATCAGCAGCCTTTACCCCCGCCCCATATCGGTCTTTCCTTATCGGCAGGACTCTTTGTTGTATCATAAATATGGTACTGCATGGTAGAAAGTTCAAAAAAACCGACACCGATGTTGGCAGCGTCATACATAAATTCTTCCAGATCAGACTCGTCCGCTGTTATATCAGTCATGTTCTCCACGACAACCGTATCATACTGCCCGGTAATCAGGCGGGTAATCAGCATATTAACCGCATCCCTGTCAATGTCCCTGTTCGGTCCTTTGTTGACAATAGTTTCATTCATTAACGCTATTCCTGCCATACTGCACTTCTGACGGTTCTGCTGAATGAGTTGGCGGATATTGCTCTCTGACTTGTTGGAGTTCATAAACATGATTGCCGGATGCACAAGCACGCCGACCTCAAAACTTTTCACATTACTGCACATGATAATCACCTGTTCTTTCTTCTATTTTCATTGACTGAAACAAAAGAGAAGTTTTTGCCGGCTTTATCCTCTCATACAGGAAAGCCTTGTCTGCTGTTATCTGGTAACTGCAAGGCTTGCCTGTATCAGAGGATAACGTGGCATTTCTGCCACATTACCCCTCTGTTTCATCTGAAAATATCAGATCACGCTCTCGCTTATCCCCGAAACGGGTAACATACACTGGGACGGCTCCATCCCACACTGCGCCTCCGTCATGCCCAACCAGACGAAATCCGCAGGCAGCCACTCCCGAAAAATGCTTTTCGCTGAAATTCCGGTGCCGTTCTATCTCATTACCTCTGACTGCCATGCCAGTAGGCACAATCCTCTGCTCCATACCTTCACGGGCAACAATGTTATCCATTGCAGGTACATCTTCGCACGAAACGGGATTCTGCCACCCCTTTATCCCCACATAAGCATGAACGGATAAAAAGGCGAAAATAAAATCGGGTGTATGCGTGTCCTATTGAATTGTTTTGGCTTTCTCAAGCCTGCAACTATCATAACTGAAAGGGAATTGTTTTCAGAGTGCCAGATTGCACTATTTGTAGCTGATATATGCCACCTTTTAGCACATAAAAAAATCAGCCTCCAAACTGTTATAGCTCAAAGACTGATTTTATTTAATGTTATTCATACAAATGCGTATGTAGGGAATATTTAATTCTACTCTTCTAAAATATAAGTTATTGTCATTTTAGGTCTTGAATATTTTGTACCCCCAATAAATGCAGAACCAAGACTCGGAGATGCAATATTGGTTCCTGTCATATACACAGACCATGTTCCGGCAGCTTTTTCCGCAATAAATAAATTGGTAGTAGTCACATTACCTCTGCCCCAACCAACAGTATGTGTTTCCCCACTTGGGCTGGTAATTGTAAGGCTCTGTGCCAATATTGCACCTTTTCCACCGATTACAGATGCATTAGAGCAATCAATTGTAACTTCTTTTACAATCGCATTATCCGGCAAACTGTTAAAATTAAAAGTAACCGTATTGGAATCCCCTGTAACTCCCGGCATCAATGCAATCGACATATCTTTATTTGCTGACTTCGTTGCTTTGTCTGTGCCCGCTGCAAACGCTGTTACCTGTGAAACGAACAACATTGTGAATACCAAAGCAACCGCTATTATTCTCTTTACTTTCTTCATTGACTTTACCATAATCGTATTCCTCCTGTCTGTCAAATTCCCCTTATATACATTTGCTGAATTACATGCTTTATGCTTTCATATCGAAATTACTTTGCACCACAACATTTTCATTTGTGATTTCCACATTTGTTCCAGTGTTCAGCGCCTTTCTTGCATCATGGTATGCCTCATAATATGCTGATTTTAACGCTGAATGTACTCCCGTTTCTGCTTTTGTCTCTTTCTCATGCCACCCTACTCCTTGAGTGTATGTAAGAACTTCTTCCCCTCCCTCATTATATATATGGATCGCAGAACCAGTTCCCTCTCCTTGATATTCAG
>JAETSX010000052.1 GCA_021769425.1 Eubacterium sp.
GAAGTGGAAGAAAAAATCCGGTCAGGAAAATGCAGGCACGAAATCAGGGAGATTGGAGATCCTTCCAGCCGGAAATATGTCACAAAATATGTCGTAGACCTTGATGTTGCGTCTCTGGTAACGGAAATACGCATCTATGCGGATAAGAATGGGAAATTCAACATTCCGGATGAATACCGAAGCGACGTAGTGTACGGAGCAAATGTAAAAGCGCTTGCGACAGTCCTCTACAGCGAGGGCGTCATGTCAAACGACAGGATAGCTGCATTCTTAAATGCTGCAGGCAGTGACGAACTTGGCCTTTCAGCCGGGAGCGTTTATGGATTCTGCAAAAAACTTGCAGGGAACGCTGAAAACAGTATCCAAAATTTAGAAGAGGAACTGCTGAACCAAGAAGTAGCATTAACGGACGCAACCACAGTAACGGTCAATGGAGAACAAAATTATATCCGAAATTTCAGCATAGAAAAGGCTGTTGTCTATCGTGCCATGAAAAGCAAGGCAATAGATGCCCTTAAAAAAATAGATTTTCTGGAAAAATTCTCAGGAATCCTGGTTCATGACCACGAAACAGCATTATATCATTTTGGAACAGACCACGGCGAATGCAATGTCCATATCATCCGTTATCTGCGTAAGAACACTGAGGAAACGGGGCATAAATGGTCAGCGGGGATGAAAGCCCTGCTCTGCGAGATGAACCGGGAGCGGAAAAAGCGCATGGATCTGGGGGAAAATTCCTTTCCAGAAGAAATCCTGTGCGACTATGAGAAAAAATACATGGATTTCATTGCATCGGGACGTAAGGAAAACAAACAGCCGGGACACAGATATGCAAAGAAGGATGAAAAAGCACTGTTGAACCGTCTGGAAAAATACATGCATAACCATCTTTTGTTCCTGCATGATTTCAGTGTGCCGTTTGACGATAACATGAGTGAGCGTGACCTGAGAAAAGTAAAGAACCGCCAATCTTTACCCCATTCGGAACAAGTCCGAATAAAAGCTGGAAAAACCGCATAGGGAGATGAGATAAGTGGGAAAAAGAACGAAAAGAGAAAAATTTCACAATTATTACGGGTTTATCTGCCATAGGGAGCCGGACAAATGGTTTGCGTTAAAGTTACAGCGCAAATTGGAACGATACCGCATTCCGGAGAGTATCCGGCGGGAAAATGGAATCAGGACCAGCCATATCCGTCATATTTTTGTAGATAATCCGGATTTGTATGGGGCAGAATTGAAACAGAATATCATAGACAGCCTTAACAGTTCAGATAAATTGATTGTGATTTGTTCCCGGGAGAGCGCATCCCCGGTAAATGGGGAGAAAGAGTGGAGCAGTCCGGAGCAGATAGACTGGAGGGAGAATCCTGCCAAAACAGGATGGGTTGGATTTGAGATCCGTACTTTTATGGATAAGAATCCAACGGATAAGCCCTATAAAAATATTATTCCCGTTGTCATAGACGGAGATCCGAAAACGGGAGACTGTTTTCACTATCTTTTAAAGGAGTACATAGACAGGAATGAAATTAGGTGGTATGACTTCAGGGAATGGGGAAAATGGAAGGTTCCCCGGAACAGGCAGGGAAAGCGGGATGCATTGACCGATCTGATCATTGAACTGCTGTCATTATCTGATGTGGAGGAATTCAGGAGAAGGGACAAAATAAGGCGTCGGCTGCAGACGGTTTCTGCCGGCGCCGGCGCTGCAGTTTTGGGGCTGTGCTCTGTCTGGGGATATGATTACTGGGTTCCCCATGAAAAGATTTATCAGGATTATGTCCTTGTAGATGAGAAACCAGTAGGCATCCATGAATTGTCAGACAATGAGAGGAAGAAAGTTTCGGATTATTACCGCATTACCACCAGGAAATCCAGCAGGACGATTCGATTAGAGCGCCTGAATTCCAGCAACACGCCGGTGGAGGAGGATGCTTTGAATCATCCATATGGGCCGATGATTGCTGTTTACAAATGCAGGGATAATGGAAAGCTGGATGTGGCGGAGTATTTGGATCGGAATGGCATTGTGCAGATGACTTATTCTTATGCCACGGATATGGAATTTGTAAATTTTCAGGAGAACCAATATGTCAGCAGGCAGGTATATCCCGTTGCCAGTATAAATTCTTACGGAATTCCCAACCGGATGAAAATAGACAGGTATGCCCTGAACATAGATGAAGAGGGAAAGCTGTTTCGCCGCATGTATATGTCCGGGGTAAATTATGCGATCAATGAAGAAGGCATTGCGGGCGAGGAGTACGCCTATGATTCTCAGGGGCGCATTACTTCTATTTACTTTCTGAACAGAAAAGAACAGAGAACCGTAAATCAAAATGGGGTTTCCGGTTTGAAGCTGACCTACGGAGAGGATGGCGATGTCAGCTGTGCGGCTTATTGCGGGTTGGAAGAGGAACTGATATATGGGCCGGATGCTTATGCTTATATGGAAATTACAGAAGAGGGGACAGAAAAGATTACAGAATATTATGGCGTGGATGGAAATTTAGTGATTTCAGGAATGGGATACGCTGTCTGCCGGGAACGATATAATGATAAAATGCAGGTAGAACACAGGGCTTATTACGGAACGGAACAAGAGCCTGTATTTTGTGGAGATAAATTTCACGCCGTTTCCTTTCAATATAATGAATTTGGCGATCCAACCGTGACGGAATATTTGAATGGAGACGGGGAACGGATCTTGTGCAAAGACGGATATGCTGTCCTTAAGTTGGATTATGATCCCTGTGGGAATATTTTACAAGAAGATTATTACGGTTCAGACAATCAGCCCCTTGTGATGGACAACCAGGCGTTTCGCATCAAGCGTAAATTTGACGCCAAAGGGTATTTGAGGGAGGAGTCTTATTATGGCGTTTCTGGGGAAGAGATTTTTTCTGGGGAAGGATATTTCTGCAAAAAAAATGAGATTGATGCAAAAGGAAGATTAGCGTCAGTGTCTTATTATGGGAAAAAGGGAGAGTCTGTGTATTGCACTGAGGGCTATCATAAAGCTGCTTTTGGATATGATGATCGGGATAACCTGTCGCTGGTTGAGGTTTATGGAACGAAGGGGCAGTTAATTCCCTTTAGCGGCTCCTGGGCCAAGCAGGAATTGTATTATAACGGCGGCGGAAATGTTGAAAGCGTTACATATTATGACCAGTTTGATAAGCTGGTGAATGTTCCAGGCAATTATGCGAGGATAGAAAATGAATACGATGACAGGGGATTGCTGGAATCCACATCCTATTATAATGCAGATGGAAAACTGTCAGCGGATTATTCCATGAATGCATCAGGCGTCCAGGTAGGAGAACGGTTTTTTGCGAAAGTGGCGTTTGCATATGACGAAGGGGGAAATCCTGAAAAAACAGAATATTATGACGAAGAAGGAAACCTGACGTCAGACTATCCCTTTTCCACAAAACTCCAAAAATATGATGAGACAGGAAAATTAATTCAGGACAGTTATTTATTGCCGGATGGGACAGGACCGGAAAATTATTTTAATGATGTGTATTATACCTATGATGATTACGGGCGGCTTTCAGAAACAGAGTACTATGGAGCGAAAGAAGCGCCTATGGAGACCCAGACCGTAACTGGAACAAAGGCTCAAAGAATTATACAAACCTTGGATTACCGGGGGAATGTGCTGGAGCGAACGGTTTATGATAAAGAGAAAAAACAGACAGAGCATGTGAGATGCCAGTATAATAAGGATGGATTTGAGATTTTAAGGGAGTATGTGGATGAAAAGGGACAAAAGACTTTGTGCAGGAATGGGTATGCAAAGGCGGAAATGGAATATGACAAATGGAATAATTTGATTGGGTGTGCCTATTATGACGAAAATGATAACCTGACAGTTACAAAGGAGGGATATGCCTTTTATCGATGTGAATTTGATAAAAATGGCATGATGACAGAGCTCTCATTTTTTGGCGCGGACGATAAAGCGATTAAGATTCCAAATGGATATTCCTGTATTCGGGAAACTGTGGATCAAAGGAGAAATATTACAGAAGCAGTATTTCTGAATGAAACAGGGGAAGAAATCCTTACTTATCATGTGTCCTATAATGAAAATGGGCAAAAAATAATGGAATCCTGGGAGATTTCGGGAGCGCCGGATAACGTCCAGTGGATAGCCAGGAAAAATCTGTACTATGATTCTTATGGAAACCAGTGCCGGGAAGAATATTATGACAAGGCAGGAAATCCGGTATTAGCTTATAGCGTACACGCCGGATGGGAGTCCGTATACAATGAATTAGGTCTGGAAACAAAAAGAACTTATTTAGACACGGATTTGAAGCCGGCGTGTATTCCGGAAGGGTTTGCTTCTGCAGAATTTCAGTATGATGACTATGGAAGGGAGACAGAGAGAAAATTTTTGGATGAATATGGGATAGAATCAAATTGTAAGTTTGGATTCAGCCGTTATGAAATTACATATACGGAAAATGGTGAAATTGAGGATACTGTGTTTTATGATGCGGCAGGGAACGTATTGACGGACGTGAACGGGGAAGTGTCATTGGTAGAGTTAAATATCAATGGGCGTACAAATCCGGACGGCGCAAGATACCATGCAGAGTTGGGGCAATGGAGCAGAGGCCCTGTAGTGGGCCAGTCCCGCAGGATTACCCGCATTGCGTTTTACGATGAGGATGGAAACTGTGATTTAATGCTGCAGCCCTATGTTCCTATGCGGCCCTCTGGAATGTAAGAAATTACTTTGCAGACTGGAAAGTATCCTGGGATAGGCAGATATGGTGCGAAATAGAGGGGCTGCCGGGAAATGACTGTTTTTCGCAACATATATGGTGAGCGTTTCGGCATTATGGCAACATATTGTATGCGAATTTCATTTTCAGGCAGCAGCCTTTTATTTAGAAGCAGCTGTTATTATGCGCAAGGCGTTATGCTGTTAGATTATATTGCTCATGCACATTTTTCAATCTATTGCATTTAACAGCCGCCGAATCATCAGGCGGTGATTCACATTATAAAACAGACTCTCATTCAGCTCCTTATCCCAGGGATTTAATTCAGACCAAGCATCTTTTTGAATCATTTCATAGGCGTATTCACTGGAACGTCCGCCTACTGTTCCAACTAAAGCGACCGGAAGATTTGCGCCTATTGCCAGCTTGACTTCTCTGTCCACGCCCTGTTCAGATTTATCTTCTTTTATTTTTCCGCCAAGACAAATTAATAGTTCGCTTTTTTGGCTGCAAATCATATTCTCACGCATTTCCTGCAATCCGTCTGATAGTATAAGCGTGCATTTTTCTTCCAATTCTTCTAAATTATATTCAGGAAGATATGTTTTGTCCATGTGCATTTCAATGGAATACTTGAGATCGGATGCATATAATTTTCCAATGTCAAAGATAAGTTTTTGAAAGGTCGGATGCGCCCCGAAAACCAATGTATATCCATTTTTAATGATTTCCCTGGAGTATACCAGAACTGCTTCTAACAAAGAGTTTTTGTAAATCTCATCACAGTCTGGGAATGCGCCTGAAAGAATAATTCTCTTGTTGCGCTTTTGACGCTTCACGCCGGATACATTTTCAAGATTCATAATATAATCATCAAAATTTTCTTCTCTTACTTTTGCATCGCCCATGGATTTTTCCCGCTGCCCATGGTTGGAAAGCAGAAATAATCGGTCGCTTTTTTCGTATGTATGTTCTTGCTTTGCCTTTTGAATAAAGTTGTCTATGTCGTTTTTTTGGGGATTTCTTCCAAAACATTGAATGTAATGTCTTTTAATTCCTTTGTCATAGATATCATTTGTTTGTTCTTTATACTCTACTTCATAGGCCAATATGGCGTTTTTATCCCCTGTTAATTTAATCTTTTTTGCATCGTCTAAATCCCTGAGATATTCAATATGGGAGAATACCTGGTTGGATGAGTTCATGATAAGCTGAAAACATGTTTCTTCAATCTCATCTGCAATTTCAATTAACCGTTCCTGACAGTCAAACTCTTCGCTTTTATAGCAGAGCATGGGACGCTCTCCTGGACGTATTTCCATATTGGAATAAGATGCGCCGTCAATTTGAACCCACAAAATAGGAATATCATAAATTAGCGCGTAGCATAACTCTTTCATGATATAAGGTGAGTTCTGCGCTTCTTCTGTCTGCAGAAATATCAGCGCATCGCTCATGGCAAGATTTGTATCAATATCTTTCTGGGCGTCGTCTCCCACCTCCACATGAACCACATCCCGGTAAACATTCCGTTCCCTTGTTAAATGCTTCAGTTCATCTGCAAGCTTTGCCGCTATATGTTCTCCGTCCATGCGCCTGTGGCTGATAAAATATAAAACTTCGTCGCGATAGAGAGGCGAAAGAGTTTGAGCAATGATTTTTCTGGCAAAAATCTGTGCGATTGCCTTCATGTTGTTTTTCAGCGGGTTCCGGTTTTCGTTCCGGCAGGATACATCAAAACTCTGTTTGTCGGACACTGGCTCCGGAGGACGTCTGCATTCCGGATTTTTTTCCATAGCGATTGCCCATATCCTGCTTTGGACGTCCGCGTATTTTTTTAACAGCTTGAGGAAATTCTTTTGATAAGCTCCTTCTTCGGAATTGAAAAAAATAAAAATGTCATTGGCGTCGGCAGTGTCTTCCAAAAGCTGGGCCATTTGAAAATTTGTCGAAATATATAATTTGTTTGTCACATAGGTATCTAAAATTTCACGGCATGACGCAAAAAAAGCATTTGCATTGTCAACTGTTTGCATTGTTAACTGTGGTTCGCAAAAAATTACTTTCATGATTCTCCTCCATAATGAATAAATAACAAATCAGAATCTATGAAAATTTGTTTGTTCTTAAGAGTACATAAAACTTTGTATTGATCTTATACTCCAAAGTATACTTATTATATATTTTATACCCCTTCTTTTTAGACTATAGCAAAAAAGGCTGTTGCAGTCAAGGCAGAGAGAGTTTTCATAAATTTCATTTTACAATTTTTTATAAATTCCTGGCAAAATGTTGAAATATGTCACAAACGGGTATATAATAGCAGACAGATGGTTATTTTGGAGTATAATATGGGGAAAATATAATTCTTTTATTCTATTTTTAAGACAATTATCTTGTGACACACCAACTGACCGTCTGTTTTGACAGGTAAGAGAAAGTTGATTTCTGGTGTCAATTTTCCGTTATATGAGATGATATCTAATATTTTAAATTTTAGAGTTGTAATCAGAACTGCATATTAAAAGTAAAAACAAAGGGGGAAAAATGTGCCAAGAATTTATACAAAGTGTACGCAATCTGAAATTAAGGGTAGGAGCCAGCTGTAACGGCCGAAAACTGGAAGTCTGTCTGGCTCCCTTACAGAAGTATTACCAGAGGGCAGAGACCACATGCACAACAAGAACCGGTATTCTTTGTTTTTTAGAAAGAATACAGACTTCTCAACAGATGACAGAGATGCTCAGGATACAGGAACAGATGATAAGGGTAAGTGTGGCAAAGGGCGCGCCGGGATATCAGCAAATATACTCCTTTTTTGATGTGGTATCCATGAAACCCCAGAGCGCTGATTATCTTTTTTATCTTGTATGCCTTCTATTTGACTTATACCAGGAAAAAACCTCCCAGCTGCTGATAAGCCTGTTAAATGTTTCACTGCCAAACTGGGGGCTGGAGCAGGACTGCCCGCTGGAAGTGAAATATGGGATTTCAGACCTGTTTGCGCGCAGGATATGGAGCCTTGCGGAAAATAGCGGGTATATGTACGCCTTTTTGCGCAATAGATTCGGAGAAGGCGGTTTCACAATGTTCCCTACCAGCGGGGATGAGCATATGGGAGGGTTCCGGCCCTATTATGTAACGGAGACCGATAGGCAGTGGGTATATAAACCGAGAGATATGCGGGTGGATTTTTATGTGTTGGAAATGATCCGTTTTTCAAATACCATATTTCCTGGGGAACTTAAGCTTCCGGCTGCCGAGATTAGGCTTTCGGAGGATCATACCGGCTGGATGCAGTTTGTGGAACATGTACAGGATATGACGGAGGACAGGGCAGTGCTATATTTCAGGAAATTAGGCGCACTTTTTTGCCTTGCGAAACTGTTGGGGATTACCGATTTGCATGAAGAAAATATTATGGCGACGGCAGAAGGGCCTGTGATTATTGATGCAGAGTGTGCATTTCTTTCATCTATCGTAGAGGCAGAAGATTTTTCCGATTTGCTTTTTGGAAAGATTATTCATGTTTTTAATGATGAAATATTCTGCGATGCAACTTTTCGTGCAGACGGACAGATCCCGAAATTTTATGAGCAGTCTGCTTCGTTTTTGGAAGGATACCGAATTGCGGCGGAGTGTTTTATGAACCACATGGATGCCCTGTTGGCAAAATATATGGAAATTTTGGGACAACCATTCCTTATCAGGCTTGTTCCGGTTCAGACGGCGGATTTTTATGGAGATATTTACACGTATTATACGGACTCTTTATACAGGTTGCAAAAGCTTTCGGGGCGAAAGGAGAGCATTCTTTCCGCACTGGAACCGGTTCTGCGCAGAGCGCATCTTTTCTCCGATCCGGAACCGGGAACGTTAAAAGCGGTAGAACGGGGGGAGCTGGATCCGGAGATTTTAGAGCGTTCTCTGGCAAACGACTTTTATCACGGCCAGATTCCGCTGCTGCGTCTGCAGTATTGCTTATCCGGCCCGTGCCGGATGATGATAGACGGGACAAGCTTCTGGGAAGTAACAGAGAATAGAAGCCGGCCGCAAATTGAAGAGATGATAAGGAATGCCATTCATTGGATGAACGAAGAGGAGACTTTAAGGAGCGTTAGAGAAAAGGCAGAAAGAAATAGGCCCAGACAGGCGGTATCTGAGACGGCAGGACAGCATGGGAAATGACATTATAGATAAAGGGCAAAGAATATTTCGGATATTTTTGAACAGTTCCTTAGAGAACTAAATGTAAAATGCCCTGCTATTAGGAAAAAAATTATTAAAATATATCAAAAAGGAGGAAAGCAATATGCCGAATTACGGAAATGAAATTGCATCAATCAGTCTGGGAAGCATTATAGGGGGCGCGTTGAATGCGATTGTGGAGGCTCAGAGCCAGGCGGCCAATACAACGGTGGAATTCATCAAGTCCGTGGGTTTTACCACAGAGAAGGACACAGGCGTCATGCAGCCGGTTTATGTTGATTTCCAGTATGCAAAGAGACAGCATGTGAATGAAAAGAAGGAAGTAGAACAGACCGTATCCAATCTTAAGGTGCCGGTTCTTTCGATGGTGCCGATTCCCTTCATCCGTGTAGACGACGCAACCATTGATTTCAATGTGAAAATCAATTCCGTGGAAGAGACCAAAAGTTCTAAGGATACCACAGCGGGCGGAAGTACGGAGGCTAACGCAAGCTATAATGGATGGAGATTTAAAACGGGAATTAAGCTGAACGCTTCTTTTTCCAATCAGAAAAAGAGCAGCATGTCAGATACGGTGAAGAAAGATTATTCCCTGAATGTCCATGTACATGCCGTGCAGGATGATATGCCGGCAGGAGTGGAGCGGCTGCTGGGAATTTTGGAGGATTCTATTATCCAGGTGACAGAGGAAACAAAAGAAAAAGTTGTAAACGAGAAGAAGACAGAAGGTGCGGAGGAATCATAAAATGATAACGTTAGGTGAATTTACAGGGCTATTAATGTCTGATTTTCTTCAGGCAAGAAAAATGGCGGACGCATGCGCAGCCTCTATTTCAGAGGAATATCATGTGAATCCGCTGTTAAAGGGTATGCCGGTTCCGCGCTATATCATTTCAGAAGCAGAAATAGACGTTCCGGTTCAGATTGCAGGAGTGCAGCAGGTTGAAGTGGGAGAGGAAGAGATGAAAAAGCTTTTAATGAAAATAGAAAAAGTCCTTCCCACGCTGTTATACCGCAATATCAAAAACTGTTATTATGAAAAGCAGGAAGAGCGGGTGTTCCGGCAAAACGGCAGGATTGAGCCGGAAGCAGTGGGAGTGAAAATTACGGCTGATTCCGGAGAAACAGGAAAGGCGGTGGTGATAAAGCTGAGCGAGCTGCCGGATTTAAAGGAATCCTACAAACGGTCGGCAGCGTCCATCTGCAGCCTGATGAACCAATATATGGATACTTATATCAAAGAAAATACGATATCTGATATGCGGCTGCTGGATTTTATAGATGCATTTACCGAAACGTTAAAAAGCGTAACAAAGCAGGAATTCAGCATATATCCAGATGAACAGACACCTTTTATCAATAAAAATTCTCTGAAGAAGATGTGCCAGATTGTAGGAAGTACCATGTTTTTTGAATTTAAGGAGATTTTTGAGCAGCAGGAAGGGGTGCTGATTATTCCGGAAACCGGTAAGATGGAACAGAATTGCACGCCGGAACAGGTGATGCGGATGAAAATTAAAATCAGGGAGCAGGACGTTGATTTTATTGTAAACAGAGATGATGAGACAGGAGAGACAGACAGGTTTTTAGCCTTGAGTTGATAAGAGAATGCTGAGTATAAAAGTAATAGAAGAATTTCATTCCCTGTTATTAGAATTGCCGTCGGTTGCGGAGTCGGTGTCTGCCGGTTCCTATTCTGCCATGGCGGCGGCAGCAGAATGGCTGACAGAAGCGGAAAAGCTTGCCGAAGAGTATCAATTGCCGATTTGCGCAGACTTTGCCCTGATAAAGGGAGAGATGCAGAATTATCTCCCGGCAAAAAGAGAATCGGGCTATGAAACCGGAAGGACGGCGCGGCTGATGAAACAGAAAAACGGGATTGAATGTCTGAGACGGGCGAAAGAGTGTATGGAACAATATTTTAACGGGACGGAAAGTTTAATTTCTGAAAGCAGTATCTTATGCAGAAAGATGGCCGCAGTGGCTGTCTCCAAAGGATATGTGGAGGATGCCGCCCAGGCAGAGGATATTGCGGGGCTTATGGAGAAGTTTCAGAAAGATGCAGAATTGATGCCGGCTCTTACCAATGTGATAGGAACAGTGGGATATGAGAATGCCCGCTGCCTTCTGCAGGAGGAGCTGCAGGCTGTTTTGCCGGATTAGAGCAGCTTTTATACCCGTGGGCGGAATTATTTGCTGACAGATCTTTCACAGATTTTGGGAAAAAGCAAATGATTTGGCAAATAAGTATGCTCGTGAGTATAAACATGTTTCAGCGAAAAGAAGAACAGGAGAGAAAAAGGATGAATTATGATAACATAGGATGTATTGCCATGCTGGATATTTCAGGTTCCATGTATGGGGATGCCATAGATATGGTGAAAGTTGATGCAAAAGCTTTTGTGGACAAGTTTTATGACGGGGATCAGATAGGAATTAATGCATTTCATTCAAAAGCCAGATGGATCTATCCCAAAGGCGATGCGCCGCATATTGTGACTGTGAATGTAGAAGAAAGCGGGGAAGTGGAATTCAGCAAGGAAAAAGAAGAGGCCAGGGAAGCTATCGAGCAGATTTCTGCCGGAGGCAGAACCAATATTTCAGCGGCCATTATCCTTGCAAATGAGATGATAAAAACATCCGATGCCGGGAAAAAGGCATTCTTTCTGTTTAGTGACGGATACCATAATGAGGGGCAGAATCCCTGTGAAGTATTGGGGGCAGAACCGCCCATTTATATCGGGGCTTTAGGAAACTGGATCAAGGAAGAATATTTTAGAGAACTGAAGAACAAGAATCCGAAAAGCAGAATCTTCACCAGGCCCAATCCTTATGATGTGGAGACAATGTTCAATGAAATCCGCGGCGATTTGGTGGAGGGAATGCTGCTGTGCAATCAGTTCAGCCAATATCGGAAAGGCACGGATTACCTGATCAGGGAATTCATTGTACCGGCGGATTCTTCCAGAACGCAGGTTTCTGTGGTGTGGACGAATCGGAAGTACCGCTATATCAGCAGCGGATTTGCCCAGAATTGTTTTCAGGCGCTTTTGATCGACCCCACGGGCAAGACAACGGATCTGAAACCCGGAATTGTGCAGGACGGATACTGTATTTTTAATGAGGAAAATATGATGCCCGGCAAGTGGAAATGTTTGATTCAGTATGCGGGCCTTGGGGATGATATGGGCGGCACCGTCGGCGTGGTTTCTTTGGACAGCAAGACAAAAATCAACATAAAAGCTCCCGGATTTTCAGAGAGGAACCAGCCGGTATCTTTCCGGCTGCAGGCAGAGTGCGAAAAGGAAATATTAGAGGGGCTTACGGTGAGGGCTATCATACGCAAGCCTCTTGCCAGCGCAGAACATGCGTTAAATAGATTGGAGAAACAGATAAAATCCCTGAAGCTTGCGGAGCCGAATGGCAGGAAATTAGAGGATATTGATAAATTGAATCTGCTGTATATGTCGCAGCCGGAAAAATATCCGGAATTTGGGTATCAGCGGCAGTTTGGGGCGGCTGAATTTTCAAAAGACGGAACCTATGATTATATCCTGGAGAAACCGGAGGTTCCCGGGGTGTATGAAGCGGAATTTACGGTAGAAGGGATCAATAAAGTGACAGGGCAGCCCTTTTCTTGTGTAAAATCGGAGTCCGTATGGATCGGATAGGAGATGGAGGATGACAGAGAAAGAGCGCAGGCAATATGATGCTGCAGTGGGAAATCTGAAAACAAGAATCGGGGAGCAGTTTCAGGGGAAAAGTGTTTCCAGCCATCTGAGAACTCTGGAGCGGTATTACTGCGGCGCATGCAACGGGGAAACCAGGGAAGGCATTATCTGCTGCCTGGAAGCGCTGCAGACAGAGCGGGATTTTGCATGTTTCTTAAGCGCCCAGGAAGCGCTTCAGAAGGTGAAAGGGAGCCTGGGAACCGGATTTTCCATTTGCAGGAAGAATCCCTATATTATCCTGTATCTTTTGCAGAGGATAGAGGAATTGCATCAGATTTTTCAGGACAAGGCATATCGGGCAGTGTCTCTGTTGCTGGGAATGGGGAGCAGATTTGAAATGGACGAGAATTATGGAGCGGATATTCAGTCCAAGTTTTATATTTTGTTTGATCAAAAGTACAGAAATTATCTGAGAAGTTATGGAATCATCCGGGAAAAGCTGTCTGCCGTGACCGGGGAAGCGCAGCTTTTGTTATATCCCACCAGCGGAGATTTGCACTGCGGAGGAAAGAATCCATATGATTTTGAATGGAAGGGGAAGCAATATGTGTATAAGCCCCGAGATATGCGGGTGGACGCCCTGCTGAATGAAGCGTTGATTCTCTTTAATGAACTGCTTCCGGAAGAATTGAAGCTTCCGGTGGCAGGGATTACCCTGCTGAACGATGAAGAGCACACCGGATATATGGAATATGTAACATATGCTGAGTCCATGAGTGAGCAGAATGCGGCGTCTTATTACAGGAAATTCGGTGCATTATTGTATTTCTGCAAGATATATGGAGTAAGCGATCTGCATTACGAGAATATCATTGCCACGGAATCCGGGCCTGTAATCATTGATGGGGAATGTTCTTTCCAAAAGAAAATTACGATGAGCAAAAGAATGAACGATATGAATCTTGATGTATTCAAGGATGCCTTTCTACTGCCTTTCCGTATAGAAAATCAGGTGTATTTTGATGTGGCAGATGAGCGAAGCGGCACAAAAAGGAAACTCAGATTCGATGACCCGCTCATTCGGGAGAATGTACTGGAGGGATTTCAGACAGCGGCTTCCTGCGGCAGGCAGGGAAAGGAAAGGCTCGGCCAGAAGTACGCTGAGATTCTGGGGACAGAATATCTGGCCAGAATCGTTCCGATGCAGACATCGGATTTCTATTCGAAGATGGAATTTTGCTGCCGGGAATATCAGAAACGGGGCGAGATGATCTGCTATACGGCAGAAGACATCCTGGAATCGCTGCAGAGGACATTTCAGGGAGCCCGAATAGCGGCGGAACCCTTGCAGATTAAGCAAGGATTGATTGGTATTCTGGAACATGATTTTTTTCAGGGGGATATTCCGATGTTCCAGGTAAAAAATGAGAATGGAAAAGTGACAGGCCTGTATGCGGACGGCAGCCTGATGTTTTCAGTAGAAGAAAGAAGCTTCAAAATAAATGAATGGGCGGCTGTTTTAAAAAATGAAATAGAATGGTGGGCGCTAAAAGAGGCCAAAGCGAAGGTGGAAGAACTATTTCGATGAAACCATAAATATACTGCAATGTGAGGCGTGCAGATGACGGGAATGAATTTTCAAACACGCTCTAGTGCAGGTTTCGAAACTATTCTCTGGCGGTTTTCTTTAACTGCCAGAGAAGTCTGCAATGTGCAGCGGTACAAGGCAGCAGGCTCCAGGCGTCTCTTCTCTCAGATGCCAGAGGAGCCGGCGGCGTAAAGCTGCTCTACACGAAACACTTCAAAATTCTCTGTCTCCCCCACCAATTCATATCCCATATTCTCAAAATATTCTCGAAGCCCTTTATCCTTATTGGGAATCACATACTGAATCTGGTGTTTTTCCATATATTTTTCTAAAACAGCAGGATCGATCTGAAGCCCGTAATACAGTACCAGCGTCAGAATCCGCCGGCTGTTTTTCTTATTCAGCGTCTGCTGAACCCAGTCCGGATCGGCGAGGTTTACCGGCCAGTCTGCCATATCTTTTCTTCGGATGGCGTTTAAGAGGGAAGGATCGTACTGCCGCAGCTCTAATAACTGCAAATCCGCAAAGAGGCAGGATTTGGGCTCTGCGGTATCGGCGTCTTTTTCAATCATATCGGCGATCTCTATGGTTTCGTTTTTAATTTTAAAGCTGTTTTCAGCGGGAACCATATGCGTCCACTGATTTTCCCCGAAAAATGCAGCAGCAATCAGGCACAGAATTACGGCGATGGTCTTCTTCCAGCGTTTGGACAGCACAAAAAAAAGCCATGTCATTGCAAAGGCCAGAACCAGGTTTACCGGCAGAAGCCAGTAAATCCGCCGGATTCTGGGAGCAAGTCCGATCTTGTCCGCAATTGGTATCATAAGGTATGGATTAAATATCGTAAAAAATGCAAACAGCGCCGGATATACAAAGAATGATTTCAGGTTTTGTTTCTTCCGGAGCCAGAATACGGCAAGAGCCAGTACATAGGCGAGGAAAAAGAATTCTATATTCGAGAAAGAATCATCAAAAGCTTTATTCAGGAAATCCATTCCCAGTTCATACAAATTCTGCATCATATGCCTCCTATGTGTAAATCCTATGTGTAGAAAAAGAAGTAGTGTTTGGTCAAGAGATACGCCAAGCCGTACAGAATACAGGGAATCAGGCAGATGGCATATCGGATCCAGATGGAAAAGCTTTTTTTCGAGAACCCTAAGGGAATCAGGCAGATGCTGAGTTCAAAGGGCAGCATATAAATTGCAGACATATTCAGCCCGAAACTTGCGGAAACGACCAGGAACAGTTCTAGCCAGTGACTGCGTTCCAGGTGATTTCCGGCAATTCTCAAAAAGAGGAGAAAGACCATTGGCAGGATGATGCAGGCCAAAATGGTTTTTCCTTCAAAAGCCCGAAAAAATAAAAATTCTGCGCTGGTAAACAGGTTGAAGCTGAACAAATTCAGCCAGAACAGGAAACAGGAAAAAGTTACGCTCTTTTTCTTGTGGTTATTGCCGAAAAGCTGCAGCCCAAGCTGATAATAAATCAGGTTAGCCAGAATCACCATCAGGGAAGATTCCGCAATCCTGGTTTCTATTAATGGAGGAATCCCCAATAACTGGCACAGAACAGCGCTGTGGTTCTGGTATGTTTCCAACAGGTATTCTGCATTTAATTTTTTCAGCAATGCACCGGTGTACGGGTCGTACTGGCTGATGGAATCGGTGTATACGGAAGCGCTGACGTCTCCGATATAATAAGATTGATCCCATAGGGCGTAAGTTTCTCCGTTATAGTTCACCATGATAAGCTGAATCAGGATGATTAGGGCCAGTATCAAAAGAGGCCATTTCTGTTTCGTGAAAAGGCTCTGCAGGTAAGCTCTCTGTTCCGGAAAGGATTTCCGGCGCAACAGGAAGAACAGGAGGATTACTGCCAGAACAAAAATGCACCAGAGCTTTGTCAGAAGAGACAATGGCTGGAGGGTCAGTTTCAGCGGAATGGCCACGATCTGAAACAGGAGAAAATAGCAGAAAAATCCCAACAGAACCCGGTAAGAAACGGATCGTTCTCTGGAGGATACCATGTGGAGAAAAAAATCTCCCAGCATATAGCTGATTGTCAGATAATAAAGAATAATTCCCAAACATAACAGATAATAGTTCATATCAATTCCTCCAAAGTGATTTCATGGCAGTATTCATCTCGTGCCAGAGACGTTCCGTGTCCAGCATACCGTAAAGGAACAGCAAAATGGGGTACATGGCTGCAATCTGCGCCCGGGAGGAAAGGGTTGCATGCACCAGTCCCCGGGCAGGGGTAAGCAGATAAAAAACAAAGGGCAGCATGCCGATAAAAATAAGGGGAACAAGGGCAAGGCAGGCATTCCGCACTCTATGTCCCGCTGCAAATAATGCAAGGTATGCCGCCGTTAAAAACAGCAGCAGAACGGCCAGTGTTTTCATTCCGAAATCTGCCCTGGATAGAAATTCTCTCAGATTGTTGTACAGGGACAGAGGGATCTGAGACAGAGAATGGACAGTGCCGAAATTATCCTCCCACAGCCTTTTGATGTATTCCGGAAAAAGATTTTTCCCTGTGGCCAGAACTGTGATCAGCCATTTTGATGCTGTCAGAAACAGACAGCCCAACCCCCAGGAAAGAGAACAGTATGCCAGAATTTTCCGGATGCCCGTAATATTGCTGAACTTTCGGATAGAAAGAAACGCAATGGTAAGGGGAATTCCCAGCGTAAGGATCGGGATGGTTCCGGTATCCAGAAAAACAGTAGCGCCCCCGATGGCATAAAACACCAGGTATAAACGGTGGGGATCCTCTTTCTCATACCAGGGCGTTTTCCCAAGCAGTACCAGAATGGCTGTAAACGTGATCAGAAAGCAGCCTGCCTGAGACAGGGAGTAGGACACCGGCAGGATATCTGCCCATAAAAAAGAAAAGAGGAACAAAAACCCAAAGGGAGGAGATAATTTTCTGCTGATTTGCATGGCAGCGCCGAAAAACAGCAGAAAAAAAGCAATCATGCACAGATAACGGATCTGTGCTGTGCGGAACAGATATAAAAGCGGACGGAACAATACCTGAATGCCGTTCCAGCGATAGCCGCTGTCCTGGCCCAGCAGGCTGTTCCAGAGTGTGGAATATTCCGGATTGTGCGGAAGAAAAGAGTTGGAATGCTCCAGAATTCGTTCTTCCGGTATCCAGTTTGCTGCAAACAGCAGAAAAAGGAATAAAAAAGTCAGAAAAAAATGTAATTTACAAAAAGAAAAAAATTTATTTGGAACAGATTTCATAATTAATACCCCGAATCTTTTGCTTTTGTTGTAAGTGTTTCCGTATTCTATAAAAACTACTGTAATGAATTATAATACTAGTGTAACCCTTATCTTACATGAGGCGCTTTCGATCATTGTAGTGAATTATAATACTGGTGTAACCCTTATCTTACATGAGGCGCTTTCGATCATTATAGTGAATTATAATACTGGTGTAACCCTTATCTTACATGAGGCGCTTTCGATCATTATAGTGAATTATAATACTAGTGTAACCTAGTTTACCTTACATCAGGCAGGAAAGCAATAGATGAAATGGAAAATATGTGTAGAAAAACCCCCGGTTTTGTGGTATACTCACTAAGAATCAGTATGAAAACAACATAAAACCGGGAAAATATTAAGCGAGAAACCGGCAAATGCCAAGGAATAAGAACTGGTAAGGAGGACAGGAACATGGCGAGAAATACAGGGAACCAGGCAGAATACGGCAGGAAGAAAAAGAAGAAAACCAACCGGAAGAAGCGTCAGCAGAGGAAGATTATACTGGTAATACTGGCAGTAATCCTTGCATTAATCGGACTGGTGGCAGCCTATGTCTGGAGTAAGTACGGGAAAATGGGAAGAATTGACATCAAGGATAAGGATGTTAAAATAAATGATTTGTCTGTGGATACCCAGAAAACATTGGAGGGTTATGACAATATTGCGCTTTTTGGATTGGACAACCGTTCCACCGGCAACTTTGAACGAGGAAACAGCGATACGATTATCGTGGTGAGCATCAATAAGAAATCAGGGGAGATCCGGATGGCTTCTGTTTATCGGGATACCTATCTGGACATCGGAGATAACAATTTCCGCAAGGCCAATGCAGCCTATGCTAATGGCGGGCCCAAGCAGGCCATTGAGATGCTGAATAAGAACCTGGATTTGGATATTACAGATTATGTCAGCGTGGATTTCAGCGCGCTGGTGGACGCCATTGACGCTTTGGGCGGCATTGAACTGGATATTACGGCGGAAGAGGCGGAATGGCTTAACGGTTATATTGTGGAAACCAATGAAGTGACCGGACATAACAGCGGTCCGGTGTCCCCTTTGATGACTTTGAATGCTCTTTTGGACAAGATGCTGCCTCAGATTTCCACCAGCTTAGGCATGACGGAGATGCTGGGACTTGCAGGAAACGTCACCAAGTACCATATGGGGGAGAACACAGGATTTCCATTTGACAAGGTAACGCCGGGCAATGTGGGAAGCGCCGGAGATGCGGTAGTTCCGGTGAATCTGGCGGAAAATGTGGCGCAGCTTCATGCATTTTTGTATGATAATGAGAATTATACGCCTTCTGAGACAGTTCAGAGTGTGAGCGCTGCGATCCAGTCGAATACGGGATATTAAATGGGAGATGAATCAAACAGATTGTGCCTGTGGAATCCTTTTTTGGATTTCACAGGCACAATTATACTCACGAGCATACTTATTTGCCAAACCATTTGCTTTTTCCTCAAAGCTGTGAAAGATCTGCCTTCAAATGATTTCGCTTACGGGTATATGTAAATGTAAAATTTATGTAAGTTTCTGGCAGATGGTTGTGCGGGAGAAAAAATTATGATAGGATAAAAAACGACCCGAGATGACAGGATGTACAATAGAATTGTTGAACAGAAACGGAGTGTACAAAGATGAAAGCGTCAAAAAGAATAGCGGCAGTCTTGCTGTCGGCATGCATAATGGTTACTTCTATGGGTATGCAGGCGTATGCATACCAGGGGAGCGGAGAAACAGCTGAGCCGGCCAGGACAGAAAGAGGATTGGAAGACACAGATGAAATCACGGAAGATTCAGAAACCATAAGGGAAAATACAAAAGTAATCACGGAAGATACAGAAGAATTTGCAGAACATGCAGAAAAAATGCAGGAAGATACAGAAAAATCTGCAAACCAAACAGAAAAAGTGCGGGAAGATACAGAAGAATCTGCGAAACATGAGGAAGAAGCGCAGGAAAATGCGGAAGAATCTGCGAAACATACAGAAGAAGCGCAGGAAAATGCGGAAGAGTCTGCGAAACATGCAGAAAAGGCACAGGAAAATGCAGAGGAACCAGGCATTTTAAATTTTATTATGCAGGAAAATGAATATATTCAGACGCCGGGCGTGCAGAATATAGTTGCTGCCCTGGGAGAAGAAGGCGGTACGTTGGATGGGGCTGTGCTTTGGTATCGGAACCGGACCACAGGCCGGGAATTGACAGTCCAGGCGGCAGGAATTGCCGGCAATATGGCGCGCTTTTCCATGGAATATCAGAGTGAGGATTTGGCAGGGATTTACGAATTGACAAAGATTACCTGGGAACAGAAGGGCAAATCATACCAGGCAGTTCTGGCGGATGCGGGCATGGAAGTGGTATACGGCGTCAATCAGACGGTGGAATCGGAGCCGGACGAACTGCTGCTGAATCAGGAGCTGTTAGAGGAAGTGGAAGCGAATGTGGTAACCATGGATGAAAACGGCAATCCTGTTTCGGAGGACAGTGTAGCGGACGTTCTGGGAAATGCAGAAGGAATCCCGGAGCTTTCCCGGAAAATTACAACCCGAGGCGCAAAAGATATGGTAATTGTACTGGATCCGGGCCATGACAGCACCCATTCCGGCGCATTCTACCATGGATACAAGGAGCAGGATCTGGTGCTTAAAATTGCCAAATCCTGTAAAACAGAACTGGAAAAATACGGCGGTATCAGCATTTATATGACAAGAGAAACGCAAAGCTGTCCCTTTGGAGGAGGAATTGTGGATTCCGGAACCTGTAATGCCAAAAGAGTGGAATTTGCGGCGGCGAAAGGCGCGGATGTTTACGTGAGCTTTCATTTAAATGCAAGCCCCAGCAGCAGCGCCAAAGGTGTGGGGGTTTATTATCCCAACAGCAATTACCGGCCTGCCATCGGCGCGGAGGGGAAAGGCCTGGCAACTTCAATTTATCAGAAGCTGGCGGCATTGGGGCTTTCCACCTGGGCCAGCGGAATTTTAATCCGCAATTCTGAGACAAATACCCAGTATCCCGACGGTTCCCTGGCAGATTATCTTGCAATTATAAGAAGAAGCAAGCTGGCAGGTTTTCCGGCAGTTCTGATTGAACATGCATTTTTGAGCAATTCCGGAGACGTCAGCCAGTTTTTGAATTCCGACGCTAAATTAAACAATCTGGGGGTTGCAGATGCACAAGGAATTGCAGCATATTACGGATTGGCGCTCAAAGGCGAAGAAGATGAAAAAAGGACGCCGGAGATTGCCTCCGTCCAGTCCAGAAGCAGCACAAAGCTGAGAATTGCATGGAATGAAGTTTCGGATGCGGTGTCCTATGAGATATGCCGGAGCACGGAAGAAAATGGAACCTATGCCAAACTGGGGACTACGGCCAATACAAAATATGACGATGGGACGGTAACGGCAGGGACTCCCTATTATTACAAAGTGTGTGCAGTATTTGAGAATGGAGAAAAATCAGAACTGTCCGGCGCGCATATAGGCAAGGTTCTGGAACAGCCCAAAATTACAAAGGCAGTGTCTGTGTCCAGCGTTCAGGTGGATCTTACATGGAACCAGGTTCCGGACGCATCAAAATATGAGCTGTTCCGCAGTGAGGCAAAGGACGGAACGTATACCAAAATTGCCACTGTAAAATCAGGAAATACTGCTTACAGTGATAAAAATGTGAAAGCTCAGACTACATATTATTATAAGCTGAGAGCCAGAGGCGGAGAGAAAACGGGCTACAGCAGTTATTCCGCCGTTTATTCCGGCTGGGCGGTGAAGAAGACTAAGATTGTAAGCGTCAGCTCTAAGACCAGAACTTCTTTGGAGATAAAATGGAAAAAAATTTCCAGGGCATACGGTTACCGCATCCAGAGGAGCGATTCCAAAAACGGCAAGTATAAAACCGTTGCCACCATTAAGAATGGGAACACCACGAAATATGTAGATAAGAAGTTAAAAACCGGAAAGAAATATTATTACAAAGTACAGACCATGAATCGGGTGAATAAAAAAACCGGCTACAGCGGGTACTGCAAGGCAGTTTCAGGCGCTACCATTACAGGAACTTCCATGGTGTATGCAAGGTCTAAAAGCAGCGCCAGTATGGAGGTAGGATGGAACCGGGATTACAAGGCCACAGGCTATCGGATTAAGCGCAGCGCTTCAAAAAACGGAACGTATCAGGTAATTGCCAATATTTCCGGAAACAAAACGGTGAAGTATACGGACAAAACCATTTCTACCGGAAAAAAATATTATTATGCGGTGGAAAGCGTGGTAAAGAAAAACGGCGTATCCAATTACAGCGGTAATTCCAAACCGGTGACTGCAAGAAATCTGAAGCGCGTCTCAGGCATTGCCATGGAAACAGGCGAGTACGGGGTGGTTTTAACCTGGCTGGATGTGATTGCAGCAACCGGTTACCAGATTATGCGCAGTGAGGAAGAAGGCGGGCCTTACCGGGAAATTGCGAAGCTGAAAACGGATGAACCCGGCTATTCTGACACTACGGCAGTGGTGGGAAACAGGTATTATTACAAAATCAGGCCTTATCGGAGCGGAAAATATACAGGATACGGAAGCTACACAAAAGCATTGGAAAAATGGGTTTTGGAGACGCCTGACAATCTGACAGCGGCTTCTCAGTCCGGGCAGATCAAACTGTCCTGGGGAAAAGTGCCGAAAGCCGTGGGCTATGAGGTATTTCGGAGTACAGATGAGGAAAGCGGTTATGAGAGCATTGGAGAAGTAACCGGCAGAAGCGTATGCACCTATACAGATGACACGGCTTTGCCGGATCAGGTATATTATTATAAGGTAGCAGCCATCGGGGACAACGGAGAAGCCACCGGCAATGGGGATGAAACAGATCCGGTGTCCGCACAGATAGAGAGCTGAACAGGAAAGGAAGGATGACATGGACTTGGGAAAGAGCAGAAAATATGCAGCAGCGCTGCTGACAATTGCCATTCTTTCCGCTGATATTTGCGGGGCAGGCAGTACGGTCTATGGGGCGCAGCTTAAAACCCAGGCGGAAACAGACGGACAGACGCTGAATGATACAGAAAAAGAACACACACAGAACCCGGGATCTTTGGCGCAGGATGAAGCGGAAATTCAGTCAGAGGAGCCGGAATCGGGGAATACATCCGAGATGCCGGAAGGAACAGACCAGGGAAGTCAGTCAGGCGCATCAGAAGGGGCAGAGCCGGGGAATCCGTCCGAGATGCCGGAAGGAACAGACCAGGGAAGTCAGTCAGGCGCATCAGAAGGGGCAGAGCCGGGGAATCCGTCCGAGATGCCGGAAGGAACAGAACGGAATCCATCGGAGATATCGGATGAATCAGAGCCGGCGGAACCCTCTGAGAGTACATCCAAAACACAGAAACAGGAAGATTCCGGGAAGATTTCTCAAAAAGAAACAGCGGAAGGAACAAAACAGGAGGAAAAACTGCAGTCAGAATTGGAGGAGCGTTCGGACACTCTGGAAGCAATGGCTGAGAATCCGGAGGAAGAAGCGAAAACTCAGGCAGAACAGGCATTTGCAAAGCTTTTAGAAGAATATGAGATGTATGGAACTCTGACAAATGATGTCACATTTCCCATCTACCAGGAACCCTCTTTGGAATCTGCAGTGGTAAAGGAGCTTACCAGCGGCTGGCAGGTGAAACTGACAGGTGTAAGGATTCAGGATGACGGAGTGTGGTATCAGATTGCTTTTGCCGTATATGATCAGGAATACATCGGTTATATTCCGGGGGAATATGTGATAACCCAGGATGACAGGATGACAGCGTGGGAAGAACAGTATCTGGGCGGAGGAATGTCAGCTCGAACATTCACCAGGGGAAGCGCAAGGGGAAGCACCCAGTTATCCGCATTTCCGGCCAGTTACCAGAGCGCCATTCAGAAATTGATTCAGGCCCATCCCAACTGGACCTTTGTGCCGATGAACACAGGGCTGGAATGGGCGGAAGTCTTGGAAAATGAAATGAAAGACAGTGTCAATCTGGTGGAAACTTATCAGCCGGACACCTGGAAATCCACCGATCCGAAAGACTACAATATGAGCACCGGAAAATGGGTGATTAAGAACGGCACTAACTGGGTGCAGGCGTCGGAAGCCGTTGTGAAGCATTATTTAGATCCTAGGAATTTCCTGACCGAAGATTCTGTATTTCAGTTTGAGCAGCTTACCTACAGCAGCTATCATACGGAATCCGGCGTGGAAAAGATTTTAAGCGGAACCTTTATGAGCAATAAGAAGCTGGAAGACGGTTCCGGCGGCGGAATTACCTATGCACAGGCATTTATAGAGATCGGGAAGGAACTGAAGGTAAGCCCCTATTTCCTGGCCAGCCGTGTGCGCCAGGAACAGGGAGTGAGAGGAGATTCTTCTCTGATATCCGGTACATATCCTGGCTATAAAGGGTACTACAATTATTTTAATATGGGTGCAACGGGAATCGGCGATGATGTAATCAAAAGCGGATTGACAGAGGCCAAAAACGCCGGATGGGACACCCGCTACAAGGCATTGCAGGGCGGAGCTGAAAAAGTATCCTCTAAATACATTGCCAGAGGCCAGGATACTTTTTACCTGCAGAAATTTGATGTGGATGCTTCCTATGACGGTCTGTACTGGCACCAGTATATGCAGAATCTTTTGGCGGCAGACAGCGAAGGGCGGTCAGTCCGCAAGGGTTATGCAGAGATGGGGGCCCTGGACAATAAGTTCGTGTTTAAGGTCCCGGTGTACAATAATATGCCCTCTTCCCCATGCCCCAAACCGGAAACAGATCTGAGCAAGCCTGTCCTGAAAGCCGAAAAAAGCGGATACGGCCTTGTAAAGCTGTCCTGGAATGAAGTTGCGGCAGCCCAGGGGTATCAGATTTACCGTGCGGAAGGAAGCGGAGCATATAAAAGGATAAAAACCATCAGCACAGCCGGAACACGCTCTTATGAGGATAAATCGGTAACGCCGGGAAAAGTGTACAATTATAAAGTCCGCGCTTACTTAAAGTTCAGCGAAGGGAACAAGTACTCCCCTTATTCTGAGATAAAAACCATTGATCTTACTATTCCGGCTACCACCTGGAGCAAGTTTAAGATTAAAAATTACAGAACCATTGAAATGTCCTGGAAGAAGAAATCCGTAGACGGTTACAAAATTTACCGAAAGACCGGAAGCGGCAAATACACCTGCATCCAAACTATTACGGGCGCCAGTTTTCAGAATACAACCGTAAAGCCTGGAAATACCTACAGTTATCGGGTACGTGGCTATGTGTCAGTGAATGGAAAACTTTATTATTCGGCTTATACCCCGGTGAAGCAGGCAGTCCTTAAAATGGCAAAGCCTCAATTGAAAAAAGTAAAGGTTTCCGGCGGGAAAAAAGTGAAAGTAACCTGGAAACGGGATTCCAAAGCGGATGGCTATTACATTTACCGGGCCACCTCCAAAAAGGGAAAATATAAGAAGATTAAAACCATTACCAAAAATAAGACCGTAAGCTGGTCTGACAGCAGCATTACTACCGGAAAGACGTATTACTACAAGATCCGCTCTTATGTCAAGACTTCGTCAGGAACGAAATCTTCCGGTTATTCCAATGTTTTAAATGTGAAAACCGCACTGAAGACGCCGGCGGTTACTTCCATTACCGTTACTTCCAAAGGGCGGGTGAAGCTGAAATGGAATAAGGACGGCAATGCAGCCGGTTATAAGGTTTACCGTGCGTCCTCAAAAAACGGCAAATTCAAAGAAGTGAAAAACATTACAGGAAATACAACAGTCACCTGGACGGATAAAACTACCAAGGCAGGGAAAAGATATTATTACAAAATCAGAGCTTATTCCGTCAACCAAAGCAAAATAAAATATTCCGCATACTCAGCGAAAAAAAGCATTCGGGTAGGAACATAGAAGAGATCGGAATGAAGATTTCGGGATATCCGAAGATTGTGGATCTGAAGGTTCTGTGAAACGTGAGGGAAGAGGAATGAAGATTACGCCTTATCGGATAAAAAAGGGAATCAAATATTTCAGGCATTATGGGGCGAAGGCATTTTTTAACCGTCTCCGGGATAAGATGGAGCCGGATCAGGTGCCTTACAGCCCCTGGTTTGAAAAGTACAGGGCAAAAGAAGAAGAGCTGGCCCGTCAAAGGAGGCAGAGCAGGAAACTGCCCTGCCAGCCTTTGATCAGCGTGGTGGTTCCCTGTTATCAGACTCCGGAAAAATATTTGCTGGAAATGATGGATTCGGTGCAAAACCAGTCTTATGAGAACTGGCAGTTGTGCTTGGTGGACGCAACGCCGTCCCGTGAGGTGGAAACAAAAGTGGCTGAGTATTGTGAACTTCATCAGGAAAAGCGGATTTCTTACAAACATCTGGAGGAAAATCTGGGAATTGCAGAAAACACCAATGCAGGGATTCAAGAGGCCCGGGGAGAGTGGATTGGATTCTTGGATCATGATGATCTGCTGGCGCCGGAAGCTTTCTATGAGATTGCAGCGCTGATTAATCGGGAGCCGGACGTGGAAGTGATATATTCGGATGAAGATCAGGTAGAGGAAACCAGGCAGGGTCTGAAACATAAGAAGCCCCATTTTAAACCGGATTTCAGTCCTGATTTACTGTGTTCCAATAATTATATTACTCATTTTCTTTGTGTGAAACATACCGTGCTGCAGCAGGCGGGAGGATTTCGGAAAGAATTTGACGGGGCTCAGGACTATGATTTTATTCTGCGCTGTACAGAAGTCTCCAAAAAAACCGGCCATGTGCCCAGAGTACTCTACCATTGGCGGGTGCACAGTCATTCTACCGCAGACAATCCCTTAAGCAAAACCTATGCTTATGTGGCAGGGCAGAGGGCCCTGGAAGAGCATCTGGCAAGGATCGGAAGAAAGGGAGAAGTGTCCCAGCTTCCTCATTTTGGTTTCTACCGGGTGAAATATGCAGTGGAAGGGGAACCTTTGGTTTCCATCCTGATTCCCAATAAGGATCAGGCGGCGGTGTTGCGGCGCTGCCTGGAATCGGTACAAAAGTCCACCTATCAGAATTATGAGATAATTATTATTGAAAATAACAGCACAGAACCGGAGACTTTTGCATATTATAAGGAACTTTCCGGCAGCCAGTCAGACATATGTTTCTCAGAGAATCAGTCAGGCGGCAGCCAGCAGAAGGATGCAAAGAATCAGCCCTGCAGAAGTCAGCAGAAAGGTGCAAAGAATCAGCCTGACAGAAGTCAGCAGAAAGGTGCAAAGAATCAGCCTGACAGAAGTCAGCAGAAAGATGCAAATAATCATCCTGGCAGAAGTCAGCAGAAAGATGCAAAGAATCATCCTGGCAGCATCCAGAAAGGAATCTATGGGGAAGGAAAGCTGGCGGGTGGTCAGAGGATCCGCATCCTGGTTTGGGATAAGGAATTTAATTATTCTGCCATTAACAATTTCGGGGCGTCTTATGCAGAAGGCAGCTATTTTGTCCTTCTCAACAACGACATAGAAATCATCACCGAAAGCTGGATAGAGGAGATGCTTGGCAACTGCCAGAGACCGGAAGTGGGCATCGTGGGAGCGCGGCTGTATTATCCGGACAATACTGTGCAGCATGCCGGAATTGTGGTGGGAATTGACGGAATTGCGGCGAATATGTTTCCGGGGCTTCCCCGGGGCCGGGAAGGATATTACCATAAGGCAGCCATACAGCTGAATTACAGTGCAGTAACGGCGGCTTGTATGATGGTTTCCAGAGAAGTATTTGAAGAACTTCATGGATTAGAGGAAGAGCTTACGGTAGCATTTAATGATCTGGACTTCTGTCTCAGGGCAGGGAAGGCAGGCTGCCTGGTGGTATACGATCCCTTTGCGGAGGCTTATCATCACGAGTCAAAGACACGGGGCGCGGAGGACACCAAGGAAAAACTGAGGAGATTCGGGAATGAAATTGAATTTATCCGTACCCGCTGGATTGATCTTTTAAAACAGGGAGATCCTTATTATAATCCTAATTTTTCGCTGAAAAAATGTAATTATGCATTAAAACCGTGATAAGGGTCAGTTCATTAGAACTTGCCCTTTTTGCCATTCAATGCTACAATAGAGTGAATTGAAATTGGAAGCTAAGAAAATACAGAGTTGATTGTGAGAAGAGACTTATGATGAAAGTATTTATCTGCCCGGAATGCGGCAGCATTACAACAGTATCCAGAAGGAAAGGAATCAACTGCCATAAATGCGGGGGAACGGAAATGATTCCTTCAAAGCTGACCTTTGCACAATATACGGAAATGGATGAGAAGCAGAGAAAAGACTACTCAGACAGCTGGCTGTACATACGGAATAAAATGAATAATCAGGACAGCAAATAGATGCCTGGATGCCATGCGGCAGAATTAAGGAAACCTTAAGATTGTATCCATTGTTTTCCTGTTGCAGAATTGTGTAAAATAATTCCGTATACTTTGGATAATGAGGACGAAAGATTATGTATAAGAGACAGAAAAAGAGCTGGGTAAAACATCTGGATTTCCTGATGTTGGATATCATTTGTCTGGAACTTGCCTTTTACAGTTCCTGCCTGATCCGTCTGGGAAATATAAGAAGGCTGCCGGTTCTGCTGGATTATTACAACCGGCTGGCGGTTGTCCTGCTGCTTGTGGATATCTGCGTTGTATTCTTCTTTGAAGCATATACCGGAATTCTGCGGAGGAACAAAGTGCAGGAGTTAAAGGCGGTTCTGATGCACTGCAGTATTGTATTTGCGGCTGTTACCGTCTATGTCTGGGCTACCAAACAGTCTGAGATATATTCCAGACAGGTTATTTTTGTGTTCTGGGGATTTGCGGTAATCATCGAATATTTTTCCAGGTGTCTTTGGAAGATCTATATCCGGCAGCGCATGATCAAGGGCAAGAAGTTTTCCCAGCTTCTGGTGGTGACAGAAGAATGCTATGCAGAGGAATGCGTGTCAGATTTTCAGCATGACCGGTACAAGGAATTTGAAGTCATCGGCGTGGTGATAGTGGACAAGAACCGGATTGGAGACGAAATCTGCGGCGTTCCGGTTGTGGCCAGCGCTGACAGTTTTTTGGAATATGTGCGCATCAATGTGGTGGATGAAATCTTTATCAACGGAAACACCAGGGAGAGCAGTGAGGCGCTGGCAAATGAGCTGCTGGAATTAGGGCTTACCGTCCACTTTAATCTGGTGCGGGAGTCCAGGCTGATGCCCAATAAGCTGGTGGAGCGGTGCGGCAAATACATGGTATTGACCACCAGTATGAAGATTGCTACCACCAGGCAGGTGTTTATTAAGCGGTGGATGGATATTCTGGGCAGTATTGTGGGATTGCTTTTGACGGGAATTGCATTTGTGGTGTTTGCGCCGGTGATAAAGGTTCAGTCCCCGGGGCCGATTTTCTACGAGCAGACCAGAATCGGGAGAAATGGCCGAAGGTTTAAATTCTACAAATTCCGTACCATGGTTGTGGGGGCGGATCAGATGAAAGAGGAACTGATGGCTCAGAATGAAATGGACGGGCTGATGTTTAAGATGGAAGACGATCCCAGGATTTTCGGAATCGGAAAATTTATGCGGAAATATTCCATTGATGAGCTGCCCCAATTCTGGAATGTGCTGAAAGGGGATATGAGTCTGGTTGGGACAAGGCCCCCTACAGAAGAAGAATTTGTGCAGTATGAGCTGCATCACAAAGCGCGGCTTGGCATCCGGCCAGGGCTTACCGGTATGTGGCAGGTCAGCGGCAGGAGCGATATTAAAAATTTTGAAGAAATTGTGGCGCTGGACACCCAGTATATTTCCAATTGGTCGCTGGGGATGGATATCCGGATATTGTTCCGAACCATAGGTGTAGTGCTGACAGGTAAAGGATCGTCATGACAGATATTTCAATTACGATAGTAGCATATAATAACGAAGAAGACGTGAGAAATGCGGTATGTTCCATTCTGGAATGTACCGCTGTCACTATTTCCAGGAAGTTATATCTTGTAGATAACAGCAGCCAAAAAAATTCGCTGAAAGAGCTGGAAAATAAGTATCCGGAGGTCACCTATCTGAGTACCGGGAAAAATCTGGGCTTCGGCGCCGGCCATAATTACGTGCGCTCCAGGCTGGATTCCAGGTTTCATGCTATTGTCAATCCTGATATTGTTCTGACAGAAGACAGTCTGTCGGTTCTGATGGATTTTATGGAACGCATGGAATGCGGGATGGCAGTTCCCAGGATGACCGATGAAAAGGGGAACCTTCAGGCAGCCTACCGGCGGGAACTGACGGTTTTTGATATGGGGATCCGCATGTTTATGTCCTCCCGTTTTAAGAAGCGGCAGGCATATCATACCATGCAGGATATGGACTATGGGAAACCATTTCCGGTGCCTTTTGCCCAGGGCAGCTTTCTTGTCATCCGCACCGAATTATTTCAGCAAGTCGGCGGGTTTGACGAGCGTTATTTTATGTATATGGAGGATGCGGATCTCTGCAGGCAGGTAAATGAGCGAAGCAGCCTCTGGTATTGTCCCGACACCACGGTGATTCATAAATGGGAGCGGGGCTCTCATAAAAATAAAAGGCTGATGAAGATTCATATTGTCTCCATGATACGGTACTTTCAGAAATGGGGGTGGAAACTGTGGTAGAAAAACTGCTGGAAGGAGCAATCCGCATTTCCGTCGCCATGGTGACTTATAACGGAGAACCTTATATCAGAGAGCAGATGGAATCAATTCTGAGCCAGTTGGGAGAACCGGATGAACTGGTGATTTCCGATGACGGTTCGAAAGACCATACCCTTGAGATTATTCGGGAATACCAGGCAGAAGACCAAAGAATCCGTTTGTTTTATGGGCCTGGCCGGGGCATTAAAAAAAATGTGGAGCATGCTCTTTTAAAGACAAGAGGAAACTATATTTTTCTGGCGGATCAGGACGATATCTGGCTGCCTGGGAAAATTAAAAAAACGCTGGAGGCATTTGAAAAGTCAAAAGCTATGGTAGTCATCCATGACGCACGGGTATTTGCAGGGGAAGATCCGAAAAATATCGTGCTGGAATCTTTTTATCAATTCCGCAGTTCCAGAGCAGGCGTCTGGAAAAATATGGTAAAAAACAGTTATATCGGATGCTGCATGGCGTTTCGACGGGAATTAATGGAGCTGATTCTTCCCATTCCGAACCGGATTGAAATGCATGATCAGTGGATTGGAATTTTGGGAGATTATGTATCTGGAAAATCTTGTTTTCTGGCCGAACCGCTGTTACTATACCGCCGTCATGGAGATAATAATTCCAGTATGAAACATTATGGGATTGGTAAAATGTTACGAAACCGAATGGTATTTTTCGGTTGCTTTTTCGTGAGAATTGTATATTTTCGACAGAAAAGGCAAGGGTTTTTGGGAAATTTCAAGAAAAATAACGGTTGATAAATGGCTTGAAATATTATAAGATAAGTCATATGTATAAAACGTGCATAAAAATGCAGAACGGATGAAGGATTGAAAAATCAAAACAGATAGGGTGAAGGTATGGCGAAACAGAGCAAAACACAGGGGCATAAGCCCATGACTAAAAAGGAGAAAAAGAACAGAAGAAGAAAACGGAAAGTAATTATTGTCATTATTGAATTGCTGATCCTTCTGGGCGTTCTGGCCTGGATCTGGGTCAATGGAAAGATGGATAAACTGAATACGGACGTTACCTTTAAAGGACAGGATGTGAGAGTGGAGCTTCCGGAGGAAACGCAGGATGTGCTGGGCGAATACACAACCATAGCGTTGTTCGGGCTGGACAACCGGGAGGAGAATTCCTATAGCAGAGGGAATTCCGATGTGATTATGGTGGCCAGAATTGACAAAGACACCAAAGAAGTACGGTTGGTGTCCGTCTACCGTGATACATTTTTAAAAATGGCAGATCTGGATAATACGGACGCATACAGCAAAGCCAATGCTGCTTATGCAATGGGGGGCCCGGAGCAGGCGGTGCGTATGCTGAATACCAATCTGGATCTGGATATCCAGGAATATGTCTCCTTTGATTTTTCGGCAGTTGCGGAAGCAGTGGATATCCTGGGAGGCGTGGAAATTGAGATTACCAGTGAAGAGGCAGGGCATCTGAATAATTATTGTGTGGAAACATCTAAAGTTACCGGCAAAGATTATACTCCGCTGCCGGGAGCTGGAACCTATAATCTCAATGGCGTACAGGCCGTTTCTTACGGCAGAATCCGCTATACCATAGGGGATGATTTCAAGCGGACCGAGCGGCAGCGTCTGGTTGTGGATAAAATGGTGGAAAAGGCGCTGGCTTCTGATGTGAGCACTATCAATGACTTGATTGACAGTGTGTTCCCTAAGGTTAAGACCAGTCTGTCCAAGTCAGAGATACTCAGTCTTGCAAAAGACGCATTTAATTATAAAATGGGAGAAAATGCAGGATTCCCCTTTGACCGGGAGAATGAAGTGGTAAGTATTTCTTATCAGAAGGGCAGCCAGGACTGCGTCATTCCGGCAGATCTGGCTTCCAATGTGAAGCAGCTTCATGATTTTCTGTATGGAACCACCAGTTATCAGGTGACAGACAGTGTTCAGAGCATCAGCGACGAGATTGTGTACCGGACAGGGGTCAGGGCTCAGAAGGATTAATAGCAGGAGGATTTCATATGTGTGGAATTGTAGGATATATCGGAGAGTCACAGGCAGCGCCTATTTTGCTGGACGGCTTGTCCAAGCTGGAATACCGGGGGTATGACTCAGCAGGAATTGCTGTATATGATGGGGAAAACATCAACGTACAGAAAGCGGCAGGAAGGCTTAAGGTATTAAACGAGCTGACCCATGACGGCGCAACTATGCCGGGAAGTTCCGGGATCGGCCATACACGGTGGGCAACCCATGGGGCGCCTTCCAATCAGAATGCCCATCCTCATTATAATCAGGCGGAAACGATTGCAGTTGTGCACAATGGAATTATTGAGAATTATCTGAAATTACGGAAACGTCTGGAAAAGAAGGGATATCAGTTCCAGTCGGATACCGATACGGAAGTAGTGGCGCATCTCTTGGATTATTATTACAAGGGGGATCCAATTGAGGCCATTACCAAGATTATGCACAGGGTAGAGGGTTCCTATGCCCTGGGAATTATATTTAAGGAGCATCCGGAACATGTATATGCAGTCCGAAAGGACAGCCCGTTGATTGTGGGCCATGGAAAAGACGGCAACCTGATTGCTTCTGATGTGCCGGCAGTCCTTAAATATACCAGGAATGTATACTTTATCCAGAATGAGGAAATTGCAGTTTTAACGAAAGAATCTATTGATTTTTATAATGTGGACGGAGAGGATATCCAGAAGGAATCCACCACCATAGACTGGGATATCAATGCGGCGGAAAAAGGCGGCTATGAGCATTTTATGTTAAAGGAAATGTATGAACAGCCCAAGACCGTGCGGGACACCTTAAATCCCAGAATTAAGGACGGCGCCATTGTCATTGAAGAGCTGGGCATGAGTGAGGAGGAAATCCGCGGGATCCGCAAAATCCATATTGTTGCATGCGGTTCTGCCTATCATGTGGGCGTGACTGGAAAATATGTCTTTGAGGGCATGGCAAGAATCCCGGTGGAGGTGGATCTGGCTTCAGAGTTCCGTTACCGGAATCCCATTCTTTCTGAGGATGAGCTTGTGATTGTTATCAGTCAGTCGGGAGAGACTGCGGATTCCCTGGCTGCTTTAAGAGAAGCCAGGGGCAAGGGCGTAAAGACCCTTGGAATTGTCAATGTGGTAGGCTCTTCCATTGCCCGGGAAGCGGATAAGGTAATGTATACCTGGGCAGGGCCGGAGATTGCCGTGGCAACCACGAAAGCATACAGCGCACAGTTGATTGCGGAATACCTTCTGGCGGTGAAATTTGCCCAGGTAAGGGGCGAGATTGACGATACGGAAGTGGCTGCATATTTAAAAGATTTGCAGAAACTGCCGGAGCAGATTGAGATGCTTTTAAGCAATAAAGAGAGGATTCAGCATTTTGCCAACCGTTATATTGCGGCAAAAGATGTATTTTTTGTGGGAAGGGGCATAGACTATGCCATTTCCCTGGAGGGCTCTCTGAAGCTAAAAGAGATTTCCTATATTCATTCCGAAGCATACGCTGCTGGAGAATTAAAACACGGGACCATTTCTTTGATTGAAGAGGGAACTCTGGTGGCAGCAGTGGTGACCCAGGAAGATTTATATAAGAAGACTATCAGCAATATTGTGGAATTGAGCAGCAGAGGAGCGTTTGTGCTGGCGGTGACCAATGCGGGAAACCATGAAATTGAGAAAGCGGCGGATTATGTGATTTACATTCCGCTGACCAATAAGTACTTTACCAATTCTTTAGCGATTATTCCGCTGCAGCTCTTCAGTTATTATGTTTCCGTGGGTAAGGGCTGCGATGTGGATAAGCCCAGGAATTTGGCGAAATCTGTAACAGTAGAATAGAAATAAGCCCAGAAATCTGTAACAGTAGAATGGGAGTTGCTGTTCACTTATACTAAACCGCCATTAAGCTTAACCTATCGTGTGGCAGGCCGCATGGCCATCCTATTATGGAAGCCAAGGGCTTTCATAGTAAACCCTCATCATGCTCAGCCTTTCGTGCGACGGGCCGCATGGCCATCCTACTATGGAAGCCAAGGGCTTTCATAGTAAACTCCCATCATGCTTTGCCTTTCGTGCGACGGGCCGCATGGCCATCCATGCTATGGAAGCCAAGGGCTTTCATAGTAAACCCTCATCATGCTCAGCCTTTCGTGCGACGGGCCGCATGGCCATCCATGCTATGGAAGCCAAGGGCTTTCATAGTAAACCCTCATCATGCTCAGCCTTTCGTGCGACGGGCCGCATGGCCATCCTACTATGGAAGCCAGGGGCTTTCATAGTAACAGGAAAAATATCAGGAATTTTACAGTTGAATAGAGGGGGCAGAATTTTTGAATTGACAATGTTTTTGAAAAGGAATATACTGAAAATAAACGACTGATAAAAAAGGGAAGGGGTATCAGGGGAAATTTACGGTATGATACAAAAAGATAAATATCTAATAGGGGTATCTCAGGAGAAGACGAAGAACTTTCATAACCTGGATTGTATTTTGTGTCTGTTTTATATGGCGGCATCTCTAATAAACGGTATTATGGGAATATCTGGTATGAAAATTTTTACGGACAGCGGCCATACGGCGGGAAGTGCGGGTACAGACGAAATAAGTACAATATTGCTGTTAGTCATAAGTTTTTTGCTGTTGTTCAGAATGAATATAGGGCTTGTGATATTAAAGAGGAAACGGACAGAGGCAGCGGAGGAAGCATTAAAGGAATGCGCAAGCCTTGTGAAAATAAATATAAAGGCTGTAGATCAGAGGATGCAGATACTGGAATTTGCGTATGTGGCTGAAGCAGCCATATTCATTATGAATCTTGTTTACAAGACCAAAATAGAAACGTCTTTGTCTGCATTGGTGTTTATTCCGGTTATTCTGACCACGTATAATGATTTAATAGAAATCTGGAAAAGCAAATACAGTGCAGAAGAAAGAATCACTTATGAGTATGAGGAAGTTCAGTAGAGAAGGAGGTTGATTATGGGAGCATGGATGGTTAATATTTTCATTGGGGTAGTGATATTTGCGGCGTTTTTGATTAATCTGGCTGTGATGAGGCGTGACAGTCATGATCGGATATTAATTTGCCGGGAACATAATCGAAAAGTGATGCTGGGCAGAGAGCTTAAGAGTTATAGCATGTTAGATGACCTGTATGTCTCCGGTGATAGTTTGCTGATGTATAACAGCGGTACTGCAGCGGGACAGCATGATGAAAAGGCAGAGTTTATTCCCTTGGCATCAGCAGAGGAATATTATTTGTAAGCCGGGGAGGACTCCATGAACGAGGGGAAAAATAAGGAGCTAATGCTTTTTACACAGCATTTATGGAAGACTATTGAAGACGGCATGGAAGTGATGCGTGCCCAGGACAGCCAAATTGTTATAAAACGGGATGGGAAGAAGGTATTTGAGAATTTTTTTCAGGAGATGTATCAGGAGATAAAAGAAAGATACATGGATGCGGAAACAGAAACGCTGGATCGCCATAAAGTTGCTGCAATCTTGATTATAGCCGTGATAAAAGCAGATATTTTGAAGAGCGTAAGCCAGGAAAGCAGAACGTTTGTTGGAAATTATATTTTGGCATCAGACAGCGCTTTTTCTTATATGCTTTCAGAATTGAACCGGGAATTGGAAAAGAAAGGGCAGGGGAAAATTGCAGGTTATGTTTTTCCGGAGGCTTTTGCATGCAGGACGGATTATTACCGTATTTTTTACAGAAATCTCTATTATATAGGTCAGAATAAGGCTTGGACCTTTAACCCATTGGACTTGTCGGAAAGGCTGTTTTTGTTGGAATATCTCACATTAAAAGAGAATAATATTGATACTGCTGTCTTAAAAGAATATTAATAGCTGTACGTCAGGGCTTTCGGAAATTTTTTCAGAAAGCCCTTTTACATTATCACGTTTTTTTAAAATTGTTGTCACATTTCTGTCACAAATGTTCCGTAAACTGCTTATTAGAAACGAAGCAGGAACAGAAGCCAGTGAGTAAGCGAAAGGAGAAAATGTTATGGAAAACAATTTTAATGGAAATAATAACAGCAGCAATAACAACTCAGATTCTTTATATTCATACAGTTACCTCAACCAGGAGAACCAGGAACGCAATCCGAATTATTACGAAAGACAGGAAGAAAATCATCAGTCTTCATTTGAGGCACAGCCGGAAAACAACAAGGCTTCCCAGGCAAATGCTCAAGAGCAGGCATCCGGAAGTGAGGGAACTTATACAGCAGAGCAGGTATCCGGAAGTGAGGGGACTTATAACGCAGAGCAGACATCCGGCAACGGGAGAGCTTATAACGCAGAGCAGGCGCCAGGCAATGAGAGAACTTATATTGCAGGAGAGGCCCCAGACAGGAGTCCGGAAACCAAAAGGGATGACAGCCAGTTTTACAGCGCCGGACAATCTCAAGCATCTTACAGCAGCCAGTGGAATCCGGAAAATGGAAAGCAGAAAAAGAAAAAACAGAAATTTTCCGGAGAAAAGAAGTCTCACGGTTTTGGCGTAACATTGGGGAAGTGCGCAGCTTTGGCATTGGTATTCGGACTGGTTTCCGGTACGGTATTCTACGGAACAGGGCTTGCCTTTGAGTATACCAGCGGCTCTAAAAATGCAAAGCTGGAGACAACAGCGGGCGGAGACGGCAAAACAGACGGCACCACCTCAGGAGGCATTCCGGGAACCGGGGTCAGCACAGCAACCACTGTGGAGGATGTGGCTGACATTGTGGAAAATGTAATCCCCTCCATCGTATCCATTACGAATATGGGACAGCAGGAAATGGGAATGGATTTCTTCGGCCGTTCCTACATGCAGGATACCGAGAGCGCAGGCAGCGGAATTATCATCAGCCAGACAGAACAGGAAATCTACATTGCAACCAATAATCATGTGGTTGCCAATTCCAATCAGCTGACCGTGAATTTTACTGATGACCAGTCTGTGACGGCGGAAATCAAAGGAACAGATCCGAGTACCGATTTGGCAGTAATTTCCGTGGCAATTAAGGATATTCCGGCAGAAACAATGGAAAAAATAAAAGTGGCGACACTTGGCAATTCTGAGAATATCAGAGTGGGCCAGAGCGCAGTGGCAATTGGAAATGCACTGGGATACGGACAGTCTGTTACCACAGGAGTAATCAGCGCCCTGGATCGGGAAGTAACCGTACAGGATGAAAATACAGGCGCATCCATTACCAATGATCTGATTCAGACCAGTGCGGCGATCAACCCCGGAAACAGCGGCGGAGCTCTGGTGAATATGAACGGAGAAGTGATTGGAATTAACTCTGTAAAATACAATGATACCAGCGTGGAGGGCATGGGATTTGCAATTCCAATCTCTGCAGCAGAACCGATTATCAATGATTTGATTACAAGGGAAGTGGTAGACGAGTCAAATTCAGCATACCTGGGCGTATCCGGGCAGGATGTGACAGATGATCTGGCTGAAAGTTTTGGAATTCCGGAAGGATTGTATATCACAATGGTGCAGGAAAACAGCGCTGCAGAAAAAGCGGGAATTAAAAAAGGAGATGTTATCACAGAATTTGACGGAAGAAAAGTACAGTCCATGGACGGTTTGAAAGAATTGATGCAGTATTATGCAGCAGGAACCCAAGTGGAGATTACAATTCAGACCAATCAGAACGGAGAGTGGCAGGAGCAGAAAGTCACTGCGGAATTGGGAAAAAAGAATAACTGATTTTTCTTTTAAAATAGTGGAAAGTATGGTAAAATAAACATAAGAAAAACGAAAATGCCAATCTGGATAAATCCGGATTGGCGTTTCGGCTTACAGAGATATTGCAGGAGAAATTGATTTTTGGCAGGGATGAGAGGAGAACTGCTGTATGGATTGTTCCAAAAAGGGAGGTTTCTTAAATGAGGAAGAAAAAAATCGTGATTGCCCTGGGGCATGATGCATTAGGAACCACATTGCCGGAGCAAAAAAGTGCGACCAAAAGAACAGCGAAGGCAGTGGTGGATTTTATCAAAGAAGATTATCAGGTGGCAATTTCCCACAGCAACGGCCCCCAGGTGGGCATGATTCACACGGCAATGGCAGAATTCTGCAGGATTTATCCGGAATATACGGCAACGCCCATGTCGGTGTGTTCCGCCATGAGCCAGGGATACATTGGCTACGATTTGCAGAATGCAATCCGTACCGAACTTCTGAACCGGGGAATTTACAAACCGGTATCCACAATTCTGACCCAGGTGTGTGTGGATCCTTATGACGATGCTTTTTATCATCCCACCAAGGAGATCGGACGTGTGATGACAGAGGAAGAGGCAGAGGCGGAAGAGAAGAAAGGCAATCATGTGGTAAAGACCCAGGCAGGATACCGCAGAATTGTTGCTGCGCCGAAGCCGGTGGATATTGTGGAGATTGACGCTATCCGTGCGCTGCTGGATGCAGATCAGATTGTGATTGCCTGCGGCGGCGGCGGAATTCCCGTGCTTGCCCAGGGGCATAAGCTGAAAGGGGCCAGTGCCGTGATTGAAAAAGATTCCGCTGCAGCAAAGCTGGCGGATATGATAGACGCAGACCGGCTGGTGATTTTAACAGGGGTGGAAAAGGTCTGCCTGAACTTTGGAACAAAGCAGCAGGAATCCCTGGATGAGATGACTATAGCCCAGGCCAAAAGCTACATGGAAGAAGGACAGTTTGAAGCGGGGACAATGCTGCCTAAGATTGAAGCTGCCATTGAGTTTATCGGCAATTCCGCAGTGCGCAGCGCATTAATTACCCGGCTGGAACCTTCCGGGGAGGAAATTAAGAAAAATACGGGAACTGTAATACGGAAATGACTATTGTTGTGCCCGCATGCCGGCCAGTTTTGTAGGAAGGATGTTTCGGATGCGTACAGGCTGAAAACCAGACAAATCAGGAAAGGAAACAGAAATGAAAAATTTAAGAAAAACAAAGATTATCTGCACCTTAGGGCCCTCCACAGACAAAGACGGGATATTAAAACAGTTAATGTCAGAAGGAATGAATGTTGCCCGGTTTAATTTCTCCCACGGCACCCATGAAGAACAGGGAGAGAGACTGAAACAAGTTCGGAAAATGCGGGAAGAACTGGCTTTGCCGGTGGCAACTCTGCTGGATACCAAGGGACCGGAAATCCGTCTTCGGGATATCAAAGACGGCAAAACACAGCTTGAGGCCGGTCAGAAATTTACTCTGACCACAGAGGAGATTCTGGGAGATAAGGATCGTGTTTCTATTACTTATCAGGATTTGGTGAAGGACGTAGAACCGGGGTGCCGGATTCTCATTGACGACGGACTGATTGAACTGGGGGTGGACGAGGTTACGGATACGGATATTGTCTGCCATGTGGTAAACGGCGGCATGATTTCCAATAAGAAAGGGGTCAATGTCCCCAATGTGGAATTGTCCATGCCTTATATCAGCGAAAAAGATTATGAGGATATCGTGTTCGGCATTGAAAATGATTTCGACTTCGTAGCGGCGTCTTTCGTGCGCACGGCAGATGACGTTCTGGAGATCCGGAAGATTTTTGAAGAAAAGAACTGCAATAATATCAACATTATCTCCAAGATTGAGAATATGCAGGGCGTGGAAAATATTGACGAGATTATCCGGGTATCCGACGGAATCATGGTGGCCAGAGGGGATATGGGTGTGGAAATTCCTCTGGAGGATGTTCCGGTGATTCAGAAAATGATTATCAAGAAAGTCATTGACGCCGGAAAACAGGTAATTACCGCTACCCAAATGTTGGATTCCATGATGAAGAATCCAAGGCCCACCCGTGCAGAGGCTACCGACGTGGCGAATGCCATCTATGACGGAACCAGCGCCATTATGCTGTCCGGAGAGACGGCGGCAGGCCTCTATCCGGTGGAAGCTTTGAAAACCATGGTGAAAATCGCAATCCGTACGGAGCAGGATATCAATTATACCGCCCGGTTCAAATCCCGAGAGAATTTGAGCAATCCGGATATTACCAACGCCATTTCCCATGCCACCTGCACCACGGCAAATGATTTGAAAGCAGCGGCTATTATTACCGTAACCCAGTCCGGGAAAACTGCCCGGATGATTTCCAAATATCGACCGGACTGCCCTATTATCGGGGGAAGCATGTATCCCAAGGTATGCCGCCAATTGAACCTTTCCTGGGGCGTTACGCCTCTGCATGTGGAACTGAAAGACGATGCGGACGAATTGTTTGACCATGCCGTAGATGCTGCCCAGGCGGCAGGACTTGTGTCCATGGGGGACATTACGGTTATTACAGGCGGCGTCCCCCTGGGAGTGTCAGGAACAACCAACATTCTGAAGGTTCACGTGGCAGGCCATATTCTGGCTACCGGAAAGGGCATCAATGACAAGATTGTTTCTGCAAATCTCTGTGTCTGCAAAAATCTCCAGGATTTGCGGAGAGATTTTAAGTCAGGAGATATTATCGTTGCCAAAGAGACAAATAATGACATGATGGAACAGATCCGGTATGCTTCCGGCCTGATTGTGGAAGAAGGCAGTTCCAATTCCCATGCTGTCATTGCAGGGTTGAGCTTGGATATTCCGGTTCTTATTGATGCAGAGTACGCAGTTTCTATTCTAAAAACAGGGGCGTATGTTACCCTGAACGCCAAAGATGGGATCGTAAGCTGCAATCAATAATTTTTCCGTCAGGAAATCTCATTGAATCATAGGATAACGAAAGATTTGCGTTTGTGTATGGAAATGCAGATGGCTTAGTATGGCGCAAAGTCTTACAGGGAGAATAAGGATGAGAAAATATAGAATATGGCTGGCGGTTCTGCTGTCAGCAGTTCTGGCATTTGGCGGCTGCGGAGGCTTTGGAGGCAGCGGAGAAAATGAACAGCAGTTTCAAGAACAGGCCAAAGGAGACACATCTGATAAAAAGGAGACGCCGGAAGATAACGGGAATTCCGGGGAACAGGAAATTTCCGGAGCTGGAGAAACGCAGGAAGGAAACAATAGTTCTGAGGCACAGGAATCTTTAGAAAAGCAGGATAGTTCCGGGGAACAGGAAGCGCCGGCTCCGCCTGCATTAAATGAGGAAACTGTGGTGCGTTCCAGAGAGGAAGTGGTGACGACTTCTTCCGTAAATATCCGAACTGCGCCCTCCACAGACAGTGAAGTGTATCAGACTGCCGCCAGGAGGACAGAATTGATCCGGACTGCAGATGACGGAACCTGGAGCGCTGTGGAAATTGACGGAAAGGAATACTATGCTGCTTCAGAATATCTGAGATTGAAATCAGAAATGGCAGACAACGGATATCTGGTGGTGATTGACGCCGGGCATCAGGGGAAGGGCAACAGCGAGCAGGAGCCCATCGGCCCCGGGGCTTCAGAGACGAAGCCAAAGGTAGCCAGCGGAACCTCCGGCTGCGTCAGCGGTTTGAACGAATATGAACTTACCCTGATGGTGTCTTTGAAGCTGCAGGCGGAGTTGGAGGCCAGGGGCTATCAGGTAATGATGGTCCGCACCAGCCATGATGTGAATATCAGCAACAGTGAGCGGGCGGCAGTTGCCAACAATGCAGGGGCGGACGCGTTTATCCGGGTTCATGCCAACGGTTCTGATGACAGCAGCGAGAACGGTATTCTTACCATCTGCCCAACTTCTGCCAATCCTTATATGGGCAGCCTATACACTCAGTGCCGCAGCCTGTCTGAATGCGTGCTGGACGGTGCGGTGAACGCCACCGGAGCCAATAAAAAATATATCTGGGAAACCGATACTATGAGCGGCATCAACTGGTGCACCGTTCCGGTTACCATTGTAGAAATGGGATTTATGACCAATCCCGACGAAGACAGCCGAATGGCGGACGACGGGTATCAGAGTCAGCTTGCAGCAGGGATTGCAGACGGTGTGGACGCCTACTTTGGGAATTAGGAACTTATACCCGTGAGCGAAATCATTTGCCAGAAGATTGTTCATAGCTTTGAGGAAAAAGCAAATGATTTGGCAAATAAGTATACTCGTGAGTATAACAGCAAAATTTTACGCAAAATGAGGAGATTCCTGCGGCGGAGAAGGTTCCGTCCGTTGATGCGGGCATGCCCGTATTGTTTAAAGGAGAGAATTTCATGAAAAAATATAAGAAAACAGTGCAAAGATGGTTCTTTTTGCTGACGGCGGTTTTGCTGGCAGTCGGCTGCGGTGCGGAAAGCATGGCGGTACATGGGGCGCAGGAACCCAAAGGGCCCAGCATGACGGAATACGGAGCGCAGGAACCCAAAGAGCCCAGCACGACGGAATACGGGGCGCAGAAACCCACACGGATTAAGCTGAATTACAGCAAATATACGCTGGCTGTGGGGGATAAGCGTACCATAAAGGTGATATCGGTACAGCCTGAAGGCGCATCCAAAGACGTAATCTGGCGTTCCTCCAATTCAAACATTGCCAGGGTAAAGAAAACGGCTTACGGCGGAAAAGTCATTGCCAAAAAAAGCGGGACAGCGACAGTTACAGCCAGGTCGAAAAGCAATCCCAAAATAAAAGCCTCCTGCAAGATAAAAGTCTGCAAAGCAACAGAAAAAATAGAATTAAAATCAAAAAAATCATATACCCTGAAAATGGGGGAAACGAAACGGCTCAGTGTAAAAACAAAGCCTAAGAATCAGCCTGTGATCTGGAGAACTTCTGATCAAAAGGTTGCATCCGTTGACAGCAAAGGCAAAGTAACGGCCCTGTCACGGGGAAAGGCCACTGTCACAGCCACATCCGGCGGGAAAACGGTGAAAGTGTCTGTGAAAGTAGAGGGAAACGGACGTCTGGTGGTGATTGACGCAGGCCATCAGGCCAGAGGAAACAGTGAACTGGAGCCCATTGGTCCCGGAGCCTCTGAAAGGAAGCCTAAAGTTTCCAGCGGAACCAGCGGATGTGTCACAGGGCTGAACGAATATGAGCTGAATCTGATGGTTTCCTTGAAATTGCAGACGGTTTTGCAGCAGCGGGGATATGATGTAAAGATGATACGTACCAGCCATGACGTGAATATCAGCAACAGTGAACGGGCGGCCATTGCCAATCAGGCGGGAGCGGACGCTTTTGTCAGAATTCACGCCAACGGTTCCTCCAACAGCAATGAGAACGGCATTCTTACCATCTGCCCCACTCCGGGAAATCCATACATGGGCCATCTGTACGGCCAGTGCCGGAGGCTTTCCGAATGCGTATTGGACGGGGCTGTCAATGCCACCGGAGCCAATAAGAAATATATCTGGGAGACTGATACTATGAGCGGAATTAATTGGTGCACCGTTCCGGTTACCATTGTGGAGATGGGATTTATGACGAATCCTGATGAAGATCGCAGGATGGCGGACGATGGGTATCAGAATCAGCTTGCAGCAGGGATTGCAGATGGGATAGATGCTTATTTCAGGAATTGAGGAAAATCGTGTCTGCAGCAAGTAGGAGAACACAATGAAAAATCGTTTTATTATAGAAGAGTTTGGAAAAATCAGGCAGGCAGAGATAGAGACTGCCCCATTAACTTTATTCGTAGGAGATAATAACAGCGGCAAGAGTTATCTGTTGTCTTTGTTATGGGCAATTTATACTGCGGATGAAAAGTCTGTCCTTTTTTCGGGATTGCCAGAATTGAAATGCAGTTCATATAGTGAAATCTCTGAGAAGATCAGCCATTTGATGCAGAATTCTATGGAAAGCCAGGGGCAGGAGATAAAGATCTCTTCCGTTAAATTTCTACAGGTTTTAAATACAATGTTAGAAAAAAATAAAGATAGATTTGTGGCAGAAATTTTTAATTCAAAACAGGTGCCGATTCGAAAGCTTTCTGTAGAAATGCAGGAGGAGTTTGATCTGTTTATAGAATGCAGGAGGAAAGAAACACGAATTGAAATTAATATTTCTTACAGCGCTGAGAGAAGTGGTATTTTTTTTCCAGAGGAAATGTTGGAAAAAAATACAGAATTTATGATAAACATAATTTGCAGGGATATTTTATTAAGATTTCTGAAAGGAAAAAAAGTGCCTTACAGAAATTCTAATGTGGTTTATTTTCCAGCGGCAAGAACGGGCTTTATGTTGGCAAAAAATGTAATCAATAAAGTTGGGCGTCAGATGACGTATGATGTAACTGATGTCTATGATACGGAAAGAGAAGCAATGGAACCATTTACGAAACCCATTATCCGATTTCTGGATGCAATGGAAGATTTATCCTTAGATCACAAAACAAAGTATGAGGAAATTGTATCATGGATCGAACAGGAGATGGCATATGGAAGCATTCAGTATGGAAGTGAAGCAAATGGAAATGAGATTCGCTATGTGCCAAAAGGGAGTGAAATAAGCCTGCCCTTGCGTGCAAGTTCTGCGGTGGTAACAGAATTAGCGCCGTTATTGCTTTTGCTGAAATACAAACGGAGGCTGGGCGCCATTTGTTATGAAGAGCCGGAAATGTGTCTTCATCCTCAATTGCAGCAGGAGATGGGGAGGCTGTTGATACGTCTTGTGAACAGCGGAATTTTTATGATTGCAACTACTCACAGTGATATTATTGTTCAGCATATCAATAACATGTGCAGGTTAAGTGGGAGGAATGCTCCCGAAACGTTGCTGGAAAGTCTTGGGTTGGTTCCGGAAGATCTGATCAATGCCAGGAAAGTGTCTGTTTACCAGTTTACAGACAAAGGGGCTTTTTCGATAGTGGAACAGGTTGTTCCAGTGAGCGGAGAATTTAAAGTAGAGACATTTACAAGTGCATTGATGAAAATATTAGAACAGACAACAGAAGTTCAGGATTTTGAGGGGGAATAAAATGATTCCGCTGCAGATAGAAGAAAAACTGCGAATGTTTCAGAAAGAAAAGTACGCGGTTTTAAGAGAGAAGGAGAAAAAAGAACTGGAGGAAAAGAGCAGAGAAGGGAAAGTAAAACTAATATTTACTGCTTTGGGCGATGCAGTAATTCTGCCCTCTCCAGAACGTAATGTACTTCCTTATTTGGATGGAAAACAGAAAGGGGCCACATCTTGTGCAGATATTTTTATATACAGACAAATAAAGGACAAGGAAATGTGGGACTTGCATATGATTGAGTTTAAGAAAACCAGCGGAAAGCCCTTCAATGATTGCTCTGCGTGCCAGCAATAACAGTAAAGCGGTAAAAGAAATCAGGCAATGGAACAATGGGAAATGTGAATTGGCGTTAGATGGGTGCAACCGGGTATTCACTCATCAGAAAATTCAGTTGAAGCAGGATGGGACAGGATGTTTTTCTATTTAAGTGCGCTTAAAGCTGTCTCCGCAAGGTATTTTCTCAGACAGAGCTGTTCTTCAAATCAGAAGAATCTGCAACTTTGAAATATAATATTTCGCCATATGCATTTGTGCAGAAATGGCTGTCACGAAAAGGAGGGTTTTTATGGCTGCAAAGTACACACATTTATTTTCTCCGGTAAAGATTGGGACTGTGGAAGTTCCTAACCGAATTGCAATGATGCCTATGGGAGTATTTTCTCCCAGGCTGATGAATGTAAAGACAGGAGCCTACACCAAGGATGGGGCTGACTACTATATTGAACGGGCAAAAGGGGGAACCGGGCTGATCATCACCGGACTGGTTCCCATTATTCCGATGCCTGCCATGAATCCGGTCAATTATCCGGAGGAATATGTTAGGGAAATGCGGTATCTGATGGATGGGGTCCACAAACATGGCTCGAAAATCTTTGTCCAGCTAACAGCCATGACCGGGCGCGCGGCTCATCTGGATAATGAAAATGATTGGAAACAGCTTCCGGCTCCTGCGCCGATTCAGAATGTATGGGATCCTTCCATTAAAAACCGGGGGATCACCAAAGAAGAAATCAGACAGTATATAGAAAACTTTGCAACGGCGGCATATCTGGTAAAATTAGCGGGCGGGGACGGCGTGGAAATTCATGCAGTTCACGAGGGGTACCTGCTGGATCAGTTTGCCATCGGTTTTTATAACAAACGTGACGACGAGTACGGCGGTTCCTTGGAAAACCGTCTGCGGTTTGCAAAGGAAATTGTGGAAGCCATCAAAGAAAAATGCGGAAAAGGTTTTCCGGTATCCGTGCGTTACAGCGTCCGCAGCTATGTGAAGGATTTCAACCGCGGAGCCCTTCCGGGAGAAAAATTTAAGGAAATGGGACGTGATTTGGAAGAGGGGATAGCGGCAGCGAAGCTTTTGGAGGAATATGGATATGATATGTTAAACTGTGATAACGGCAGCTATGATTCCTGGTTCTGGCCTCATCCGCCGGTGTATATGCCCAAGGCCTGCAATTTGACTGATGTAGCGGAAGTGAAAAGGGCAGTGCATATTCCGGTGATCTGCGCAGGACGCTTCGATAATCCGGAGCTTGCAGATAGGGCCATTGAATCCGGGAAGACAGATTTGATGGGAATGGGCAGGCCCCTCCTTGCAGATCCGGAACTTGGGAAGAAATTCCGGGAAGGCAGGCTTGAAGATGTCCGCCCCTGCATCGCCTGCCATCAGGGATGTTTGAGCCGCATTTTTCAGGGAAAAGATATCAGCTGTGCGGTGAATCCAGCCTGCGGGCGGGAGAAAAGCTATGCCATCACCCATGCTGACACAAAGAAAAAAGTCCTTGTCATTGGCGGCGGCCTGGGCGGTATGGAGGCAGCCCGCGTCTGCGCCCTCAGAGGCCATCAGGTGGATTTATATGAAAAAACAGATCAATTAGGGGGTGTATTTGTTGCGGCGGCAGCCCCGGATTTCAAAGGGGAGGACAGACAGCTTTTGGAGTGGTACAAAAAACAAATGAAAGATTTGTCCGTAAACGTGTATCTGAATACGGAAGCGGAGGAATCCGCCATCCAGGGCTATGATGAAATTTTTGTTGCCACCGGAGCCAGAGAGCGAAGACTGGATACGCCGGGATTCGATTCCACCAATGTGACTTATGCAGTGGACGCCCTTCTGTGCACAGAAGTGGAAGGAGAACAGATACTGATTGTGGGCGGCGGCCTGACCGGATGCGAGATTGCCTATATGTTGGCAAAATCCGGTAAAAAGGTCACCATTGTGGAAAAAACGGAGACGATTTTAAATGCCTTCGGCCTGTCTGCTGCGAATTATAATATGCTGATGGAGCTTCTTGATTATTATCATGTCAGGGTAATAAAAAACGCAGCAGTGGAAAAATATGAAAACAATGTGGCAACGGTCATTGAGACAGAAAAGAACTATCCCAATATTGCAAACCGGGCAAAGCGCATGTTTGCCCTTGGACCCCAGGGAATGGAGGTAAAACACGAAATTCCCGCAGACCATATTGTTGTTTCTGTCGGCTATCTTCCGGAGCAGTCTCTGTATGAAAAAATAAAGGGCGAACATGTGCACCTGATTGGCGACGCAAAACAGCCCTCCAATATTATGGATGCAATTTGGGCAGCGTATGAAGCGGTGCTGAGGCTGTAAGCGCTTCATGACGCAGCAGCCATTCCTTAATATCCAGCCCTCCTGCATATCCCACAAGAGAACCGTTGCTCCCAATGACCCGGTGGCAGGGAATCACAATCATAATGGGATTGCGGTTATTGGCCATGCCCACTGCCCGGCAGCCCCGGGGGTTTTGAATTCGGAGGGCGATTTCTTTGTAACTGCGTGTTTCACCGTAAGGGATGGTGCATAACGCCTCCCAGACTTTTTTCTGAAACGGAGTGCCGGCAGGCTGCAGAGGTAGGTCGAAGGTTTGTCGCACGCCCTGGAAATATTCCTCCAATTGGGATTTTGCCAGGGCGATCAGCGGCGTGTTCTTTTGTTCCGCTGAATCTATGGGCGACGTTTCTTGCTGTCTTACCGTGCGGATGCAGCAGGAGGCTGCGCCTGCATTGGGGGCAATGGGGCAGTCAGCCGCCCCCAGTTTCTTTTCCGATAATTCCAAGCGTGTAATTTTTTCATTTTCTTCTGTCAGAAGCAGAATTCCCAAAGGGGAAGAATAATAATCAAAGTATTTCATGGCGGCTTCCTTTCTTTATTTTACAGAAGGTTTTTCGTACAGCCAAAACCCATATGTCATAATTTGCGGAATATTTCTGAGTGCTGTCTTTTTTTCTCATATTAATCAGTATATAATAATGTTCAGGAAAATAAAAGGAGAACATAGCTATGAAAGGGACTTTTTCAGGAAACCCGGAGGAGTGCAACGCCCAAATCAGGACACAGTTAGAACAGCTTGCAGAGCCAAAGTTCCGGGAGTTTACCGCAAAGCTGCTTCCCGGGACAGAAAATATCCTGGGCGTGCGGCTGCCCCTGCTGCGGAACATGGCAAGGAAGCTTGCAAAGGGGGAGTGGAGAACATATCTTTCTAATGCCGCCGATGACAGTTATGAAGAAATTATGCTGCAGGGTATGACTTTGGGATATGCCAGGGGAGATCTGCAGGAAAAGAGGGAGTTTCTGGAGCATTTTATCCCCAAAATAGATAACTGGTCGGTTTGCGACAGCGTATGCTCCACCATAAAGCTGGCCCAAAGCCAGCCGGAGGAAATGTGGGAGTTTCTGCAGCCGTATTTGGATAGTTCTGAGGAATTTCATATCCGCTTTGCCCTGGTGCAGCTCTTGGATTACTATGTAAATGAAGCGTATCTTGCAAGGGTTCTAAAAGCGGCGCAGCAGGTAAAGCAGGAGGATTACTATGTCAATATGGCTCAGGCATGGCTGATTTCCATCTGTTACCGGGAATTCCCAGAGAAGACGCTGCCGGTATTGGAAAAGAATTCTTTGAAGGATTTTACCCACAATAAAGCAATTCAAAAGATTACGGAATCCCTGAAAGTGCCGAAAGAGGAAAAGGAACGGGTGAAAAGGCTGCGGCGATGATGGTGGATTTTCGATGGGAACCAAGTATTTATTTTATTTCACAATTTATTTCCGATGATGTGATACACTACCAGGAAACAAAACCCAGAAACAGCGCTTTGGGGAGAAAACGATAAGGTTTGGAGGGAGTAAAATGGTAATAGGAATTTGTGATGATAGTGAATCAGATATTTTAAGAATAGAGCAATTCTGCGAAATATATATGGATGAGAATGGCATCCACAGCCAATACAAACGGTTTTCAGCCGGTGAGGAAGTGATTCAATATTGTGAAGATCCGGAGAATCCAATCATTCATTTGCTGTTTTTAGATGTGGAACTGCCGGGGATCAATGGCATTGATCTGAAAGAAAGAATTATGAAAAATAATTTAATCTACCGCATTGCATTTATAACAAATTACAAAGAAAATGTGTATCGCGCATTTTCCCTGAAAACAATTGGATTTATTGATAAACCCTTTGCGCAGGAAGATATCTCTAAAATGATAAATCTCATGCAGGAAGAATTGAAAGAAAATATTGTGATTGAGTATACAGGATATCATGGGGAAAAAATCAATGTTCCGATAGAAAATATTCTGTATTTTGAAGCAGATGAGAGCTATACAAAAATAGTTGCCTATGGACAAAATGGCAGCGCCTGCCAATTGATATCCCGGAAGCTGGGGCAAATTGAGAAAGAGATGAAGGAGTATGGATTTATCAGGGTACATAAATCATATCTGGCGAATGCAGCGAATATGGTTGAGGCGGGAGAAAAAATTCATTTCAGGGACAGCGGGTTAACGATTCCAGTTGGGAGAAAATATAGAGAACAGGCGAGAAAATGCTGCTTATTATTCGGAAAGGAACAAATGAGGAAACGCTTATGATTGGAGAAATCTTGCGCTTATCTGCTATTTGGAAAGGAACAAATGAGGAAACGCTTATGATAGGGGAAATCTTGCGCTTATTGGTATATCTATTTCTGGAAATTATGAATTGCTTTCTGGCTTACGTTTTGTTTTTTGGCGCAAAAGTCACAAGTTCCAGGAAAAAAATTATATTTTGTATAGGCAGTTTACTGATGCTCCATTGCTTTATTTTAATTGCATGGGATATGGAGGCTGCCAGCGCAACCCCCATGTTTACGATGATTCTGATTCCGATGTTTCTGTTTGAGATTTTTGACATCCGTTATCTGTATATTTATCCTTTTGTTGCACTGGCGTCTTCCATTTTAGGAATCAACGCGTCCTATTTTCTGGGAATTGCTCTGGAACTGCCGGTTTCTGAGATTATTCACGGAAATTGGTATACAGTGATATGCCAGAGTGTGCCGACGATTGTGATGCTGATGTTATATCTTTTGATTAAATTGAGAAAGTGCAGGCCTTTTCAAATTAATCTGGACTTAAAGCAGTATATTGTTCTTTACGCAGCCGCAATTGGATTGTTTTTCATGGTGGCGCCTATGCAGAGCATAGCAGAAGGCGATTTTGATGAGTGGAATATCAATGCTGTTGGAGCTGCTTCCTCTATTGGCTGTACAGTGCTTGTTTTTGTTACGATATGGCAGGGAGTTTCGGTCAAAAAAGAAACTGAACAGAAAGAAAAGAGCGTCATGTTTGAGAAATATCTGAGCATCCAAAGGGAATACTATGAAAGTTTACTGTATCAGGAAGAAAGAATGAGGAGATTTTATCATGATATGAACGCGCATATTACAGCATTGCAAGCCTATGTGTCAAACCAAGAAATAGAAAATCTGCAGATATATTTAAGCAGAATGAGATCAGAGTCAGCTATTGATTATGTACATAAATTTACTGGAAATAAAATTGTGGACGCGCTTATTACAAAGCTGAAAGAAGATGCGGAGCGAAAAGATATTTTATTCGAGGTTCAGGGATATTTACAGGAAGAATCGGCCGAAAAATCATATGATTTATGCACTATAATTTCAAATCTTTTGAAGAATGCAATAGAAGCCTGCGAGGAAATAGATGATAAGGGGCAAAGAAAAATTTCTTTAAAAGCCAATATGTATGAGAAAAGAATTTGTATTATTGTAAAAAACAGTGTAAAAGAAAGAGTGAAATTTAAGGAAAAATTTCCTGTAAGAACAAGGGACGCCGGCATTTATCATGGCTTGGGATATGGAAATTTAGAAGTGACGGTTCAGAAGTATGACGGCATAATAGAATGCCGCGCGGATGAAAAAGAATTTGAGGCGGAAATTGTAATATAAAATGTATGCAGAAAAAAGCGATTTGTGTCGTTCATGGGTGGAAAAGTGTCGTTCATGGAACATGAGTTGCTTTTTTTGTGTAAATATAATATCGTTTGAGTCAGGAAGTGAGGTGATTAAAAATGATATATATTCTGGATTGGGATTGGATTTTGAAATTATTCAAGTAAAGTTACATTAAACGGTACTCTTTTTAAAAGACATTTGAATGTAAAAATAAATGCGATAATGAAAATAAAAGCGAATCAGGAGAAAAACGTGTCGTTATTGAGATATATTTTTGAGTATGTTAGAAAGAATAAGAAAGTGTTTACGATTATAATTATTGCTAACTTTTTAACATATTCATTGTCACTTATGTTGCCATACCTCAATGGTTATTTCTTTGATATGTTAATATTTGCTCCAACTGAACAGAATATAGTCCGATTTGGTATAATTATAATTGTGCTTGGTACGGTTTCAACAGTATTAACTTATTTATTTAGTGTCTATAAGGCAGAAATAAAATCAAAACTTATGTTTGAAATGTTTAATGATATAGTTTATTTTATACAACGCTCTGATTATATGCAGATCAGTAAATTTAACCCTACATATCTTCATGAAAGAGTACATACAGACATAAGCATTATATGGACATTTTTTTTTGAAAAGATAATAAGCGCCATATTCCAAATGATTACAATAGTTTTTGTTATTTTTGTGATAGGTAAAATCAGTGTTCCATTACTTGTTTTAACAATAGTACTTATACCGGTTTATGTGTTGAGCTATATGCGAATGAAAAAGCCGCTTTATGAAAAAGGATTGCGATTTAAAAATACACAATCCAAATTTTATAAGGTTATGAATGAACAATTTGAATTTATAAAAATTATAAAGCTATGGGAACATTATGATGTGAATGAGAGGAAGAGAATAAATAATTACAAAAAGTATTTAAAAGATTTCATGAAATATAATAAGTTGTCCTCGTTTTATAATAGCTTAGAAGGAAGCATATCACTTCTTTTTAAAGTCATTGCTTTAGTGGTAGCTGGATTTCAAATTTTGTATGAGAATTTAACACTAGGAACATATACTGTTGTATCTGTGTATTTTGGAATGTTAATTCAGAGTTTAAAATTTTTCTTTGTTTTCGGACAAGCTTATCAAGATGCGGATAATTCGTATAAGCGTTTACGTGAATTGCTTAATTTGCAAATGGAGAGATGTGGAGAAGTTCAAATTGTGGAAAAAATAGAAAATCTTGAAGTTAATCATATGAATTTTTCATATGGCAGCAGGTTGGTAATTGATGATTTAAATGTTCAATTAAAGAAAGGTATTAATTTAATACTTGGGATGAATGGAAGGGGTAAATCAACATTATTGCATATTATCTGTGGTTTGCTCCTTGGAACAGAGAATAGTAATGTAAAAGTTAATTCATACAATTTAAGAGATATAGATATTAAGAGTTTTAGAAAAGACAAAATTGCTATATATATTCAAAATCAGAGAAGCATGGATGAAACAGTGGAGCAAATGCTGTCAGACTATTTAGAAAGTGATTTGTCAAAGCTTTCAGAAATGATTTATAATGCCGGATTAGAAAAATTGTACCTAAGCAATCAGTTTCAAATACATAATTTTTTGAAGTGTAATATTTGTAGCCTATCTGGAGGCGAAGCACAGAGAATTCATTTGTTGCCAGTTTTTTTGAAAAATGCAGATTTGTTAATTCTGGATGAGCCTACATCAGATTTAGATTTTGGTACAAAAAAGGAGGTTGTTAAAATTTTGCAGAATAAGAACGACAGAATTGTTCTTATAGCCACTCATGAAGAACATTTATATGAAAAAGACGCAAATATAATTAATTTATAATTATGGGTTAACTATAAAGCTTTAGAGTTGGTTCCATAATTGTGTTATAAATAAGGAGGCGGAATAATGTTTATTGAAAATTTAGGAATGCTTGACAAAAAAATGTTATTGGATAGTGTTCCGAAGTTTGATGATGAGCAGTTGTACTATTTTAGACGGGAGGAGGGTAATTATCTTTCATTTGCAGTTAAAAATGGCAAAACTCAAGAATTAATGATGAACTGTTCAGCATGGGAGATACTACAACTGTGTAATGGAGAAAAAAGTATATTAGAAATTGGCGAAGAATACAAGGAGCGCTATGCTTACATAGATAACAAGGCGAATTACTTGAAAGACATCATCACCACATTATGTGTGTTTGATAAAATTTGGTTAATATCTTGGGGAAATGGAGGGTCACCATTTATGTTAAGTGCAGAGATTGGGTTAGGAGATGGATACACATTAACATGGGCAAAAGAGAGCGACATTAGAGATATTGTTGCGACATATGAAAAGTATGTGGGGAACGAAGGATATTCTTTACATAATTGCCCTAATAATAAATTTAAAGGATTAAGTGAATATCAGAAGGAAACATCCCTGAGAAGTAAACTATTTTTCTATAAAGAAGATTTTTTTATTTTAAGAAATACAGAGAAAGAAATTGTAGGAATTAGTTCCGTAAGTAATAACTATCCAGATACAGATATAGCTGAAATCACAACTTTAATTGTACCAGATGATATGCTTGAAGCGGTTCTTTTAGGATTAGAGAAAATATTAAAGGAAAATTTTTTATTTGATTTGAGTAAATTGAGACTTAAGGTAATTAAGGGAAATGAAAAGAATACGAATCACGATACTTATGAAAAATGTGGATTTAAACAGACAGCGCTCTTAAAGGATGAGTACGGTAAAGACAATGATTTGGTATTTTATGATTACTTTTTTGAAGGAGTAGAAGGATGAATAAAGGAACAAGATATACAGTCGGTCCATATCAGCTATCGTTAGACATTACCAATAAATGCAATTTAAGATGTCTGCATTGCTATAATGCAAGTGGTGAAAATAATGTAATGAATGAAGAATTAACAGATAATGAAGTAAAAGATTTTATTATCTCCTTAATACCTATGAAATTATTAAATTTGTGCTTTTGCGGTGGAGAGACATTGTTAAGAAAAGAGCTTATATATGACTGTGCGAGAATGCTTTCAAATAGTGGAATACGTACTGCACTTGTTTCAAACGGTATACTGGCATCAGAAGGTGTAATACATAATTTATACTTCGCAGGAATTAAAAGTATCCAATTTAGTATTGATGGGTGTTGTGCAAAAACGCATGATAGATTAAGAAATCAACAAGGTGTTTATGAAAAGGTAACAAAGGCTTTAGATATTGTAAGAAAATACGATATGGAGATTTCTGTTTCGTTTGCTCCTACATCGTTTAATGTTGGAGAATTAGAAGATTTGCATACCTATCTTGAATCATTGTCATATAAAAATAAGATGGAGTTGAGACTACAGCCGCTTATGCCTCTTGGAAGAGGAAATAAGAATATGGAAGAAATTTGCCCGACGGAGGAACAATATCGTAGGTTAGTAAATACCGTGAATAAAATCAATCGTAGTGTTCCAAAGGTTAAGGTTGTGTGGGGAGATCCAATCGATCATTTAATACGTTTTCCATATTTAGAAGATTTACCTATGTATTATACAAGTGTTAGGTCAAATGGCGATATTGTGATTAGTCCATATCTTCCACTGGTGATTGGAAATATTAGAAAACATACATTTAAGCAATATTGGATTGGCGGGTTGCAGTCTATATGGAAGAAAAAAATTCCACGATATATGGCTTCTTTTGTCAAGTGCATTGACGATATGGGTACATTAAACGAGAAGTTTCCAGAAACATTTATGAATGATATATATATTGATATGTTAGAAGAAGATTTGGATGACATGAATGTATTATATGATAAAATGGCGAAATAAAATTTATAATACCTCAGAAAAAGATTTCAGGTTAGAAGAACACGCATCTAAAAGGCTCCATTACCTCAGGCTAACTACGATGAGCAACTATGCGGCAATCAGTTAACATCCAATCCTTAGACAGAAAGCTAAGTAGGAGAAAGAACAGATTTTAGGGTTTATAGGTATCCCTTAAATAACCTAAATACATTGTGTAAAGGAGGAAAAAATATGGCAGATATGAATAATATGCAATATGAGCCGCCAGAAATTCTTGGACTCGACGGAGAAGATCAAATCGCTACATATGGTACAGAGTGGATATGGGAAACATATTATGTAACTTATGTAAATGGCGCAGTTGCGGGAGATACGGTAGTTGTATGCTTCAACATCTAGTGGATATACTCTGTATATTACGAATGCATGATTGTGAAAGATTCCTGCTTGCATTTTTATGTGGGAATCTTTCACATAGAAGCAATTATATTATAATTAAGAACAAATTAGAAAGCGAAGTTGTTTTATATATTGCGAATGTTTACATGAAGTAAGACAAATTGGAGGTTTATGATGAGTGAGGCAGAATGTATATTACATTTGTCTGATATTGAAAAAAGCTATGAAGGAAATAGGGTTTTAAAAGGGGTTACGCTATCTTTGCAATGTGGGAAAATTTATGGGTTAATAGGTCAGAATGGAGCAGGAAAGACAACTCTGATGAGAATAATTGTGGGGCTAATATTTCCTGATAGTGGAAGTATTCAATTGTATGGTAAACATGAAAAGAATGGTTTTGTAAGGAAACATGTAGGATGTTTGATTGAAAGTCCTGCATTATATGCGAATTTAACAGTGTTGGAAAATTTGAATATTGTACGAAAACTAAAGCATATTGAACTTACAGAATCAATAAAAGATATTTTGGATATGCTTGAAATGGATGATATTTCAAAAAAGGTGAAAAATTGTTCGATGGGAATGAAACAAAAAGTTGGAATTGCTTTGGCATTGATGGGAGAACCGCGACTGTTGGTGTTAGACGAACCGTTAAATGGTTTAGATCCTATTATGGTTATGCGATTGCGCAAGTATTTACAAAAGATAGTGAAAGAGAGAAATATAACAGTTTTAATATCCAGTCATATTTTAAGTGAAATAGATAAAATTGCTTCTGATTATATATTGATGGATAGTGGTAAAATTAAGAAAATAATTACAAAAAAAGATATTGAAATAGATAGTAAAGATAAAAGTATAGAAGAGATATATCAGGGGTGGTTGGAAAGGGGAGGAGACAATGAAATGCTTAATTTGCATTGAAATATATAAGACAATAAAGCAAAGGCATTTTCTTTTTCTTGTGAGTAGTGCAATAGTTTTAGGTATGGTAACGATTGGATTGAATCAGGCGCTTGTTAGCGCCCACCCTCAGATAGTGAATACAGGAAGCAATATATTTGTAAGTTCATTGAGCAATATTAGTGTCAGCATTATTTTGTGCGCTATTTTCATACACTTTCATATTGGAAATGAATTTGCAAATCGGACCATAACAACGATGATTGAAAGTGGATTTTCAAGAATAGAAGTATATTTATCGAAAGTGATAACATGTGGAATTTATTGTGCAGGATTAATGTTAGTATATCCAATTGTTTCCAGTGTTGGTACAACGTGCTTAAATGGCTGGGGAGAGGATGCTTTAATTACTGACATTTGGGGAAAAGTTTTTATTTTTCTGATATTAAATGCTTCCATATTGACATTTTGCATTATAGTTGAATTTTTAGTGAAATCTAATACAATATCACTTATATTTAATATGCTTATAGTTGGCGTTGGAACTGAGATCCTTCTTGGAATCTCAACAGAATTTCAAGTTTTGGAAAAAATATTGAATATTACGCCAATAGGCAAAATAAACCTTATAAGCAGCACAATGCTGAAAATAACTGATTATATGACTGTGTTAGTGATATCGGTTATTTGGAGTGGTGTAATTTTGATGATAGGATACTATAGGTTTAGAAAATTAGATATTAAATAGTAGAGGGATGATTAAATGAAAAAAGAGTGGAATAAATATGATCTTGCAAGTGTAATTCTCACTGGTGTGAATGTAGTATTAGGAATTGTTATGTATTTTATATTAGATAATGAAATTGCAATTCAGTGGCAGGGGACAGTTCCGACTTCTATCGTAAGTAAAAATTATATTTTTTTATTTCCATTGATTGCAGTCCTTTTTTTTGTTAGTGGAAAAAGTATTTTACGGTATGTAAGTTATAAATGGTTTAAAGATGTTAAGCAGATATTGATTGACTATTTAAATATGTTCGTGCAAATAATATTTATTACATGCCAATTATATATAACATTATATGCTTTTGGTTTGCGAATTACAGTTGAAGGTATATTTATTATTGAAATCGTTATAGGAAGCGTATTTGGGATGAAATTGAGGAAAAAATAGATAAGGGGCGCTAATAATGAAAATTATTTTAATAGCATTACCGCAAAAAGTGGATAGTGTAACATTTGAGGCTGTGGAAATTGCACCGTTAGCATTATATTTATTGGCAGCAGTACTAAAGAAAGAAAATCATCAAGTTAATATTATTGATCCATGTGAATTCCTGCAATTCCAAAAGAATGAAAATATAGACGAGATGTGCGCTGCGTATGTAATGAAACGAATTAGAGAATATGAAGCAGAGGCAGTTGCTTTCTCTGTGAATTCATTTAATTGGTCAAATAGTAAAATTGTTGTTGATATGGCGGGACAAGAGTTTCCAAACATATATATAGCTTTAGGAGGATTGCATGCCACTATATTTGCTGAACATGTGTTGGAAGTATCAAAAGCACATGTTGTTATGCGTGGTGAAGGAGAAAAGGTTATTGTGAATTTGTGTAATACCCTGGAAAATGGAAAAGAATTATGTAAGGTAAAGGGAATTACATACAAAATGAATGGATGCATTTTTTCGAATGAGGATGAGGAACCATTAACAATTGAGGAAATGAAAACTACCCCATTGCCAAGTTATGAAATGCTTCCAGAAAATAATCCATATACGCAAATGCCAGTAGAGTCTTCAAGAGGTTGTTACTATAGTTGTGCTTTTTGTTCGATTCCCCATAGGCATATTTGGAGAGGATTGGATGAAAATACTGTAATTGAACGTACTAAGCATGCAATGAAGTTCCAGAATAATATTATAAGAGATTCACATGTTTTATATGTGGATGATTGCTTCACTGCAAGCGGAGATAGAGCAATAAATATTTTTTCGAGACTTGGGCAATTATACGGGAACAGTCATAAATTTTTCATCGAAGCAAGAATTACAGATATCATTAGAAGAAATATATTACAGAATATTCCATCTGAAATGATTTCTTCTATGCAGATAGGTGTTGAATGTGGCTACAATGAAGGGTTAAAAAGAATACATAAAGGGCTTACGGTGGAACAATTATATGAGGGATTGAGAATTATAAAAGAATATAAATTTGAGCATCATTGCTTTTTATCTTTTATTATAGGCTTCCCTTGGGAAACTATGGATATGATCAATCAGACATTGGATACAATAGAAAAAATTAGTTCAGAATACCATATAGTATGTAATTTGAATTGGCTGCTATTTTTACCATCAGATTTATGGAAAGAGAGAAAAGAGTATCATATAGATTTGGAGGAGGATGTATTTGATCAAGTTTTATGGTATGGGAATAGTAAGTTTTTTTTTCAATCACATCCTATGATTTGTTGGGAAGATATTTTGCAAGTTGAAGAACGGATAAGGATAATGCAATTGAAGGGTCCGGTTGGATACCGGCGAAGTATAGGATTAGAGGATGGTTATAAGGAACCATCTTCTGCATATTAAATAAACTGGGTTTGATGATGGAAAAATATATTATGAATACAGATATTGTTTTGGTTGATAGTTTAAGTTATAGCAATATAGGGATTAAGCCACAGATTGGATTACTTTCTCTCAGACAAGTGCTGGAGAGAGAGTATAAAGTAGAATTGGTCAATTTTGATTTTCTGTGGGCAAATGCTATACTGGCATTATCAGAAGATTTAGAGGAGAATTTATGTAATTGTGCAGATTATATTATGAAGTTTCAAGCGAAAGTGATAGGATTTTATACGATTTGTGACTCATACCCAATATCAGTTCTTCTTGCAAAGCGTATCAAAGAAAGGAATGAAAATGTCATTATACTATTTGGAGGCCCCCAAGCTTCACTAACTGCTGTAGATAGCTTGGAAAGTTTCTTTTTTGTAGATTACATTTGTATTGGAGAGGGAGAACGAGTGATAAATCCCCTTTTAAAGGCAATAATAAAAGGAAAGGTTCATGAGGTAAAAAAGATACCTAATCTTGCGTATCGAGATAGAGGTGAGATAAAATGCAATCCATTGTTGCCGATGATAACAAGTCAGGAACTTTCAGGATATACAGTGACAAATTATCAGCCATTTGAAAAATTTTTTAAAGATTCTATGAGTATTGAAGTCGGAAGGGGATGTCCATTTAGTTGTACATTTTGTTCTACTTCCTTATTTTGGGGGCATTGCTTTCGGATGAAATCAATAGATGAGCTGATTTTTGAAATGAAGTATTTTCATGAAAAATTTCATGTTTCGGAGTTTAAATTTGAACACGATATGTTCACTCAAAATAGAGATTATATTATGTCTTTTTGCAACCGGATAATAGAAGAAAAATTGCCATATACATGGACATGCTCTTCGCGAGTTGATGTTTTGGATGATGAGATTATTACTTTATTGAGCAAAGCTAAATGTACAAAGATGTATATAGGAATCGAATCGGGTTCTCCTTTTATACAACGTGTGATACATAAAAATTTAGATATGGAAAAAGTAAAACAAAATATTGTGCTTTTGCATCAAAGCGGGATAGAGGTTACAGCCTCTTTCATTTATGGATTTCCAGAAGAAAAAGTAGAACATTTAAAAGAGACACTTGAGATGATATCGTATTTTTATTTGCATGGAATATTTAATATTCAATTACATATGTTTATTCCATTGCCAAAAACAGACGAGTTGTTAAAGGTAGAGGAACAATTAGTATTTGATAAAAATAAAATTGATTTAGGGATTTATCATTCTGGTATTGCGGAGAAAGAAACGCAGGAACTGATTTCGTCATTTCCTAAGGTATTTTCGCAGTTCTATACTTTCCCGTCAGAGGTAAGAGACAGCAATGTTTCTTTAAGTTTGTTTATAATGTATATTTCTAATTCGTACAAAATATTCCAATGTTGTATAAAATATTTTATACGAATATATGGATTGTATGAACTGTATCGAAAGTGGTATCAGGATTTTGAACAGCTAAGGTTGGAAACTACCTTAAATCAAGAATCAAAGAAATTTGAGGATAAATATCTACAGCTGAATACTTTTATGTATCAGTGTATTTCAAATGAAATAAAGGGTTTGGCTGATCAGGAAATTAAAAATTACTTTGATGCGGAAGTTCAGTTATATAAATTTTCACTTAGTAAAAAATTAGTAGAAGCATTTGAATTTAAGTTTGATTATTTTGAGGCGATAAATCATAATATATACATAGAAAAAGAATTTTTTTTCATTATGAGAAAAAATTAGAGATGCTTTATATGTGACAATAGAACGCTATTTTAAGTTAAGACTGGCGCAGTCGTAAAATCTGAGATACAGGTGCATAGTAGCTCCATCCGGCTGAGCCTGCGGATGTTGGATTCAATCATCATGGAATCCATGCGTCTGACTTTACCGCTGATCCCCATCAGCTTGGCAATGGAAGCACTTAAATTTTTTACGCAGTCGTGGTAAAGATCCTTGTTATGGAGTGTCCCATAGTCATAACATCTCCTGCGGAAACGGATTAAGGTCTTATCGCTTAAAGGCTGTTCTTCAAAGCTTGTCGTATGCAGGGCGTACTGGAGCCGGAAATCCAGCATAAGGTTCTCGACCATCTCATCATCGGAATAATCAAAAAGCTCTTTGATGATGAGCGCACCGACGATCACGTTGACCGGGGTATTCGGCCTGGAGGCCATATCGCTGTATAAAACAGAAAATCGCTTTTCATCAATGGCAGGGAATATTTCATCGGCAAAGACTTTTGCCCAGGATTTTTCCAATGCTTTCTGTTCCCTGGCGGTTATACTCACGAGCAATAAAATTTGCCAAAATAGATGAATTACTCCCGAAAGATATGCTATAATTAAGAACATATCTTTTGGGAGGGAAAAGCCATGGAAAATATTAATAAGTCT
>JAETSX010000150.1 GCA_021769425.1 Eubacterium sp.
AGCGATTTATGATTTGGGAATTCTTGGAGGAATGAAAGGCGCTCCGAGCGATGGTATGCCCGGAGCACGTTCAATTTGGCAAGGGTTAGAGGTACTATGCTCATTGCTTGCTTATCGAAATTACCTTGTATAAATATGGGTCAAGTTAAGCCCCAAAATATGGGGTACCCCTGCCGCCAGATGCCTATTTTAAAATCTCCCTTGCGTAATACTGGAAAGTCGAAACTATGTAATAGCCGGCATATTCCGGGGAAATGAATTGTATGTTTGCATCAAATCTGTGTTCAAAGGTCTTTAAAGATGCCATATAGGCAGCAGGCGTGAACTCTGTGCGGTATTTATGCCCGATAATGTCAGAGTAGCCGCCGGGGGCTTCAACCATCAGATACACCTTGCATCCGCCATTCCCGGCTTTCAGGAACTCTTTTTCAAACCGTTCCCTTTCCCCGGTCAGGTTGCCGGACAATTCCTCCAGGGATGCCTTGCGCTCCACCACGCAATCCCGGTGAAAATATATGTCCTCGCCTGCTGCCGCTGCCGGAATCATAAACGAATAATCGCCGTATTCCAGTTTTTCCACCTGATAGGCAATCTTCTGTTTCCTGAAATAGTCCAGTATGTGAGAGTTTTTCTTTTCCCGGCTGTCCACCAAAACAATCATGCTCTTTGTCAGCTTCTTTATTTCCTCCACGGAAAATTTATACTGCTTCATGCACTGCATTCCTCCCTTAGTATCACATCCAAATTGTGATAGAATTTCCTGCGGAAACCATAAAAATCACTTCTCCCAATCGGAATACGCCCCAACTTAAAATCAAACTCTATAAGGTCATAGGACTTGCTTTTTGTGACAGATAGGATAATCCACGGCTCTATAAATTCAAGCCCTCTGCAAGCCTCCCTGAGTGTTTCACGGCTATATTTCCCTGCCGCACAACCATTACGCAATTCTATGTACCTTTCCCGGCTTATGTTGTACGCATTAAAGCCAAGCCGGGGCGCACCCTGATTTTCCGTCCTGCCTGATTTTTTCCTTGACATTCCAAGCCCTCCAATCTTATGATTGTTATAGGCGTTCGGGGCTTGCTTAGGCAGGCTCTTTTTTATGTTGCATTTTGTTTCATTTCCTTGCTTTTCCTTTCCAGTTCTTCAATAGCCGCCAGTATTAAGGCAATCGCAAGTTTCGCATTATCATACTTTTTTGCTATCTGCCCGGATTCATCAACCACGGCCTCCCAATATTCATCCGACTGCTGCACATCTGCATATTTCTTGTAAAATTTCCATGCGTCCGTAAACATTCCCCAGACTGTTTTTAATTCTTCATCCGTTACCACACAAGCCAACCTCCCAGCACTTCCGCTTTAACAACTGGTAAACCTCCGACAGCTTATCCCGGTTCTGCGGCTCCTGCCTTACCTCTCTTTCAAAATACTGCTGCATATCTGAAAGAATATTGTTCCTCTGCTCCACGGTTTCAATATCCGCAATCTTTCCCCGGAATCTGTCATAAAATGCTGTGACGGCAGCATGACACTCCGGCGCGTCCGCTAAACTGATAACTCTATCTCTGTTCATCCAGCTTTCCTCCCTCCGGCAAATAAATAATGCCGTTTTCCATTTCATATAATTCCACATCAAACGCCGCTTCACTTAATGGAGAAATTGCAAGTTCACGGTCAAAATACAGAGGGTAAATCTCCCCATCATCACACAACGCATACATAAGCACCTTGCATTTATATTGTTCGCCATCCCCATCCGTCAACAATGCATACATGGTATCGTTGCATGGAAGAATCTGCTTGATTTTAGGTACTTCTTTAGGTCTATGCCATTTTATTTCCTTTTCCTGATACCTTACATTTTCTTCGCCAAAAACATCCGTCAACAGAGAAAGTCTTTCTTTATCGAATGACCAACCATGCAAAACCTTACAGCCCCTTGTGCTTTCAATGTATACCTTTACAACACAATTCCCGGATGCCTTAGAAAGAATCGAAAGTAATTTATCCTCATTCTCTGAATATGCTTCTGTGTCACAAAATCTAACCCATATTTCTTTTGACTTTGCCATAATATATCCTTTCAATTTGTCTGCCTGATTATTAAAAACATAAAATTGCTTACATCTATTTTGCACACTTCACTATATTAAAGTGCCTTGAAACCCTTGATTTTACTGGATTTGTGCAAAATATGCATTTTACATGAGACATTCTGAAATTCATTCCTTATAGGGTTTTTACATTTGTTTTGCACATTTTGCACATTTTGGAATTTTTCTTAGTCAAACGGCAGTTCTTCTTGTCCTTTATACTCAATAAATTCTGTTTCCACCGTATATCCCTTTACGATATTTTTTACGGTCTTTCCGTCTACCGTTCCACTGTTCGCAAACAATCCTTTTGTTTTAAGTTCTGCAAAGAAATTTGACTTATTTTCCACCCCGAAGCCGTTTTCCTCGCACCACTTTGAATAAACCTCATAAATATCTTTTGCCTTGCTGTTTTGTCCTGTCTTTGTCAGACATTCATTGATAAAATTTCCTATCTTGTCACTGTCTGCCCTATATGTATCTGTAGCGGTCTGCACTGCCGCCGGAGGCTTCAATCCCTCTTTGCGGTATAGCTGCAATCCCTCGATGCACCAGTTCAGGATGCCTGATAATTCCGCTTTATCCCTCAATCTGTTCTTTAAGTCCTTGTCTTGCTCCTGCGGCTCAAAATGTCGGTCAAAGCTGATAACATTGATTCTGCCGGAACTGAAAACCGTATCATCTGTAATCGTTGGCAAGTAATTTGTATTTATTACAAGTTTGAATTTGGGGATGAATGAAAATTCCCTTTGGTGTAAATGCCTTGCTGTAATGCTATCCCTGCCTAACAAAGATTTTAATAAAGCTGTATCAAATTAAAGTGTACCCTTTGTCAAGGACATTTTTTAATTTGTTTTAGGGAACTTACGTTCCTCTTTCCTTTCATTAATAATTCCTTTTAATGGATATATTCCTGTCGTTATATA
>JAETSX010000053.1 GCA_021769425.1 Eubacterium sp.
TATGAGAACAAGATCATATTCGACTATGCCCTGGCAAAGTTTTATGGCGACAGGTATTCCAAGGACATCATCACGCTGCGTTCCGATCTGACCGTCATGGAGAGGGCTTTGCAAGCACTTGTCCTCAGTCAATATCGTTTGAAGGTATTTCAGGATCATCGTCTTGGGATTAAGCCTGTTGTGCTTTTTAAGGCTGCGAAGATTGCTGACAGCAAGGATTTCATGGCTGAGTTTATTGAAACGGTGAAAAAGCTGACCGGCGCACAGCTGCGCAGTCTTTCTACTGCTGTCAATAATGAGGTCATGCACAAAGCCTTTGCTTACTTCGCTAACAACGGTATCTCTTTTGATACGCTTGCTGCGGAGCTTCGTGATGACTTTTCCGAGGAGCATTGCGTTTCCGTAAATGATGATAAGGATGCCACGCAGAAGCAGATTCTTTTGAATTCTCTTGAAGATGCGGACAATCCTTACCGTGCAATCTTTGAAGTCAAGAAGCTGGATGAAGGCTGGGATGTCCTGAACCTGTTTGATATTGTCCGACTTTATGAAACGAGACAGTCCAGCGGCAAAAAAATAGCTCCCGCCACTATAGCGGAAGCACAGCTGATTGGACGTGGAGCAAGATACTGTCCATTTCAGCTTGATGATGAGCAGCCGAAGTTTCAAAGAAAATATGACGAGGACGTAACCTGTGAACTGCGTGTCTGCGAGACGCTCTATTACCATTGCCAGAATGACCATCGCTATGTGACGGAGCTGCGTAATGCCCTTCGTGAGATTGGTTTGGATACCGACAAGATCGTGCAGCGTGAGTATGTCCTTAAGGATGATTTTAAGGGCACCGACTTATACCAGCAAGGCCTGATCTTCTTGAATGATCGAGAGGTGAAAGATAGAAAAGATGTGCGCGGTCTTACACCGACCGTCCGGGATGACATATACCGTTTCCAAGCTGCGACGGGAGCATCCGGCTTTGATTCTGTCATGGTGGAAACTTCGCAGGGAGTCGACCTTGTTATTGATTTAAAAACGGCTCATATGACCATCAAGGAAATTGCAGCCATCAATTATGCAATTGTTAACAAGGCTTTGATGAAATATCCGATTTTCAAGTTTAATACCCTGCGTTCCTATTTTCCGAATGTCTCATCCACGAGGCAGTTTATCACCGATGATGAGTATCTCGGTGCTGTCCGTATCGACATTCAGAGCAAGGATGAGCATCCGACTATGGAAACGCTCTATGCTGCAGTTTTCTATGTGCTTGGCAAAATCGCCGGTTCTATTTCCGGCATTGAAGAAACCTATAGAGGCACAAAGACATTTAGGGCGAGAAATATCAGAGATGTCTTTCGCAACAAGACTGTCAACTATACCGATCCTCATGATGGCGGAATTGGTATATCGCAGAACGATCCATCTGTGAAGAGCGACTGGAAAATCGACCTCTCGACTGAGGACTGGTTTGTCTATACTGATAACTACGGAACATCGGAAGAGAAGGCATTTGTTGCTTACTTCCGAGGGTATGTTGCTCAGTTACGAAAAATGTATAATCGTATCTACCTTATCAGAAACGAGCGGGAATTCCACATTTATTCGTTCGAGGATGGTGAGCGTTTTGAGCCTGACTATGTTCTCTTCCTGCAGAGGGATAAGACGGACGGTTTTGAGCAACTCCAGATTTTTATCGAGCCGAAAGGTACGCAGCTTCTCGAAAAGGATGCATGGAAAGAAAAATTCCTGCTCCAGTTAAGGACGGAGGCTGTGCCAGCCACCATCTTTGTGGACGACAACGACTACAAGATTTGGGGACTCCACTTCTTCAATCAGGATAACCGCATGAAAGAATTTGACTCGGAGTTTAGAGTGGCGTGTATTTCCTGTTTGGAACTGATAAGGCAGATAATGCCGTGGTGTACATAGGCCAGGCAGGAGTTCGTAAAAATGGCAAGGGGCTCCTTCTGCGAGTGCAGGAGGCACATAACTCCATTGACTATTGGACTGAGGCAGTCATGTTCACTACGACAAATAACTCTTTCGGGCCGACGGAGATAAGCTATCTTGAAAATCGCTTCTGTAATATGGCGATTGAAGCAGGTCGTTATGTTGTTAAAAACGGAAATGACCCCAATCCGGGGAATATAACTGAGGAGACAGAGAGCGAACTTGAAGAGTTTATCGACTATGCGAAAATTGTGATGGGCACTCTTGGGCATAAGGTGTTTGAGCCGTTTGCGCCTTCTGCAGAATCCGCTGACACAGAACCGGTCCTATACATGGAATATGGAAAAGGCAAGGCTTCCGGCAAAAGAACAAGCGATGGGTTTGTTGTGCTGAAAGGCAGTACAATCAATCCTACCATGACCAAAAGTTGCCCCGAAAGAACGATAAAGGACCGTAAGAAGTATGAGGATAAGATTGACAGCAATGGAATCTTAATAGCTGATGTACTGCTTTCCAGTCCTTCATCAGCAGCCGGATTTGTTGGTGGTGCTTCCTTAAGTGGAAATGCACTCTGGAAAGATGCTGAAGGGAAAACACTGAAAGAGCTTCTTGAAGCAGATTGAACCTTTTAATTTTGCCCCACCTTTTAATTATTCCAAAATCACTACACCGCAAGGCTGTCACTCCGCCACATTATCGAGCGGCAGCAGGACAACTGAACACATAAAACAAGGGCTTCCAAAGTCAGAGCACGACCTCGGAAGCCCTTATTTCAAGCCTTTTTCGGCGGCTTTTGCCACGGAGAGGGCTTTTTCTTTTGTATCAAAATCAGTAGGAACATAGATATGAAGAGGCCAAACTGCCAGATAACTTTTTTGACGTCGCAGTAGGGAATGTCCCGTTCGGGCAGTTCAAAGTTTCCGATAAGCGGTATGACAAACACCATTTCCTGGTGCACGATTTCTTCTTTGCCAAAACACTGGATAAAGTCAGGCCAGGAGGCGTGATTGCCTTTATTACCTCATCGGGGACAATGGATAAGAAAAACCCCGCTGTGCGCAGATATATCGCACAGCGGGCAGAGCTTTTAGGTGCAATACGACTTCCAAATAATACGTTCCTTAAGAATGCAGGGACACAGACAACGGCGGACATTCTGTTTTTGCAGAAGCGTGACCGTATGGTGGAAGCGGGACCGGATTGGCTGTACCTGGACACGGATGAAAACGGAATCACCCAGAACCGCTATTTTATAGAACACCCAGAGATGGCACTTGGGGAAATGGCAATGGAACACACCCAGTATGGCTTGGACAGCGCCTGTCGCCCATATCCAGGGAAGGAGCTGGCAGATTTATTGGAGGAGGCTATTGTTAATATCCATGCTGAAATATCGGAATATGAAACAGACAGGCTGGGGGAAGGAACAGCCGATGCTATCCCAGCAGACCCAAATGTGCCAAATTACTCTTATACTGTCTTAGACGGAGCCATTTATTATAGGGAAAACAGCCACATGAAGCTTGTGGAGCTGTCCAAAACAGGGGCGAACCGTGTCAAGGGCATGGCGGCAATCCGTGACTGTGTGCGGGAATTGATTGCATCACAGAGGGACGGCTATCCTGATGCAGACATCCAAAAGGGGCAGCGGGAATTAAACCGCCTTTATGACGTGTTCCGCAGCAAATACGGGCTTTTGAATGCAAGGGCAAACCGTCTGGTGTTTGCGGATGACAGCAGCTACCCCCTTCTGTGTTCCCTTGAGGTGCTTGCAGAGGATGGGACGCTGGAGCGGAAAGCAGACATGTTTACCAAACGCACGATAAAACCCCATAAAGCGGCCACAAAAGTGGACACGGCCAGTGAAGCATTGTCCTTATCATTATCGGAGAAAGCCTGTGTGGATATGGGGTATATGTGCCAGCTCACAGGAAAAGGAGCCGGGGAAATGGAACAGGAATTAAAAGGGGTAATCTTCCGCCTGCCTGACATTGAAGGTGCCGCGCCGCAGTTTATCTCGGAAGATGAATACCTTTCCGGCAATGTGCGAAAGAAACTAAAGGAGGCGAAACTTGCAGCGCAGTCAGACCCAGTATATGAAACCAATGTGCAGGCGTTGGAGCGGGTGCAGCCCAAAGACCTTTCTGCAGCACAAATCAGCGTCAGGATGGGGGCGACCTGGATACCCACGAAGGATGTTGCAGATTTTATGTTTCAATTGCTGGAAACCCCAGAACATTTAAGGGCTTATTTTAAAATCCATTTTTTCAAATACACCGGGGAATGGCAGGTGGAGGGAAAGAGCAATGACAAGGGGAATGTCAAGGCGAATAACACCTATGGGACGCACCGTGCCAATGCTTACCGAATTATAGAGGACACATTAAATTTGAGGGACACCCGCATTTACGATTATGAAGTGGACGATGAGGGCAGGAAAAAAGCCGTCCTCAATAAAAAAGAAACCGCCATTGCGCAGGGGAAACAGGATTTAATCAAACAGGCATTCCAGGACTGGATCTGGCAGGAGCCGGAACGCAGACAGCGCCTGACTTCCTATTATAATGAACATTTTAATGCGATTAGACCGAGGGAATATGACGGGAGCCATCTGCATTTTTATGGCATGAACCCTGAAATCCAGTTGAGGCAGCACCAGAAGAACGGCATTGCCCGCATTCTTTATGGCGGGAATACGCTGCTTGCCCATGTGATGGGGGCTGGGAAAACCTACACGATGGTGGCGGCGGCGATGGAAAGCAGGCGGCTGGGGCTTAGCAGCAAGTCAATGGTCGTGGTGCCAAACCACATCATTGAGCAGTTTGCGGCGGAATGGCTACAGCTATATCCGGCTGCGAATATCCTTGTGGCGACGAAAAGGGACTTTGAAACGAAAAACCGCAAGAAGTTCTGCGCAAGGATAGCCACCAGCGATATTGATGCAGTCATTATCGGGCATTCCCAGTTTGAGCGTATTCCATTGAGCGTGGAACGACAGCAGGGGATGCTCCAAAAACAACTTAAAGAAGTGATGGACGGCATCCTGGAAGCGAAGCGCCATGAGGGGAGCCGTTTTACGGTAAAGCAGCTTGAGAAAAGCAGGAAGTCACTGGAGGGCAGGCTGAAAAAATTAAATGACCAGAGCCGCAAGGATGACGTGGTGAGCTTTGAGGAACTGGGCATTGACCGCCTGTTTGTGGACGAGGCGGACAGTTACAAAAACCTTTTTTTATACACGAAAATGAGGAATGTGGCAGGGATTGCACAGACAGAGGCGCAGAAATCCTCGGATATGTTCTTGAAATGCAGATACCTGGATGAACTGACCGGGGGCAAAGGCGTCATATTTGCCACCGGAACCCCCATCAGCAATTCCATGACAGAGCTTTACACCATGCAGCGTTATTTACAATATGGAGCCTTGGAAAAAAGCAATTTACAGCACTTTGACGCATGGGCATCCACGTTTGGGGAGACAGTTTCTGCAATAGAACTTGCCCCAGAAGGCAGCGGCTACCGGATGAAAACGAGGTTTGCAAAGTTTTATAACCTGCCAGAGCTTATGATGATGTTCCGGGAAGTGGCGGACATACAGACCGCAGATATGTTAAACCTGCCTGTGCCGGAAGCGGAATACCGTGTCATCCATGTAAAACCCAGCGAAATGCAAAAAGAAATGGTGGAGGAATTGGGGAACCGTGCAGAACGTGTCAGAAACGGCATGGTAGACCCATCATCGGATAACATGCGTGAGCGATACGTTACAGCTATAAACCACGAGGAAAACGTGACAAAAGCTGTGACTGATGTGTAGTAATTAAAAAAATAGAGCACATCAGGATAACTGATAATCTGAGAAGTGGAATGATGGAGTAACGCCCGGAAACGCTTCCCTTAATACCCCGTTGGGCGAGTGGATAAAGTTCACGGCCTACAGCACGGAGAGGACGGCTGAAGTATACCCAAACAGGCAGAGCTGTGGAAAGGTCGGCAGAGGTGCCGGCTGTATATGACAGGTCGGAGGTCTATATATAGTCATGGTTAGAATGTCTGAAAAGACTGACATATCTGCGAATGTACAAGTCTATATGTCGCATAGATAGAAATGTCTATTCCACGGGCGTGGAGCCAGTGAGGTAAAGTAAAAGTGCATGTTATGGAATACCTTATGCCGTTACAGGCGGCATCAAGCTGGCAGGCTTAAAGCAGAACCTAAAACTATATTGAAATCCTTGAAGTTTTTTTCAGGGATTGGGATAAGATTATCGGAACGTAGTAAGTTACCCGACACCTGCCCATTTGCAGGTGGTGATGACGAATCATATAAGCGTCTTTGCGGGTGATGAAAGTGGAGGCACAGTACTGATGATACACGCAATAATAAGGCGTGAGTAGGGATAGCCTCCAGTCAGTAGTCAGATTTGTAATAGGAATTATCACCATAGGTTCGAGCAAGACAAAAAGTTTGCTCCGAAAGGAGTGATGTTCTATGACAAAGAAACGGAAAAACAAGAAGCTAAGGCACAATGAATACTACGATATGCAGGATATTTATGACGGGCTGTACCAAAAGAGCAAAGACGGCGGGAAATTCAGGAACCTAATGCAGTATATCACTTGTGGAAACAATATAAAACTTGCGTATAGGAACATCAAAGACAATGCCGGGAGTAAAACGTATGGTACAGACGATATGAATATCAAAGATATTGAACGAATCGAAGTAAGCGAGTTTGTGCAGATTATCCAGCGTAAATTTAAGGATTACCAGCCAAAAGCAGTAAAAAGGGTAGAAATCCCAAAAGAAGGGAGCGACAAAACAAGGCCGCTTGGAATCCCCACAATGTATGACCGCCTGATACAGCAATGTATCTTGCAGGTTTTGGAGCCAATCTGTGAAGCAAAGTTTTATGAACACAGCTATGGGTTCCGCCCAAACCGGAGCGTGGAACATGCTATCGCCCAGACGCACAGGAATATGCAGTTATCCAACCTGCATTACTGTGTGGATATAGACATACAGGGATTTTTCGATAACGTCAACCACTCAAAGCTGTTAAAACAGATTTGGACAATGGGGATACAGGACAGGCAGTTATTAGTGATTATAAGGAAGATGTTAAAAGCCCCGGTCAAAATGCCGGACAAGACCGTCTGTTATCCAATGAAAGGAACACCGCAGGGCGGTATTTTGTCGCCGCTGCTGTCCAATATCGTGCTGAATGAGCTGGACTGGTGGGTCAGCAGCAACTGGGAAAACATGCCGACAAGGTATGAATACTACACAACCACCACCAAAAACGGCACGGTCAGCAGGAGCGGCGCAATGGAAGCATTAAAGAAAACCAATGTAAAGGAAATGCGGATTGTGCGGTATGCGGATGACTTCAAAATCTTTTGCAGGAGTTATGACGCCGCCGTCAGGACATTCCATGCGGTGAAAGGCTGGCTGAAAGAACGGCTGAAACTGGACATCTCACCCGAAAAATCAAAGATAGTAAACTTGCGGAAACACTATTCGGACTTTCTTGGATTTAAGTTAAAGGTTCATCGGAAAAGGAATAAATACACGGTTGTCAGCAGTATGGGCGACAAAGCTGTGAAAAAGGCGGCAAAGAAGCTGGTGGAGCAGATAAAGCGCATACAGAAGCCGGACAGCGGCAAAGAGCAGTATAAGATGATACAAAACTACAATTCAAAAGTCATGGGTATCCACAATTATTATAAAATAGCTACCCGGATATGCCTTGACTGCCGAAAGATAGCATTCCAGGCAACGGCTGTATTCAAGAACCGTATGAGGAAAAATTTTAAATCCGTGAAGTATTATAAAAAGCGGAAAAAGAGAGTGCCAAACATATCAAAAGCTGTGAAAATGAATTATGGGAAAAGCGAGCAGATCCGATTTATAAGCGGCTATGCAGTAGCCCCGGTTGGATATGTACAGAACAAAATCCCTAAGTGTAAGAAAAAGTCTGTCAATAAATACACAGCCGAAGGGCGTGCTGAAATCCACAATAATTTAGGGATAGACACCTTTACGCTGTTGAAACTCATGCAGAACCCTGTCAGCAACAGGAGCATACAGTATGCGGACAACAGGATTTCACTGTATGCCGGGCAGTATGGGAAATGTGCAGTAACAGGGATAAAACTGGAATACAGCGATATCCACTGCCACCATAAAACCCCACGCTGTCAAGGCGGTACAGATGAATATAGAAATCTGGTAATTGTGCATGAGGACATCCACAGGCTAATCCATGCGACAAAGCAGGACACAATATCACAGTATATTTCCGAATACAAAGACACCATAGATTTACGCAAACTGAATGAGTTGAGAAACTTAGCTGGAAACACAGAAATAAGTTCTTTGGATAATACTATTGCAATCTAATTATTGATGGAGCGCCGTGTGATGGGAAACTGTCATGCACGGTGCGAACCGGGGGAAAGCGGCGAGGGAGAAAAAGTTGACGCAACTATTGTTTTGCGATTTGTCGACGCCAAAAAACGACGGCACATTCAGCGTTTATAACGACATTAGGGATAAATTGACTGCAAAAGGAATCCCCCCGGAAGAGATCGCATTTATCCACCATGCAGACACCGATGCAAAGAAAAAAGAATTGTTTTCCAAAGTAAGGAGGGGCGCTGTCCGTGTCCTAATGGGCAGCACGTTTAAAATGGGCGCTGGGATGAATGTGCAGGATTTGATAATTGCGTCCCACGATTTGGATGTGCCCTGGCGCCCGCGAGATTTACAGCAGAGGCTTGGCCGGACGGTTCGGCAAGGCAATACAAATAAGAAGGTTGCTATTATCCGGTATGTCACAGAAGGGACATTTGACGCATTTTTGTACCAGGTGATTGAAAACAAGCAGAAGTTCATCAGCCAGATTATGACAAGCAAAAGCCCTGCCCGAAGTATGGAAGATGTAGATGAAGCCGCCCTTTCCTATGCGGAAATCAAAGCCCTGGCGACTGGAAATGTGCATATAAAAGAGAAGATGGAGCTGGACATCCAGGTGTCAAAACTGCAATTATTAAAACAAAGCTTTCTGAGCCAGAAATATGAAATGGAAAATAATGTGGCCAAATATTTCCCAAAGGAAATAGAAAAACAGGAACAGTGTATCACAGGATATGAGGCGGACATGACACAGGTGCAAGCCCATACACCATCAGAACGCAGTATATTTCCGACTATGCAGATAAACGGCACGGTATATCATGAGAAAAAAGAGGCAGGACAGGCGCTCTTAGATGCCTGCAAAGCAATGAAATCGCCAGAGGGCGTGCCGCTTGGGGCATACCGTGGACTTCAGATGGAGCTTTCCTATGACAGTTTTATGATGGGATTTGTTGTTGCCTTGAAGGGAAAACGAACCTATCAGGTCACCCTTGGCGAAGACCTTTATGGAAATATTACAAGGATAGACCATGAGATAGAGAAAATTCCAGACAGCCTGGAACAGTGCAGGGAATATTTAAAGACGTTGCAAATCCAACTTGAGACAGCAAAAAAGGAAGTAAAGAAAGAGTTCCCAAAAGAGCAGGAACTGTCTGAAAAAGTGGCAAGGCTTGGGGAACTGAATGCACTCCTGGATATGGATAAAAGGGATAAGGTATTATTAGATGAAACAGCAGAGGTAAAGGAGGCTGAGCCAAAACGGAAAAAGACAGAACGTGAGAGGTAATTTATGCGGCGTCAGGGAACTGATGCCGTCTTACATAACAGGCAGGAAGCGTGTAAAATATCAAATTGCACGCTGGATGGCCTGTGTTCTTTCTGGTATGCTCCTGATATATCGAACGCAGAAAAGGGGAATGTTCCATTCATTAAAAAACAAGGGTTGTAAAGGGAAAGTTTCATAAGAGTAATATACTATATCTGTGCAATAAGAAATGCGAGGATAAAAAGGCATGTGACAGAAATCAATCTGTTTTATAACAAAATAGTTTTACGAAAGGATGGAGATTTTTTGGATAACCGGAGAGCAGATAGAGGCATGGACATAAAAAATATCGGCCTATACAACTTGCCAAAATGGTTCAGCTATTTGCTGGAAGAAGTGGATTTATTATACGAGGAAGCATTGGCAGACTCCGTTTCCTATCAGAAGATAAAGGAAAAACGCTGTTGTTTGTTGAACCAATATAGTTTCTTATTGGAGCTGACAGACAAGGATAAGATAGCAGAACCTTTGGAATTAACACAGGAAGAAACGGATGCACTTTCCAGGTTTTTGGTATTGGAGTATGATAAAGCAAGAACAGAGAATATTCAAATGTACCTTTTAGGGGGAAGCCATGTGTTGAAATTGCTGCGGGCATTAGGAGGAATTTAATGGTTACATAACCAGTGTTCAGAAATGAAAGCTGGCTGTTTTTTGATTAGGGGAGGATAAGGAAGCATTCTTAGAGTAGGCAGGAACAATGATTTTAGTAGAAAGAGATAGAAATCTATGATATACTAATATATAAATCAGATGATAAATCCTTGAAAAATTGCAATTAAAACTAGGCGCCAATCATATTATCAGCGTCATGGGATTGATTCAAGCTGCTTTATGAAGTGGAAATTTTGTAGGGATTTGCTGAAGCTGAGTTAAAATTATGGAAAGAAATTTTTGGTGTTTTGTTTTTAGTATTGGAAGAATATTGCTTTATCACGGGATGGACAAAGAAATTTTACTAAGTTATAGGATAAAAATTGAGAAAAAGTTTATTATTTAGATTGGAGAGTGATTAATATGGGATTACAGCCAAAAATTAATGGAAAGACAGTTGAACGTGCGTATGAAGATTATAGGAATGGTATCTATTTGGTGAATCGTAGATATCAACGTAAACTTGTTTGGAATAAAAATGAAAAAGAGGCTTTTATTGATTCATTAAAGAATGGATATCCTGTACCATTATTTCTTTTTTCGGTTAATGAATATAAAGGAATACGAAGACAGGAAATAATTGATGGAATGCAAAGATTAAATGCAATATTTGGTTTTATTGAGAACGAATTTGAAATAGAGGGATATTATTTTGATTTATCTTCCACTGCTTTGACTAAACAATTATTAGACGAAAATGTGTTAAAGCAAAAAGAGCCTGTTTTAGATAGAACAGATTGCGTTAGGATTGCAAGTTATGAATTACCTTTTTCAAGTTATGATGAAGATAATCCAGATATTATTGATGAGGTTTTTAGAAGAATTAATTCAAATGGAAAGCATCTATCAAGACAGGAAATAAGACAAGCTGGTGCAACTGGTGAATTTGCAGAGTTGGTACGTGTATTGTCAACAAAATTACGTGGGGATGTGTCACATGAAGATGTATTGCTTTTGGAACAAATGAAAGAGATAAGTATTCAACAAGATGGAAATGGGTATGGAATAGTTGCTGATGAGGTTTTTTGGGTAAAACAGAACATTATTCTCAAAAAGGATTTAAGATTATCAATGGATGAAGAAATTGTAGGGGATTTAGTAGGTGCTATGGTTGCCGAAACAATACCTCCATCTAGAGTAAGTGTGTTGGATGCATATTATTATATAAATGTGGAAGAACAGGATGGTCGTGGTTATAAAACAGAAAAGGCTATTCAAGTTAGAAGTGCAGAAACTATAAGTATACAATTCCTCTATATAATTGACGAGATAAAAAAGATTTTTTTTGGAAAAGAGCATACAATAATTCAACATATTCTTAATCAAAGAGTGTATAGAGGACCGAGATATTTTCAAACTTTATTTTTAGCTTTGCATGAATTGCTTATAAAAGAAGAGATGAAAATAATAGATTATGATAAAGTTTATGAAAAATTATATAATATTGCTGACCGTACAATGATTATTTCAGGAGGGGGAGGAGCATGGAGTGCAAAAGAGAAAATAGAGGTTGTTGCAAAAACAGTTGCAATTTTGAAACCAGCATTTGTAGAACGAACAGAAGGAGATCCGATGCATTATTCATATGCAACTGAAATAGAAACCTTATTAAAACAATCAAAAACAGAAAATACGCAGTATGATTTTAAACAAGGTATTCATGATTTGGTTAGTGGAAAAAGAAATGAACGTTTGATAAGAAAAATATTTAAGACTTTAACAGCAATGGGAAATTCAGGAAAGAATGCAATAGGATATGTGTTAATTGGTGTTGCTGATAAGTTTGAAGATGCAGAAAAAATTTCAAGAATGTATAATGGGGAAAACATTAAAGTAGGGAATTTTTATATTACAGGTATTGATGGAGAAGTGGAAAAGTATTATGAAGGAGATTATGACTCATATTTTACACAACTCAAGAATGCATTAGAACAGATGCCTTTAGATGAACATTATATGAGACAAATAGGTTCAAAAATGAGGATGGTAAATTATTACGATAAATCGGTAGTAATTATAAAAATAATTAGTGACAATGGCGCAGTAATGTTCGACAATAATTATTATACTAGAACAGGTGCAAACAATAATCCAGAACCAGTGTCAGCTCCAGAGATGCCAGCATTTTTTGCAAAGTTTATTTAGGGATGTAAGGAACAAGAAAAAGAGAAAATAGGCATTAAAATTATAATTTATGTCAAGCTAAAAATATCATATTACATAGCCAGATGGTTTTCTAAAAGCAGAATCATCTGGCTGTTTTTATGCCCAGATATTCAAGAAATGATATAAGAATATCAATACAAGGGCAGGGAAGGAAGTGAGAAAAATGCCATATATCGCACCAGAAGTCATTCAGGAAGTAAAGCGGATGGATTTATTGACCTATCTGAAAAGTTATGAGCCATATGAGCTTGTGCGCTTTTCCGGCAATGTCTACACCACCAAAACCCATGACAGCTTAAAGATTTCCAACGGGAAATGGATGTGGTGGAGCCGTGGGATTGGCGGGCGGTCAGCCCTGGACTATCTGATAAAAGTTAAGGGATATGCTTTTTTAGATGCGGTACAGGCGATTGCAGGGCAGGCGGCCATAGATCCGCCTGTTCCCCCACCAGCCGAAAAGCCAATAGAAAAAAAGTTGCTACTGCCAAAGCCCAACCGTTGTCATACAAAGGTGGTTTCCTATCTAAAGGGACGTGGAATTGATGCAGATATTATTCAATTCTGCATCAATTCTGGGCAGATATACGAAAGTGAATCTTACCAGAATGCAGTGTTTGTAGGGCGGGACAGGGAAGGGAACCCGCGTTATGCGGCGCTGCGTGGGATAGGGACAGATTTCATTGGCGATGCAAACGGCAGTGACAAAAACTATTCGTTTTCCATCCCAGCAGTAGGGGGCAGCGGCATTGTCCATCTGTTTGAGTCGGCCATTGACTTATTATCTTATGCTACGTTGCAGAAGATGGAAGGGCAGGACTGGCGGGAAGAACACCTGTTATCCCTTGCAGGGGTATATCAGCCAGCAAGGGAGTTGGGACGGAGTAAAGTGCCTGCCGCACTCACCCAATTCTTAAAAGACAGTCCAGAAATACAAAAAATCGTATTGCATTTGGACAATGACCAGGCGGGCAGGCTTACAGCAAAAGCAATACAGACAGTGCTTCCAGGGAAATACCAGGTATTAGACCACCCTCCTCCACAGGGCAAAGATTACAACGACTGCCTATGTATCAGGCGCGGGTTTGAGGTGACAAGGCGGGGAAAACTGAACAAAGGGAGGAGCTATGGGAGGTGAAAATTGAGACGTAATAGCAGAGGAAGTCATAGCAATAACCATTTTTAGAGCTGCAAAAAGCAGTAAAAGAGAAAAAATATCAGGGAAACAGATAAATAATAGAAGGGAAATTATTGAGAAGCGGGGGATTATCATAGCGGTTAATGGCGGGAAAACATTTGTTTTCGGCGGGTAATGAGGCTGATTAGAAAGACAGTAAGCAGATAGCGGCGTGATACACAATACCAGCAAGCAACGCCTTTGGATTGCCACCGCCCTTTTCGGGCAGCGGCAGCCAAAGGCAGCTTGTCAGGGAATGCCCTGAAACCCCTTGGAAGAAATGGAGGATGATAAAAATGGAAGGATGGATGTTTGTAGTTGGGATGTTGGCAGGAGGCTTTGTCGGCGTGACAGCCATGTGCTTGTTTCAGATTAGCGGTATGGAAAGCAGGGAGGAAGAAAAAGATGCGATTAGAAATCAAAAAAGAAAATAAAAGGCGCAGGAAAAAACGTCTGGTGCGCTATGCGGAGGCAGTAAAGGAAAAGAAACAGGGAGGGGGAAGCAGGAAATGTTAGAGGAAAAGATATTTGCCGAAGGAGTGGCGCGGGAAATCAAAAGCTGCCTTGCGCCAGAGTTTTCCGATGTGGAATGCACCGTCGTGGAACAGCGGAAAAACAATAACGTTGTTTTGACAGGCATCTGTTTCCACAGGCCGGGGCAGCGGGCAGACCCGATTGTCTATGTGGAGCCATTTTATGATGAGGTAAAGAATGGCAGGCCAAGAGAGGAAGCCATGAAAGAGATGGCAAAGCTGGCAGAAAAAGGGATGGAGATAAAAGAAATCCCAAAGGCTGACAAGGTGCTTGTATATGGGCAGGCGAAGGAGTATCTCTGTGTGCGGATTGTGAATACAAGGGCGAACCGGAAAAAGCTTTCCCAGATGCCCCACCAGGAAATGGAAGACCTGTCGCTTACGCTTGCGCTCTGCTTCCCATTGAATGACAAAATGGAAGATGGCAGCATAGAAGTGACGGATGAACTCATGGGCATATGGGGGATGGAGGAAGAAACGCTGTTCCAGCAGGCATGGGGGAGCATGGAGAGGCGGCAGCCGCCAGTGCTGCAGGACATGGGGGCAATGTTTGGCATGGCAGACCCCAGGAACCTGCTTGCAGGGGAAGCGGATTTCCCACATAAACCAGAAGGGCAAATGTTTGTATTGACAAACCAGGGGATGCGTTATGGGGCTTCTGCCCTTGCCTGCCCAGGCGTGATGGAAAAAATCAGCAGACTATTCCCAGAAGGATTTTATATCCTGCCTTCTTCCATCCATGAAGTGCTGATAGTGCCAAAAGATGGGGATCTTGTCCCAAAAGAATTGGGCAACCTGGTACGGGAGGTCAACCAAATCGAGGTAAGCAGTGATGAAGTGCTGTCTGACCGTGTGTATGAATATGACAGGGAGAAAGGAAAAATCCGCCAGATACCGGAATCCTTGGCAAAAGAAAGGGGGATGGAGCGTTGAGGAACAGGGACATTCCCTTTCTGTTCCGCCTGAATAGGGAAGAGGCGGACGCATTCCGGGAACGGGTAAAAAGGAGCGGGCTGAGCCAGGAAGCCTATGTGCGCCAGTCCATCAGCGGGAAAACGCCAAGGGATGCGCCTCCGCCTGATTATTATTCGATGATGAAAGAACTCCATAGGATTGGCAACAACCTAAACCAGATAGCGCAGAAAGCGCATGTCTTAAATGTCGTTGACGTACAACGCTACGACAGGGACATGCGTAAGTTTGAGGAAGCCGTGCGCCTGATTACCGAAGCAGTCATTTTGCCTGAACCTTTTGGAACCCCGCAAAGCCTGGCTTGCAGGGAAGAAGCAGCACAGGGCGGGGCGCAAAGGGGGGAGTGACATGGCGACAACCTCTATCTGGAGCGTGAAAGGCTGGCTTGGGAAAGTAGTCATCTATGTGGAGAACCCAGACAAGACCATGCATCCAGAGATTGCAAGGCTGCCAGAGCTGCCCTGCCAGGAAGAGCGGGAAATGCAGAGCCTGTCCGACGTCATTTCCTATGCAGTCAGGGAAGAAAAAACCAGGCAAAGGCAGAAGAAAGAAAATCTTAACAGTGATGGGGAGGAAATCATGTATGAAGAGACAGGGGGAGCCATGCAGCAGTATGTGTCCGGCGTCAACTGCACGCCCACCACCGCCCGCTCCGAGATGATGGCAGTCAAACAGAAGTTTGGCAAGGATGGGGGCATCATGGCATTCCACGGCTACCAGTCCTTTGCGCCAGGGGAATGCACCCCGGCGCTGGCGCATGAGATTGGCATGAAGCTGGCAAGGGAATTGTGGGGGAGCCGTTTCCAGGTGCTGGTGGCAACACATCTGGACAAAGCCCACCACCTGCACAACCATTTTGTGGTGAACTCCGTTTCCTTTGCAGACGGAAAGCGTTATCACCGGACAAAGCAGGATTATCGGGAGATGCGTAATGTTTCCGACAGGCTCTGCCTGGAATATGGGTTATCCGTCATAGAAAACCCAAAGCAGGGGCAGGCAAAACATTACGCTGAGTGGAAAGCGCAGCGGGAGGGTAAGCCTACCTACCGGGGCATGGTAAAGGCGGACGTGGATGAAGCCATAGGGAAAGCAAGGACAGAAAAACAGTTTTTCCATTACCTGAAAGAGATGGGGTATTCCATCAAGTTTGGAAAGGACGTCACCATATGCCCGAAGGGGAGGGAGCGCGGGCTGAAACTGGCGCGGAATTTTGGGGAGGATTACACGATTGCATCCATCCGCAGGCGCATACTCACGCAGCCTGTGGAAAAGAAACTTCCGAAATCCCTGCAAATTCAGCAAAAATCCTATACCATTAAAGTAAAAGGGACGCTGCGCCAGGCAAGGAGGATCGGCGGGCTGCGCGGGCTGTACCTGCACTACTGCTACCAGCTTGGCATCCTGCCCAGACACAAGACGCCTAGGAACCCGAAACAGGTGCATATGCTGTTTCGGGAGGACTTAAAAAAATTGGATACGGTTTCAAAGGAAACAAGGCTGCTCTGCCGCTATCACATAGACACTGCAGAGCAGCTTTTTTCATACAGGGAAACCCTGCAAGGGCAGATATTGGAACTTTCTGACATAAGAAAGCATCTCCGCTATAAAATCCGCAGCATCAAAGACAGCGGGCAACAGTCAGAAATGAAAGCAGAGATTTCCCGTTTCACACAGCAGATAGGGGAACTGCGAAAGGAGGTGGGGCTTTGCGATGGAATCGCCGCACGTTCCGGCGTGGTGAAAGAAAAATTACAAAAAGTGCGGCAAGAGAATATCCAGCAAAAGGAGGGAAGGAGCCATGAACACATCAGGCGAAGCCGCTGACCAGGTGGTGCGCATGTCAATGGAAGTGGGCGAGGCAGCTTTAAAGATTTCCGGCGCAGGGGCAAAACAGCTTGCCGTGCTTTTATACGCCATCTTAAAAGAGCAGAAAAAGACGAAGGGCAGGGCAAGGCTGGAAACCTTAGTGCGCTCCGGCAAGCCGCTCACTGTGTTCTCCGTGAGGGAAAGCGATTTAAAGAAATTTGTCCAGGAAGCAAAGCGGTATGGAATCCTCTACTGTGCAGTGCGCACCCCAAGGGGGAGCAAAGACGGCATGGCGGACGTCATGGTAAAGGAAGAGGACGCGCCCCGCATCAACCGGATTGTAGAACGGTTCCAGTTTGCTTCCGTAGCCGAGGCAGCGCAGGTTAAGACAGAAATTGAGAAAGCAAGGGCAGATAACGGGAAGCAAAAAGCAGACAGGACACAGGAGGCAGAAGGACAGAAATCAGACAGAGCGCCGCAGCAAGAACAAACACCAGGAACCGGAAACCAGGAAAAAGGGAAACAGCCAGAAAAAGGAGAGGGGCAGGCAGAGCCGGAACAGGGCAGGCCAGGAAAATCCAAGGAGGATGCGCTGATGGAAGAACTGTTCGGGGAGGAGGCAGGGCAGGAGGGGGGAACAAAAAACCCCTCTATGGCAAAGACAGAAAAATCCCATCCGTCCGAGCCTACCTCAAGGAAGCGAGGGAAAGCCGCAGAGGGTACTTCTAAGCCGCAGAAAGGTTCCATGACAGATAAACCATCCGTGCGGGAAGCGTTAAAGGAAATCCAGGCAGCGAGGAAGCAGGAAGCGGACACACCCAGACAGGAAGCGCCTGCAAAGGAAAGCAAGGGCAGGAAGCCTTTGCAGCACAAACAGCCACAAGGCAGGAAGAAACGAAAAAAAGCAAAGGAGAGATGAAAAATGGACAATAATTTTGACGCAATCTTAAATGTCTCAGCAGTGCCGCAGGATGACAGGGTGGCGGCGTTTATTGCAGAGAGCAGGAACAACCGCAGCCGCTGCTATGAACTGTCGGAACAGACGACCGCAGCCGTGGCGACGGATAGCGAGGCATTCCGGCAGTACCTGGACGTGCAGAGCCGCTTTGACCGTTATACAGCCAATAATGCCTTGCTGATTATGGCGCAGAACCCAGACGCGCAAAAACTGGGTGATTACGGGTACTGGAAAGACCAGGGGGCTTATGTGAAACGCACGGAAAGAAAAAATCCGGTGCTTATCCTGGAGCCAGGGAAGGAATATGAGCGGGAGGATGGCAGCATCGGCACCTATTACAATGCAAAAAAGTTGTATGACGTTTCCCAGACTACCATCAAGGATAAAACACAGCCGCAGGAGGCAGTGGAGGGGAAACAGCTAATCCGTGCGCTGGTCAGCAACCCGCCTGTGGATATTGTAGCTGCTGACCCTGACCAGATGCCGGAGGACAAGGGGGCAATCTTTGAGCCGGAGGACAATTGTATTTATGTGAGGAAGGGCATGGATGCAGCCACCATCTTCCAGAGCCTGACGCCAGAACTTGCCCTTGCCGGATTTGCAAAAGGAGACAAAGACTATGACCGGAATGAAGATGCGTTCCACGCTTACTGCGTTTCCTATATGCTCTGCAAAAAATATGGGATGGACACGCAGCAGTATGATTTCAGGCAAGCGCCAGAGTTTTTTGAGGGTATGGAGCTGCAAGAGGTACGGGGGGAACTTTCCAAAGCCCGTGACGCCGCAAACGCCATCCTGTCCCGCATGGCAAAAGTATTAGACCAAGGCAGGAACCAGAATAACCGCCAGCAGCAGACGGCGCAGCACAGCAGGGAGGAAGCAAGATGAAGTTGGAAACGCTTCCTGTTTCCCAAGGGAAAATGGCAATGGAGGTGATGGGTATTGGGCAAAGACAAGAGAACCTTAGAGCTGGACAAATATGAAAGCGGTGTCATTTTCCAATCCTTAAATGACAAAAGAAACCAAATGATAAAAGAGGGCAGGGCGACGGACGCCGTGGATGACGTTTTATTGAAAGTGATCGGTTTAATGGAAACAACGGAAAAAGGGAAAAGGAGGCGGAACTGCCATGAAGAACGGTAATCATCAGGCAGATTATGTGCTTGCAGCCTGCGGCATTGTCCCAGTCGTCTGGCTTGCGCTGTTAGCAGCCCCGGATTTATCGGGTGGGCTGTTTGCCGTGATAGAGCGGTTTCCAAAGGCTGTGGAACATCCATTCCACATCACAGCCTGCACAGACAGCATAAAAGCCGTACTCATTTCCCTGCTTGCCTACGGTTTGGGGATTGGGATTTACTGCTCCACGCGCAGGAATTACCGCAGGGGCGAGGAACATGGCTCAGCCGTTTGGGGAAACGCCAAGGCAGTCAATAAAAAATACAGTGAGCGGCAGTTTGGGGCAAATAAGTTGATGACACAAAATGTGCGTATCTGCTATGACAGCCGCAGGCATCGGAGGAACCTGCTTACGCTGGTTATTGGCGGCAGCGGTTCTGGTAAGACTCGCTTCTATGCCAAACCGAATCTTCTGCAGGCGAATACCTCTTTTGTGGTGCTTGACCCCAAAGGGGAAAACTTGCGTGACACCGGACATCTGCTGGAAGCAAAGGGCTATGAAGTTCGTGTGCTGGACTTAATCAACATGGAAAAAAGCCACTGCTATAACCCATTTGTTTATTTAAAAAACGATAATGATGTGCAGCGGCTGGTGACGAATTTGTTTAAAGCGACAACGCCAAAAGGGAGCCAGAGTAATGACCCATTTTGGGACACCGCAGCATCCATGCTTTTACTGGCGCTGATTTTTTACCTGAAATACGAAGCCCCAAAAGAAGAGCAGAATTTCCCAATGGTCATGGAGCTGCTGCGGGCAGGGGAGGTGCGGGAGGACAACGACGAATACCAGTCTCCTTTGGATGAGCTGTTTGAGCGTCTGGAAATGCGGGAGCCGGAGCATATTGCGGTGAAATATTATAAGGATTACCATTCTGGAAGCGCAAAGACGTTGAAATCCATCCAGATTACCCTTGCGGCAAGGTTAGAGAAATTCAACCTGCAAAGCCTTGCCGCGCTGACAGCCACAGATGATTTAGACCTGCCTGCCCTGGGGGAGAAGAAAGTGGCGCTGTTTGCGCTAATTCCAGATAATGACACCAGCTATAATTTCCTGGTATCCGTACTGTATACGCAGCTATTCCAGCAGTTATTTTACCTGGCTGACCATAAATATGGCGGCAGGCTCCCCGTCCATGTGCATTTTTTAATGGATGAATTTGCGAACGTCAGTTTGCCAGACGATTTTGACAAGATACTTTCCGTCATGCGTTCCAGGGAAGTGAGCGTGTCCATCATCCTGCAAAATCTGGCGCAGCTAAAAGCATTGTTTGAGAAACAGTGGGAAAGCATCTGCGGGAACTGCGATGAATTCCTCTATCTTGGCGGCAACGAGCAGGGGACACATAAATATGTCAGCGAGCTGCTTGGAAAATCCACGATAGACACCAACACTTATGGGAAGTCCACCGGGCATTCCGGCAACTATTCCACCAATTACCAGAATACAGGGCGGGAGCTGTTGACGCCGGACGAGGTGCGTATGCTGGACAACCGCTATGCCATCCTGTTTATCCGTGGGGAACGTCCGGTGCTGGATGAGAAATTTGACATCCTGAAACACCCAAATGTGGCATTGTCCACAGATGGAAAAGGCAAGCCATACCGCCACGGGGAAGTGACCCAGGCAGTGGCGGGCATCATGCTTGGAGACAGCCTGGCAGATGAAATCATGACAAATGAGCCAGATACCGAGGGCTATGAGTTATTGTCCGAAGAGGATTTAGAAACCATGTATAACCAAAAGGAGGAGGAAAAAGACAATGATTAGAAAGAGCAGAAACGGCAGGAAGCCAATGAGAAAAAACGCAAAAAGGGCAGTGGCGGTGTATCTGGCATTGCTTATTTTGCTGGCGTTTGGGTCAGACACGGTATATGCTGCAAACGACCCCTTGAAAGTGGTGAATAACCTGTCTAATTTTATTTTCAGCTTAATCCGTGCCATCGGCATGATTTTACTGGGGTTTGGCATTGTGCAGGTGGGCTTGTCCTTAAAGTCCCACGACCCCAGCCAGAGGGCAAACGGGTTTTTGACACTTGCAGGCGGTATTATCATCACTTTTGCCAAAGAAATCCTTACCCTTATCACAGGATGAAGGCAGGAAGCGGGAAAGAAGAAATAGGGGCGGGTATTGCCTGCCCCCAGATAAGGAGGTGCAAAAAACGTGTCAGACAACTGGGTGGTGCAGAATTTACAAAATGCCCTGGACACATGGAACCATAAGCTGACGGAACTGTGGCAGATACTCACGCAGTCGCCGGAAACCTTTAAAGGAGGAAGCATTTGGAAGGCAATCGTAAACATTAATGGGGCATTGCAGGCCATTGGCTATGCCCTTTTGGTATTGTTCTTTGTTGTCGGCGTGGTTAAGACGTGTGCAAGCTTTACAGAAATCAAAAAACCAGAACATGCCTTAAAACTGTTTGTACGGTTTGCCTTGGCGAAAGGAATTATCACACATGGGCTGGAACTGATGATGGCATTGTTCCATATCGTGCAGGGAATCATCAGCAATATCATGGAAACAGCAGGAATTGGGGCGGCACAGGCCACAGCGCTGCCAGATGAGATTGTAAAGGCAGTGGAAAGCTGCGGCTTTTTTGAGAGCATCCCATTGTGGGCGGTGACGCTGATAGGCGGCCTGTTCATTACGGTATTGAGCTTTATCATGATTATGAGCGTATACGGGCGGTTTTTCCGCCTATACCTATATACCGCCATTGCCCCAATCCCATTATCCACGTTCGCAGGCGAGCCAGTGCAGAACGTGGGAAAGAGTTTTCTAAAATCTTATGCGGCAGTGTGCCTGGAGGGGGCGGTTATCGTGCTGGCGTGTATTATTTTTTCCCTTTTCGCATCTTCCCCGCCTGTGGTGAACCCAGACGCCGCGGCAGTCACTATGGTATGGGGCTATATTGGGGAGTTGGTGTTCAACATGCTCATCCTTGTTGGGGCTGTGAAGATGGCAGACAGAGTAGTGAGGGAGATGATGGGCTTATAACAGGATATAAATATCAGAACAGGAGGTAGCATTTTGGAGGTAAAAATCAACCGGGAAATCCGTAACTATACGGAATCCATGTTTTTTGGACTGTCCCTGCGGCAGTTCATTTTTTCTGTCTTAGCCTGCGGCGCGGCAGTGGGGCTTTATTTCCTGCTCCGCCCCGTTTTAGGGACAGAGGCTGTAAGCTGGGTATGCATACTGGGAGCCGCGCCGTTTGCGGCGTTGGGATTTGTGCGTTACCACGGCATGAATGCGGAGCAGTTTCTCTGGGCGTGGATAAAATCACAGATCCTTATTCCAAAGCGTCTGGTTTTCCAGTCAGAGAACTTCTATTATAAGGCATTGAAGCCCAGCCTGGAAAGCCACAAAAAAGAGGCGTTAAAAGCTGGCATAGAAAGCCAAAGAAAAGAAGAAATAAAACTAGGCGTTGAGAACTGTAAAAAAGAAGCGGCAAAACCAGACATGGAGGGCTGCAAGAAAGAGCGTTGGGAATCATGTGCTGGAAACCATAGGAAGAAGGAGGCAGGGAAACAGGATGATTAAGACACTGAGCAACATCTTCAAGCAGGACAAAGAACGGTTTGCCATTCCAAGGAGCGTCCAGCAGGCAATCCCCATCCAGGCAGTCTGGGCGGACGGAATTTTTAAGATTGGGCGAAACAAATTTTCCAGGACATACAAGTTTTTAGACATCAACTATGCTGTAGCCAGCAGGGAGGACAAGGAATCCATGTTTTTGGGGTACAGCGAGCTGCTCAATTCCTTTGACAGCGGAGCGACTACGAAAATCACCATCAACAACCGCCGCCTGAACAGGGAGGACTTTGAGAAGTCTATCTTAATTCCCATGCAGGAAGATGGGCTGGATTTATACCGCAAAGAATACAACGCCATGCTTTTGGAGAAAGCAACTGGAGCGGAGCGTGTGGTGCAGGAAAAATATGTGACGGTATCTGCCTATAAGAAAACCATTGAGGAAGCCAGGACGTATTTTGCCCGTGTGGGGCCAGAGCTTGCAAGCCACTTCGCACGTTTAGGTTCCAAATGTGTGGAGCTGGATTTGACGGATAAGCTGCGGGCGCTGCATGATTTCTACCGTGCTGGAGAGGAAACAAACTTCCATTTTGATTTGTCAGAAACCATGAAAAAAGGGCATAGCTTCAAGGACTTTATCTGCCCAGACAGCTTTGAGTTTGAGAAAGACTGTTTCCGTATGGGCGACCGCTACGGGCGGGTGTTGTTCTTAAGGGAATATGCGTCTTATATCAAGGACATCATGATTTCGGAATTAACGGACTTGAACCGGAACCTGATGCTGAGCATTGACGTGATACCTGTGCCAACGGATGAGGCGGTGCGTGAGGTGGAAAACCGTCTGTTAGGGGTGGAAACCAACATCACGAACTGGCAGCGGCGGCAAAACGCCAACAACAATTTTTCCGCTGTCGTCCCTTACGACATGGAGCAGCAGCGTAAAGAGAGTAAGGAATTTTTGGACGATTTGACTACCCGTGACCAAAGGATGCTGTTTGCCGTGCTGACACTGGTGCATACCGCAGACACAAAGGCACAGCTTGACGCAGATACAGAAGCTTTGCTTACTGTGTCCAGAAAACATCTATGCCAGTGTTCAACGCTCAAATACCAGCAAATGGACGGATTGAATACCGCCCTGCCAATCGGACACCGGAAAATCAACGCTATGCGCACCCTTACCACAGAAAGTCTTTCCGTGCTGATGCCTTTCCGTGTGCAGCAAATCATGGACGAGGACGGCATTTACTGTGGGGAGAACGCCATTTCCCATAACCTTATTATGTGTAACAAAGCAAAGCTGCTCAATCCCAATTCCTTCTTTCTAGGGGTGCCAGGCAGCGGCAAAAGTTTCAGCGCAAAGATGCTGGTGGTATTCCTTGCCCTTGCCACAGGGGACGACATACTGGTCTGCGATCCCGAACGAGAGTACGCCTCTTTGATAGAGGCGATGGGCGGCGAAGTGATACGGATTGCAGCGGGGAGCCGTGACCGCATCAATGCAATGGACATGGTGGAAGGGTATGGCGATGGCGGGAATCCGGTCATTGACAAGTCTGAGTTTGTATTATCCCTCTTTGAGCAGCTTGACGCCAAAGGAGTGAGCGCAAAGGAAAAATCCATCATAGACCGCTGTACTGCCGCAGTTTATGAAGATTACCAGAACGGAGGGGCAGTGCCGACGTTATGCATCCTGCGCGAAAAAATGCTGGAACAGCCAGAAAAGGAGGCAAAAGACCTTGCCCTTGCGCTGGAGCTTTTTACAAGTGGAAGCCTTGATGCATTCGCCCATGAGAGCAACGTGGACGTAAACAGCCGCATGGTGGTTTATGACATCATGGATTTGGGCAAGCAGTTGAAAACAATGGGCTTGCTGGTTATTACAGACGCCATGTTAAACCGTGTGACAGAGAACTGGAAGAAAGGGAAGCGCACCCATATTTTCTTGGACGAGTTTCATGTGGTATTTGAAAATGAGTATTCTGGCGCATTCTTCAATTCTGCATGGAGACGGTTTCGGAAACGGAATGCGTTCCCTAACGCCATCACGCAGAATGTGGAATACTTGCTGGACTCCGTGCTTGCCAGCACCATGCTGTCAAACAGTGAGTATATCGTGATGCTCAACCAGGCGCCTTCTGACCGCCAGCAGCTTGCCGATTTGTTAAATATCTCAAATGAGCAGATGGGCTATATCACCAATGCGGATGCAGGGTGCGGCTTAATCAAATACGGCAGTTCCCTGGTGCCGTTTATCAATAAATTCCCTAGCAACACACGGTTATATAAATTGATGACAACGAAACCAGGGGAGGATGGGGCAAATAGAAAGAGATAAAAAATAAAGCATTCCTATACTGTGGCGGAAAGGGAAAAATATTACTGCTTTCCGCCGCAGGTGGGAAATTAGAACCGTGGAGGTATCGACGGCAGAAATGCAATTCTTATAAAAAGAGTTTCAACAGTAAGGAGGGAACACATCATGGGAGAAGAATTTCAGAGCCATTTAAAGGAACAGCCGGAAATCGCCGGATTGTTTCAGGTATTGGAGGATAGTGGACTTACAAAAGAATTTCAAGAAGTGGAATCTTTGGTAAATTACCTTGAGGGGATGGAAAAACAGTTTCATAAGGTGTTGGGGGAACTAAAAGAAGTCCGTGGGCAGTTGGAACAAATACAGGATAAGGGCATCAAAGCAGCCGCAGCACGGATTGTGGGGAAGGCAGAGGAAAAGGTGCAGGAAATCGGTGGAAAACTCACGCTTGTAAAGGAGAATTTCATCCGTTCTGCGAGACATGCAGTGGGAATTTTTCATGAAAAAGGGGTGGATGCATTGCGAAAGGCAGTGTCCGCCATGAAAATCCCCTCTGCCCTGTCTTTGCTGAAGGATGCGCTGCATAGCGGAGTGGAGAGCATGGATAAACATGCGGCAAAGATAGCGGCTGTCAGCGGCGAGCTGCACAAGGCAGTAGAACAAACAAAAAATGTGGGCAGGGCATTGTTTGGCAGGCGGATAAAAGAACCAGGGGAACGCAGCAAAGACAAAGGAATCCTTGCAAAAACGCAGATGGCATTATTATCCTGCGGAAGTTTGTTTTCTGGTATGGAGCAGGCGACAGAGAAAGCTATGAACCGGATGGGGCAGTTTGCAAGTTTGGAAAAGAAATCTTCGGTTAGGGCAGAGTTAAAGCGGATGAAAGGCAAAAAAACCATAGAGCCATGTCTGAGAAATCCAGTCCAGGAAAAGGCAAGATAAGCGACAAAAGTTTAGGGAGGTTAGTTAGCATGAAGAAAAGAATATATCTGACAGGATTTATGCTTTGTGCGGCATTGTTTGTTGTTTCACTATACCAGGTCATTCATGACACTGTCAGCGCCAGGAATGCAGAAGAAGCATTTGCGCATCTGGCAGAAGTGGTGGAATTGGCAGGGGAACCAGGGGGAAAAACGCCAAAAAGAGAGAATCCACAGAGAGGGAACCAGTCCCCATTGGAGCAATACCAGAAACTTTTCCAGCAGAACAATGAATTGGCAGGATGGGTGTCCATTGAGGGAACCAATATCAACTATCCGGTCATGTATACGCCAGAGAAGCCAGACTTCTATCTCAAACACAACTTTGAGAAAGCATACAGCGCTTATGGCGTGCCTTATATTGCGGAACATTGCAGCCCATTTGAGCCAAGCGACAACATTCTTATCTATGGGCATCACATGAAAAATGGAACAATGTTTTCGGGGCTGTTAGAGTATGAGGATAAGTCGTTCTATGAAAAACACAAAACCGTCCGCTTTGATACGCTGGCAGAACAGGCAGACTATGAGGTCATTGCAGCATTCAAGACCACGGTGTATGACGGGGCAGGGTTTCCATTTTATCTGTTTGCAAATGCAGAGACAGAAGAGGCATTTCAGGATTATGTGGACAAGTGTAAATCACTTTCACTATATGATACAGCAGCGACAGCCCAATGTGGGGATAAACTGGTCACATTGTCTACCTGTGAGTATTCCAGGAAGAATGGGCGTTTTGTGGTAGTGGCAAAAAAGAAGTAGGCGTAAAAGAAATTTTCCATACGCCAAAGATGGCAGGGGCATATCATCCACTCGTTTGCAGAACTAAGAGAACGCAGGGCAAATGTCAATGCCATGTTAAAAATTAGGAAAGGAGCCAGGAGATGGCGAAAGAAATCCGAACGCGTCAAGTCTGTAAAGATATAAAAGCATTAGATAAGGCAAAAGCCGTCACAGGGCATATGAAACATGCCTATATCCGTACAAAGGAATCCGCGGGGCAGGCACAGATGCAAAGCCAGGAAAGTGAAACCCCGGCCGATTATGCAGAAAATAGAATGGCGTGTGGGGCTGACAGGGTGATCCATGAAGCTGTCCATCCAGTCAGACAGCAAGGCAGGAAAAAGAAAAACCAAAGAAAAGAAATACGCCAGACGGTAGAAATAATAAAACAGGAAAATGGAGAGGGACATACTTCTGGAAAGGAGCCGTGTCCCTCTTTTTCTTCGGCACAGGAGGGGAAATTTTACCAGACCAAAAGCCAGGAAGCAAAAGATAAAAATGCACAGGCAGGGCAGCAGCCTTTGCAACAGAGACAGACACAGCGGCAAGCCATACAGCAGGCAGGGCAGCGAAAAGCACAGGAACAAACCATATGGCGGGAGAGCCAGCAAAAAGCTGTGCAGCGGACAAGTCAGCAGAGGGTTTCAGAAATTGGCAGAATCCAAGTGCGGAAATTGCCAAAGCAGACGATTAAGACCCTGGAACACAGAGAAAAGACCATTAAGACAAACCATTATTCTAGGCGGGCAATAAAGCCCGTCAGGAAAGGAGCTGTCAAAGGCACAGGAAAATCCATCAAGACAGCCGAGCAGACGGCGAAAACCACTGTTAAGACGAGCCAGAAAGCGGCAAAGACGGCACAAAAGACCGCAAGGACTTCTGCAAAGATGGCAGAAAAAGCAGCGAGGGCAGCAAAGCAGGCAGCGAGGGCAGCAGGGGAAACAGTAAAAGTCGCAGCAAAAGCGGCGGCTGCTTCAGCAAAGGCAGCAGTTGCAGCAACAAAAGCTTTCATTGCCGCCCTTGCCGCTGGTGGGTGGGCGGCAGCGCTTATTTTGATTGTCATTCTTTTATTTGGCGCAGTATTCCATATGACAGGGGGCGACAATTTAAGCACGGTAAATCCAGTCAGCGCAGAAGTAGAGGCATATCGGCCAGTCATACAAAAATATGCAGACCAGTATGGGATTGGCGAATATGTAGAGCTGCTTATGGCAGTGATGATGCAGGAAAGCGGTGGAAGGGGCAATGACCCTATGCAGAGTTCACAGTGTCCTTATAACAAGAAATACCCAAGGAAACCCAATGGCATCAAAGAACCGGAATATTCCATTGCATGTGGAGTACAGGCGCTGAAAGCAGAACTGACAGAAGCGGAAGCTGAAAGCCCCATTGACATGGAGCGTATCAAGCTGGCGTTGCAAGGATACAATTATGGTAACGGATATATTAAGTGGGCAAAAAATAATTACGGGGGCTATACAGCGGCAGGAGCTGTTGAATTTTCTGAAATGATGGCGAAGAAAATGGGATGGAAAAGCTACGGGGACAAACAGTATGTCCCCCATGTCCTTCAGTATTATGCTTTTGGCAGAATCCCAGCAGGAACCGGAAACCAGGCAATTGTGCAGGTGGCGCTTACCCAGGAAGGGAACAGCGGAGATACCTATTGGAGCTGGTACGGGTTTGGAAGCCGTGTGGAGTGGTGCGCCTGTTTCGTGTCGTGGTGTGGGGAACAATGCGGCTATTTAGAGAGTGGCGTAATTCCAAAATTCTCCCTTTGTTCCGATGGTGCGAGATGGTTCCAAACGAAAGGTCAGTTTCAGGATGGCAGTTCTGTCCCAGCGGCAGGTGACATCATCTTTTTTGACTGGAAAAACGATGGAACAATCGACCATGTGGGGATTGTGGAGAACGTGGCAGATGGCGTGGTGCATACCGTGGAAGGGAACAGTAAGGATAAAGTGGCAAAACGCAGTTATCCTTTGGGAGACCGTAGAATTTATGGATATGGCTGTCCAGTATTTTAGTTCACGGCAAAGGAAAGGCGGGCAATTGTTCCCTGCCTTTCTTTTGCGATGTAATGAAAAATATAAATAGGCACAATGTATAGTATGTAATGATTACTTTTACTTCGTGAAAAAAAATGCTACTTCGTGAAATATTGCTAAAAAATGATACAATCAATCCGAAGAAAATATTGCTACAACGCAGTTGTAAATTAAAAAATATGCTTTGTATACTAAAAATGAGAGGAGGATTAAGATGGGGAATGTCAGAAATCCAAGTATTTAAAGATTGCTGAAAGTTTAATTCGGCAGAAAGTAGAAAGAGGAACTTATGAACAACTGGGACTCTGTTTGTAAGGCTTTCACTGGTCGAAAAAATTTATGAAAACACAGGAAATTAGTTTTTAGGAGGAATTTATATGAAAATAAGAAAATTAGTAACCGTAATGTTAGGGGTAAGCCTGTTGCTGGGAAATATTTCTGTGGTAAACGCAGCAAACATGAATAATGCAGCTAAATTTGATACTGAAAGCAACAATGATAATTTGTCTGTGCTGCAATCTGAAATTATAACGGATGAAGTAACTTGTGAATTTACAAACAAAGCAGAAGAGGATACGGTAACTCCACATGCAAATGCCAGAAGAACTGCCAATAAATATATGTGGAGTTCAAGAACAATGAAATATGATTTTTCAGACCAAACATGGTCTACCAATAAAGAAATTTTTAGTACATATTCCAAAACATCAGGCGGCTTTGTTATGTCAGGTTTTTTGGTAAATCCTAAAGGCCAGAAAGATTACAATACAGCGTTGAGAGAAGGGTATTTAAATGATTCTGCATATGCAGAAAATCAGGGACATTATTATCAGGATGTTGTATCTGGTGAGGGTAACAATAATGTTACATTTATGTTAGAGTCAAATGTAAATGTTTTTATTTTCGATAAAGATGTCAATTTAATTTATAGATCATCTGACGAGGCAGGGGTTACAAGTTATTTTACTAGGTATTATTCAACATCTAAATTGATTGCAGGGCAAACAAATAAAGTAATAAGTTTAGGCTTAGTTGATGGAAATTATTATTTTGTATTTGATGTAAAAAACGCTACAGCGACAAGCGGTTACCACTATGGATATTATGCTGGGCAGCCTTTGCCAATAGCACAAACATCAACGTTTTATGACCATATGCATAATACAAGAATTCAATGGGATAAACGGTCTTCTAGTCAATCAGCAAATACCCAAACAATGACAATAAATTGTCCGAGTGGGAGTGAAGATGAGTATGCTTTGACAAGTGTAAGGTTTATAGATAGGTCAAAAGCATTTGCAAATAATACATATGCATCAAGAATTGATTATTATTACACTCCAGCAACGGCAAGTTATTCAACAAAATTAACGCAAACAGGCGGATGGTGGAGTGACTTAGTTGATAATAACCCAGCTTCAGGTTCTATAGATGGGGATTACAAAACTTCTGTTACTGTGAACTGGGTGAGTGGTCTTGCTTATGTAAATGCTAGCTGCACTACAATGACAAATATGACGATTAACTATTTAGTACCATTTGGAATAATAGCTGATTAATGATATTTCTAAAAAAGTTAGATTCAGCCACGGAGGGCATTAAAATTATTTTAATGCCCTCTTAATTTTTTGGTCAAAAGGCAAGGAGGTAATAAAAGTGATGAATTATGTTCAAACTATTGGCAGTACACTGGTTAATGGAAAGAAATATAATGTCGAAAACTATTTTGTTTCACCAATGAAGGAATTATACCAAAAAACGGTATTAGTTGAGGATGGAAAGGAAAACAATAATGACAGCTACCGTCAGCATACAAAGTATAATGACAGGTTAGATTGTTACTTTAGTACATATGATTTAGTAAGTTTACTTCATAATGAAGAAAGTTATCTGGAAGGTACCATAGATTCCAGCCAGGATGTAGATTATTATTCTTTTTCTTATCAGGAAAAAAAGTTATATTCAAAGATGGGAATTTCTTCAGAAGTTACTATTATGTTGGAATCTCCAGATAGTAACTGTAATTTAATATTGTATGATTCCTATGGAAATCAAATTGGAATGGCAGAAGATGATGGAAATGGCAATAAAAAACTTACAATACCAGATTGGGATTGTGTTACATCACAATATATTATTAAAGTGGAAAGCACAGATAATGTATCAAATTTAGAGAAAAGCGCTTATCGTATAAAGATAATGGAAACAAGAAGCAAAGACACCCAAAGTAATAGTGTACAGCACGCTTGGGAAATAGAAAATGCTTGTAATGCTGACAATCGAGACGAAATAAGAAAGAAATACGAGGGATTATACAAAGAACAGCTTGATAGATTGCATAAAATTCAGTTTGAAGCATTACCAGAGAGCCAAAAATATTTAGGAACCGCTACGGTTCAAGAATTATTATGCAGAATGAAAAATGGTGAGCAGTTGGATCAAAAAGAGATGGCATATGTAAAAATATTTGCTAACCTGGCTGATTATGAAAAGGCGGAAGCTAGCAACTATATTCATAGTGAATTTTATCAGAGAATAAGGGAAAAAGCAGAGAAGAATGGTATGAAGGTGCCTGATGGATTATGGGAAATTGAGATGGATGTGGAAGGAAATATATCTGTGAAAGGAGATATGGAGGAAGAAGAAAGGATAAAATTGGAAAAGATGTTATCTGAAAATTTTGCCGAAGATTTGTGGAATAAGCATATACAGGCAACAGACATTTCTAAGGAACAATATAGATTATTAAATGGGTATCATGAATTGAACAAATTTCTTCAGAGTGCGACAAACGGGGAATATTCATATAAAGATATTACTGTAGATAAAAATGGTAAAATTGGAGGATTGCCAGATAAAATGTGCCAATTGCTCAATTCTCAGGAGGCAAATGCCAAGTATGAGGAGTTAAGGGATGAAATCTATATGCTTATGGATTATGAAAATAAATATGGAGTTGAAAACATTATGAATTTTAGTATTAAGTATCAGGTCTCTGATTCAGAATTAAGTATTATTGACCCAGTTATTAGTATGGAATGGGTAAACAGTATCGGATATTATAAGAATATGAAACCTATCAAATAAATTTATGAATAGCATCTTGTTTTCTATATGTATAAAATGGTCAGGATGAATATACTGTAAATTTATTATATCAGGGTTTTGTCCGATAAAAAAGGTGAAGACTATGAGTTTTGGAATGATATATTCGTATTAAGGGATAAAATTGTATATAGTACATTGTAGATAGAAGTTGGTTTGGAAAACAAGAAAAATATTTATAAAAATAATAGGAAGGAAAAGAAGCAGCTTTTCAGAAGTAATATTAAGGTTTCCCTGAAATAATGAAAGAATAGTTTGGATGCAAAAGCGTAAGTAGTTTGGAAAAATTGTGGAGTAAGTAAAATAAGTATTAGTATTAAGAGGCTGTCGGATTATGAGGTAATAAAGTATATATGTAACGGTTAAAGGTTTTGTTGCTATTTTGTATGCTTGTAATCTTAATCTTGGCAGTCTTTTTATTTTGATAAGTATAAATTTTGGTGATAAACTTGAAAAATAAAAGGGGATGAAATTTTATGATAGAAATTGTTGTCTGCGATGATAATGTAGAGGACTTGAATCATGCAACAGATATATTAAACAAAATTTTTGAAAATAAAAGTATTTTGTTTAATATAAGAGCTTATTTATCAGCTGGTGAAATGTTAGATGCTGTTCAGAAAATAGATATAGCGATTTTGGATATTGCAATGAAAGAATATAATGGAATTGAAGTGGGGAGGAAAATTAGGGAGAAGTTTCCAAATGCAAAATTGATATATACAACTAGTTTTGAAGAGTATTGCATGCGGGCAATTAATGAAGTCCATGCTTTTTCTTTTTTATGTAAACCTCTGGACGGACATAAACTGCAGGTGCAGATAAAAGAATTATTAGATAATTTTTCTGATTCTGTTGTAGAAAAAGAATTTTATAAAGTGACAGACAGCCGGAAAAGAGAATATTCCATGATGAGATTTAATCTGAAAGATATTTTATATTTTGAATATATAAAAAGGCAACGGAGAGCTTCTATTGTATTATTAGATGAAATATATGAATGTGAATGTGTATTTGAGAGGCTGACTGAAGAGTTAAAGCCATATGATTTTGTGGTAAATTGTCGAGGAAATTTAGTAAATTTGGTGCATGTTCAAAAAATTAAAGGATATATACTTTATTTGGATAATGGAAAGGAGCTGGCGATTGCACAAAAAAGAGTTGTAGAATTTAGAGTACAAATGAATGAATTTTTGCAACGAAATTCCTAGGAGAGCAGAGATGGATAGAATTTTATTGATTATGTGCAGCGGTTTTTCATGTTTTATTATAACTGAAATTCTGTTTCAGTTTATGAATGGCAGATATGAGAGAAGCTGTCAGAAGAAGTATGTTTATTTTTTTGCTAAAATGATTGTAATATTATCTATTGTATTTGTAAATTTATTAAATAATTCTGTCTTAAATTTGGCGGCATGGTGTATTGCAGTTGGTTTGTCGGCGTTTTTCCTTTATTTTGAATATGTTGACAGAACCTTGAAGCGTGTACTTGAATGTGAAGCATTAGCGCTTTGTATGTGTGTCTGTGAATCGTTGGGTGTAATTTTATTACAATGGATGCTGCAATTATTGAATATAAAAATTACAAATGCAGTGATGTTACATTGCCTTGAAGTTACATTTTCAAAGATTATACTTATTTTTTTATATTATATGTTTATAAACAGATTAATGAAACGTAAATATTCCTCTTCTTCAAATACACAATATGTTATTTATATTATTATGTTAGGATATAGCCTAGTCAACATGGTAATTATAGTTGAATATTTTGTGCAGGGGCAAGAAAGTTATTTATGCGCAGTAAATATGGGATGCATTGTATTAGCCGATTTGTATCTATTGTATTATGTTAAAATGGCTGATGAAAAAAATTATTTTGAAAATCAGGTGAAAGCCTTGGAACAACAGGCGAATATACAATACGAGTATTATTTACAACAGACTAGAAAATATGAAAGAACGGTTCAAATTTTACATGATGTAAATAAACATATGAAAGCAATAGAGGATTTGTTTATGACGGAACAAAGGCAGAAAGCGAAGGAATATACAAATGAGATTGGAGACATGTTAAAGCCTCTTATACCAGTTGAATATACAGGAAATCCTATATTGGATATTCTTTTAACGGATAAACAAGTATTTATGAAAGACAAGAATATTTTATTTGATATTAAAACAGATAATGTAAATTTAGATTTTATCGCGCCAATAGATATTACTACGATTTTTGGCAATCTGTTAGATAATGCAATTGAAGCAGCAGAAAAAGTGGGGGATGATAAATATGTGTTTATAAAAATCACTTCTTATCATCAGATGATTGTGGTGAAAATGGAGAATAGTTGTGATGAAGTAAAGTGGAAAAATGGTTATCCAGTTTCCCAAAAAGGAAAAGGCAGGGGGATTGGGATTTTGAATGTGTTGAGTAGTATAGAGAAGTATGATGGAAACATAAAATTAAAACAAGATGGCAAACGATTTATTGTAGAGTTATTTCTTAATTAGAATATTTTTTAGGGGAGAAATTTTACTTCGTGATAAAAATTCTTACTTCGTGAAAAAGTGCTTGAAATTTATACTATTTTGAGCGAAATTATAAACAAACCTGAATTATTCACGGCGGTATGAGCAGGCATAAAATTTGCCGTAGTTACCGTTACAACCTCTTCCAATACCCCACTCTGCCACAAAACAGCCTAAAAATGGGCAGACTTCTC
>JAETSX010000151.1 GCA_021769425.1 Eubacterium sp.
TTTCTTGTTTCAGGTGATACCGTCACTAAATTTATTGTCTGCATATTAACAGGATAACAGAAAACAACCTAAAAGTCTATATGTTTTGTCGATTTTTAACCGCCAAAATAATATTTAATGCCATCCTCGCCGCCTCATTCATTTTGGCAGTATTGACAAATCCTCCTTTTCCAAAGGAAGCCTCTTCCCCAAGAAAAATATTCTCTGCAACGGAGAGCATGTCTATGGTATCTTTCTCCTGCACAATCATAGAAATATGATTTGCCCTCGCTTCCAACGGAGACTTGGGACGGTAAGTTTTTCCCTCCAGGGCCATGCTCCCGGAAGTGGGCGCCAACATTCCGAAAATGATGGAAGAAACGGTGGATTTCCCAGAACCATTTTCTCCGATTAATCCTTGAATCTCCCCGCGCCGCACCTGGAATGACACATGATCCAACGCAGTAACCTCGCCAAACTTTTTCACGATTTCCTTTGTTTCAAGAAACACTTTGCTCTTTTCCATGTCATTCTCCTTAACTTAAATGTGCATCCCATTTCCCGCAGAAGGGATCTACCGGGCTCTTTCCTTTGAATGCAGACTCGCCCATCAGCTTTTTCACCAATTCTTCCAATACTGCATCCCCGGAACTGTAAGTGTTGATATATGTTTTTACACGAGGCACATCCAGCAGATGATAAGGATTTTCCAGAGAAATAAATACTGTGGGAACATCATTTCTATAGTGCATACAGTTTGCCCCATGGGCTGCGCCCATTCAATCCGTACCGTAGTCTGATTGCTCTTAGTTGCCAGATTCGCCAAATAAAGGATCAAATCATACTTCCCGATCACATCCGCCGTCGGCGGCGTCCGGCCCTCGCTTCCCTGAGGCGGCGTAAAGAAGTCCACCTGAAATCCTTTCTTCTCCAAAAGCCCTGCAAACTTTCCGCCAACCGCTTCTGTCCTGTACTGAGAAAATCCGCCTTCCAATTCAATGGGGTAAAACAGGATACGCGGATATTTTTGGACTGACAATGGCAGAACCCCGGCTTCCTCTTTTACCAGTGTGATTGCTTTATCCGCACATTCTCTGGACCATTCTTTATGCTTGCTGCAACCGATGATTTTTCTGGCCTGCTCCACGGAAATCTCCTGTTCTCCCTTGTGAAGCCCAAGCGCCGCTTTCACTGCCAAAATCCGGGTAACCGCTTCATCCAGACGTTTCTGTGTAATCACGCCTTTTCGTATTCCCTCCAGCATATATTCATAGTCCTCCTGAAGGTTCCTTGCAAACAAAAACATAGCTGCCCCATTTGCAATGCTGAGGGGAACCGTATCTTTTCTGGACATCGGCAATGTGTAACCTGCCATCGTAGTAGCGTCTGTAATAATCAAACCCTCAAATCCCAGTTTGTTCCGGAGCAGCCCAGTCATCAATTCACTTGACAAACTTCCGGGAAGGATCTCTTCTTCTGCAATATCCGGATTGAAATATTTTGTATACGCCGGCTGAAGAATATGCCCTGCCATACAGGTAAGCGCCCCTGCTTCAATACATGAGGCGTAAACCTTTCCGTAAGATGCATCCCATTCCTCACAAGTCAGATCATTTACGCTGGTTACCAGATGCTGATCCCGTTCATCCTGCCCATCCCCCGGAAAATGCTTGATTGATGCCGCAACTCCTAACTTCTGCACCGTGTTGACATAAGCAGTCCCCATCCGTTTTACCCGTTCCGGATCCGAACCAAAGGTCCGGGTGTTGGTAATCGGATTACGGAAATTAGAGTCAATGTCTATAATTGGGGCAAACGCCCAATTGGCCCCTACTGCCTTCGCCTCTTCTGCACAGACATGCGCAAGCTTTTCTGCCATTTCTGTTTCATCTGTCGCCGCCACCTCCATGGGCGAACCCAATAACGTTCCCTCCTGCACAATTCCATTGCCGCCTTTTTCCAGATTGGCGGCAACCAACAGCGGAATCTTTGCCCTTTTTCTTACCGCTTCTGTAAAACGGATTGCTTTCTCCGCCGGAATCGTCCGATACATGCAGCCGCCGGGACTTAAGGTGCGATAGACATAATCAATTTCTTCCTCTTCTCCATTTCGGAAGTTCACGCAAAAAAGCTGTCCCGCCTTTTCTTCCACCGTCATCTCACTTTTGGTCTGATGCACCCACCGAATGGCCCCTTCATCCAAATAAAAAGGCCTTTTGCTCAAATCCATCTTATCATCCTCCTTTCTGTTGCCTTGATTGTATCACAGCAATTTATCACCCATATATGCCCTTTTTGCCATCTTTATATGTCATTTTTTGTTTTCTTTTTTTGCTTAGAAAAGGGATTATTTTCCATTATTTTTAGAACATTTTTATAAAATTTCACCTTGTGAATCCATTTTTCACATGATAAAATAAAACAAAAGAATTACCTTGCTGACAGCAAATTTTAACCCTTTTGCTTCTTTGACGGGAGATTTATACTCAAGAGCATACTTATTTGCCAAATGATTTGCGGCCCTTTTTGAAATAGTGAAAACTTGTTGGCAAATCATTTTGCTCACGGGTACATTCCATAATATGCCACTTGTCATTGGGCAGGATAAGGCATGCCGCAGAATTTGGAGGAATTTATGAAAGAACATTTTGATCAGGCAAACTTCGACACTCGCTTTCCGGTGCAGATCCAGTATGAATCCATCAAACGCTTTGAACTTCACTGGCACAGCTATCTCGAAATTTTCTTTACCTTAGAAGGATCTATTGTAATCACCAGCGACAACTTGAGCTTCTATCTGGACGCCGGCGACATTTGTTTCCTGAACAGCGGCGTCATCCACAGCATAAGCCAGACGGGTATTTATAACCGCATCATCAATATGAAAATATCCGTAACAGAAAAGGGGCCCTTTTATAAATTAGTGACTGCTGATTAAGTCGAAGTTACAATGAATTTTTTAGTACATATAGAAAATTCTTTGCTCGACTCAATAAAATTTAACAGATGCATTTTCAAATTACTATCCTTTT
>JAETSX010000152.1 GCA_021769425.1 Eubacterium sp.
TCTACAAATTCTTTTTGCCAATTCTTGCATTCAGCAGTCATTTGGATCGCCCCTTTTTCTTTAGTATAGCATGGAAACACATAAATATCCATGATTACTTGTGGGTCAAGTTAAGAGCTTGCTGCGGGGTATCAAAAGACCAACCTCGCTCTGCTCGGTATTAGCTTGCTACGCAGCAGAGCTGCGGGGAATTAAACCCTAATTTGGATTAAAGTATTGGTTTTTCAATGTGCGAATCCCATTTTTTGATATGGGAAGTTTGAGTGATATATTCCACTCTTCCAAATCAACTTTACCATCTGCCCATACATTTAACTGTCCTTCTGTATAATCTTTTGCGTTAACAGTATGAACGGTATGATAAAACAGCTTTGCCAATTCTTTGCAATCCGATTGTTTATATTTTCTAATTTCCATTTCATAAAAATTTCTGACAGCATTGTTATATCCATACAGTCCGACAAGACCGAACAGAATAACAACACAGCCCGTAAACGACAGCATATCCGATATGCTCCTTCAAATATGCTTTTCTGATAGGCTTATTTTGAGGCAAGCGAAAACCGGCCCACAAGTTCCTTCATACAGGCTGCTTCGGCAGAAAGCTGCTCGCTTGCCGCTGCGCCTTCCTCAGCAGTAGCGCTGTTATTCTGCACAACCGCCGCAATCTGATTAATGCCCTCTGAAACCTGCTCAACCGACTCTGACTGCTCATTGGATAATATTGCAATATGGTCGATAGCCTCAACCACAGACTGGATACTGGTTACGACATCATGCAGGACATCTGCCGTATTTTGGGCAATATCTGTACCGATATGTACTGCGTCCGTAGAATTTGCAATAAGATCCGATGTATTTTTAGCCGCCTCTGCAGATTTACCGGCCAGATTACGGACTTCCTCGGCCACAACTGCAAATCCTTTCCCTGCGCTGCCTGCTCTGGCTGCTTCCACTGCCGCATTCAGGGCGAGTATATTTGTCTGAAATGCAATATCGTCTATAGTCTTAAGAATCTTTGTAATCTGCCCGGAACTGGTCTGAATCCTTTCCATGGCTTCTACCAGGTTCTGCATCTTCTGATTACACAGCAAAACTTCCTCGCCAGCCTGATGTGTCTGACTTCTGACACTCAGCGCCCCGTCCGCCGTATCTTTTACCTCCTCGGCAATCGTGCTGATCTGAGATGCCAGTTCCTGTACTGAGCTGGCCTGCTCTGTAGTTCCCTGGCCAAGTGTCTGTGCGCTTACGGATAGCTATTCACTGGCACTGGCCACTCCCCTTGCAGACTGGTTAACCTGACGCATGGCATCACTTAGCCCAATCCTCATATTGCGCATGGAAAGTAAAATATCCTGAAAACTGCCAACGTATGCGTCTTCATGCTTTGTGTGAACATCCAGATTCTGATTTGCCATTTCATTAAGAAGATAACTAATATCGTTAATGACGGTACGCAGTCCCTCTACCAAAGCCTCCGTAGATCTGACAAGCACACCTGTTTCATCCTTATTTGTAATCCTGGGCATCGGTGTATCCAAATCGCCCTCTACAAGCAGCTTCATCCGATTAACACAGGCTTTCATCGGTTTGCCGATATTAACAGCCAGTGCCAGTGCAACAATAATGGAAATCAGTATGGAAATCACAATCACCCCTATATTAATAACCATCGCATCCCTCGTAGATTCCAGATAGTTGATCTGCGGGACAGTCACTGCAATGCTCCAGCCGTCCGTACCCGGCACAGGTGCATAGGCTGCAAACATTTTATCTTCCCCGTTTATGTAGCTTCCAAATCCATTTTCTCCCTGGCGCATCCGTGCATGAATCGCCGCCAGTTCCTGCAGCCCGGCATCGTTTTGCGCTTCCTCTTCTATGTTTTGGACAGTAATTGTATCAAGCGTAATATCAGCAATCGTGTCGCCGGACTTATTAATTATGTATGCCCTGCTGTTTTCACCAATCTGAATGGCTGACACAATATCATTCAAAAAGGTTTCATGCGGGACAAAATATACAACACCGACAATGGATTTCCCATTGTTTCCCTCGGAATATAAAGGCGCCGCGACCATAATGGACAATTCTCCTGTAATTTTGCTGATCAGCGGCTCAGATACAAAAACATTTCCCTGCATTGCCTGCCGTACATATTCACGGTCTGAGTAATCCTTTCCGTCAAAAATACTGATACCATCCGTACCAATAATATTCCCCCGCTGGAAGTCATGCATGGAAACGCGCCCGTCTATGATCGCCTTTTTTTCTTCCACCGACACTTCCGGATCGGACAACTGCGGAATACATCCCACCTCCATAACAACATTCTTATATATTCCCAGCTCCTGCTGGGCGCGTCCTGCCGCCAAGACTGCTGTCTGACTCATCATCCGCTCCACGGTTAACATCGTATTGTTATAGTTTAACATAATACTTGAATATCCGGACGCGACCAGTCCAATCAGAACCGTCAGAATAAGACTTAAGGTGATTTTGGTTCGAATACTTTTCATATCAATATTACCTCCTGCTCATATGGCTGAATATCAGGTATTCGAATCATCACATTCAGCCATTTCTATAATGTAATATTATAAGAGATGTTGTCACTGCGTGTCAACTAGTATAATCCACACTAATTACTGATACCTTTCACGTAGGATAAATTTTCATATGCAAGGCGGAGGAATGAGGCGTAGCGGTGGCTACGTCGATTGATGAGGGTCTGCCCCGCTTTATCGGGCACAACGCAGCAGATGGAAATTTAGACAAGTGAAAGGTACGGTTAATTAGTGTGGGTTATACTAGTGTATCAATGTCATTTACTTAACTTCTAACCTGAATCCGTGAAACTTGTTGTTTTATAATGCCAATCCACAATCGGACTGGCCAAACATAGAAAAATGTACCTTGATAATGCCAGATGCACACCCATAAATATGAGATGCTACAG
>JAETSX010000054.1 GCA_021769425.1 Eubacterium sp.
GGAGACTTTCATAGTAAACTCCCATCATGCTAAGCCTGCCGTGCGACGGGCCGCATGGCCATCCATGCTATGGAAGTCGGAGACTTTCATAGTAAACTCCCATCATGCTAAGCCTGTCGTGCGACGGGCCGCATGGCCATCCCACTATGGAAGTCGGAGACTTTCATAGTAAACTCCCATCATGCTAAGTCTGCCGTGCGACGGGTCGCATGGCCATCCCACTATGGAAGCCAAGGGCTTTCATAATAAACCCTCATCCCGATTAACCTATCGTGCGACAGGCCGCATGGCCATCCATACTATGAAAGCGTTAGCTTTCATAGTAACTCTGTCTGGAATAACCTCCGTAAGCGTTTCAGTTCATTTTCTCAATGGAACAAGCCTGGAATGTCCAGCGTAACGGGCTGCGCTTCCGTCTTTGGACATGCTCGCATGGAAAATATACTCGAAAATTTGTGCAGGAATCTTAGGGACCGGGTGTGGAGGGCTGCTGCCGACTTTTGCTGTCAGGTATTAATTCTCTGTTTAATTGGAGCGTTGAATTTCCAATACCTTATATTCCAATATGCCGGCCTGGGTCTCTATGCTCACCGTATCGCCGACTTTTGCTCCAATCAAAGCTTTTCCCACCGGAGATTCATTGGAAATCTTACCCTGCAGGCTGTTTGCCTCTGTGGAGCCTACAATTTTATACTCCAGTTCTTCTTCAAATTCACAGTCATAAATTTTCACGCGGCAGCCTACGCTGATTTTGTCCAGATCTACTTCATCCTCAACTACAACTTCGGCGTTTTTCAATATTTTTTCGATTTCTTCAATTCTGGCTTCTATGTCACGCTGTTCATCCTTTGCAGCGTCATATTCTGCATTTTCTGAAAGATCTCCCTGTTCTCTCGCCTCTTTGATTTTCTGGGCAACTTCTTTTCTCTTTACCACTTTCAGGTCATGCAGCTCTGTCTCTAATTTCTGCAGCCCTTCATAAGTTAATAAATTTTTCTTTTCCATAACACAGCACCTTCCTATTACACTCTATATTTTATATCGCCAGGCAGCCTCTGTTCTGCCTGCAAAAATTAGTAATTATCTGCCTTTAACAATCACAGTATTATACCCGATAGGTATGGAAATGTCAAGATTCTGCATCATTTTCACCTGGCTCCAGGGCCTTTTATACAAAGGAATATAAAGTATGCCATCTTTCATGTAACGGTAATGGCAGTTTCCCTTTCGCTCCATATCCAAAATGACATTGACGCCTTCCAAAGATAGCTCTTCCTGGTTTCCAATCTGAACCACCAATCCGGTATCCTCATACATTCTTTCTATATAGGAAGCAAAATATGCAGGACGATCTGTCACAATTCTCAGAAAGTTCAGGTCGCTGGAAATCTGTTCCAATACCAGTTCCACATCATCCTCATCCAGCATGGATTCCGGCGGTGTATCCGTATCCAGCAAAAGAGGGCGGAATATCCGGTAATCCATCTCATATTTTTCCAACACCTGATCTAAAATCCAGCGCAGCTTGGGCAGAAAGGGATTTCCCTCTGCAGCCTCTTCCTCCCATGCTTCCTCTTTCGCCTGCTTCTGAGAATGCATTCTGATTTTTTCAAGCCCAAGTTTCAGCCAATGCAAAATGCCTTTTTTTTCCTGCTTTTCTTCTATCATCTAACTCCTCCGGGCTTATCCATTTTTCCAATTATATGAACGGCCTGTAAAAGTTATTACTCCGGAGCGTGACGAGAAAGCGCCCTGGCTGAACATATCATATGGCGTTTATTTTTTTGGGAAGACGCTAAAAATAAATGTCAGAGGGACACAATGTTTCGAAATAATGCTTCCAACTGATCATAGGTTTCCACTTCATTTATTTTCCCCCGGAGCCTGGCGGAATTCTTATAGCCGCTGGTATACCAGGCCGCATGTTTGCGCATTTCCCGGATGCCGGCAGTTTCCCCCTTAAATTCAATCTGAGCTCTGGCATGGCGCAGAAGCAGCTCTGCCACTTCCGGCAGATCCGGTCTTGGCAGTTCTTCTCCGGTTTCCAGAAAATGCAGAATCTGGCTGAAAATCCATGGATTTCCCTGGGCCGCCCGTCCGATCATAAATCCGTCGCATCCTGTCTGCTCTTTCATTCTGATCACATCCTGACCGCTTCGGATATCTCCGTTTCCAATGACCGGAATAGAAACAGCCTCCTTTACCTGACGGATAATTTCCCAGTCTGCCTCACCGGAATAGTACTGTTCTCTTGTTCTTCCGTGCACTGCCAGGGCGGAAGCCCCTGCTTCTTCCAGTATTTTTGCCATTTCAACGGCATTGACATGCTCCTCGTCAAATCCTTTCCGAATCTTTACCGTCACCGGTTTCTGTATGGCTTTTACGGTTTTTGAAACGATTTCATAAGCCAGCTTCGGCGATTTCATAAGGGCGGATCCTTCTCCGTTATTCACTACTTTAGGCACGGGGCAGCCCATATTGATATCCAGAATATCAAAAGGCCGTTCTTCTATTTTTTTGGCCATTTCACTGATAATCCTGGGATCTGCGCCGAACAATTGAAGGGAAAGGGGCCTTTCCTTTTCGGTGGCTGTCAGTAAAATTTCAGTGTTTTTATTATTATAGTAAATGCCCTTGGCGCTTACCATCTCCATGCAGAGAAGCCCTGCTCCCTGTTCTTTGCAGAGCACACGAAATGGCAGGTCGCATACCCCTGCCATCGGCGCCAGAATCAGTTGATTCTTAAGCATTACATTTCCGATTTTTAATGGTTCCATTGCTTTCCTTCTTGTCAAACTGCCGCCTTATTTCCCGCGGTTCTGCTTATTATAAATTAACCGGAGTCCCTGCAGCGTCAGGGTGGGATCGTATATGTCAATCTCATCTGTTTCTTTTGCAATAATTTTGCCCAGGCCTCCGGTTGCCACCACTTTCAGGTTTTTGTAACCGGTTTCTTTTTTTGTCTGGCGGATGATATACTCCGTCTGTCCAATCTGGCCGTAAATCAGTCCTGCCTGCATACTGCTGATGGTTTCCCTGGCCAGGATACTGCCGGGCTTTCGGATTTCTATTTCCGGTAATTTTGCCGCATCCTCCCACAATGCCTTGGCTGATGTGCGGATTCCGGGTGCGGTGACGCCGGACACAAAGGTTCCGGTCTCGTCCACCAGATCATAGGTAGTTCCTGTTCCGAAATCAATGACAAACACCGGTCCGCCGTACTGTTCATAAGCTGCTGCCGCGTCCACAATCCGGTCGGCGCCCAGCTGCCTGGGATTTTCCGTGGCAATCCGGATTCCCGTTTTAATTCCAGGCTCCACTACCACAGGTTTAATATCAAAATATTTGATAAAGGAGCTTAACAGGGAATGCATCACATTCGGCACCACGGAAGCGATGATTACGTCCCTGATTTTTTCCGGATTTAACTTGTTGTGGGAGACCAGATCCCGAATACAGATCCCATATTCATCGGAAGTCCGCTGCAGCTTGGTTGTCATACGAAATGTTGCCTCTAATTTCTCCTTCTCGAACACCCCGAAAGTAATATTGGTATTTCCCACATCCACAACTAATAGCATTATAATTCCTCCAAATCCTCTTCTGAAAACTCTTCTCCCAGGAAAAATATTTTAAAATACATTTCCAGAGATTCCAGCAGTTCCTGCTTTGTCTGCTGAAGCTGCTTGACCTTCAGCACGCTTCCAATATCATCATACAGCAAATCTCCTTCATCCGCCGCTGTCTGGAACTGCAGGCAGCCTTCTTCATCAAAAAACAGAGTAAGGACGCCGCCGATGTCTTCTGTATACAGCACGCACATGATCTTCAATTCATCTTTGATGCTGTCAGGCAAAGCTTCAAAATCCTCGTTCAGATAATATTTTTTCGTATATGCGCTGGAACCGCACAGAATGATTTCTTCCTGCTCCATGATGTTTGATATCCTCCTTACACATACCCGTAAATTCCCCAGAACGATACCAGTCATGCCGGGGAAGAATGAGTGGAACCTCCTTACACGTACCCGTAAATTCCCCGGACTGATACCAGTCATGCCGACGAAGAATGAGTGGAACCTCCTTACACATACCCGTAAATTCCCCGGACTGATACCTCCCCGGAAGATACCTTTTCCACGCCCCGTTCCCGTTCTACCAGAAGTTCTCCCCGGCTGTCAATTCCCAGGGCTATTCCCTCGAATTCTTCCACGGGGTCCAATACACGCACCCTGCGCCCACAGTTCACCAGAAGGGAGTTGTATTCTTCAAAAAGGGCCGACAAATCCTGAGTGTTGAGATAAATTTCATAATAATGTTCAAACTGTTTCAGAACATTTCCCAGCAGTCCTGCTCTGGAAATCGGAGGGGGGTTTTTGTTTCCCGAGCCCTTCAGTTCCAAATCCAGAGAAGTTGCCGTTTCTGCAATCTCCGGCGGAAATTCAGTCTGATGCACATTGATTCCGGTGCCCACCACAATATGGTTTACATAGTCTACCTGTGCGCTCATTTCCGTCAAAATTCCCACAACTTTTTTGCCGTTCACCACAATGTCATTGGGCCACTTGATTTTGGCGTCCAGTCCTGTGATTTCCCGGATTCCGGCAGCTGTTGCCAACGCTTTTACCAGGGTCAGCATAGCGGCATTGGCGGGATCGATGTCCGGCTTTAACAAAATCGTAAAGAATATCCCGGTTCCATGGGGAGAATTCCAGTTTCTGCCCCGCCTGCCCCGGCCGAAGGTCTGCATATCCGCTACAAACACCGTTCCATGTCCTTCGGTTCCCCTGGTTTCTTCCGCTATGCGCTTTGCCTCTGTATTGGTAGAGTCAATTTCATGATAGTAACGAATGGGATGTCCCAGCCATTTGGTGGAAAGACAGCTTTCTATTTCGCTTTTCGACAAAATATCAGGCACAAAAATCAGGCGGTATCCTCTGTTTTGCATTGCTTCTATTTCGTATCCCATTTCTTTTAATTGTTTCATGGATTTCCAGACTGCCGTACGGGAAACTCCAAGGCGTTCACAAAGCTCCTGGCCGGAAACATAGCTTCCCGGTTCGGCCTGCCGTAAGAGCCGCAAAATTTCTGTTTTCATTATTTCCTCCGGAATTATACTCACGAGTATACTTATTTGCCAAATCATTTGCTTTTTCCTCAAAGCTGTGAAAGATCTGCCAGCAAATGATTTCTTCCACGGGTATACCAACAAACTATTTTAATGTAGCATACATAATGGCCTTGATGCTGTGCATCCGGTTTTCCGCTTCGTCAAACACCACAGACTGGCTGCTTTCAAATACCTGATTTGTGACTTCCATTTCAGACAGGCCGAATCTCTCATGAATTTGTCTGCCTATGGTTGTCTCCAAATCATGAAAGGCCGGCAGGCAATGCATGAAAATGGCAGTTGGGCTGGCATTTTCCATGATTTTCTGATTTACCTGATAAGGCATCAGCTCCCGGATTCTGCTTTCCCATACCTCTTCCGGTTCGCCCATAGACACCCAAACGTCCGTATAAATAACATCTGCGTCTTTCGTTCCTTCGGCCGCGTCTTCTGTCAATGTCACAGAAGCCCCTGTTTCTTCTGCAATCCCTTTACAATAGGCCACAAGCTCCGGATCCGGGAAGTAATTTTTGCTGGTGCAGGCCACAAAATCCATGCCCAGTTTTGCGCATGTTACCATCAGGGAATTTCCCATATTATAACGGGCATCCCCCATATATACCAGTTTAATTCCTTTCAGACGGCCGAATTTTTCCTGAATTGTCATCATATCCGCAATCATCTGGGTGGGATGAAATTCGTTGGTCAGTCCGTTCCACACCGGAACGCCGGCATATTCCGCCAATTCTTCCACGATTTCCTGTCCAAAGCCCCGATACTCAATTCCGTCGTACATTCTTCCCAGCACCCTTGCCGTGTCTTTGATGCTTTCTTTTTTCCCAATCTGGGAACCGGAGGGATCTAAATAAGTCACATGCATGCCCAAGTCATGGGCAGCCACTTCAAAAGAACACCGGGTTCTGGTGCTTGTCTTCTCAAAAATCAATGCAATATTTTTCCCTTTTAATTCGTCATGGGCGATTCCCTGTTTCTTTTTCTGCTTTAACTCCTCGCCTAATTCCACAAGATATGTAATTTCCTCCGGTGTAAAATCCTTTAATTTCAAAAAATTTCTTCCTTTTAAATTCATTTTTTCTCCTTCCTGTCTTTCGATTGCGGACGGTTTGCGTTTCTTACGGGTAAGGTTCTTTTGCCAGATCTTGTCTGCCGCTGTGCATAAACAGCGGACTGTCTGTTTTCCTACAGCCCGCTGCAAATAATATTCTTAACTTTCTTTTCCGATCTCGGCCAGGGATTTTGTCAGACCTGCAAGACCCTGGATTTCAGAGGGAATAATAATTTTAGTTGCCTTGCCGTCTGCCGCTTTCTCAAAAGCTTCCAGACTCTTTAACTGGAGCACCGCGCCGTCCGGCGCTGCCTCTTTTAAGAACCGAAGGCCGTCTGCATTGGCTTTTTGAATCCGCAGAATTGCTTCTGCCTCACCTTCTGCCTCCCGCATGGTAGCTTCCTTTTTCGCCTCTGCACGGAGAATGGCAGCCTGCTTTTCTGCTTCTGCATCCAGAATTGCGGATTCTTTCTTACCTTCTGCCACCAGCACGGTTGCTGTTTTCTCGCCTTCCGCCTGGGTTACGGCTGCACGGCGTTCCCGCTCTGCCTTGGCCTGCTTTTCCATGGCGTCCTGAATCTGCTGGGGTGGAATGATGTTTTTCAGTTCCACCCGGTTTACTTTGATTCCCCAAGGGTCGGTGGCCACGTCCAGGGAAGACCGCATTTTGGTGTTAATCAATTCTCTGGATGTCAGTGTTTCGTCCAGTTCCAGGTCACCGATAATATTTCTGAGGGTAGTGGCAGTCAGGTTTTCGATTGCCATAATGGGGTTTTCCACCCCGTATGCAAACAGTTTGGGATCGGTAATCTGGAAATAAACTACCGTGTCAATCCGCATGGTAACATTGTCCTTGGTAATTACCGGCTGCGGTGCGAAATCCACCACCTGTTCTTTTAATAATACACGTTTTGCCACCCGGTCAATGAAAGGGACCTTAAAGTGCAGCCCCACGCCCCAGGTGCCCTGGTAACCGCCCAGACGTTCAATCACAAGAGCGTGTGCCTGAGGGACAATTTTCACACAGGACGCCACCAGAATCAATCCAAAAATAATTAATATCAATACAATTATATATCCTAACATAGATTAGCCCTCCACAACTGATAATTCTTTCTGTTTTACCAGCAGCTTCACACCGCTGATTTCCAGAATCTCCACTCGGGTTTCGGCAGGGATCACCGTATCGTCTGCCGATCTTGCAGACCATTCCTGCCCGTCAACAGTAACCATTCCTGCGGCTTTCAGATTGTCAATTTCCTGCTGGACCACAGCCGTTTTTCCAATCAGGCTTTCCGCATTTGTTTTCGCTCTGTCTTTATTCAAGAATTCTACCGCCAACGGTCTGGTAACTGCCAACAGAACCACAGACACCACCACAAACAAAATGCTCTGCACCAGCAGATTTGCTCCCAGCAGACTGACAATAAACGCAGCCAGAGCTCCTCCTGCAAACCAAATGGTAGTAAGCCCCAGGGTGATAATTTCAATCACTGCCATCACAACAACTACAATTAACCAGAAAATGCCATCCATAAACTCCCTCCTTTCGGGATACGGTTCCGGTTTTTCCGCGGCAATAACCGCTGTATCTTATCACAGCCGTCTCTTTACTTTGTCCGGCATGGTGTTAGTTTACTATATTTTTACGCATATTACAATATTTAATGCTTGGAAGCTGAAAAAGTGAAAGAAATTTTTTGCTGTTCACCCCTGGGCCGTGCACCGCGCTGCACGGTCACAGGCCAATACAGTATTGAAGCCAGAATCCGGCCTCTTGCCATAAGGCAAGAGGCCGGTATGTTTTTGAATGGATTCTTTCTCCTATATATTTTCATTCTTCAGCACATCAATGGTATTTTCTTTTTTGATTTTGTTCATAGAATAAAGCATCGTCACAAATACCACAAGAAACACGCTGAATACCGCCAGCACAACGCTGTACCAGGGAATGTAGAAGCTGGCGTCCAATCCGTTGGAAATGGTGCGGTAAATCCAAAGCGTCACAAGGAAAGATACTGGCAGGCCGTAAAGCAGACCCTTGAATCCATAGAGCAGGCATTCAAAATTCATCATTTTCCGAAAACTTTCCGGCGTCAGCCCCACAGATTTCAGCATGGCAAATTCCCTTCGCCGCAGATTGATATTGGTGGAAATGGTGTTAAACACATTTGCCGCCGCAATCAGTGAAATCAGCGTGATAAATCCAAAAGAAAACACATTGAGCACTGTTACCATAGCTCGGTCATTTTCCATGCTGGCTGCATAGTCATAGATATTTTCCGGTGAAAGTCCCTTGTCGGCCAGCAGTCTGCGCATGGTTTCATAGGTTTCTGTATGGTTTTCGCATTGGAAATACAGATGCTTGGCGGCTTTTTCACTGAGGGGCAGGCCGAAGATGTCATTATATTCGGTTTCCGGATCCAGGGAAGAAAACACATCGTCCATTAAACTGTAAGGGAAAAACAGCCTTGGAATATCGCGTTCATCGGCAAACAGTGCAGGCGCATCCTGAAGGGCTGCTCCAATGGCAATAGGGATGCTATGGCAGTGTGCTTCCAACGGTTCTTTTTGTTCCGTCTCATTGTCGTAATCCCAATTCACGCACTGGATTTCACCGGTTTCTATATCTATCTCCAAATAACTGGAAACATCCTCTTTCAGGGGGATAATGTGTAGCTGCAAGTCTGCCCCGGCCGCATCGGAAAACATTTTGTGGCTGTGATAGCGTCCGTCGTAGCCATATACCTGCAGGGAATCCACAGCCACGGCAGTGGGATGTTCCCGGTCAAAATAAACGGATTCCGGCAGGTTCTGCTCTTTCAGATACCGGCAAAAAGCCTCATCCTCCAGAAAAACCAGCTGAAAGTCTGCAAGGGAAGAAGCAAATTCTTTATATTCATTTCCCTGAGCTTTGGCAGATTCTCTCTGGTAATCCAGGTATTCCCGGCTTAAAGAGGATGTATGGAAAGAACCGGTCAAAAGCAGCTGTGAACTGTAAACGCCTTCGGTTACATTTTTCGTTTTATTTAATTCGGAAAGAAGGGTATCAACCGGGTAACCCTCATCATCCTCATGGTAGGTATAATAAATGTCATAGCCTGTATCAGCAATCACAGTATTCATGGATTTCGTCAGGTAGCTGCACCAGCTGCTGGCGGAAATAAACAATACAATGCTTAAAAACAAAGAGATTACAGTAGCCCGGTATTTTTTCCGGTTGCGCTTGTAATTTTTCGTGGCAAGCATCCCTTCAAATCCGAAAAATTTCTCCGTAAGCTTTGAGGTTTTTACCTTTCCGGGGCGGATGGCAATGTCATCTGTCTGCCGGATGGCGTCAATGGCTGATTTCTTCACTGCCCGCCGAACGGGAAGATAGGCGGAAATCAGGATGGTCAGCATGGAAATGAGGATGGCAATTGCCAGAGCCAAAAAGGAGGGGTGCAGCTTTAAAGAAACCTTCCCGACGGGTCCGAGAGCCTGAATTACCGGGTCCATGCCGCTTATGCCTGGAGAACCGGGGATCCCCAGAACCCGGCCGATCATATCCTTTGTAAAAAAGAAGGTGATGCCGATACCCAAAAGACCGGATAAAATTCCCAGGGGAATGCCTATGCATCCCAAAAACAATGCTTCAAACAATACGCTTCCTGTCAGCTGCCTTTTTGTGGCTCCAATGGAGGATAAGAGTCCAAATTGTCTGGTGCGCTCACTGATGGAAATGGAAAATGCATTGTAAATCAGTGAGATGGAACCAAACATAATAATGGCAATCAAGATTGCGCCAAGGCCGAATAAAACGCTGTTGTATCTGCTTTCCCCAGAGTAGCCGTACAGCCGCAGCAGGTTATAATTGAAGGAGGAAACGCAGTATTCAGAATCCTTCAGCCCCTCATAAATTGCCTCGAGGGTGGGAACGGCGTCTTTGCCGGAAACTGTGCGGACATACAGATGGTAAAGGTTTTTGCTGTCATTTTCCCCAATGGTAAGAGCAGTGTAAGCAGGCGTGGAAAAATCCTCAAAAGACGGCCGTGCATAAAAACCGGTAACCGTGTAAATATGGGCTTCACCGGGGATCAGTTCTTCAGAAGTATTTGCCCGTTCCGGATCATCTTCGGAATATCGCCCGGAAATGTCCAGATCCGGATTGTTCAGGTATTCTGTGTCGTCTGTCAGCATCTGGCCCAGGTTATCCATTCGGATTCCCGGTTTCAGCTCCAGAGTGTCATTTAATTGATATTCAATTCCGCCATTGTAGGATAAATGGTTGGGAAGCAGAATTTCACTGCTGTTTTCCGGCATCCGTCCGCTGGTGAGGTGTATGGGCATCATATCCGTAAAATCCTTTTGAATCCCATAGATCGCCAGATAAGGTTTTGCGTGATTGGTGCAGTTTTTCAGTTCAGAGTATCCCAGAAATTCCATAGATACTGATTTGCTGATGCTGTCGTTGGAGGCGATCTGTTCAGCGTCTTTGGCGGAAACATTCTGGAATGTGCCGTACCAGATTCCAGTGTCATAGATGGTAGACTGCATCAGACAGCGCTGAAGGGAGGAAATACTGATGGTGGTGGCGCTGAACATGGCGGCGGAGAGAATGATTCCCACAATAGTAACCAGGGTGCGCGTTCGGTTTTCTTTCAGATTTTTTAAGGTGACTTTCTGGAAAATATTCATGAACGAATCACCTCATCTCTGACAATTTTGCCGTCTTCTAAGGCAATAATCCGGTTGGCCTGCAAAGCGATGTTTTCATCATGGGTGATTACGATTAAGGTCTGTTTGTAAGCTTCGTTGGAGTATTTTAACAGCTCCACAATTTCCTGGCTGTTTTTGGAGTCCAGGTTTCCGGTAGGCTCATCGGCCAACACTACGGCGGGGGCGTTCATCAAAGCCCGGCCGATGGAAACCCGCTGCTGCTGTCCGCCGGATAACTGGTTAGGCAGATGTCCCTCCCGGCCTTTCAGGGAAAGGATATTCAGCAGTTCCTCTAACCGCTGCCGGTTGACTTCCCTGCTGTCCATTAAGACCGGAAGAGTCATGTTTTCAGTCACATTCAGTACCGGAATTAAGTTGTAGAACTGGTAAATCAGCCCCACCTGACGGCGGCGGAACACCGCAAGCTGGCTTTCGTTCTGAGCATAGACGTCTGTGCCTTCCATAAATACTTTACCGGAAGTGGGCACATCCACGCCGCCCAGCACATGCAAAAGAGTGGATTTTCCAGAGCCGGATGGGCCGATGATGGCAAGGAATTCCCCTTTTTCCACAGAAAAAGAAACATCATCCAATGCTTTGACCTGGTTTTCTCCGGAGCCGTAGATTTTTGTTAAATGTTCTGCTTTTAAAATTTCCATATGATTCGCTCCTTTTGTTTTGCAGGCAGTTGTTTTGCAGTTAATCAGATACGTCAGTCTGAATCTGCAGTTTATGAAGGAACTGCCTGCGGTTAATTTGATTTAATGATATTCTAACCAGGCCAGGTGACAGCGCAGTGACTTCTGAGTGACAAAACTGTCACCGGAGGAAGGCATCAATAAAGGATACGCAGAAAATTCGGGACGAACTTCTCTAAGAGCGTGTTAATGCTTTCAATACGCTCTGGCGTTACAGCGAAGGCGGATAAAACTTAAGGATGAATCTGGCCCCTCCTTCCGGCCGGTTTTCTGCTTTCAGCGTTCCGTTTTGCTGGGAAACCACCATCCGCGCCAGGGCCAGGCCGATGCCTACGCTTTGTTGGGAAGCATTTTTTCCCTTATAAAACCGTTCAAATAAGTGGGGCAGATCTTCTTTGTCAAATCCGGGGCCGTTGTCCTCGATGATGACTTCCGTGTATATGGCGTTTTGAGAAAAAGACGCCCGGATGCAGCCGCCGAAAGGAGTGTGCTCCATGCAGTTTTTCAAAATATTTAAAATCGCTTCCTGGGACCAGGCAGGATCTCCGGTAAATGCAGTCTCAGGCTCTCCCTCCAGGGAAAAAGTCTGTTCCCGCAGTTCCATGGGAATCATCAAAGGCTCTACAGCCTGCAGGATCAACGTCCTGACATTTACAGATGTCTGCTGAAAACAGACGGTTCCGGCATCCATTTTGGACATTTTTAACAGAGATTCCACCAGCCAGTCAATGCGGGAGAGCAGCTGCACCAGTTCCTGCAGCAGTTTTTTCCGTTTGGCAGAAGGCAGATCCGGTTCCATCAAAAGAGAGAGAATCAAATTGGAAGAAGTCAGGGGCGAGCGGATTTGGTGGGAAATGTCAGCCATGGAGTCTGCAAGAAATTTCTTGTCATCCGCCAGGGCTGCGGCCTGTTCACTGAGCCGCAGCGTCATTTTGGAAAGTTCATTCTCCAGAATGGAAAGTTCCCCTTCTCTGTATTTTTCAAATTGAATGGGGATCTGGCTGTGAAGCATATCGTCAATTTCTCGGGCAAGCTGCGCCAGTCTCCGGTATCTGCGCCAGGTAATCCAGTAGTGGGAACATATATAGAAAACAGAAAAAATTATCAGCAGAACTCCGGCCCGGGAAGGAAAGCAGAATCCCAGGCAAAAAGCGGAAACCAGTAAGAAAAGATGCCAGAGCAAACTTAACCTGATTTCAGGATTACGGAAAAATTTCATAAATTCATTAATTCCTTTCATGTGATTGATTTCTCATAAATATTACTCCGGCGGTTAAATATCGTGTGTGCCGAAAGGCAAACCGATCTTTATGTCCGGATACGGACATAAAAAATCACTGCAATGTCATTCCCCCATCTTATATCCCATCCCCCGAATCGTTATGATGAGCGCAGGATTCTGGGGATCCTCCTCAATCTTTTCCCTTAACCGTTTGATATATACGGTCAGAGTATTGTCATTGACGAATTCCCCTGCCATATCCCAAAGGGCATCTAAGAGCTGTGAGCGGGAAAGCACGATATTTTTATTGTTCATAAAATATAATAGAAGCCGGTATTCCAATGCAGACAGCGGGAGTTCCCGGCCGTCCCTGGACACGGTTCCCCGGTTTACGTCCACGGTAATGTTCTGGTATTCCAGCACAGTATTTGCTTTGCCATAGCGGCGCAGAATATTGTGAATGCGGGAAACAAGCTCCCTTGGCCGGAAAGGCTTGGCAATGTAGTCGTCGGCGCCCAGATCCAGGCCGGTGACTACGCTGTATTCATCGCCTGAAGCCGTCAGGAAAATAACCGGAAGGCTGGTGGTGGATTTCACTGCCCGGCAGATGGCAAATCCGTTGCCCTCCGCCAGAGAAACATCCAGCAGCATTAAATCAAAGGAAGAGGGTGAATCCTCTAAGAGCGCAAGGGCTTTCGACTGTCCGTCCACAGATGTGATGGCAAAGCCTTCTTTCTGCAGAAATTCTGTTAAGTTGGTGACGATGCTTTTGTCGTCTTCTACTAATAAAATGTGGGTCATAAGATATTTTCTCCGTCCGTTTTATTGCATTTGTCTACTCAATATAGTATAACTATAATATAAAATCAATGGAGGTTCAACATGAAAAAATATGGTTTCGGCGTAGATATCGGAGGCACCACCTGCAAGATCGGCTTGTTTGAAACGACAGGGAATCTTGCAGAGAAATGGGAAATTCCCACAGATACCAGGGAAGACGGAAAAAATATCCTTTCGGATATTGCAGCTTCCTTACATAGCAAGATGGCAGAGAGAAAGATTGGAAAAGAAGAAGTGGAAGGAATCGGCATTGGCCTTCCCGGGCCGGTGCAGCCGGACGGCAGCGTGCCTTTATGCGTGAATCTTGGATGGAAAGAGAAGAACATTCCCCAGGAGATGGGGGAACTGATGGATGGAATTCAGGTAAAGGCAGGGAATGACGCCAATGTGGCGGCCCTGGGCGAAATGTGGCAGGGCGGCGGCAAAGGCTGTAAGAGCATCGTCATGGTAACCCTTGGAACAGGCGTCGGCGGCGGCATTATTGTGGATGAAAAGATTGTGGCAGGCGCCCACGGCGCAGGCGGAGAGATTGGGCATATCACGGTAAATCCCCATGAGAACATTCCCTGCAACTGCGGCAGAAAGGGATGTCTGGAGCAGTATTGTTCTGCCACAGGAATTGTACGCCTGGCCAGGGAAGCGTTGGATCAGGAGCACGGGGCATCTGTTTTGGATACGGCCAAAGAGATTTCCGCCAAGACAGTATTTGATGCATACAAAGGGCAGGACAAGCTGGCAGAGCAGATTGTGGACAAATTTGCCCGTATCCTGGGAAGAGGGCTGAGCAACATTGCCTGTGTGGCTGACCCGGAGGTGTTTGTCATCGGCGGCGGCGTGTCCAGGGCCGGAGAGGTTCTGACTGAGGCAGTGAGTCGGTATTTCAGGGAGTCAGCTTTTCCTTCCTGCGCAGATACGAAATTTGCCCTGGCGTCTCTGGGAAATGATGCGGGGATGTATGGCTGTGTGAAGCTGATTCTGGAGTAGGGCCGAGAATATGACGGCTGTCCGCAGACTTTGGAGTAGGGCCGAGAATATGACGGCTGTCCGCAGATTTGCAGGCAGCCGGGAAAATAAAACAGACGGGATACCGTATGCTTATGGCAAACGATATCCCGTCTGTTTTATCCTCTTTTGAATGGATTCCCGCTCACCTGGCATGAAACCAGACATCAAATGAGGGGCGGTAAAGCAGAATTATTTTTTCAGCGGCCTTGCAATCATTGTAATATTGCTTTCTTTATAATAAGCCCGCAGCGGCTTCTCCAACCGATAGCCGTCTCCATAGTACATGGAAACATGGTAAATATTCCGGTATCTGCCGTTGCTTCCCCGGCGCATCCGGTAGAAAATCAAATCCCCGGGCAGAAGTTTGGAAGTATCCAGTCCTTTATAAGAAATGACCTTGCCGGTTCTCTCCAAATGAGCTGCCATGGAAGCGGCCGTAGGCGCCCAGGAGGGAGTGCCGCCCAGTAAACTGGAATCGCATCCGTAAGCCCGGAATACCAGTGAGCTGCAGTCATAATATCCGGAGGACATGCGTCTTCCCTGGCTGTAAGAAGAACTGTACATAATCTTGTAGCCGGTTTTGCATGCCTGCATTGCGCGCTTGGAGACCACATCCACATGAAAGGTAAAGGACACGCCGTCTGCTCTTATGATAATATCTGTGCTTCCTGCAGAACAGCCGGTAATCCTGCCGGACTTGTCCACTTTTGCTACAGATTTCTTCTTGGATTTATATGTAATTTTGCTTTTGGAAGACACACCCGTCAGCGGAACCTTTATTTTCCTTCCAACAGACATCAGTTTGGAGGTGGAGGTTAACTGAGGGTTCGTTACAATTAATTGATGCTTAATGGTTTTCCCATCCACTTCAACCGTAATGGTTGTTTTTCCGGCTTCAGAACCGGCAGTTACGGTGCCGTCCTGTTCAATGGAGGCCAGGGAAGACTTTTTCACTTTCCACTTGACGGTGCTGAAAGCATTTGTGCCGGTGAGCTTAATTTTCTGTTTTTGCCCAAGAGACAGCACTGTGCTGGATGGTTTTATCTCCGGGTCCGAGATTCTGACCGTGGTGGGAAAGACCGAGGAGGTACCGTCCGAATAATTGACAGTTGCCGTAATCTCAGCGGTTCCCGGTTGTTTGCCGGTGACAATGCCGCTGGTTGGACTGACGCTTGCAATCTTGGGATTGGAAGAAGCCCAGGAAGTATTGGTAATGGAAGCATCGGACTTTTCAATGTTTTCCAGTGTGAAAGCTTTGGTGGTTTCCACTGCCATGGAAACCTGCTGCTGATCGATGCCTTTTTCTAATACCTGAACCGTGCAGGCGCCTTTGCTGGTTATTTTCTGATTATTTTCCCTGGAAGTGCAGATAGCTTCTAACGTTACAGTCCCGGGATTTTCCGCAGTGATTTTGCATTTATTGCCGGAGCTGGTGATGTCCACAACTTCGGAAGAGGGATCTGCCAGCCGGAAAGAAACAGAATCATCTTTTGAAACATTGCTCAGATACAGGGTTGCACTGTCTCCCATAATAAGAATCTGAGATTTACGGTTCAGCTTATGGGGATTCTTTAGGACGGTTACTTCACAGGAAGTTTTTATGCCGGAGCGGGAAGCCGTGATTGTGGCTGTTCCGGGCGTCCTGCCGGTGACAGTTCCGTTCTGATCTACTGCTGCAATTTTTGATTTGGATGATTTCCAGGTAATTTTACCGGAAGATTTGCCGGATGCCTTAAGGCGATATGTATTTTCCGTATATATGGTAACAGAAGTTTTATTTAATTTCAGGGAAGTTGGTTTCGCCGCCTTAGGGTTGGACGTAAGTGTCAGGGAGTGTGTGTTGCTGTCGGCAGATTTGACGCTTGCGGTGATTGCTGCGCCGGAAGTTTCTGAAGGGGAAGCCATAGGAGCTGCCGTTGAAGTAAAAGGCGTTTCCAATAAAAGCAGACAGCCCAGCGCAAATGCGAAAAGTTTCTGAGATTTCATTTGTAACATGCCTCCTGTAAATTAAAAAATTACTGTTTAAGTTCAAGATTGTTTCCGATCAATATAATAATCCCTTTTTTCATGAGTTTCAAGATTTTTGAGAAAAAATTTAAAAAATTTGTAATAAATTTGATATAATAATAACACAAATTGTCTCAAAAAGAATCAGGAAAATTATGGAGATGTGTTATGAGATGTGGTATGATATGCCATAACAGAAATTGTTTTCATAAAAGCTGTAATTTTTCGGAATGATAGGAGTGTATAAAATGGATGAGAAAAAGAAGAGCCTGTTCAGCACGGTGGTGGTGTCGGTGATTGCGGTAATTTTCATTGCGGTGGCAGCGCTGATACTTTTTGTACCCCAGATAGAGGTGAAAGATATCTGCTATTTCATCTGCGGATTTGTGGTTGTATTGGGGATTTATATGATTGTCCGTTATTTTATGTCAGCCGGCTATGAAAGGCTGAATGAATACGGCTTTTCGGAGGGCGTATTGTTTGTGCTGCTGGGAATCTGCGGGCTGGTAAGAGCAGAACGGATTGCCTCCTCTTTTTTAACGGCCCTGGGACTTCTGCTGCTTTTGTCAGGCGTCATAAAGCTCCAATACGCCCTTGACTTAAAATGCATGGAAGATAAAGCGTGGGCAGGATTTTTTGCGGTTACCGTTGTTTTACTGGGCTGCAGCGTTTCGGTGATATTGAAACCCTTTGAAGATATGGAATTTTTTCAGAATTATACGGCCTGTATTTTGCTGGTGGACGGGATTGTGGAAATTGTTAATATCATGTACCTGAATTTCAGGATTAAGGCTTACTGTCAGAACGGGAAAAAATCCCATGATCTTTCTGAACTGCATGAAACAAAACAGGAAGAAAATGTCTCAGAACAAGCGGATGAGGGAAATAATATCTGACAACTACACGACAAATTACGGTATTTTTCATCTTGCTTTTTTATGCTGTTGATCATATAATGGGAGGGCACATGTAGTGCCGGGAAGAAGTAAGAAATACTATATTTAGTTGTTTTTGGAGGATGCGGAATGAAAATCATCAAGAGAAGCGGGAAAGAAACAGGGTTTGACGCCAGCAAAATTATTGATGCAGTGAATAAGGCAAACAGAGAAGTGACAGAAAGCGACAGACTGACAAAAGAGCAGGTGGAAGCTATTGCAGAGCGGATTTCCGGCTTTTGTGAAACCATGGAACGGATTTACAATGTGGAAGAGATCCAGGACATGGTGGAAAATGAGATTATGGGTTACAAGGCATATGAAGTTGCCAGAAAATATATTACCTACCGTTACAAACGTGCATTAGTGCGCAAATCCAATTCCACAGATCAGCAGATTTTAAGCCTGATTGAATGTAATAATGAAGAAATCAAACAGGAAAATTCCAATAAAAATCCCGTCGTAAACAGCGTACAGCGGGATTACATGGCCGGAGAGGTCAGCAAAGACATTACGAAACGGTTTCTGCTGCCTGAAAAGGTGGTTCGTGCCCATGAGGACGGTGTGATTCATTTTCACGATTCCGACTATTTTGCCCAGCATATGCATAATTGCTGTCTGGTGAATCTGGAGGACATGCTGCAGAACGGCACGGTAATCAGCGAAACCATGATTGAACGACCCAAAAGTTTTTCCACGGCATGCAATATTGCCACCCAGGCCATTGCCCAGATTGCCAGTTCCCAGTACGGCGGCCAGAGCATTACGCTGTCTCATCTGGCGCCTTTTGTGGATGTCAGCCGGCGGAAGTTGCGGAAAATGGTTCAGCGTGAATTTCAGGCAGCGCACCTTCCGTTAGAGGAAGAGAAAATTAATGAAGTGGCGGAGATGCGGGTGAAAGAGGAGATCCGCCGGGGCGTTCAGATGATACAATATCAGGTGATTACCCTGATGACCACCAATGGGCAGGCGCCTTTTGTTACGGTGTTTATGTATCTGAATGAAGTGGAAGAGGGACAGACCAGAGACGATCTTGCATTGGTGATCAAAGAAATGCTTCTGCAGCGGATGCAGGGCGTGAAAAATGAAAAGGGCGTGTATATTACGCCGGCCTTTCCCAAATTAATTTACGTTTTGGAAGAAAATAATATCCGGGAAGGATCTCCTTACTGGGATCTGACCCGATTGGCGGCAAAATGCACGGCAAAACGAATGGTTCCGGATTATATCTCGGAAAAAGTCATGAAAGAAAATAAGCAGGGCAATTGTTATCCCTGCATGGGATGCCGTTCTTTTTTAACAGTTTATCACGATGAGCAGGGAAAACCGAAATTTTACGGGCGGTTTAACCAGGGTGTGGTGACCTTGAATTTAGTGGATGCAGCTTGTTCTTCCGGGAAGGACATGGACAGATTCTGGGAAATCTTGGACGAACGGATGGAATTGTGCCGAGAAGCGCTGATGCTCCGCCACAACCGGCTGAAAGGAACTCCCTCGGATGTGGCTCCTATTCTGTGGCAGTACGGAGCCCTGGCGCGGCTGAAAAAGGGAGAAGCCATTGATAAGCTGCTGTACGGCGGATACTCAACCATATCCCTGGGATACGCAGGTCTCTGCGAATGTACCAGATATATGACAGGAAAATCCCATACGGATCCGGAGGCGACGCCCTTTGCCCTGGAAGTGATGGAGCGGTTAAATCAGGCATGCAAAAAATGGGAAAAGGAGACCAATATCGCATTCAGCCTCTATGGAACGCCTTTGGAATCCACTACTTATAAATTTGCAAAATGTTTGCAGCGGCGGTTTGGAATTATAGAAGGAGTGACCGATAAAAATTATATCACCAACAGCTATCACGTTCATGTGACAGAAGAAATAGACGCTTTCAGCAAACTGTCCTTTGAAGCGCAGTTCCAGAAATTGTCCCCAGGGGGTGCGGTAAGCTATGTGGAAGTGCCGGATATGCAGGGAAATCTGGAAGCGGTGCTGACGGTAATGCAGCACATTTATGATAATATCATGTACGGAGAGCTGAATACGAAAAGCGATTACTGTCAGGTATGCGGTTATGAAGGAGAAATTAAAATTGTGTCGGACACGGACGGAAAGTTAGTATGGGAATGTCCCAATTGCCAGAATCAGGATGAAGATAAAATGAATGTTGCCAGAAGGACCTGCGGTTACATCGGCACACAGTTCTGGAATCAGGGAAGAACCCAGGAAATTCAGGAACGGGTGCTGCATTTATAGTTACCTATTACAATGCAGAGGCGTATGGTTTGGATTATGGTGAAATTTAAAAAAGCGGGAATAGGCGTTTCCTGCTGTCGTGCAGAGATATATGGTGAATTATGGTGAAAATTAAAAAAGCAGGAATGGGTGTTTCCTGCTGTCGTGCAGGGGTATATGATTATGAATTATGGTGAAATTAAGAAAACGGATATTGCCAATGGCGAAGGCGTGCGCGTTTCCCTTTTTGTTTCCGGCTGCACCCACCATTGTCCCGGCTGCTTTAACAGCGAAACCTGGGACTTTGGTTTTGGAAAAAAGTTCACCCGGGAGACAGAACATGAACTGTTGGAATTGCTAAAGCCTTCCTATATTGCAGGGCTGTCATTGCTTGGCGGAGAACCCATGGAACCGGAGAACCAAAGAGCGCTGCTTCCCTTTCTGCATCGGGTCAGGGAAGCCTATCCAAAGAAAACGATCTGGTGCTATACCGGATACCTTTTTGACCGGGAACTGCAGGGACAGGGCAGAGCGGTATGCGAGGCCACAGAAGAATTGCTTTCTTTGCTGGATGTATTGGTGGACGGAGAGTTTGTGCAGGAGAAGAAAAATATTTCTCTGCGGTTTCGGGGTTCGGAAAATCAGAGAATCATTGATGTAAAGAAAAGCCTGGAAAATGGGAAAACCGTACAGAGTTTTGAATTTTCCTAAAACTGAAAAATGCGTCTGCGAATGTAAAATCCCGGATTTTGCGGACATTTATTTAGGAAAATTTTAAGATAAATTTAATAAAAGGTGAAAGACAGAAAAGTACAGAACAGATAAAATAGAGGAAAGTCAGTTAATTATGGAGTATAACGAGAAACAGAACCAAAATAATTATTTTAAAGTCGTTTTAGTCAGAATCAGTACAGATGAGTATATTATTCTGAAAGGGCCCCAGGAAGAAAAGCTTCTGGCCGGAATCCTGCGGGATGATTACAATACCACAAGATATGATAAGATGATTCAATTGCTGGCCGATGAGGTTGTTCAGCAAGAGTATCGGGAAACGTTTCTTACCATATTTTCGATGGGAAACATGTTGAAGGAATTCGGGGAAGGGAAAGCCATGGTAGAATATTCCTATATCCGGGATGTGGGAAACGAAAGGAAAATGGTGAATACCAGAGTATATCCCCGCTTAAAACAAAACAACAGGCTGGAAGAATTTATGGTTTATGTTTGTCATGAGGAGCCCTGAAGACTGTTGAAGAGGGACCCGGTCTGACCATGAGGAGCCTTGAAGACTGTTGAAGAGGGACTCAGTCCCCTGAATAGTATGCCGAAAGGAGGAATACATATGCGGGAAAAATTAGCGCGCAGAAGAAAACGGAGAATTATAATAGGAAGCATTGCAGGCGTTATCCTGCTGCTGGCAGCAGTTTATTTCGGTATGGTGTTCTATTTCAGCAGCCATTTTTTCTTCCGAACCAGAATCAATGGATGGAAAGTAGGGGGGATGAGCCTGGAAAAGGCCGAAGAAAAAGTAGGAGAAGGCGTAGAAGATTATCTTCTGACCGTGTTTGACCGAAAAGGGGAGAAACATCATATTTACGGTCAGGATATTGACTGCGAATATGTGCCGGATGGATCTGTGGAAAAATTGCTGAAGGCTCAGGAGCCCATCCGCTGGATTCTGGCGGTCTTTGAACCGGTAAAAGATGAAGTTCCGGTTACCATGAACTATAAAGAAGAATTAATCTCCAACGCGGTGTCAAGAATGGACTGCTTTCAGGAGGAAAATATCATTGAACCGGAAAATGCGGAAATCAAACTGGGAGACGATGGGTATTATATTGAACCGGAAGAGATGGGAACCCATATGGTGTTTGAAAGCGTTCTGGCAAAGGTAAAGCAGGCAGTTTCTGCAGGAGATTCGGAAGTAACCCTGACAGATGAAGATTACATAAATCCGGAATATACCAAAGAAAGTTCTCTGGTCACAGAAACAATGGATCGGATTACCCGCTATGAGAATGCGGAGATTACTTATGAAATCAAGGACTATGAAGAAAAGCTGACGAAGGAACAGATCCGCGGATTCATTCAGTTGGAAGACAATTACAGCGTATCCCTGAAAACAGATGAAATTGAAAAATATGTGCAGAATCTTGCCAGCGCCTATAACACATATGCAGATGTCCGTTCCTTTAAAACTTCTTCCGGCGATACCGTGGAAATCGGCGGAGGAGATTACGGATGGATTCTCAATAAGCCCGGAGAAGCGGAACAGATTATAGTCGACCTGGAGGCCGGCGAGCCGGTAAGCCGGGAACCGGTATACTCTCAGCGTCCTTTTGTAGAGGGCAAAGATGATATTGGGAATACTTATATTGAGATAGATTATACCAAACAGCATCTCTGGTATTATGAAAACGGAAACCTGGTGGTGGAAACGGATGTGGTGACCGGTAATATCAGCCGCAACAATGGCTCTCCGGACGGAGTGTTTAAAATCGTGTATAAAGAGAGTCCCGCTGTGCTGAAAGGCGAAGACTACGAATCAGACGTTACATATTTTATGCCTTTTGCCTATAATGTGGGAATTCACGATGCATCCTGGCGAAATGGGAAATTCGGCGGTGAAATCTATAAGAGCAGCGGTTCCCATGGCTGTATCAATGCACCTTTGGAGGTGGCGACCATACTGTATGAAAAAGTAAAAGTGGGGACGCCGGTGATTGCCTTTTATCGGGAAGAGGTGGAATTGACTGCAGAAAATGCCAAGATTTCCAATGCATTCTCTTATGTAGATCCGGATAAGGAAAAAGAAGAGCCTGGCATAGAGATTCCTTAGGAATTGTCCTGAAATGGAAGTGATTTCGAGACAGTTTCTTAGTCCTTATTGTCTGGAAAATTAAGAATCGTGTTCAGGTCAAAAGCAGTAAGAAAGGGGGCAGGAAAAATGGGAAAGACAGAGATTTACGGAACCATCGGACCTGCCTGTGCAAATCAGGAAATACTTATCAAAATGTTCCGTTTGGGAATGACAGGAATCCGTCTGAATCTGTCCCATACGGAACTGGAAGAAAGCCGGGAATGGACAGAAATGATAAGAGCTGCCGCCAATGCAGCCGGTGTCCGCTCCCGGCTGTTAATTGATTTGCGCGGGCCGGAACTTCGAATCGGTGACCTGAAACAGCCTGTGAAGCTGCAGGAGGGAGAACGTCTCAGCCTGCGGGGAATGGGAGATGAGAAGTGTCAATGGCAGCCCCAGGAAGAAGAACGTCTCAGCCTGCGGGGAATGGGAGATGAGAAGTGTCAATGGCAGCCCCAGGAAGAAGAACGTCTCAGCCTGCGGGGAATGGGAGATGAGAAAGGTCAGGCAAAGCGTCTCAGGAATGAAGCGGACATTCCAGCGCCTGACCTGATTTTTGATTATTTGCAGCAGGGCCGGGAGATCCTGCTGGACGACGGAAAGATTCAGCTTGAGGTAACAGGAATTTCCGGAAAAACTGCTTCCTGCAGAGTTATCCGCGGCGGAATGCTGCAGGCGAAAAAAAGCATTGCCCTGCCGGGAATCCGGATGCATTTGCCTGCCTTGACGGAGAGCGACAGAAGGAATATCCGAAACGCAAAATCCCATGACGTTACCGGGGTGATGCAGCCTTTTGTGCGAAGTGCAGAGGATTTGCAGGAATTAAAAAAAGAATTAGAAAATGCAGAAGCATCAGATTTGGAAGTGTTTGCCAAAATTGAGAATATGGAGGGCGTAAGACATTTGGAAGAACTGATGCCCTATGCAGATCAGATTGTAATTGCCAGAGGAGATTTGGGCAACAGTATGCCTCTGTGGGAGCTGTCGGCTGTGCAGGAAGAAATTGCAGTAAAATGCGCTGGAGCCGGAAAACCGTTTATGGTAGTCACACAAATGCTGGCTTCCATGGAAAAAAATCTTGTTCCCACACGGGCGGAAGTATCTGATATTTTCCGTGCCGTACAGGAAGGAGCCGCCAGCGTAATGATAACTGGTGAAACTGCTGTCGGCCGCCATCCCGCAGAGGCAATCCGCTATCTGAGCAATACAGTGAAAGCGGCGGAAAAATACTTACGGAGAGTATGATTGCCGTTCGCGTGAAGGCTATTTATTCTGCGGAAAAATAGTTTCAATCTCGCAGGTGAAACTGTTTTATATTTCGGTATCCGAATCCATTTTTGAATTACTGGCTGTCTCATATATAAAATACCTTGTTGTTATGCCTCCCAACGTCCGCTTGCACCGCAGGGGAGCGTTAGTCCATTCGAAGAAACTGGAAGTCCGATTTCTCGGGCCTCTATGGTTCCTCCGAATTTCTTCAGTTCTGTGCCCAGCATATAGGCAAGCGCTGACGGCTGCAGACCGGTAGTATAGGAGTTGATCAAAAAGAACAGAGGCCGCTCAGAAAGAAGCCGGGTACATAATTTTACCAGCGGAAACACGGCGTCTTCAATTTTCCAGATTTCACCTTTGGGGCCTCTGCCATAAGAGGGCGGGTCCATAATAATGGCGTCATAGTGATTATTGCGCCTTAATTCGCGTTCTGCGAATTTCACACAGTCATCTACAATCCACCGGATGGGCGCATGGCTGAGCCCTGAGGCAATGGCGTTTTCTTTTGCCCAGGTAACCATTCCCTTAGAGGCGTCCACATGGGTAACGCTGGCTCCTGCGGCAGCAGCGGCGACTGTGGCTCCTCCAGTGTAGGCAAACAAATTCAATATTTTTATAGGCCGGTGCGCATGCCTGATTTTCTCACGGAACCAATCCCAGTTTACAGCCTGTTCCGGAAACAGGCCGGTGTGCTTGAAATTAAAAGGTTTCAGATGGAAGGTCAGATCTTTGTAATGCAAGTCCCATTGTTCAGGCAAGTCGAAAAATTCCCATTCTCCGCCGCCTTTCTTGCTGCGGTGATAATGGGCATTTGGTTGTTTCCATCCGCGGTTGTTTCTGGGAGTGTCCCAGATGACCTGGGGGTCCGGCCGGATTAGAAGGTATTTTCCCCAGCGTTCCAGTTTTTCTCCTCTGGAGCAATCTATGACTTCGTATTCTTTCCAGTTATCTGCAATCCACATGTGTTGATGTCCTTTCTTTGTGTATCTGTTTTGTCCCATTGTAGCACAGCAGGGGAAGGAAGAAAAGGGAATTTTCGTGCTGCAGAGGGGGAGTGTGAAAGCATTATGGAGTGGAGACGGACGGAAATACCGGAACGGAGGAGCTTAAGCTGAACAGTGTTGGGAGTGTGAAAGCATTATGAAGTGGAGACGGACGGAAATACCGGATTGCCCTTTCACACACAAACTGGGCAACGTTTCGGCAAACTAACTGCTAACTTCGTCTAAGGAAGTCAGGAGGGCCTTCCTTAGACGAAGTTAGCAGTGGATTTTGCCTGCACTAAGAACGCCCATGAACTGTTTGCTTTGTGAAAGGGCAATCCGGTATTTCCTGTGTATCGAAATATGAATTGTTCGCTCTAGTACGCCGTATTATTTTTCAGGAGGTTGATAGGTGATAAGTTCGCCAACGTCAATCTCCAGATAATGGCACAATTTACAGATTAGTCCTGCGTCCAGCCGTTGAAATTCATTTTTGCAGTAGCGGTTGAAGTTCGAGCGGGGAATATCTAGGGCTTTGCATATTTGGTTTTTTGAGATTTTTCTTGATTCCAGTAATTCGTTAATGTGAAGTTCTAATTTTCCGTAATCCATAACTTTTCCCTCTTTACTTTGTTTGGATTATTATATATTACTACGGCTATTAAAAACCGATATTTTTAATAGCCGTATTCTTGAATATACTTTAATCTCTTATGTTTGAAAAAGCAAGAAACTTTCTCATTGCATTTCTGTAAACCCATCATAAATTTTTCTGTTTTCATCCATATC
>JAETSX010000002.1 GCA_021769425.1 Eubacterium sp.
CCAGTATCATTCAACCGGAATCTCGGTATCTGATGTCCGGAATTGCGGTATCCATCAAAGTGGAATCGCGGTACTATGTCGCCGGAATGGCGGTTCAGAATTGCCCGGAATACTCAAGTGCAAAACCACCTATTTAACAAACCAACAAAGCAATATCTTTATTCATATCTAACAAATTCCATCTGCCAAAAACATGTTTTTCAAAAAATACTATGTCATGGCAGAACCTAATTTATCCTCTCTGCAAATTTTAGCCTATCCTCTTCCCCCCTTCTCTCCCTCTCCCATCCAACCTTCATTTCAAACCAAAAAAGAGAAAGAAAAAAGAAGAAAACCCATTCCACTCAGCTACCTCTTTCCTGATATTCCATCATAATCTAAATAGTATTTCCAAACCCTTTTTCATGGGAAAGAAACAGAAAAAAAAGAAAGAAAAGAAGAAGGAAGGATACTTTGTTTCCAGAAGATGAAAAAGAATTTTAGAAAGGGAAAGAAGAAAGATTTGGCTGTGTGGAAACTGTATTTTAAAGAGCAATTACTATGGGAATTGGAAGAAGAAAACAACCTCACATCTTCCCTCACCCAGCAGAAAGAAAAAGCTGCAAAACCCAGTATTTTCAAGGGGTAGAGAGGATTTGAAAAAGGGAAAGGAAGAAGAAAAGAAACCTATTTTTCCTCTCCTCTTCCTCTCTCCTTCATCTTCCTCTTAGTCCCTCATGGCTGCTTTTTCTCTCTCCAGAAGAATGGAAGAAATCCAGTGTTTTCAAAAGATAAAAAGGGATTTGGAAGAGGGGGAAGAAACAAGATTGGGGTGGGTTGAGGACTGTAATTTTGGGGATGGATTTTGTTGTCGGGAAGGAAGGGGAGGGGGAAGAGGGGAAGAAGGGGGAGGACCTTGCAAGATAGTATCTCACAAGGTCCTCAAAGGTTAAAATTATTTGTTTTTTATAATCCTGTCAGGATAAATTAAAATCTGTCAACAGGATAAACAAGTTCTGCTGTGACATTTGTAATCTACTTTCCTACATTGTTTATCGCCGCCTGTGCTGCTGCCAATCTTGCAATCGGTACACGGAATGGTGAGCAAGAAACATAGTCCAAACCAATCTTATGGCAGAACTCTACGGAAGAAGGATCTCCGCCATGCTCGCCGCAGATACCGATATGAAGGTTCGGATTAACCGGTTTGCCCAACTTGATTGCTGTTTCCATTAACTTACCAACACCAGTCTGGTCAAGTTTTGCAAATGGGTCATTCTCAAAAATCTTAGCATCATAATATGCCTCTAAGAATTTGCCGGCGTCATCACGGGAGAATCCGAATGTCATCTGTGTCAGGTCGTTGGTGCCGAAGCAGAAGAAGTCAGCCTCTGTTGCGATTTCATCTGCGGTAAGCGCAGCTCTTGGAATCTCAATCATAGTACCTACTTCATACTCTAATTCCACACCTGCAGCAGCGATTTCTGCATCAGCAGTCTCTACCACTACTTTCTTTACATATTTTAACTCTTTGATATCGCCGATTAACGGAATCATGATTTCCGGTTTCATATCCCAGTCTGCGTGAGCTTTCTTGACATTGATAGCTGCACGGATCACTGCGCTTGTCTGCATTTTTGCAATTTCCGGATAGGTAACTGCAAGACGGCATCCACGATGTCCCATCATCGGGTTAAATTCATGGAGAGAATCAATCAATGCCTTGATATCTTCTACAGATTTGCCCTGAGCGTCTGCCAGCTTCTTAATATCTTCTTCCTCAGTAGGAACGAACTCATGCAATGGCGGATCCAGGAAACGGATGGTAACTGGATTGCCTTCCAGAGCTTCATATAACTTCTCGAAGTCTCCCTGCTGATACGGAAGGATTTTAGCCAGGGCGGCTTCTCTCTCTTCTACGGTATCTGCACAGATCATTTCACGGAATGCTGCAATTCTGTCCTCCTCAAAGAACATATGCTCGGTACGGCAAAGACCAATACCTTCTGCGCCCAATTCACGTGCTTTCTTAGCGTCTGCAGGCGTATCTGCATTAGTGCGAACCTTTAAGGTTCTGTATTTATCCGCCCATGCCATAATTCTTCCGAATTCCCCTGCAATAGTTGCGTCAACAGTGGGAATCAGGCCGTCATAAATATTGCCTGTGGTTCCGTCGATGGAGATAGGATCTCCTTCATGGTATTCTTTGCCTGCCAAAGTGAATTTCTTATTCTCTTCGTCCATAGCAATGTCTCCGCATCCGGATACACAGCAAGTTCCCATACCACGTGCAACAACGGCTGCATGGCTGGTCATACCGCCGCGGACAGTCAGGATACCCTGAGCAGCTTTCATACCTGTAATATCCTCCGGAGAAGTTTCAAGACGAACTAATACGACTTTCTCACCTTTTTCTGCCCATGCCACAGCGTCATCTGCGGAAAATACGATTTTACCACATGCGGCTCCCGGAGAAGCGCCAAGGCCTTTTCCAGCAGGAGTGGCGGATTTTAATGCGGCAGCGTCAAACTGGGGATGCAATAAGGTATCCAGGTTACGGGGATCAATCATGGCAACTGCTTCTTCTTCAGTTCTCATGCCTTCATCTACCAAATCGCAGGCAATTTTCAGAGCAGCCTGAGCCGTTCTTTTACCATTACGTGTCTGAAGCATATAGAGTTTCTCGTTCTCCACGGTAAATTCCATGTCCTGCATATCTCTGTAGTGATTTTCCAAAGTAGCGCAAACCTCTGTAAACTGTTTGAATGCTTCCGGGAATTTTTAATGCCATGCTCTGTACATTTACAGCAGTGCCCCAGGAATATGGAATATCATTGTCACGCCGGTATACATTTGCGCGGGGGTTGTCCCAGGAACGGAATACAGCTTTTACTGCTCCCATTAACTGTTCCTTCGGATCATCTGGGAAATCCTCTCCTATTTTCTCTTTATATTCAGCTTTAAACTGAGATGCAAGCTCTTTCAGATCGTCTGCTGTAAGTTCAACGTCCTGTGTCACGCCTCTGTCAGCTTTCATTTTATCAATCAGTTCTTCAAAATATTTCTTACCAACTTCCATAACTACGTCAGAATACATCTGGATAAATCTTCTGTAGCAGTCCCAAGCCCAACGGGGATTCTGGGATTTTTCAGCGATTACATTTACAACTGTCTCATTCAGACCCAGATTCAGGATGGTGTCCATCATACCAGGCATGGATGCCCTTGCACCGGAACGCACGGATACAAGAAGAGGATTTTCCTTATCGCCGAATTTCTTTCCTGTAATCTCTTCCATTTTACCGATGTACTCATTGATCTGTGCCTGAATTTCTTCATTAATCTGACGTCCATCTTCATAATACTGAGTACATGCTTCTGTAGTGATAGTAAAACCCTGTGGTACCGGAAGACCTAAGCTGGTCATTTCAGCAAGATTTGCGCCTTTTCCTCCAAGAAGTTCACGCATATTTGCATTTCCCTCTTCGAAGAGATAAACCCATTTGTTTGCCATTTGAATTCCTCCTAAAATTTACTTTGGTTTATTGTTATGCAGATAAGGACTGCCGGCCGAAAACTTCTATGCCCTATAATTCCGTATCTGCCATTACACAATGAGACAGTGAATGACGGTAAAACTTATCTGTTTTATCTTATCATTCTACAGCGAGACAGTGCACGATTCTAAAGCACACACATATATTCTAACATATTTTGGAATAATAGCAAGTCTATTTTTTCGTTTTTTTTGCCATTATAATTAAGCTCAGACGAGGAAACTTTTCAAAGGAACAGTAATGCTGCAGCGGTTAATTTATGTTTCCGTCCATACTTAAAAAATCTTAATGAACGCTGCAGAAACAGGCTTAAACAGGAGGAATTGATATGAAATGCCAGACATGCGGCGCGGAAAATTCAGAAGGCACACATTATTGCCAGAATTGCGGCGGAAAATTAAAAGTAAAGGTTTCCGGAAAATTTTCATGGGAGCATGGAACAGCTTTTGCAGGACTTGGGCACAAGGGTTCTTCCATTGCCCCGCTGGGAGCCATGGCTATTGAGAATCAGGGAAAAGATTTGGGAAAAATAACGGTCCGCAAAAATCTTGTAAAAGTCTGTCCGCGAAAAGACGGCTCCTGGTACTGCCCGGACTGCGGGGAATTAAATGAAAAATATAAAAATTTCTGCAGAAATTGCGGCCGGGATTATATATAAGCAATCGTTTGCTCAGAGGAAGAGCGCTACTGCATTTCCAGCGTTTCAAAGTATCAAAACCTGACTACAGCATATCTGAAAGCGCTTTAAAACAGGAAGCCGGAAAGTTCTGTCCATTTCCGGCTTCCTGTTCCCATTTACATTGTAATTAAAAATCAAACTTATCTGCAAAATACGCGTCCAGATCTTCTATTTTCACTCTTTCCTGCTCCATGCTGTCACGGAACCGCACGGTTACCGCGCCGTCATTTTCTGATTCAAAATCATAGGTTACGCAGAAAGGAGTTCCGATCTCATCCTGCCTTCTGTAACGCTTTCCGATATTTCCCCTGTCGTCGAATTCACAGTTATATTTTTTGGATAACTGTGAGAAAATCTTCTCTGCGCCTTCGTTCAGTTTTTTGGAAAGCGGCAGAACGCCGATTTTAACAGGCGCAAGGGCCGGATGGAAATGAAGCACTGTTCTCATATCCGGTGTTTCTTCTGTTCCGATATTTTCCTCATCATAAGCGGAGCAGAGGAACGCAAGAACCACACGATCTGCGCCCAGGGAGGGTTCGATGACATAAGGAATGTATTTTTCTTTCTTTTCGTCATCAAAATAACTCATATCCTGACCGGAAGTTTCCTGATGGCGGGTCAAATCATAATCCGTACGGTCTGCAATTCCCCAGAGTTCTCCCCAGCCAAAGGGAAATAAAAATTCAAAGTCTGTAGTTGCCTTGCTGTAAAAGGACAGTTCTTCCGGCTCATGGTCGCGCAGACGCAGCTCCTCTTCTTTCATGCCAAGGTTTAAAAGCCAGTCACGGCAGAAGCTTCTCCAATACTGGAACCACTCCAGATCCGTTCCGGGCACACAGAAAAATTCCAGTTCCATCTGTTCAAATTCTCTTGTACGGAATGTGAAGTTTCCGGGAGTGATTTCATTTCGGAAAGATTTGCCAATCTGACAAATGCCGAAAGGCACTTTTTTGCGGGAAGTCCGCTGTACGTTTTTAAAGTTTACAAAAATACCCTGAGCTGTTTCCGGCCGTAAATATACTGTATTCTTGGCGTCTTCCGTAACGCCCTGAAAGGTTTTGAACATTAAGTTAAACTGGCGGATATCGGTAAAATTGTGTTTGCCGCAGGAGGGACATGGAATCTGATGTTCTTCGATGAAGTTTACCATCTGCTCCTGGCTCCAGCCGTCTACAGAGCCATCCAGCTCAATGCCTTTTTCTTCGGCGTAATCTTCAATGATTTTATCTGCACGGAACCGTTCATGACATTCCCTGCAGTCCATTAATGGATCGGAAAACCCTCCTAAATGTCCGGAGGCCACCCAGGTTTGAGGATTCATCAGAATGGCGCAGTCCACACCTACGTTGTAAGGATTTTCTGTCACAAATTTCTTCCACCATGCCTGTTTTACATTATTTTTCAGTTCCACGCCCAGGTTGCCGTAATCCCAGGTATTTGCAAGACCTCCGTAGATCTCGGAGCCCGGATAAACAAAACCTCTTGCCTTTGCCAGCGCCACGATTTTTTCCATGGTTTTTTCCATATTGCTACCTCTTTCTTATTATACTTTTACTCTTTGCTGTTTCCATTCATTACAAGAACTGCCTATTCATAAACTACATACACCAGAGCGGATTCCTCCCCGTCCTCTGCTTCCTCTGGAAGCTGAATAGATACGGTATCCTTTGCCTTCATCGTTGTATATTGGGATGAAACGTACCGAATGGCGCCGTCCACTTTAACGTCTACCTTTTCACTTAAAATAATCACTTTTGCATCCAGATCCGTAACAGCGTCTTTCTTTACGCTTCCGGCAGCTTCCCCGTCTTCAATTTCTGTAAAATCTTCCTCAAAGCTATAGCCCTCTGCCAATGCCTGAGGAATGGTTCCGGAAAATAATGTCACATCATTAAAATTCTGATATTCTTCACAGCTGCTATACTTGATGAACAGTCTGGCAATGCCGTCTTCAACGGAAAATTCATCAATGCTTACGGTATCTTCTCCATGCTCTTCCTGATAATCCGCAACCCTTTCTTCAATATAATTCTTAAGCTCTTCTTCGTCATAATAATCTTTGTCAAAATCTGCGATAGCCGCACTGACTACATTGCCTTTTTTCTGTATGTACACGGTATCACGATCTGCCTCCAAAGATTTTCCACATCCCGCCAACAATCCGGCTGCCACAATTATGACCAGACTGATGAAAATAAATTTTTTCATGTTAAACCTCCTCAAAGTCTAATACGTGAATCGCAAATATTATACTCTTTTCTGACTGTGATTGCAACTATTGATTTCTTGATTTGGAAGAAATTCCCCTGATTTGTGCGGCAAATCCTTCGTTTTCTTCCAATATCTGAAGAGAATGAAACTTCCGCTCTACGTAAAACGCCATATATTCATTCATAATATCTTCCAGGTTCTCCAGAACGGTTTCTGAGACTGTGAAGGTATACAGTTTTTCAATGGTGGACGTTATGATATACTGCATAGCATAAAGGGTGGAATCGTCCATGGCTCTGCTTTTTTCCCGCCCTTTGCAGTTATCGCAGAGCGCGCCTCCGGCTCTTGTGGAAAACCAATGAAGATTCTCTTCTGTTTTGCATGACAGGCAGGAGAATACATTGGGGTATTCTCCGTTTACCGTCATGGTTTTCAATTCAAAAATCCGGCGTACCAGCCGGTTGTCTAACGTCCCCTTTTCCAGCGCCCGGAGAGACTGGTAGAGAAGTTTTAACATATGTATTTCTTCTGTATTTTCTCTGGCGTAATAATCTGCCAGTTCCAGAAAGTAACATCCATAACAGGCATTTTCCATATGCTCTGCCAATTCCCGGAAATAGTTGGCGATGTCCGCCTTGACGATGGTATACGAGCTTCTCCCTTCGTAAGTCTCAAAACTGCCGAAGGAAAAGGGGCTGACGGCTGCCATCAGCTGATTGCCTGGCCGCCTTGCGCCTCTGGCAAAGGCGGAAATTTTACCTCTTTCCTTCGTCAGCAGCACGACTCTCCTGTCATATTCTCCCACCGGGGCTGCGGATAATACCATGCCCGTCAGCGTTATGGTCTGCCCCATTTCTTCTCACGCTCCCGCTTGTCTGCTCCTGGTCTGCCATCATTGAGAGGGTTGCGTCTCCTCGGACTCCCTCTCCGCTCCCATGGCATTTGTAAGTTAAGTAATCCTGAATGCTTCCTGTGCTTGCAAATTTCGTCCACTCCTGCGCTACCATTTGGATGCCCCCTGTTCTTCGTTTGTTTCTTACAGTCTGCTGTCATTAATATTAGGGTATCCTTTCAGTTTCCAGATATACCAGATAAATTCTGGCAGAAATCTTAATCCTCTTCCCGGTAGCCGAAATTCTTAATCAGGAAATCATTGTCCCGCCAGTCTTTCTTGACCTTTACCCATAACTTTAAGTTCACTTGGCATTCCAGCATTTTTTCGATTTCAAACCGGGCGTTACTGCCTATTTTTTTCAGCATGGCGCCGCCTTTTCCAATGATAATTCCCTTGTGGGAATCCCGTTCGCAGATGATGGTGGCCTCGATATCTGTAATCCTGCCGTTCTTTCGTTCTTTCATCCGTTCAATGGTAACGGCAATGCCATGAGGAATTTCTTCATTCAGTGCATGAAGGGATTTTTCACGGATGATTTCTGCTACAATCTGTCGTTTTGGCTGATCGGTAATGGTGTCCTCATCATAAAACATGGGGCCGTAAGGCAGATATTTGAAAATCAGATCCGGTAAAATTTCCGTATTTTCTCCCCGCAGGGCTGACAGTGGAACGATTTCCGCAAAATCATACTCTGTCCGGTAAGTCTCAATGGCGGCAAGAACTGTCTCTGGTTTAACCGTATCTGTTTTATTGATAATCAGAATCACCGGCGTAGTGATTTTACTCAGTTTTTCTATAATATGCCGTTCCCCGGCTCCGATAAAGCTGGTTGGCTCCACCAGCCACAGCACAGCGTCCACATCCTGCAGCGTTCGTTCCGCCGTATTTACCATATATTCCCCCAGCTTGTTTTTGGCTTTGTGAATGCCCGGCGTGTCTACAAAAATAATCTGTCCTTTTCCTTCTTCTGTATACACCGTCTGAATGCGGTTTCTGGTAGTCTGGGGTTTCTTGGAAGTAATGGCGATTTTCTGTCCGATTAAATGATTCATCAGCGTGGATTTCCCCACATTCGGCCTTCCAATCAATGTTACGAACCCTGATTTAATATTCTGATCCATATCCTCTCCTTCGCTTTCTGTCCGCAGGTTTTCCGGTTCTTTTCCTTTCTGCAGGCAAAACCGCCCTGCAAAGATTCTTTTTTATAAGTTTCTTTAAAACCGTGTTTAATAAAGGTTCTTTAATTCCAGAAACAGTTCTTTTTCGTCCTTTAATTTCTCTTCATTTCCAATGACGCAGAATGCATTTTCCTGTAATATCGCTCTCACAATGCCGGACAGGCTTCGGATATCCTCCTGGGATGCATGCAGGATTTCTTCCCGCTCTTTCTGAAGCATTTCCTCTGTGATGCCTGTAAGGTAAGCGGTTGCGCTTCTTCCTGTTTTCCCTGCCGGCGTCAGCGGCGCGTCTACGCTGCTGAAAGTTCCTAAAATATATCCGGTCATCTCTTTCTCGGTCGCCTGAAAATGCTCTAAATATTCCGGAATCCCTTCATAAACTTCATTGGTTTTTGACAGGTTCGGATCCCGATAAGAGGTAAAATAGCCGTCGCCTCTTCTGGTGAACCCGCTCATGCATCCGTATGCCCCGCCTTTTACCCGGATGTTAATCCAAAGATACTCATAACTTAAAAGAACCTTCAGGATCCGCAATGTTCCCGTATATTCATATCCTGCCCGCTTAAAATTTCCGGCCCGGGAGACATACTGCACCTGGGATGCATCCAGAAAGCCTTCGTTTTTCCTTTCCAGGGAAAGGGAAGATTCTGATTTTTCCGGCAGTTGTTCCGAAAGGACTGCCTTAACAGATGGGAGCTCTTTCTCCAGGGCTTCCATTCCTTCCGGTTCTGCGCCGATGCTGAACATCAGATTGTCTTTGCGGAAAATAACCTGCATCAGCGATTCTAATTTGCCGCTGAGGAAATCTTTTTTCTCATCAAAATGCTCCTCCAGCTCTTTCACTAACTGATAGAATTCGATGCCCTGAACCATATCGGTATATCGGGCGCTTTCTGAAAAATAGGACATGGCCCGTATGGAGGAAACAGAATGCCCGCTGGCGCTTAAGGACATCTGCAGCCGGGATTTTAACTGTGCCAGAATTTCATAAAGCCGCTCCTGTCTGAGGAAATTGCTGTCGGATAGAATCTCCCGTACAATCTCCATGGTCTTGGGAATTTCATGATACAGGGTTTTTATTTTCACTTCATATTTCAGGAGAATGCTGTCTTTCCTCACATGGGGATAAATGCCAATTTCACTGAAAATCCCTCCGGTATGAAGATTGATTTCATTGGCAAGCTCCTGAAAACTGTGGGAAGAAGTATCCACATAGCCAAGCACAGACTTTAAAACGCCAAGCCAGGGAATGTCTTCTCTGGCAATTTCCCCCACATCAAAGAGCAGGCTGAAGTAAGCAATACCGTTGGTAGCAATATCATGGCACAGCATCAGGGTGTCATCCGCCCTGTGCTCACGGATATATAATTTTTCCCCGGTTTTTTTGATGTCATCTCTGGAAAGCATCGGTATTTTGGCCAAGTCTTCCGGTGCAGAAGGCTCCTCCTGATATTGTTTCAGATGGCGGGTAAAATCAACCACGGCCTGCTGTTCTTCCAGGGACAGGGAAGCTTTATAATCTGCCAGCTTTTTGGCCAGTTCTTCTTCTCTTTTTGCATTCAGTCCGTATTTCGGCTCTGCAATCACCACGGAGGCATGAGGATTATCCAGAAAATATTTCTGAACCAATTGTTCAAAATATCCTGTTTCGGTCTGAGCTTTTAAGAATTCAATAATTTCCAGCTCTTCCAGGTGCAAAAACGGCTGGTTTTCATCGTAGATCCAACTGTCCAGACATTTAATGCCAAGAAGAAGCCCTTTGGGGAAAGAACCATAGTCTGCTTCCCGATACCGGAATTCGAAGCTGTTGATCCCGGCCATTAAAGATTTCCGGTTAATGCCCTGGTTCACTTGTTCCCTCAAAACCTTTTGTAAGATATTTAAAAATTCCTCTTTCTGTTCTGGATTGCTGTTTTTTACGATTATGGAAAACAGGGGCTGCAGGCTGCTGCAGTCAAAAGAGGCCATAATATCCTTGCCGATTCCGGCGTCTAAAAGAGCCTGCTTTAAGGGGGCTCCCGGTGCGCTGAGCAGCGCATAGTCCAGAATATCAAAGGCTACATACAGTGTTTTGTCCAAAATGGTTTCAATGCTCACGTTATAAGACAGATAAGTATTGTCTTTTAATTCCTCGCCGCTGGCAATATTGTAGGGAATGACAACTTCCCTGCGCTCTTGAAAGGGCTTCTGCATCTTTATGTCAGAATCCACTGAAATCCTGTCATATTTGCTGAGATATTTCCGGTCAATCCAGTTTAATTTTTCCTCCATATCCATATCCCCATAGAGATAAAAATAGGAATTGCAGGGATGGTAGTACTTCTGGTGGAATGCCAGAAACTGCTCATAGGTTAGTTCCGGGATATTTTCCGGATTTCCGCCTGACTCAAAGGCATAGGAGGTATCCGGATAAAGGCTGTTCAAGATCTCACGCTCCAGCACGCCGTCGGGAGAAGAAAAGGCGCCTTTCATTTCATTATATACTACGCCGTTGATGGTAAGGGGGGCATCCAGTGTTTCCATCTCATAATGCCATCCCTCCTGGCAGAAAATTTCTTTGTATTTGTAAATGTTGGGATGAAAAACCGCGTCCATATAGACTTCCATCAGGTTCTGGAAATCCTTGTCATTGCAGCTTGCCAAAGGATAAATGGTTTTGTCCGGATACGTCATGGCATTCAAAAATGTATTCAGAGAGCTTTTGGCCAGTTCCACAAATGGATCTTTGACAGGGTATTTTTCGGAACCGCACAACACGGAGTGTTCCAGAATATGGGCCGCTCCGGAGCTGTCTAAAGATGGGGTGCGGAATCCCACATAGAATACCTTGTTGTCGTCCTCATTGGAAATCAGGCAGATTCTGGCCCCGCTCTTTTTATGCTTCAGCAGGAACCCTTCGGACTTGATATCCTCTAAGTGTTTTTCTTCCAGCAATTCATATGCGCTACAGTTTTTCAGATTCATTTTCATTGTTCCTTTCTGCTTCTTCTTAATAAATGATTGCTCTGCCTGCTCCGCACCGTTGCGGTGTTAAAATTTCTAGTCGATGGAACCACCGCCGTTGAAATTTTGCCTTGCATTGGCACGAATCATGCAAAGCACAAGTTTCATTTCTGACCGGATGGAGCGCCAGCACAGCGTTCCCTGCCAATTCCATGAGAATTCCGGCAATTATGACTTCAGATTCACAGTCAGATGGTTATAGGGAATTTCAATCTGATTTTCGTCAAAAACCTCTTTGATGCGTTCATTCAGGCGCCACTTTACCTTCCAGTAATCTTCTGCCGCCACCCAGAGCCGGCAGCCCAGCCTGACACTGCTGTCACCCAGTTCATCTACAAAAACCTGCCAGTCCTCTTCTTCCATCCGGGATTGTTCTGACAGCAGTATTTCTGTCAAAAGCTCCTTGGCGCGCCGGATATCTGTGTCATAGGAAACGCCCACAAATACATCCACTCTCCGCCTGTCCTGCTGGGTAACGTTGGTCAGACTGGCATTGGCCAGGGTTCCGTTGGGGATTACCACCATCCGGTTATCCGGCGTTGACAGTTTGGTGTAAAAAATCATAATCTCTGCAACAGTTCCTTCATTCCCATGGGTATCTTCCATAATATAATCCCCTACTTTAAATGGTTTAAACAGCAGAATCAGAACGCCGCCGGCAAAATTGGAAAGACTGCCCTGCAGGGCAAGGCCCAGGGCAAGGCCTGCAGAACCCAGCACTGCCACTACAGAGGTTGTCTCTAAGCCAAGCTGGTTGATCACTGCTATGATCAAAACCAGATACAGGGTGATTTTGGCACAGGAATCCAGAAACTGTTTCACCCCTTCGTCCACGCCGGAACGTTCCAACGCCCGCTGCAAAAGCTTCCGCAGCCATTTGATCATTTTTTTGCCAATGAGGTAAATCAAAATGGCAAGGACAACCCGAAGGGCAAAATCAATCAGGTGAGGAACCATATCATTCAGATAGCCTTTCAGTACTCCTGGTTTTGCAACTTTTTCCAACTGCTGAAGTTCTGCCAGATTGTCTGTGATGGATTCCGCCAGCAGAATTCCCGCTGTCAGATAATTTGCTATATTTGTCAAAAACATCTCACTTCTCCTTTGTTTCAGGCGTCAGTCTCCGTATTGTTCTGTTGACACCCGCATTCAAATTCACTATAATTATTATAGTATAATATTTATGCTGTAAAGGCAAACAATATTTTCAAATGAAAACCAAAAAGGAGGTAATGTACATGAGCAGTTCCCAATTAATTAATATCGTAGAGATCATTTGCCATTCGTTCCGGCATTTGGATCCGCGACTGATCGATCACGGTGAACGTGTTGCATATATTCTGATGAAAATGCTGGCAGATACCAGTTACTACACGAAGCAGGAAAAGCAGGACATCTTTATGCTGGGGCTGCTTCACGATATCGGCGCCTACAAGGAAGAAGAAATTGACTCTATGCTGAGTTTTGATATGAATGATTCCATGGAGCATTCTGTGTTCGGATACCTTCTGCTTCAGAATTTCTCTCCCCTTTCAGATTATGCAGATATTGTTTTGTATCATCACCACTGCAATGCCCAGTATTACCCGGTTCCTATTGGTAATTATCACAGAGATATGGCCAAACTGATTTATCTGGCGGACCGCATTGATATTTTCTGTGTACTGAATAGTGCAGAGAACCTGAATTTATTTTTAAACAGATACAGTGAAGATGTGTTTCCAGACGCCGGAGTCCGCTGGTTTTATGAAGCGGACAAGAAATACCGGGTTTTGGAATGTCTGCAAAATAAGACTTATCAGGAAGAAGTCGCTGCCTACACCAAAGAACATCTGCTCCTGTCAGAAGAGCAGATACATAAATATCTGATGACCTTTATTTTCTCTGTGGATTTCCGAAATGAATATACGGCTCTCCATACCAGTTATGCGGTGTATTTAACGGAAAATCTGTCCCAGACGCTGCATCTTCCTGCTGCGTCTGCCAAGACGGTGCAGCTTGCCGCCATGCTGCACAATATTGGAAAGGTGGCGCTGTCCGCAGACCTGGCCAGCGCAGACGACTATGACTGCTACTTAAAAGAATTATACCAGAATTCCACCATGGATGTTACCCAAAAAATACTGTCCGGTACGGTAGATGCTCAGATTCTTAAGACTATCACAGAATCCTTCCAGATTCTGAAATGCTGGTCCGGACATGAGTCTTTGACCTTCACCCCCTCCCCGGCGGGAGAGATTGTGGCGCTTTCCTATTTCATCAGCAATATGATGATTCCGGGCGGACATATTTCTTACCGTCCGAATCTGGTTGGATTTTTAAAAGAAAGATATAAGCTCTGCAATATGGACAGTACCATCCTGATGGCATTGGAAAAATATTTTCCCCAGATTATGGAACAGACAAGGAATTCCTGTGAATCCATGTTCCGCACTTACCATCATGTGATGGATGAATTTCACTATCTGAATACGATACTTCTTCATTATAATACAAAGTATCGGCAATAATGCCGACAGGGGGAAACTGACTGTGAAACACAGACGCTTCCCCCTGCAAATTTATTATTTTACAACTCTTACTTTCAACACGCTGTCAATCTTTTTTAACTGCTCAATAGCTGCTTCTGTTACCGGAGAATCAATATCCAAAAGGGAATAGGCAAAATCACCCCGGCTCTTATTGGTCATATCAGAAATGTTGATGTTATGATCTGCCATCACCGCAGTATATTTTCCGATAATGCCTTTGACATTTTTGTGAAGGATTGCCACGCGGCCTGCTCCGGAGCAGACGCCCATATCACAGTTGGGGTAATTGACGGAATTACGGATATTTCCGTTTTCTAAGAAATCCCTGACTTCCTGTACGGCCATAACTGCGCAGTTATCCTCGGATTCCTCCGTGGATGCGCCCAAATGGGGAATCAGGATGCAGCCCTCCTGTCCTGCTGTGACGCTGTTGGGGAAATCAGAGACATATTTCTTTACTTTTCCCTCTTTGATGGCCTCTAAGATTGCTGCCTCATCCACCAGTAAATCTCTTGCGAAGTTCAATACCACAACGCCGTCTTTCATCTGCGCAAAGGCTTCTTTGTTCAGCATCTTTTTGGTGTCTTCCAACAGCGGAACATGAATGGTGATATAATCGCATTCCCGGTAAATGTCTTCTAGGTTGCTGATATGCTTGACATTCCGCGACAGGCTCCAGGCTGCATTGACAGAAATAAAAGGATCGTAGCCATATACTTCCATGCCCAGATGAGTAGCGGCATTGGCTACCTTGACGCCGATTGCGCCCAGGCCGATCACGCCTAATTTCTTGCCGGCTATTTCGCATCCTGCAAAAGCCTTTTTCGCCTTTTCCACATCCTTGCTGATGGTTTCGCTTTCTTTATTTTCCAGCACCCAGTTAATTCCTCCGGTAATATCGCGGGAGGCTAACAGCATTCCTGCAAATACCAGCTCTTTGACGCCGTTTGCATTGGCTCCGGGAGTATTGAATACTACGATTCCCTGGTCTGCGCATTTTTCCAGAGGAATATTGTTCACGCCGGCTCCTGCGCGTGCGACGGCGCAGAGCCCTTCCGGAAACTCCATGTCATGCATAGCGGCGCTTCTTACCAATACAGCCTGCGCTTCGTTAATATCCTCGGTCTTTTGATAATCCTGGCTGAATAGATCCAGGCCCACATTGGCAATGGGGTTTAAGCAATGATATTGGAACATTTTAATTCTCCTCTTCAAATTTTTTCATAAAAGCCACTAATTTCTCCACGCCCTCTTTCGGCATGGCATTATAAATGCTAGCGCGCATTCCGCCTACGGTCCTGTGACCTTTTAAGTTCACAAATCCTGCAGCTTCCGCTTCTTTTACAAATTTAGCGTCCAGATCTTTGTCTCCTGTGACAAAGGGTACATTCATCAGGGATCGGTCTTCCTTTCTTACGGTTCCCCGGAACATTTTGCTTTCATCCAGGAAATCATACAGGATTTTGGCTTTCTCTTCGTTGCGCTGCTTCATAACCTCTAAGCCGCCCATTTTTTTCAGCCACTGGAAGACTTTTCCGCAGATGTAAATGCCGTAAGCCGGCGGCGTATTGTAAAGGGATTCTGCATCTGCGTGAGTCTTATATTTCAGCATGGTAGGCGTGCCGGGCAGCGTGTCTTCTGTAATCAAATCTTCCCGGATAATGACGATTACCACGCCTGCAGGGCCGATATTTTTCTGGACGCCGCCGTAGATAATGCCGTATTTCGATACATCCACCGGCTCAGATAAGAAGCAGGAGGATACGTCTGCCACCAGAACATGCCCTTTGGTATTGGGCAATGTTTGATACTTTGTTCCGTAAATCGTATTGTTCTCACAGATATAGACATAATCTGCATCCTCCGGAATGTCCAAGTCGGAACAGTCCGGGATATAAGAAAATGTCTCATCCTCAGAGGAAGCCACTTTTACTGCTTCTCCGTAAATCTGCGCTTCCTGAAATGCCTTTTTTGCCCACTGGCCGGTTACGATGTAAGCGGCTTTTTTGTTTTTCATCAGATTCATGGGGATCATGGCAAACTGCTGGGAAGCTCCGCCCTGCAGAAACAATACCTTATAGTTATCGGGAATATTCATCAGTTCCCGCAAATCAGCCTCTGCTGTTTTGATAATGCTGTCATATATCTTGGAGCGGTGGCTCATTTCCATCACGGACATGCCGCTTCCCTGATAATCCAGCATTTCATCTGCTGCCTGCTGTAAAACCTCTTCCGGCAGAACTGCCGGTCCTGCGGAAAAATTGTAAACTCTACTCATTGTCGTCCTCCTCTTTCTTATCGGTATCATACATAAAAAAAATTCCTGCTCCTATCTCCCATTCAGCCTTGTTGCATATCTCCTTCATCAAATGCCTCGCTGATTGCAGCTCCCGGCGCAACCATGGGCCATACCTTATCGTCGCTGTCAATCATACAGTCAATCACTACGGGCATATCACTGGAGAGCGCTTTCTGAAAGGCTTCTGCAAATTCTTCTCTGGTGGAAGCGCGGTATGCTTTCGCTCCCATGGCTTCTGCCAGCTTCACAAAATCCACACTGTCATTTAAGACGGTTGCGGAATAATGCTGTTCATAAAATAAGGTCTGCCACTGACGCACCATGCCCAGCACATGGTTATTGACCACTACCTGTATCAAAGGAAGCTTCTGGCGCACTGCGGTGGCAATTTCATTCATATTCATGCGAAAGCAGCCGTCCCCGGCAATGTTGACCACCTGTTTTCCCGGATTGGCAATCTGCGCTCCGATGGCCGCCCCCAGACCGTAGCCCATGGTTCCAAGGCCCCCGGAGGTAATCAGGGTACGGGGCTTCTTGTAACGATAGAACTGGGCCGCCCACATCTGATGCTGGCCTACTTCAGTGACCATAATGGCGTCGCCTTTGGTCTGCCGGTAAATTTCTTCAATGAGATAGGGGCCGTTCAGACCGTTTTTTGGATATTTCAGAGGATAGGTTTCCTTGTAATCCATAATCTTTGCAATCCATTCCTCATGATTCTGCTGCTCCAGGCGCTGATTCAACCGCATTAAGATTTCTTTGATATCTCCGATTACATGGGCGTCGGTGACAATATTTTTATTGATTTCTGCCGGATCCACATCGAATTGAAGGATTTTGGCATGTCTGGCGAATTTCCTGGCATTTCCGGTTACCCGGTCGCTGAACCTTACGCCTACCGCAATCAGTAAATCACATTCGCTGACACCGTAATTGGATGTTTTCGTTCCATGCATTCCAAGCATTCCGGTATATAAGTTGTGGTTTCCGTCAAAGGCTCCTTTTCCCATCAGAGAATCGGCAACGGGCGCCTGAACTTTCTCCACAAATTTCAAAAGTTCCTGGCTGGCCTCAGAAATCACGGCTCCGCCCCCTACAAACAGATACGGCTTTTGGGATTTGCGAATCATATCCAGGGCCTGGTTCAGGGCTTCTTCTGTAATTTTCTCACAGCATCGCATTTCCGGTTTGATGGTAACCGGATGGAATTCTGTCTGATTGGCAGTGACATCCTTGGGGATATCCACTAAAACCGGTCCCGGCCTGCCTCTTCTTGCAATCCGAAATGCCCGGCGGATGGTATCAGCCAGTTTTTCTACTTCCTTTACAATAAAGTTATGCTTTGTAATAGGCGTTGTGATTCCTGCAATATCAATTTCCTGAAAACTGTCTTTTCCAAGCAGCGGAACTGTAACATTGCAGGTAATGGCTACCATGGGAACGGAATCCATATAGGCTGTGGCAATTCCGGTTACCAGATTAGTGGCTCCCGGTCCTGAGGTTGCCAGGCACACGCCCACTTTTCCGGTGGAACGGGCATATCCGTCTGCCGCATGGCTTGCGCCCTGTTCGTGGGAGGTCAGGACATGCTTTATTTCATGCCTGTGTTTATATAATTCATCATACACATTTAAAATGGCTCCTCCCGGATAACCAAAGACAGTATCCACACCTTGCTCTTTCAGACATTCTATCACAATCTGTGCTCCTGTCAGCTGCATATTTTTCCTCTCTTTCCGGGCAGGCGGCCGGCGCCGTCTCCCTTCCTGTTATTTTTGAATCCTTTCTGCAATCAGATATCCCATTTCGCTGGTTCCTACCTGAGTGACAGAGGATTTCTTCTCTTCTTCCTGAGGCATAATGTCAATGGTACGGTAACCTTCTTTCAATACCCGCTTTACGGCATGCTCCACGGCATCCGCTTCTTGATCCAAATCCAGGGAATAGCGCAGAAGCATTGCAGCGCTTAATATGGTTGCAATGGGATTGGCAATCCCTTTTCCTGCAATGTCCGGCGCGGAACCCCCGCTTGGTTCGTACAAGCCGAACTTGGTATCGTTCAGGCTTGCCGAAGACAGCATTCCGATGGAGCCTGTTACCATGCTTGCCTCGTCTGATAATATATCACCAAACATGTTCTCTGTCAAAATCACATCGAATTGTTTCGGATCTTTTACTAACTGCATGGCGCAGTTATCCACCAGCATATGTTCCAGAGTAACTTCCGGATAGTCCTTTGCCACTTCTTCCACTATTTTTCTCCAGAGCCGGGAAGAATCCAGAACATTGGCTTTATCTACGCTGGTTACTTTCTTCCGGCGCTTCATGGCAATGTCAAATCCCCGTCTGGCAATTCTGCGTATTTCCTGCTCATTGTAAGTCAGAGTGTCCACGGCGGTCATTAGCCCCTCCCGTTCTTCGGTCACCCGTGTTCCGAAGTAGAGGCCTCCGGTCAGTTCCCGCATAATCATCATATCAAAGCCGTCCCCAATAATATCTTCTCTGAGAGGGCAGGCCTCCTTTAACTCTTCGTACAGGTATGCAGGCCGCAGGTTTGCAAACAGATTCAGGGATTTGCGCAGCTTCAGCAGCCCGGCTTCCGGCCTTAATTCCGGCGGAAGCTGATACCAGGGGGATGTACTTGTATTTCCGCCGATGGAACCCATCAGGACTGCGTCCGCCGCCTTCGCCTGAGCAATGGCTTCATCTGTCAGCGGAACGCCTGTGGCGTCAATGGAGACGCCTCCCATTAATATCTCATCATAGGAAAAGGTATGTCCGTATACCTCTCCTGCTTTATCTAATATTTTCTTTGCTTCCTTCACAATTTCCGGTCCGATTCCATCTCCGGAAATCACTCCAATCTTATAATTCATTCCCGTTCTCTCCTTTGCATCTATAGGATTTGACAATCAATAGTACTACTATATTATATTTGCCATGGGATTTCAACTGGAAAAGATATTTTTCTTTTTTATGGCTTTTATAAGTTAAAGTTATGGTATAATGAAACTTTATTATTTTTTGATATAGGAAGATTTTTTTGCACGTTCTGGCTTTTATATTTGAATGTCTTAACCATTCGTCGTGACAAGGTGTCTCCTATGGCCATCCATGCTATGAAAGTCTTCGACTTCCATAGCATGGATGGCCATGCGGCCCGCCGGACGACAGGCTGAGCATGATGGGGGTTCCTATGAAAGCCCTTGGCTTCCATAGGAAGGATGGCCATGCGGCCCGCCGGACGGCAGGCTGAGCATGATGGGAGTTTCCTATGAAAGCCCTTGGCTTCCATAGGAAGGATGGCCATGCGGCCCGCCGGACGGCAGGCTGAGCATGATGGGAGTTCCTATGAAATGAAAAAGACACTCTCCGGTCCAGCCTGAGAATGTCCTTTTACTATTTACTCTCTTTTTCTACTGCATCTTCCGGCTTCTCTACCATTGCAATGGATGCTTTCTGCATGGGGATACGACAGTTCTTGTTATTTCCAAATTCCATAATAACAGTGTCTTCTGTAATATCAATGACCATTCCGTAAAAGCCGCTGGTAGTTAATACGGTATCTCCCACCGCCAAATCTGCCAACATTGCATTCTTTCTCTTGGTCTCCTTTTGCTGCGGACGTATCATCATGAAATAAAGAGCTACCAGCATGATTAAAATCCAGACGATGGAAAATCCGGCCGCCGCTTCTGTTTGGGCTAAAATAGACATTATTCGTTCCTCCTTATTGTCTATGTCTTTTGGACAGACACTTATTTTATTGTACACAAAATAGCAGATAAGGGCAAGTGATTTTCCAGGATTTATAAAAATTTTAGCATTTATATGGAAAAAATCCGGACAGGCCGTATGATTTCCGATTCTGCATTTTAATCTCTCATCTGTCCCATACCATATAATTTTTCTTCTTTATAAGTATGGAATCGTCCCTGATCCAGCGCATCCCTGATTTCTTCCATCATGGTATTGTAAAAGTACAGGTTATGGAGAACGCACAGACGCATGCCCAGCATTTCTTTCGCCTTTAAAAGGTGGCGGATATACGCCCTGCTGTAATGCATGCATGCCGGACACTGGCATCCTTCTTCAATTGGTCTGGGATCTCTTTCATATTTTCGGTTAAACAGGTTGAGTTTCCCCTGATTGGTATACAGATGGCCGTGGCGTCCGTTTCGGCTGGGATATACGCAGTCAAAGAAATCCACGCCCCGCTCCACCCCTTCCAGAATATTTGCAGGAGTTCCCACTCCCATCAGATACGTTGGCTTTTCCAGGGGAAGGTAAGGCACAGTCACATCCAGAATATGGTACATTTCCTCATGACTCTCTCCCACCGCCAGCCCGCCGATGGCATACCCGTCCAGCTCCAGTTCGGAAATCTGCTTTGCATGTTCGATGCGGATATCGTCAAAGATTGCTCCCTGATTGATGCCGAAGAGCAGCTGGCGATGATTGATGGTATCTTCCAGCTGGTTTAACCGGCGCATCTCCTTTTTACAGCGTTTCAGCCAGCGGGCGGTTCTTGCAACAGATGCTTCCACATAAGAACGTTCAGCCACACTGGAAGGACATTCATCAAACGCCATGGCTATGGTGGATGCTAAATGGGACTGAATCTGCATGCTCTCTTCCGGCCCCATAAAAATTTTCCTGCCGTCAATATGCGATTGGAAATATACGCCTTCTTCTTTGATTTTCCGAAGGCCCGCCAGGGAAAACACCTGGAATCCGCCGGAATCTGTGAGAATGGGTTTGTCCCAGACCATAAATTTGTGAAGTCCGCCCATATCCCTGATCAGCTCATCGCCCGGGCGCACATGAAGATGGTAGGTGTTTGAAAGCTGCACCTGTGTTTTGATCTGCTGCAGGTCTTGGGTGGATACTGCGCCCTTAATGGCGGCTGCAGTGCCCACGTTCATAAAAACCGGAGTTTGGATTACTCCGTGTACGGTATGGAATTCTCCGCGTTTGGCCCGGCCTTCCTGTTTTAATAATTTATACATAAAGGATTCCTTTCTATCGTTGAGGTTTATGGGTCAGGATTTTATATTCGGATACAGCGGCAAGTCAGGGGCTGCCTGTGTATGGAACCATAAAACACTGAAAGAACGGTATTAGTATAACAGATTTTTTGCCCGTTCTCAACAAAATACTTTTCTTTTTCGCGCAGGTTCGTTATAATGGGTATGTTCACACAATTCAGGAGGTTATTATGGCAGGTTCAACATTTGGAAATCATTTTAAAATTACTACCTGGGGAGAATCCCATGGCCGGGGCATCGGCGTTGTAATAGACGGCTGTCCGTCAGGGCTTTCCCTGGATGAAACAGATATACAGAAATTTTTAGACAGAAGAAAACCCGGGCAGTCAAAGTTTTCCACTCAGAGAAAAGAAGCTGATTCCGTGGAGATTTTTTCCGGTGTTTTTGAAGGGAAAACCACAGGAACTCCCATCAGCCTTATGGTGTTTAACAAGGATCAGCATTCTAAAGACTATGGAGAAATTGCAGGCTATTATCGGCCCGGGCATGCAGATTATACCTTTGATAAAAAATATGGATTCCGGGATTACCGGGGAGGCGGCAGATCTTCCGGCAGGGAAACCATAGGCAGAGTTGCGGCAGGAGCAGTCGCCGCCAAAATTTTAAAACAGCTGGGAATCACCGTTCTGACCTATGCCCGCTCCATCGGCCCTGTTTCTATCTCCAGTTCTCCCCAGGAACTGTTATCAGGAGATTTAACAGAACTATCCGAAAAGATACAATCCAATCCGCTGTATATGCCGGAAGAGCTGCCCTGCCAAAAGGCACAGGAGTTTTTGCAAACCTGTATGGCGCACAAAGATTCTGCGGGAGGGATTATTGAATGTGTGATTGCCGGCGTGCCGGCAGGAATCGGGGAACCTGTGTTTGAGAAACTGGACGCAAATCTGGCGAAAGCCGTTTTTTCCATCGGGGCGGTAAAGGGATTTGAAATTGGAGACGGATTCGCTGCCGCCGCTGCTCTTGGGTCTGAAAATAATGATCATTTTGAAAGGAAAGACGGGGAAACCAGAACCGTTACCAACCATGCCGGGGGTATCCTGGGCGGTATCAGCAACGGAATGCCCATTGTGTTCCGAGCAGCGGTAAAACCCACTCCATCCATTGCTTCCCTGCAAAATACCATCACCAGAAACGGAGAAAATATAGAAATCTCCATTCACGGCCGCCACGACCCGATCATTGTTCCAAGGGCTGTAGTTGTGGTGGAATCCATGGCCGCATTAACGCTGCTGGATTTGATGATGGAACATACAGGCAGCCGGATGGAATCTCTGGAGCGGTTTTACAAACCCGGCAAATGAGGGAATACGCGTTCCGATATCTGCAATTGCTCTGTAAATTCAAAAGGCATATCAGGAACAGCAGCCCGATATGCCTTTTAGACTTACATCTTCACAAAGTTTACAGATTTTAGGCTCTTTTTCTGTGCAGTATTCTCAGTTTCAATGCCCGGATTTTTGCCATATAGCGGCTGGTTGCCAGGGCTCCTAACATCAGAACCCCAAATACGAATCCAAGAGCAAAGCTTGCAATGTCCTCATACACGCCGACAGAAGCCAGCCCCTGTATGTCAATAACGGCATACACCAGAAATGCGGCAATGGCAGCCAGAAATATTCCGCACAGACGCTTGGAGAACTTCATTTTTTCCATATTTTCATAATCAGTGACTTTCAATAAGGTTTCTTCTGTTTTCTTATCCATCATTTCCATCTTCCTTTCTCCGTCCAAAAATTCTTCAATGCTTACGTCAAAGTAATTTGTAAGCTCAATAACCAGATCAAAATCAGGCATATTCACCCCGTTTTCCCATCTGGAAATACTTCGGTTGGTAACACCGACAATTTCCGCCAACTGTTCCTGGGTTAAATTATGTTCTTTGCGGAGTTCTTTTATGAATGCCCCTATTTTCTTTTGATCCATGTGAAGTTTACCTCCTTTCCCAGAGCGTGCTTTGCAAATGCTCTGAAATCAGAATAACCTTTGAAGCAGAAAAAGTACAGGACACAGCGCGAGAATGCTCTATTTTCCCTGTTTTTTATAAAATCAGGAGAAAATAGAGCATTCCCGTCCGTCTCCCATATAAATTAGCAAAGCGTATTCAGATACATTTCTGCCATGCTGCAGAATCGCTTCTACGCCAATTTATGAATATGAATGCAATTCGGCTGATCAATGGCAATGGGTCTGCCTTTCATCAGAAAATATTTCTTCTCATAATCTACATGAAAGGTCATGATTTCGTTAGTGTCATGATTCAGGCTCAGGAAATGCTGACCGTCCGGAAAGATTGCGATAGATTTGGGATAGTCCCCGCTGATTTTGGAATCACAGATCATCGTAAGTTCTCCGGTCTCCTGGTTAATGGAGTAAATCACAACGGAATTGGCTCCTGCATTGGAGCAGAACAGGTATTTTCCGTCTTTGCTGACCTCCATGCCGGATGCCCCGCAGTTCATTTTTTCCTCTTCTTCCACCGTGGGAATGCTCTGCAGTCTCTCAAATTCCGGTCCCTGAGGAGTGCATTCATAACTGTATACATCCACTTCGTTGCTTTCTTCGCACAGCACATAGGCAAATTTCCCATCGGGAGTAAAACGGATCATTCTGGGAGAAGATTCCAGATGCTCCCGCAGAATATCTGCAATTTTTAATTTGCCCCTTTCATAGTCAATCTGATATATTTTTACCTGATCCAGACCGCCGTCCACTGCGCAGAGAAACCTCTGCTGGGGAGTTAATTTGACACAGTTCACATGAGGACGGTAATTGCGCTCTGCAATGCTTCTTCCCATACCTGTATGGAAAATTCCGTCTGCAATCTCTCCAATGCTTCCGTCTTCATTCAGGCGCATCATGGTTACCCGGCCGTCATGGTAGCCGCCTACGAACAAATAGCGGTTTTCTTTGTCCACATCCACATAACAGCCCCGCATTCCGCCGATCCACTTTTCATTCATAGCTTCCAGATCACCGTCCGGAAGGATTTTAAATGCAGCGACGCCTTCGTCTGCAATGGAATAAAGGAATTTTCCATTTGCAGAGACGGTCAGATGGGAAGGGTTGTTGATGGGAATTACCTTGCGCTCTGTCATGCTTCCACCTTCCACATCCAAATCATAAATATGAATTCCTACACTGGTTCCGTGGGTATAAGTTCCCACATATGCAACATATCTGTCATTGCTCATCTGCCTGCTCCTCCTTTTCCTGTCTGCGCAGAATATCAAATTCTGCCAACGGCTGTCCTAAATCAATGTATAAGATTTGTTTTGGATGGGGCGCTGACTCCATCTCATTACCATCTTCATCCTGAATCCGTTTCACAAGGACCGGAATATTTGTTCCATCCGGCTTCATTACTTCAATTTTTTCTCCAACGGAAAACTTATTCCTCTGTTCTATCCGGCAGAACCCTTCCTTATTGATTCCCCCCACAATTCCAAGATACGTATATTCCTTTACATAGGCGTTATTGTCATAAATCTGCGAAGTTTCATCCGGCTTTCCAAAGAAAAATCCAGTGGTAAACTGCCGATGCGTGCAGTTTGCAATCTGATCCAAATACCAGGGCATATTGGCCCGGTAAATCTCTTCTGAAACAAAATAGTCATCAATTGCCCTGCGGTAAGTTCTTGCCACAGTAGCCACATAAAGGGCCGTCTTCATTCTTCCCTCTATCTTAAAGCTGTCAATTCCTGCCTCTGCCAGTTCCGGAATATGCTCTATCATACATAAATCCCGGGAGTTAAAAATGTAAGTCCCCCGTTCATTTTCATACACAGGCAGATATTCTCCCGGCCTTGTCTCTTCCACCACTGCATATTTCCATCGGCAGGGATGGGTGCAGGATCCCTGATTGGCATCCCGTCCGGTAAAATAATTACTGAGCAGGCATCGGCCGGAATAGGAAATGCACATGGCTCCATGAATGAAAGTTTCAATTTCCAGTTCATCCGGAATATAGCTGCGAAGCTCGGAAAGCTCTGCTAAAGATAATTCTCTTGCAGAAACCACCCGCTTCGCGCCCAGTCTGTGCCAGAACCGGTAAGTTTCATAATTCGTATTATTTGCCTGAGTGGAAATGTGCACTTCCACTTCCGGGCATATTTCTTTTGCAAGGGTAAATACTCCGGGATCCGAAATAATCAGCGCATCCGGCTTCACTTCTTTTAATTCTGTGAAATATGCTCTGATCCCCGCCAGATCCTGATTGTGGGCCAAAATATTTGCGGTCACATAAACCTTTACCTGATGATCATGGGCAAACCGGATTCCCTCTTTCATGTCATCCATAGAAAAATTCTTTGCTTTTGCCCGTAATCCGAATGCTTCACCGCCGATGTACACAGCGTCGGCGCCGAAGATAACGGCAACTTTCAGCGTTTCCAGGCTGCTGGCCGGTACAAGTAACTCCGGTTTCTTCATTCCCTGTTCCTCCCTTTCACACTGACCGTTACTCCGTCTCCCACAGGAAGGACAGAGGTTGTCAAAGATTCTGAATGGGTCAGTTGGTAGAGATATTCCCGCATCCGTTTGTGAATGGTGCGGTTTCTTCTGGTAACGGCAAAGCGTGATTCTATAATATCGCCGTCCTGCAGTACATTGTCCGATACCAGAATTCCCCCCGGAGCAAGCAGACGCATCACTTCCGGAAAGAAGTGGATATACTGGCCTTTGGCAGCATCCATAAAAATAAAATCATAGGTTTCCGTCAAATCCTTCAATATCAGGCTGGCGTCTCCTTCTAACAATTCTATCACATTTTCCTTCCCTGCACGCAAAAAATTTGCTTTTGCAAGGGGAATTCTTTTTTCATAGTTCTCAATGGTTGTAATTCGGCACGGAACCGGATTGCAATCTTCCATCAAAAGGGCGGAAAATCCGATGGCCGTTCCCACTTCCAGAATCCGTTTTGGGCAGTTCACCGCCAGCAGAACCTTCAAAAGCTGCTGGGTTTCTTTTCGGATTACCGGTACAAAGGTGCGCTGCGCCTCTGCCTCGATTTCTTCTAACAGCTGGGAATTCCCGGTATCCAGAGAATTAATATACGTAATCAAACGCTCATTTTGGGTCATTCTTCTGCTTCCTCTGTCTCTTCTCCTGTCAGAATCTGTATCATTTCTTCTGCCGTCTGGGAGGTATTCAGCGTATAGCTTCCTGATTTTAATTGATCGTCAAAAGAAGACAAACGGAGCTGTATGGAGAAAAGAATGCCGTTATCCACAAGCCCTTTCTCTTCGAACAGACTGCCCAGTTCTGAGGCAGACATTCCTTCCCGAATACGCACTGTGACATCTTTTCCAGGTTCCTTATCCACAGCAGGTTCTGTGAAAATACGATATCCAAGGGCATAGGCAGCTTCCCCCGCTTTCAGAGTCACAAACAGGATCAGGACCATAACCAGAATCCCCAACACGCTATTTAGAATATTCAGTGTCATTTTGCTGCTTTTCATAACATTCCCCCATCTCTGGTCTTTTGAGGGCCGGGATACCATTCAATCAATTATTCAAATCCCAGATCAAATTCTATTTCTTCCATCAGGCGGTAATTGATGCGCTGTACCATCCGACATACGGCCAGTTCCGCCGCAAGATATTCGTTGACATAGGGTTCCGCCCGCAGAGGGGCAAATTCTTTTTCCAGCCGATCCATCTCAGAATATAAATCCACATCTCTTTGCCGGTGCAATTCGAAATTTCTTCTTCGGAATTCATGGATTGCTTTTTCTTTTTCCGGTTCCAAGTGAACCAGATTACGCACTCTTTGATATTCCTTGTATTCCGTACTTTCTTTTACTGCATGTATCAGAGCTTCTATCTTTTCATCAATGTAACTCATACCAACCTCAATTTAAACTTCCATAATGATGGGCATAATCATGGGTCTTCTCTTGGTTTTCTTCCAGACAAATTCTCCCAGCTCGTCTTTGATTTCCGTTTTGATTCTGCCCCAGTCTGTGATGTTCTTGTCCATACAATAATCCATTGTCTCATCCAGCAGCTTCCGGGCTTCATCCATCAGACTCTCCGCTCCCCGCACATACACAAAGCCGCGGCTTACAATATCCGGGCCTGCCAGAACCTGCCCGCTGCCGGATTCCAATGTCATGACTACAATAATAATTCCATCTTCTGCCAGGTGCTGCCGATCTCTTAAGACGATGTTTCCCACATCTCCCACTCCAAGGCCGTCTACAAGGACAGTGCCCACCGGAACCTGTCCGGTAACCTCAGCGCCGTTTTCATCCAGTTCCAGTACATCTCCGGAGGAAAGTACGAATATATTGTCTTTGGAAAAGCCAAGTTCTTCTGCAATGGTGGCATGAGCCCGCAAATGCCGATATTCGCCGTGAACCGGGATGGCATATTTGGGCTTAACCAGAGAATAAATCAGTTTGATTTCTTCCCGGCATGCATGTCCGGACACATGGGCATCCTGGAAAATCACTTCCGCGCCCTTCATAAACAGTTCATTGATTACATTTGACACGGCTTTTTCGTTTCCCGGAATGGGATTGGAACTGAAAATAATGGTATCGCCGGGCTTAATGGTGATTTTTTTATGAAGACTTGCCGCCATTCGGGACAATGCAGCCATAGATTCTCCCTGGCTTCCCGTGGTAATCAAAACGGTCTGCTCATCCGGATAGTTCTTAAGCTGTTCGATATCAATTAAGGTGTTCTCCGGAATCTGCAGATAACCGAGTTCTGTGGCAGTGGAAATAATGTTGACCATGCTGCGGCCTTCCACCACTACTTTACGGCCGAATTTGTAAGCGGAATTGATGATCTGCTGTACCCGGTCCACATTCGAGGCAAAGGTTGCAATGATAATCCTGGTATTGGGATGATCTGCAAATATATTGTCAAAAGTCTTCCCTACGGTGCGTTCCGAATTGGTAAATCCCGGCCGTTCCGAATTAGTGCTGTCACACATTAAGGCCAATACGCCTTTCTTTCCGATTTCTCCGAACCGCTGCAGGTCAATGGCGTCTCCGAACACCGGAGTGTAATCCACCTTAAAGTCGCCGGTATGGACTACAATGCCCGCCGGAGAATAAATAGCCAGTGCAGCGGCGTCCTGTATGCTGTGATTGGTTTTGATAAATTCTACCCGGAAACAGCCCAGATTAATGTGCTGTCCGTATTTTACCACTTTCCGCTTTACTTTGGAAAGCATATTATGCTCTTTCAGTTTGTTATCTATAATGCCAATGGTTAGTTTCGTTGCATAAATCGGCACATTGATGTCCCGAAGAACATAGGGAATGGCGCCGATATGATCTTCATGGCCATGGGTAATGAAAAATCCCTTCACTTTGTCAATGTTGTTCTTAAGATACGTAGTGTCCGGAATCACCAAATCAATGCCGAGCATGTCGTCTTCCGGAAAAGCCAGACCGCAGTCCACTACAATAATACTGTCTTCGTATTCAAAGGCAGTAATGTTCATTCCAATCTGCTCTAATCCGCCTAAAGGAATGATTTTCAATTTTGAGTTATGTTCTTTCTTCAAATTGCACCTCCAAATGCTTTGCAGGCTTCCTGCTCTCCTTCCCGGCTCTTCTGTTCCTGTTTCAGACATGATTCACAATAGCCATAGAGCTTTACTTCATGATTGATGACTTGAAAAGAGACTGATTCTTTAATCCGTTTCTCCAATTCGTCTAACAGGTCATCCCGAAAAGATATTACTTTTCCGCATTCCAGACATATTAAATGGTGATGATGGTGCGTTTCCTGTCCCCCAATCCTTCCAATTTCATAACGCACATAGCCATCTCCTAACTGAATGCTTTCCACCAGTTTCAGCTCCAGGAGCAATTGTATTGTCCGATAGACAGTAGCCAGTCCAATTTCCGGAAACTCTGCCTTTACTATTTCATATATTTCTTCCGCAGTCAGATGCCGATCTCCACAGGATGCCAATGTCTCTAACACCAGAATTCGCTGTTTGGTCTTTTTCAATCCATGTTCTTTTAATATTTTTTCAAAATCCTCCTGGATCATCGCAACACCTTTCTGTAAAATTCTTATTAACGTATACCCGTGAGCAAAATCATTTGCCGACTAGATCTTTCACAGCTTTGAGAAAAAAGCAAATGATTTGGCAAATAAGTATGCTCGTGAGTATAAATACAGAACCTGCCCAAATTCTGCCTGCCAATTGCAGATGGCAGAAACTTACATCGTAAAATCAATATCCTCTAACATTTCTCCGAATATTCTGGATATATATTCCAATTCTTCCTCAGATTCCACCATTTCATACATGGCGTCTTCCTGTTCTTCCTGTGATAATTCTTTCAAAATAAAAGCGTCACAGTCTCCGTCTTCCTCCTCTGTCACTAAAAGATAGTTCTGACCATTGATTTTAGTCTGCTCTAATACATAAAATTCCACAGACTCTCCGCTCCGGGGAGCCTGAAATACAATTTTTTCCATTATTCTGTCCTTTTATTCCTCCGAATGATTCTCTCTCTGAAATGCCAGTAAATCCAGATAATTCTGCAGTATCAATACTGCAGCAATTTTATCGGAATGCTCTTTCCGATTCTCTCTGCGCAGGCCTTCCTCCATCATGCTCCGATTGGCTGCAACAGTTGTCAGCCGCTCATCCCGGAGGATAACGGGAATCTGGCACCGTCTCTCCAGCAGCTCTTTAAATTCCAGAGTTTTTCTGCAGCGCTCTCCTTCTGTGTTGTTCATATTCTTAGGAAATCCAAGTACAATTCTGTCTACCTCATATTCTCCCGTCAGTGTTTCAATCCTCGCAAGTGTCTGACGAAGCTTTCCCGGTGACTTCCGCCAGATGGTTTCTATGCCCTGGGCAGTCATCAGCAATGCATCGCTTACGGCAACGCCCACTGTTTTAGAGCCGAAATCCAGGCCCATAATCCGCATAAAATGTCCTCCTAACCCCAGCGATTACTCTGAATATACCGGCGCAGAATCTCTTCCACCAGCTCGTCCCGTTCCACTTTCATAATCAGGCTTCTGGCATTGCGGTGACTGGTAATGTACGTAGGGTCTCCTGACATGATGTAGCCTACAATCTGATTTACCGGATTGTAGCCCTTCTCCCGCAGGGCGCTGTAGACAATTTCCAGTACGTCATCCACCTGTATCTGCTGTTCTTTTTCCACTTTAAAGTATTGAGTATTGTTTTTATCCTGCATTTTTCCCGTCCTTGTTGTATACAGTCACCCTGGACACTCTCCATCTGAGCATAAAACACCATAGATGCAGCTGCCCATAAGTGACTGCTTGATTGCTCTTTCGTTCTTAGAATATTTCTTCTTTCTATTCTAATATAAACGTTCGGAAAATTCAATCTATATTTTATAAAAATTGGATATGCAAAAAATTTCCGAATATTTCCCCATTAATGGCATGAGTTGGGATCACATTTGCATGACCCAAAGCCCGGAACAAAACCTACAAATCTTTTTTCAAAAGCTCTGAAAAATATTCCGGCAAAGGCGCTGTCACCTCAAGATATGCGCCCGTAACAGGATGAATCAGACCAAGGGTGGCCGCATGCAATGTCTGCCCCTGCAGCTTCCAGGGCGTCTTTCCATTGCCGTAAAGATCATCGCCGAGGATAGGATGGCCGATACTTGCCATATGGACGCGGATTTGGTGTGTCCGCCCGGTTTCCAGTTCAAATTCCATGTAAGTATGCTTTGAAAAACGCTGAATCACTTTATAATGGGTGACCGCTCTTTTGCCGTTTTTAACATTCACCGCCATTTTTTTCCGTTCCACAGGGTGTCTGCCAATGGTTCCCTCAATGGTTCCGGCATCCTCTTTCACCAGGCCCTTTACAATTCCAAGATACCGCCTGGTTACAGAATGCGCCTTGATCTGCTCTGCAATTTTAATATGAGCATTGTCATTTTTGCATACTGCCAACGCTCCGGTAGTATTCATATCAATGCGGTGCACAATGCCGGGACGGATTTCTCCATTGATTCCGGAAAGGCTGTTTTGGCAATGAAACAAGACTGCATTAACCAGAGTACCGGAGAAATGGCCCGCAGAAGGGTGCACAACCATGCCTTTCGGCTTATTTACAATCAGCAGATCTGAATCCTCATAGAGAATATCCAAAGGAATATCCTCCGGCAAAATCCTGGCTTCCTGAGCCGGCGGTATATTTAAGGTGACAATATCTTTGTCATTTACCCGGTAATTCACCTTCTGTTCTCTTCCATTTACAAGCACACGGCCTTCTTTCACCAGTTTTTGCAGAAACGACCGGGAACATTCCGGACAAACCGCCGAAAGAAATCTATCCAGGCGTTCCCCGAAATGATTTGGTGCAACACAATATTCCTGAATTTCCAACTCACTCACTTTTTGCTCCTTTTCAGCGGAAAAACGAAATTACCCGTTCTGCCCTTTTTTGGGAAAAGGCCAGAGAACCTCCAGTTCCTCTTCCTTATAGTAAAAAAACATCAGAAAAACCAATAACGCCATTCCAACAGTTACATAAATATCTGCCATATTAAAAATCGGAAAATTAATCAATTCAAAGTAGAAAAAATCGATCACATAATTCAGCCGCAGACGATCGATCAGATTTCCGATTGCGCCTGCGGTCAAAAGCGCCAGAATAAAACGAATCCAGCGATACTTTTTTTCCATGGGGACACGACGGTACACCAGCAGCATAAGCGCAAGCATAACCACTGTTATGGCAACAAACCATAATTTCTGTCCCTGCAGCAGTCCAAAGGCCGCGCCACGATTCTCCAGATAATGCAGCTGAAACACATTCTTTATAATAATAATGGAAGAACCGCCCTTCAAATAAACCGATGCCAGGTATTTGGTCCATTGATCCAGAAACAGCAGCGCGGCCGCGCCAAAAATATAGAACAGATAGCTATTTCTTTTTTTTATTTCCATAAACACACTCTTTCTACTGCAAAATAAACCGAATTCCTGCCAAAATTTCAGAATCCGTCAATTCCTTTGTCATATATGCCTCTCCAGGCTGTTTCAGCAGGATAAACTTAATTTTCCCGGATTCCATTTTCTTGTCTAACCGGGTAGTTTCCAGAATCTCTTCCGGCGTATGGGAAAAACCTTTCAGCCTGACCGGAAGTCCGTAGCTTTCTAAAATCTTTTTCATTTCGTCCAGCGCTTCCTGTGTAATATTCCCGCGCTGGCAGGAAATATATCCGGCGCTTATCATGCCAAGGGCCACACATTCGCCGTGAAATAATGTAAAGTCAGATAATTTTTCAATGGCATGACCGATGGTATGGCCAAAGTTCAAAAGCGCGCGCTCTCCCTGCTCTTTGGGATCCTGCTCCACCACATCCCGTTTAATCTGGCAGCTTCGGTAAATCATTTCTTCCATTGTCTCATAATCCTGCTCCATAATCGCTTTGCTGCGGGTTCGGATGAAATCGGTATAGCTCTGATCTTTAATAAAGCCGTGCTTGATTAATTCGGCCGTTCCGGAGGAAAACTGGCGTTTTGGCAGTGTCTTTAATGTGGAAATATTCATATAAACCAGTTTCGGCATATAAAACGCCCCCACCATATTTTTGTATTGTAAGAAATCCACTCCGGTTTTTCCTCCGATACTGCTGTCTGTCTGAGCCAGCAAGGAAGTGGGCGCCTGAACAAAATCAATGCCCCGCAGATACGTGGCCGCTGCAAAACCTGTTAAATCCCCCACTACGCCGCCGCCCAGGGCAATCAGCACATCTTTGCGATCAAAAGAATTCTGTATCAGATGTTCATATACCTTTCCAACTGTATCTGTGTTTTTGCTGGCTTCCCCGGCTTCAAACACAAAAGAGGTGCAGCAGGAAAACATGGGAGACAGCAGCTGCTTTAATTCTTCTAAATACAAGCTGCCCACCGTGGCCTCTGTAATGATGCAGGCCCGGTTCCTGCCGTAGCCCAGCTCTTTTAATTTCTCCGGCAAAAGCCGGAAATCTCTTTGAATCTCAATCATATAAGAAGGTTTGCCCTCATAAGATACTGTAATTGTTTTTCCCATAACGCTTTTCGATATGCTGCCATATCTATCCTTTCTGTCTTTTATTTTCTCCATCTGCACATAGTTCAGTCATTTCTATATCAAACTCTTTCATCCTTTCATCGACGTTTGCTACAGATACCGTTCATACTGTATCTTCAGGCGGCCTTTTTTCGTCTCCCCCTGACAGTCCAGGAAGCGGAACCGCCCCACGGAACGGACAGAAATCAAATCCCGGGGCCTGCATTCATAGGTAATCTGCGAAGTCTCTTTATTATCAATAAAGACTTTGCCGCCCCGAATCCACTGGCTGGCCTGGGAACGGGAGATTTTGCAGAGGCAGGCAATCACACTGTCCAGCCGGTTAGAGGCAACAATGCCTCCCAGGGATTCCAGCTTAGGCTCAATGTGCACTTCCTCCGGTGAAGCCGGTTTAGCATAAACGGTGGTGTTCCGTATCCGCGTAAGATTCTCTGTCAGATATTCCGCAATATTCTCCTGACAGAATACATAGCTTTCCGTCTCATCCACCAGAATATCCCCCAGCCTGGAACGTTCAATGCCAAGATTCATCAGGCTCCCCAACACATCCCGGTGGCTGATCTTTTCTGCAAATTTCCGATTCACAGGCGAGATTTTCAGGCAGGAAATGGGGAAATTCCAGGTATAACAAAGAGCATCAGGCAAAAATGCAATCATCTGACGCTCACTTAGTTCATATCCGCCGTACAGTTCAAATTCGGAATACAGCTCTGAACTCTGCCGGTGAAAAATATTCAATTCATTTAGATTTAAAAAATCACTGAATAAAACAATATTTTTTTGCTGGGCCTGCCTGGACAAATCAATCAAACGTCTGGCAATCAAGGTATCCTGATATTCTGTCTGCCCTTTGACGGCCAAAATTCCCATCTCTTTTGTATCTGATGAAGATTTGCGTAATACTCTGTCTCTTGCCATATCTTTCATTCCTTAAAATTCCGTCTTAATGGGAGGTACATCAAACGCGTCCATAATATTTGCGAAATCACCGGAAATGTCCACGCTGGGCGGAGTGATAATAAATATGTAGTTGGAAATCTTCTGCAGATTACCATTGATGGCAAAACAGGAACCAGAGGTAAAATCAATAATCCGCTGCGCAATGTCTACATCCAGACCTTCCACATTCAGCACAACGGTGCGGTTTAACAAAAGAGTCTCTGTAATCTCCCGTGCATCCTCCACGTTGGTGGGCTTAATGACGCACACTTCCATGCCGTTTCCCTGTTTCTTATAAGAACGCATCGGCGTTACCTTCTGGGTCTTCACCGGACGGGGACGCTTTTCCTCAAATTCTTCTTCGTCTTCCGGATCCTTATCTTTTAAAATACTCTTCCGTTTGGGTTTTTCCTCTTCGTAGTCATCGTCATCATAATAATCGTCGTCATAAAAATCATCATCATCCGAATTCAATCTCATGACATCTAAGAATTTATCAAGCATTCCCATAATAATCTCCCTTGTTTCTTTCTCCAAAAATGCCGGTTCCAACCCGAACCATTGTGGCACCCTCTTCGATTGCTACCATATAATCGCCTGTCATGCCCATAGACAGCACAGACATATTTACATTATCAATGTTTTTCTGCATTATGTCAACAGATAATTCTTTGATTTGACGAAAATATTCCCGATTATCTTCCGGGTCCTCCACAAAAGGCGCAATTGTCATAAGCCCCTGGATGTGAATATGGGGAAGTCTGGCGATTTCTTCCACCAACCGGACTGCTTCTTCCCGGGAAGTCCCGAATTTGCTCTCTTCCTGAGCAATATTAACCTCCACTAAAATATCCATTTCCACCTGTTTTTTTCCTGCCTGGCTGCTGATTTCTTCTGCCAGCCGCAGAGAATCCACCGAATGAATCAAACAAACTTTGTCAATGATATATTTCACCTTATTCCGCTGTAAATGCCCGATCATATGCCAATGAAGGTCTGACGGAAGCTGTGGGTATTTATCCATAATCTCCTGCACCTTATTCTCTCCAAACTGGCGGCTTCCTGCCTGGTACGCCTCCTCTAACATGGAAACCGGCTTCGTTTTGCTGACGGCAATCAACGTCACATCCTCCGGATTTCTTCCAGCCTTCCTACAGGCTCTTTCGATATTCTCATGCACTTTTACCAGATTTTCCTTTATCATGTCATATTACCTCCTACCGTATAATTTCATTTTCCTTTATCGCAGAGGAATCCAATGCGATATGGTCATACAGAGAAATGCCGTAATTTGTTCCGGTATCCACAATCGTATACTCCTGGTTCTGAAATAATATCTCCACTTTGCGGAACACAGCATATCCTCTGTTAATATTATAAACTCCCTGCAGGGATGCTGTTTCTTCCAGGTTGTATTTCTCATTGGAATCCGGTTTAATCACAATATCCCCTTTTTCCAATCCATTTCCGGTGATATAATACTTATCTTCCGTTTCCTCCGCCACAGAAACAGGGGTAAATTCCATCACGGTTTTACCTTTTTCATCCTCGTACTGACGGGTTACCCCATTGGTATTGTCATCTCCGCCTTTGGTGAGGAATTCCTTGGGAATCAGGAAAAAAGACTTCTTGGTCAATGCCGTATTGGGAATCTTAAGACCGCTGGTGTCCGACAGCAGCAGTTCTATATCCAGATACCGATCTGTGGCAAATCTGCCTGCCGAATTCTGAAAATTAATAATCAGATACCATTTATCATCCTGATTTAAAATGCGGGAGGCTCCCCATGCAGTGGAATTATCCTTCTTAAATTCCACTTGGATATTGCTTTCCTTTGCCAGATCTTCCGCCAGATCTTTTTCAATGGGAACCACCAGATTCCAGATTTCACTGGTGATAAGCTTAAAGGCAGGTTCTCCCGCTGTCACCTGTTCCCGGGACATCAAATTATTCTTTGTGTGGGCTGACGCATTGAAAATATCTTCTGTAAAATTATCCGCTGTCACATTTTCCAGACCATCTGTGTTATACACCACAATGCCCGGCTCCGGCGCAAGATAAGAATGGAAACCGGCAGAACCTCCGTTATAATTGTCCAAACTCGACAAGGCATTGGATCCGATGGCTTCCATCAATTCCGCTTCCATATCGTATTGGAAGGTATAGACCTGGTAAAAATTTGCATTGGAATAATCCAGCACATAGTTTGCGGCCGTTTTCTCCAATTCATCATAAGAGCCCTTTTCCTTAAAAAGCTGACCATCGTTTTGACTGGCAATTTCCTGATAAAAGTCTCCCGTTTCATCAATGGAATATACGTAAGAGCTGACGCTGACTCTGGCAGCGTCTTTACTGTAATAATTGATGTAGCCGGATTTCTCCGTCTGAAATACTTTTTCTTCCCGCAGAACCACTCCGGTAAAAGTATTATTCTGTGTAATTGTCCCCTGGGTCACCTCATACACTGCCACCTGCTTAGCCGTAAAATACTGGAAAATATTATAAAGCATATACACAAAAATAATAAGGAATACCAGTACTCCTATATTGAAATGGGACATTCTATGGAATTTTACAATTTTTTTATTTTTCTTATTTGACATATCATTCAAGTCCTGTCTTCTGAAAAAATGTTCCAAGCAACAGTTCAGTCAAGCGCAGGCTCATCTAAGTTATTTTAACACTTTAAAAGCGGAAACTCAATGCTGCTTTCAGAAATTTCTGGCATCATAAAAGCGGAAACTCAATGCTGCTTCCAGAAACTCCCAACATGATTTTTCCCCTGCTGGAAATACTAAATTCATGTAAAAGGAGGAATGCATATGAATACCAAAGGTTTAGATTACACACTACTGGCACTTGTGATTATTGGCGCTGTCAACTGGGGATTGATTGGACTATTCCGTTTCGACCTGGTATCATTTTTATTCGGCGATATGAGCTGGCTCACCCGGATCATCTATGGAATTGTAGGAATCGGCGGTCTGTACCTCTGCAGTGTATTTGGACGTATCCGTTCCATCAACGAAGCTTAGTACCATTTGAATGCAACAGAGAATGGGGCTATCGAACTTATTGCGATAACCCCTTTTCTTAAATGTAACTTCTATCTGCTCTTCTGCTTATAAAGATACGAGAACTTTACCTTTGGTACACTCTGGCAAATCACTTTCATTCCTGGAAATGCTCAAAACAAAATTAACATGGAATTTCTCACTGATATTCTCCAGCTTCGTAATGGCATGGCTGATATCACTGTCTTCCAATTTGGCAATGGTAAGGAAACTGTCTAAATACATCTCTTCCAAATCATGATCCTGGGAAATGATTCCAGAAAGAAATCCCAAAAATTCATCACAATTTGAAAGCATATAATCTGAAACATTGATCAAACGAACTTTATTGCTTAATTCATACATATGTTTCTGGCTCTTATCCAGATATACGATATTACCGGTAGCTGACTTTACCGATTCATTCACCTTTTCCAACAAATGTTTTGTTTTTCCTTTTCCCTTTTCTCCAGCTATAATTTGTACCATGACAATCTCCTCCTAGTCTCAACCGTATTTGTACAAAATAGATAAATGCTTTCTGTAAATTCTCGGTTTCATTCCCTATTTTGCATGACAACAGTAGTGTTTATGTTGTAATTATAGTATATATTCACAAAGAATTCAACCGCTATTTGAAATTTCTTTCAGCAATTGTGTCATTTCTTCGTAAAGCCCGTCTGCATTGTCTGCCTTAAAAACAATGGAAATATAAGGGTCCTCACCCTTTTTGCTGTACAAAACCAGACAGGAGCCCGCATCGCTGGTGGTCCCTGTTTTTCCGCCGATCACCTGGATTCCTTCCGGCTGATCCTTTTCTCCGGTAAGAAATTTGTTGGTGGTGGTCCAATCTTTGGTCACTGCCTCCCCCGCAGAATTGGTAATTTCCGCCGTATGGGATCGGGTGCTGATAATTTTCTCAAATTCTTCCTTCTGAATGGCAGTATTAAAAATCAGATACATGTCATATACCGTAGTATAATGTTCCTCATTCTGCAGACCGTGGGGATTTACAAAGTTAGAATTAGTGGCCCCTATCGCTTTAGCCTCCTGATTCATCAATTTTGCAAACTCTTCGGAACTTCCGGAAACCAGATCTGCAATGACATTTGCCGCATCGTTCCCGCTGCAGAGAATCAGTCCATAAAGTAAATGTTCCAGTGTAACTGTATCTCCAACGGCAAGGCCGCAGACCGAAGAACCCGGTTCTAATTGAAGCTCTGCTTCCGTCACAGTTGCAGCGGCTTTTAAGTCGCCGTGCTTGAGAGCCACATAAGCAGTTAAAATCTTAGTGGTGCTTGCAGGATAGAGGCGTTCATGCACATTCTTGCCGAATTTCATATTCTTTTCTTTCAAATCAAACAAGCCGGCCGCCTGGGAAAGAGAATCTGTCACATTCTCACTCAGTACATTCTCATTTCCTGCCACACAGAGCTCTTTTGCAAAAAAATCATATTCCACATTTTCACTGGTTCCTGCGGCTGTGGTCAGACCATAAACCCTGGCGCTTTCTGTAATATCATAGGCATTTTCTATTTTTACCGGTTCACCGCATCCGCAAATCAATACAAAAGACAGAATCAGGCCTGCAATGCCAGAAACTTTCTTTCTGCTGTGAGATACCCCGGCTTTCATCATATGGGTGGTCATGAGGTTTGCCAGACGGCAAGCGGAGCATGACAATAATTTATTTATACATTTCACGCCACTCTAAATCTCCTCTGTCCAATGATTTAATTAACAATTCTGCCGTGGCAAGATTGGTTGCCAGCGGAATATTGTGAGTATCGCATAAATGAACCACATTGTTCACATCCGGTTCATGGGATTTCGGCGTTAAGGGATCCCGTAAAAAGATCACAAGGTCAATCTGATTATGTTCAATCTGAGCCCCAAGCTGCTGGGCCCCTCCCAGATGTCCGGCAAGATATTTGTGAATTGACAGATTTGTCACTTCTTCAATCAACCTTCCTGTAGTGCCTGTGGCATACAAATCGTTTTTACAGAGAATTCCCCGATAAGCAATACAAAAATTCTGCATCAGTTTTTTCTTGGAATCATGTGCAATTAATCCTATATTCATTTTAAAAACCCTCCATTCTGTACTTCAGCGGCTGAAGCCCCACATTTAATACAAGTCCTACTCCGATAAAAAGGCTAACCAACGACGTTAGCCCGTAACTGACAAAGGGCAGCGGCAATCCGGTATTGGGCATCAGTCCGGTTACCACACAGATATTTACAAAAGTCTGAAATCCAATCCAGACAGCAACCCCGCCGCAGATCAGGCGGCCGGATAAATCCTTCGCTTTTCTTCCAATCAGAATACATTCAATCACAATCAAAAGCAGCAGAGCCAGTATCACAGCGCTTCCTACAAATCCCAGTTCTTCTCCTGCAACTGCGAAAATAAAGTCTGTCTGAGGCTCCGGTATATAATTGCCGTTTTTCACGGAAAATGCCGTATCATTATTCAGTCCCTTACCCCATAATTGCCCGGAACCGATTGCCATGATAGAATTCTGCTGCTGATATGCATCCTTCGCATATTTCTCCGGCTGCAGCCAGGCCATGATACGCCGCCATTGATAACCGTCGAGAATCTTCTGATTCGGCTGCAGAATCAGATAAATAAACAAACTTCCTGCAGGCACCAAAACTGCCAGTACGCCTGCTATTATTTTATAACTTAATCCGCTTAAAAACAAGAGTGCAATGAAAATTATTGCAACAACAATACTGGTAGACAGATCCGGCTGTTCTTCAATCATGAACCAGGGAATAAAAATCAATACGCCGGAAATCAAAATCACAGGCAGGGTGTTTATTTTCTCCTGATATTTTCCAAAAAACCAGGAAAAAAACAAAATCAGCAGCACTTTGGACAGCTCAGAGGGCTGGAACCGAAATCCACCCACTTCAATCCAGCGACCGGCGCCGTTGGCATCGCTTCCAAATACATGAAATGTAATCAGAGAAAGCAGCCCTATATTGAAAATATAAATCAGCCAGTTAAAACGCAATATAAAGGAATAATCAATCAGGGAAACCACTGCCATGACAAAAAGTCCCAGCAGCAGACCAAGCACCTGTTTGCTCTGTACAGATTTCTGCGCGCTCCCAATGACGCTGATTCCCAGCATGGTAAGCGCAATCACATAGACAATCAAACGAAAATTGTAATTTTTAATCTGATATTGTTTTAACATAATCACTGTTCCTTATACCTATAGTCCTTCATAGTCAGCCTGCCTGTACCGCATGGTTTATCGGGAAGCATTGGGATGTTTCATATCTTTAATCGGGATATTTGCGTACAATGCAGGCACATTCCCGTTATTTCCCTCAGATTCCGTCTGGGTAATCTGAATATCCAGACCTTCCGCATCAATTTCCATATATTTTGAAATAACCTGGATAATATCATTTTTAATCATTTCCATCACATCCGGAGAACAGTTTGCACGGTCGGAAACCAACACTAATTTTAATCGGTCTTTGGCGATGTCCCCGGAGGATTTTCTTTTAAATAAATCCATTAAACCCATAGTGGTTTCCTCCTAATTTTTCTTGAAAATCTCTTTCAGTTTCCCCCATACGCTGGATTTGATTTCCAAATCCAAAAACGGCACCTCTTCTCCCAATATTCTGTGGCAGATATTTTCAAAGGCTTTTCCTGCCAGGCAGTCGGAGCCAACCAGAGGCTCTCCCTGATTGGTGGAAATTACAATCTGCTCATCATCCGGCACCGCGCCGATGAGATCAATGGCAAGAATGTCAGTCACATCATTGATGTTCATCATGTCTCCCCGCTTTACCATATCCATACGGAGACGGTTGACTATCAACTCCGTCTGCTTTACCTCATGGGCGCCAAGAAGACCGATTATGCGATCTGCGTCTCGGATCGCGGAAACTTCCGGCGTGGTTACCACCAAAGCCCGGTCTGCCCCTGCAATGGCATTCTTAAAGCCCTGTTCAATTCCGGCCGGACAGTCCAGCAGAATATAGTCAAATTCTTCCCTTAATTCGTCAATCAATTTAATCATCTGTTCCGGCGACACGGCAGACTTATCTCTAGTCTGCGCAGAAGGAAGCAGAGAAAGATTGGGATAACGCTTATCCTTAATCAATGCCTGTTTCATGCGGCAGTTTCCCTCTATCACATCCACCAGGTTATACACGATTCTGTTTTCCAATCCCATCACCACATCCAGATTCCGAAGGCCGATATCGGTGTCAATCAGCACAACCTTTTTATTTAGCTGTGCAAGGCCTGTCCCAACATTCGCTGTGGTGGTAGTCTTCCCCACACCACCTTTTCCTGACGTTATAACAATTACTTCACTCATCCTACCATATCCTCCTGATTTTTATATACTATTCAAAAGACCCTTTGTAATCGGTTCAATATAAATATTCCCGTCTTTGACGATGGCTACCTGGGGTTCTGCCGCCGCCTGCTGTTTTCTGCCCCGCTTTTTTACGGCAAGAGGCGCTTTATCCGCACTTCTTCCTATGACATCTCCGATTTTGATCTGGATGGGATCCATGTCCAGCGCTGCTACAAATGCCTGTTCGTTTCCGTTTGCCCCCGCATAAGCATTGCCCTTCAGCGCCCCCAGCACTACAATATTTCCTTTAGAGACCACTTTCGCCCCCGGATTGATGTCTCCCAGGATAATTATGCTGGTTTCACAGTCCAAAACCTGTCCGGAACGAAGGGTTCCTTTGTAAAACTCTCCGGTCCTTCCTGCCTGTTCTTCCTCAAAACGCTCAATTTTCTGCCGGATCAGCTCTTCTTTCAGGGCATCATTATCTAAAATGCAGATAATATTCACCGCAGTATTATCTGTAATAGTTTCCACAATCCGAAATTCTTCTTCCTGGGTCAGTTTCCTTCCTTCAAAAGAAATGGCCATTTTTGCATTTTTAAAAAACCCTTCCGATTCTTTAAAACGCTCCAACACGCAATCCAGCAGTTCTTCAAAATCCATGCTGCTGTCCAGTATCAGATTAATGCCGTATTTATTGCTCTTTAACATGACTGGCTTCGACAAATTCATCCCTCCAAATTCTAATCTGTAAATCCATTGGCAGTACTCTCAATTTCTTCCGCCTGTCCATTCAACAGAGTGTTTTCATCCACAAGTTTAAAGTAATATTTCAAGATATTGCTGGATACTTCCGCTGCATTGGCAGAGGTGTATCCATAGGCAATACGGGTTGCAATGGCAATCTCAGGATTATCGAAGGGCGCATACCCGATAAATAACGCATGGTTTGCCCGGGTGGCAATTTGCTGTGCCGTACCTGTTTTGCCGGCAACCGCAATGGGGAAATCCTTAAAGGATTTGTTGTTTTCCGCCACCATACGCATTCCGTTGTGAATCGCATCCCAGGACACCGGAGCAACCTCTGTAATTTCCCGGATAATTTCCGGCTTGAATTCTTTTACCAGCGTTCCGTCTGAGGTAGTTTCTTTGTCCAGCAGGGTTAATTTATAAATCTTTCCGCTGCTGGCTACCGCCGTCAGATATCTGGCAATCTGTGTGGTGGTAAAGTTATGGTTACTCTGCCCAATGGATGAGGTAATCGGATATTCGTCTGCAATATGCGGTTCGTTCTCCGGTATCTCAATTCCGGTTTTCTCATTCAGGCCGAAAAGCTCCGCATATTTGTGGATCGTGGCAATTCCTTTATTCTCATTATAAGCGCCGCCGGCAGAACTCATACGGTATCCCAGTTCGTAGAAGAAATAGTTGCAGGAATCCCGGATGGCCTCCGAAACATTGATGGAACCATGGGTGCTTCCCGGATAAATCCAGCACTTGGGGGAAGGATTGATTTCCGTAAATTCTCCCTTGGTGGCAATAGGCTCGCTGACACTGATTACGCCTTCGGTAAGCGCCGCTGCTGCCGTCACTGGCTTAAAGGTAGATCCGGGAGCCGTCTGCTGCTGGGTCGCATTGTTATACTGGGGAATCGACAAGTCACTCTGAAGACTGGCAAAATATTCCGAATCTACAGAATTGGCAAGCCGGTTGGTGTCATATCCCGGATATGTCACACAGGCCAGAAGCTCTCCGGTTTTGGGGTTAATCATAACGCAGCTTGCCGTGCAGGGATCTAACGCAAGCTGGGCAGGCGTAATCTGAAGGTTTTTGATTTTATCCTTCATAAAATTATACGCGCTTAAGCTTCCGCTTTGAAGCGCTGTCAGGTCACCCTCGCTTTCCTGCAGCACTCCCTGTTCAAACAGCAGCAGGCAGATCTGCGTGCCGGAAATCAGTTCCTGATTAATCATATATTTATAAATCTTTTTGCTGAATTCCCGGTCTTTTTTTAATTCTTCCGTAATATAATTTACAAGTGCATTGTATATTTCCGTAGAATCAGAATATCTGGAATCCGTATCAAACTTTGTTATATCAATCCAGTCCATGGAAATGGCCCGTTTGAGATATTCGCACAGGCTGACGGTATCATTTTTCCAGCCTTTGTAAACTTCATCTTCGGTGTCTACTTTGTCGGACAGAAAAATTTCATTCTGATCCAGCATGGAGAGAATGTAACTCATATACATCTGCTGTTCTTCGTCCAGCTCGCCGTAAGGCGTAGGGGTGGCAGAATCAAATTGCTGCTGCAGGCTGCTGATCACAGACGCCTGTTTGCTTAAAAATGCCCCGTATACCTGCTGTTCCACTTCTTTGGCGTCTTTCTCGCTTAAATGGCTGATATTAATAATATTATTATTAATCAGTGCAAAATAAACGTCATCAATAGGTATCTTTATATCAGACGCAGAACCTGTACTGGGATCGTATTCCTTGATATTTTCTATGGTTGCATATAAGATGCCGGCCAGTTCCTGTTCTAACATACGGTAAACAGCCTTCTGCAAATCTGCGTCCAGCGACAGATAAACATCTTTCCCGGAAGAAGCGTCCACCTGTTCTATCATCTCGGTAATCCTTCCCACGCTGTCTGCATAGAACTTTTCTGTTCCTTTGGTTCCCTGCAGTTCCTGATCCATCACCTGCTCAATGCCGGACTTGCCGATGACATCATTCAGGGTATAAGAATCGTTCTCTTTGGAAAGTTCGTCATATTCCGTCTGGGATATTTTACCGGTATAACCGATAATGTGGGAAAAATAAACACTGTCTACATATTTGCGGATGCTGTCTTCCACCACATCAATGCCCTGCAGACTCTCAGAATTCTCTTTAATGACCGCCACAGTTTCTTCACTGACATTCTGGGCAATTGTAGTCAGCACATATCTCTGAAAACTATTCTGGGAAATGGCATACCGCAGAATCATAATCTTGTATGCTTCCTCTTCTGTATAGAAATCAGGTTCTCCTTCTATCTTGTCCTTATATTCCCTGCCCTCTACATAGATGGCAAACCTGTTCTGAAGATATTCCATCACTTGTTCCGGCGTGGCGGACCCTTCATTATAACCTAATTTTTTATTATATTTCAGTTCGTCTACTTTGTTATGCCCGTAAACATCGGCCAGAAAACGCTTTAAGGCCTGACCGGACACAATAAAATCATAAGCTCCGTTTTCATTTTTCTGAATCCCGAAATTATTGGAAATGGCATCGCCTTTATCCTCAATCATATGAATAACGGTGTTCAGTTCCTGATTCAGCATTTTATTCTTCTGCCGGTTGCTTTCATAGATTCCATTGTCTTCAATCGTAACAGAATAAGAAAGTTCGTTATAGGCTAACAGCTTCCCGTTGCGGTCATAAATGCTGCCCCTGGTTCCGGAAGTTACCCTCTCCTTCTGAATGCGCAGGGTGTAATTATCCATATATTCTTCGCCGTTGATAATCTGCAGCACAAAAATCCGCTGTACCAGTATGGCAAACAGTAAAACCATAACCACACTGAGTACAAATAATCTGGAACCTATTAACTTTTTTGTAAAATTCTTGATAAATTCAAACAAACTTGCTTGCACTCCTTCTCTCAATGTTCTCTAATTTCTGATTGATTCTCAGAATGATAAAATAGAGAATAATAGTTACCAGAATCGTATATACCAGCTCCGGCAGGATAATGTGTATCAAATAATAGTTAAACCGGAACTTTCCCCGCAGGAAAAATAAAAACAGATATACCAGCAGGTTATAAGAAAAGTCACTGACCGAAATTAGAATCAGCGGAAGCTTAATATCATCCGGAAAAAACATTTTGCGGAAGAATCCGTTGATGTATCCCAGATATGCATAAATCAGGGCATAAAATCCAATGACGCTGCCAAAAAAAATATCCAGCAGAAGCCCGCAGAAAAATCCCGTCCACATCCCTTCTTTTCTCCCCCGCATAAATCCAAAAGAGGAAGTTACCACAATCAAAAGGTTGGGTGAAATGGAGGCGAAAGACAAGGTCTGAAATAACGTAGTCTGCAGCAGAAAGCAAACGGCAATTATCACAAACACAGAAAATTTACGTCTCAGCTTCATCTTATTGCTCCTTTTTCTCTTCCTGAATCGTCTTCTTATCCAGGATCACCAGCACTTCCTGCAAATGCCTGAAATCCACAGCCGGCGTGATCGTGCCGGAATAGGTCAGGTTATTGGCGTCCCGTTCAATCTCGCTGACATATCCAATCAGAATCCCTTCCAGATATTTGTCGCTGATGTGGGAGGTCACCATCTGTTCCCCGGAGGCCACCGCATCATCCTCGCACTTCAAATCGGAAAACTCGATTACCTGATGCTCGTTCATGGACGCCAGGTTTCCATTGATAATACACCGATCCGCCGTAGAAAGGGACATGCCGCTTACGTTGCTGGCATCATCAATGATGGAACGCACTTTGGCATAATTAGGGCCTGTGTCAATGACGATTCCAACCAGTCCGCTTCCTGCGATGACATTCATATCCTTTTCAATTCCATCGTTGCTGCCTTTATCAATTGTGAAGATATTGAACCAGTTTCCTCCGTCGCTGCCCGTCACCCGGGCCGCAACCTTCTCATAACTGGGGTATTTCTGATCCAGTTCCATCAGTTCCCGCAGATTCTCCAGTTCATACTGCTCCAGTTTAATGTTATTTATCTCCTGGGTCAGCCGGTCCACTTCTTCCTGCAGCTCTTTGTTTTCCGCCATCACATCCCGCAATGATTTCAAATCATCCGCCTTCGACACAAACCAGTTTCCAACGGTATTGATTCCCTTCTGCATGGGCACAAACACATATCCTGCCACAGTATTTAAGGGACCTCCTGACAGATTCAGCGTAAAACTTACAAACATGACAATCACACAGAAAACCGTTAAAAACAGCAGCGTGTATTTGGTTGGAATTGAATGTTTCGTTGATTTACGTCTCATAAATGATTACACCTTTATTTATAAATTCTGCTTTTCATGCTAAACGCCAGCTTCCGGAATTTTTCATCGGAAACAATCTTATTCAAGCCTCTGACAGCGCTTTCTTCCGGTAATTCACAGGTATTTACCCGGATATTGGTAATTTGCGTGAACAATTCATCCAACCGTTTGATCTTAGAGGAGCCTCCGGTAATATAGATGCCGGAATGAATAATATCCCGGGCCAGTTCCGGCGGCGTCTTCTCCAAAATCATCTTAATGGAATTGCAGATGGAATTCAGATTGTCTTTGATGGCCTCGTATATTACTGGAGATGAAATCTCCATCTCAATGGGCAGTCCGCTGACCACATCGCGCCCCACAATCACTGCGCTGGTCTCCTCTTCTTCCGGCAGCGCGCAGCCAAGAGTCTCTTTTAAATACATAGCGGTCTTCTGACCGATCACCAGCCCGAAATTGCGCTTTAAATGGTTGATAATGGATTCATCAATGCGCTTTCCGCCGAAGTGAAGCAAATCGCTTAACACCAGGCCGCCCAAAGAAATCACTGAAATCTCCGTGGTGTCCGCGCCGATATTTACAATCATAAACCCGGTGGGAGAATTCACATCCAGATCAAGGCCCACCGCGTCTGCAATTGGTTTTTCACAGAGCAGCACGCTCTTTGGTTTAAAGCGGCTCTTGTAGAACAGGTCAAAGAAAGCCTTTTTCTCCACTTCTGTAATATCTGTGGGTACGGCAACGATAAATTCCGCCCCTTTGATATGGTTTTTCACATGCTTCTCCAGCACCTCGCCAATCATGTTCTGCATGTTATTGTAATCTGCAATCACTCCATTTACCACCGGAAATGATACTTTAATGGAATCCGGCGCTTTTTCATACATGGCATATGCATCATTTCCAAATGCATAGAGCTGGTTCTTGTTCACAATCGCAATGGTATTTTTCTCATTGATTACTTTACCGGTGCCTTTGCAAAATACTTTTAAATTGCAGGTACCCAAATCAATTCCATAAACATTTGTTGACATAATCTACGTTCCTTTCCTCAACCTAAAAGGCCATTTTCTCTAAAGCTGATATATCTGTTATCGCCGATGATAATATGATCCGCAAGAACAATCTCCAGAATCTTTCCGCCCTCTGCCACACGCCTGGTGACGGCAAGGTCTGCTTCGCTGGGCGTCGGATCCCCGCTTGGGTGATTATGGAGAAGAACAATATGGGCTGCTCTGTATTCCATAGCTTTCATAAAAATCTCCCTTGGAGAAACCAGGGAATTGGTCACTGTGCCCACGGAAATGGTTTCTTCCCCCAACAGATTGCTTTTGGCGTCAAACATCGCTAACAACAGATTTTCTTTTGTCTTGTGCCGAAGAGATTCCATATAATAGCCTGCGACGCTGGCTGGTTCATTCAATCTTACATCTCTCAGCCTGCTGGTTCTGGCAATGCGCTCTGAGAGCTCTGCAATGCACTTCAACTGCGCCGCCTTTACCTGCCCGATTCCCGGAATCTTCTGCATTTCCTCCAGCCGCATACCGGTCAGGTTCAGAAGATTTTTCTCTTTCTGGGACAGAAAAAGCTGGGCAAGCTGCAGCGCTGTCAGATTCCTTGTGCCTGTCCTTAATATCACTGCCAGCAGCTCCGCATCCGAAAGGGCCTGGGCGCCATGGCGAATGCATTTTTCCAATGGCTGCTCAGATTCCGGCATTTCTTTCATTGTAATATGTGTATTCATAGTCTTCCTTCCGCTCTCTCAAAGCAAAGGAAAAAGTTTTACATTTTATTTTAGCACAAATATAGGGTTGTGTATACTAATTTATTGTTAAAAATTCATAAACATTGCCATAATAATTTATGGAAGTTCTACCAAACCGGCTTCATACAGCTTCTGCAGGGACATCAGAATTCCCAGCTTGCCGTGATACCAGGTCAGCCCGCCCTGGAAATAAACGGCGTAAGGCTCCCGCAGAGGCCCGTCTGCACTCAGTTCGATGGAAGAACCCTGGACAAAGGCTCCCGCAGCCATAATGACTTTATCGTCATACCCGGGCATTGCCCAGGGCTCCGGGGTTACATGGCTGTCTACCGGCGCTGCCGCCTGGATACCCTGGCAGAACGCAATCAGAGCCTCTTCGGAATTCAGGGTCACCGCCTGAATAATGTCATGGCGGCTTTCGGCGCCGTTTGGTATCACCGGAAAACCAAGGCTTTCATAGATATTTGCAGCAAAAACAGCGCTTTTTAAGGCAGAGGCTGTTACTGTGGGCGCCAGAAACAGACCCTGATACAAGGACTGAATCACGCCCAGGGAGGCCCCCACTTCTTTGCCCAGTCCCGGAGAAGTCAGCCGATATGCCGCCTGTTCGATACATTCTCTCTTTCCCACAATGTATCCTCCAATGGGGGCAAGGCCGCCGCCGGGATTTTTAATCAGGGAGCCCACAATCATATCCGCTCCTGCTTCCAGAGGCTCTTTTTCTTCTACAAATTCTCCGTAGCAGTTATCCACCATGCAGATCACATCCGGTTTTATCTGTTTGATAAAAGAAATCAGTTCTCCAATCTGTTTCACAGAAAAACTGGGCCGTGTCTGATATCCCTTGGAACGCTGAATCGTTACCAGCTTTGTGCGTTCTGTCAGGGATTGTCTGATATTTTCATAATCAAACGTTCCATCGGAGCGCAAATCCGCCTGCCGGTAGGCAATGCCGTATTCCGCCAAAGAGCCCTTGGACCTGCGTATGCCGATGACTTCCTCCAGGGTATCATAAGGTTTTCCTACCGGAGACAGCAGCTCATCTCCCGGCCGCAGATTGGACATAAGAGCCAGAGCCAGCGCATGGGTGCCGCAGGTAATCTGGGGACGCACCAATGCGGCTTCTCCCCGAAAACATTCTGCATACACTTCTTCCAGGGTATCTCTTCCCAAATCATTATACCCATATCCATTGCTTCCCATGAAACATTCTGCGCTGACTTTTTTTGACTGCATGGCCTTTATCACTTTTAACTGGTTATATTCCGCAATGCGGTCAATTTCTTCAAAACGCTCTTTTAATTTTCTTTCCTGCTTCTGGCCAAAATCCAGGACTTTTTCCCCGATTCCCAGCATTTGGTACATTTCTTTCATTGATCTTTCCTCTTTTTGTCAAATGATTTCCTTTTCTTTCAAAACTTTCTGCATATAAGCTAGCATCCTGTTATTCTCGTAGCCAAACTCCTGTTTGGAAATCCAGATTACCTCCCTCTCCCGCCGAAACCAGGTCAATTGGCGCTTTGCAAAATGCCTGGTATCCCGTTTGATTCGATAGACTGCTTCCTCCAAGGTGCAGTTTCCCTCCAGATAATCCAGAATCTCCTTATAACCCAATCCCTGCATGGACACCATATCTCTTCTGCAGCCCATTTCCTTTAACTTTATCACTTCTTCCAAAAGCCCCTCTTCCATCATCTGATCCACCCGCTGATCAATCCGCTCATAGAGACGGCTTCTGTCATCATTCAGCACAAAATAGGCAAACTGATAGGGGGAGCTGCGCATTCGTTCCTGCTCATTGTGTTCTGAGATTTTTTGGCCGGAGAGATGATAGAATTCCAGTGCGCGTATCACCCGTTTTACATTATTTTGATGGATGATTCCGGCAGATTTTTCATCTACCTGGGCCAGCATTTCATGAAGCTTTGCAGGTCCCTGACTTTCTGCAATCTGTTCCAGTTCCTTCCGATACACTCTGTCCTCTGGCTGCTCTGTAAAATCAATTCCATATAGCAATGCCTGAATATAGAATCCGGTGCCTCCTGCAAGAATGGGGATCTGCCCCTGTTCATAGATTTTTTCCATGGAAGCTCTGGCATATTCCTGAAACCGCACCACATGAAAACTTTCCTCCGGCTCTAATATATCTACCAGATAATGAGGAATACCCTGCATTTCTTCTTGTTTTATTTTGGCAGAGCCGATATCCATATGCCGGTATACCTGCATGGAATCTGCGGAAATCACCGCACCGTTTACCATTTTTGCCAGTCCGATGGACAATTCTGTTTTTCCAACTGCCGTAGGCCCTGTTAAAATTATCAATGGTTTTTTCATCACAACACCCGCTTAAACTTCTTTTCCAATTCATATTTTGTCATGGAAATAATGGTGGGCCGCCCGTGGGGACAGTGGTAGGGATTCTCCAGCGTCAGCAGTTCCCCGATTAAGGCTTCCACCTCCGGCCTGGAAATGTTCTGATTTCCCTTTACCGCTGCCTTGCAGGACATGGACGCTATTTTTTCTATTATCATCTGAGGGGTTTCCTTTCCATGGAAATCAGCCAGGCTGTCCAGGATTTCTATCACCAGCTCCTGCCCGTTCAGTCCGAAGAGGTTAGCCGGAACAGCGGTGACCGAATATTCTTTTCCCCCGAAATGCTCAATTTCATAGCCCAGCTTCTGAAAATAGTCCATATATTTCTTCAGCAGCGATTCCTCCTGCATATTCAGCGTCAGCAGAATGGGCGGATAGATAATCTGGGAAGTAAATTCTTTGTTCTCTAATCCCGCCAGGGTACGTTCATACAGGACTTTTTCGTGGGCCGCATGCTGATCGATAATATAGAGCTGATTGTCAAATTCCACCAGCCAATAAGTGTCAAACAGCTGACCGATTATTTTGTGGTCCGGTCTGGAGGTTTCTTCTAAGAGCTTTCTCGGCTGTTCTCCCACTTCTTCGGAAGGGCCCGTCCCTTGCAATTCTTCCAAAAAATCCTGTTGTTTTGCTGTTTCAGTCTCCTGCCGGGACTGGGAATCCAGTGTTCCATAAGTAATTTCTTCCGCTACAACGGTACGCTGATTCTCAGATTCATTCTGTCCGTCCTGTTGGGATTTTGCCGCAACAGTACGCTGACTTTCAGACTCGCCCCAGTGGGATTTTGCCGCAGTTTTCTCATATTTCAGCTCATATGGGCTGTCCCTTCGGACAGCCGCCTTTACTGCCTCCAGCCGTTTTGTTTCAAAAGGCTCTGGCGCTTTGCGGCCAGACCTCAGCCGTTCTTTTTTCTCCTGGGCCTGTTTTGCTTTTTCTTCCTGCTCCTGTTCCAGACTCACCTGATAGACCAGCTCATTCTGGTTGATGGCGTCCCGGATTAACTGTGTCAGGTATCGGTAAATTTCTTCTCCATTGCTGAACCGCAGCTCCATTTTGGTGGGATGGACATTGACATCCAGTAAATTGCCATTGATAGAGATGTGCAGAACGGTAAAAGGATATTTGTGCTGCATAACGAAAGATTTGTAACCTTCCTCAATGCTTTTGGCAATCAGACTGCTTTTAATGTACCGTCCGTTGATAAAATAATTCTCAAAATTCCGGTTCCCTCTGGAAATCAGCGGCTTGCCTATAAAACCCTCAATAGAAAACCATTCATTTTCCCCCTGAATTTCTAACAGATTCGCAGCAATGTCGCGCCCATAAATATGGTAAATCACTTCTTTCAGGTTGGAATTGCCGGAAGTGTGCAGCCTGGGCTGATTATTTACAATCAGCTTAAAAGAAATCTCCGGGTGGGACAGAGCCAGACGTTCCAGCAAATCCCCGATATATCCGGCTTCAGTCTGGGCCGTCTTTAAGAATTTTTTTCTGGCGGGCGTATTGTAAAATAAGTTGCGCACCAAAAAAGTAGTGCCCTCCGGCGCTCCGATTTCCTCAGAGGATTTCTCTTTTCCTCCTTCAATGACATACCGCGTGCCGCTGAACTCAGAAAGGGTCTTGGTAATCAATTCCACCTGCGCCACTGCTGCAATGCTGGATAGCGCCTCTCCCCGAAATCCCAGGGAGGATACGGTCAGCAAATCTTCCACATTGCGGATTTTGCTGGTGGAATGGCGCAGAAAAGCCAGAGGAACCTGCTCTCTTTCAATTCCGCATCCGTTGTCTGTAATGCGGATGAACGAGATACCCCCTTCTTTGATTTCCACAGTTATGGCGCTGGCTTTGGCGTCTATGGCATTTTCCACCAGCTCCTTCACCACGGAAGAGGGACGCTCAATCACTTCTCCCGCTGCAATTTTGTCTATGGTCTGTTGGTCTAAGATCTCTATATTCGGCATAAGCGCTCTCCTTTGATTCTGAATCCTGCAGGCTGCCGCCAGTTACCATGTCCTGTATTAAGTAAAAAGCAGGCTACCACCGGTTCTTTATTTTACTCTGAAGCTGATACAATTTATTCAGCGCCTCAATAGGCGTCAGATTCCCCAGATCCAGCTCCCGCAGTTCCTGAATAATATCATCGTCTTTCACTGTATCAAAAAGGGACATCTGCGTCAAATCCACCTCATCCAGTTTTTCCTTCTTTTTCCGGGGCTTATGGCGTTCTGCAATGAGATTTCCGGTCAGATCCGCAATATCATGGGCGCTCAGTTCCTCTGATATTTCTTTTGCCCGTTCAATGACACTCTCCGGCACGCCTGCAAGCTTTGCCACCTGAATGCCGTAGCTTTTATCTGCGCCGCCGGGGACAATTTTCCGTAAAAATACAACGTCATCTCCTTTTTCCTTGACGGCAATGCAGTAATTATTCACATTATTCAGCTTGCCCTCTAACTCGGTCAATTCATGGTAATGGGTGGCAAACAAGGTCTTGGCTCCTAAAAGCTTGGGATTGCTGATATGCTCCACCACAGCCCAGGCAATGCTCAGCCCGTCAAACGTGCTGGTTCCCCGGCCGATTTCATCCAGCACCAGAAGGCTGTTGCCGGTGGCGTTGCGCAGAATATTGGCAACCTCTGTCATTTCCACCATAAAGGTACTCTGGCCGCTGGCCAGATCATCGGAAGCCCCTACTCTTGTAAAAATCCGATCCACAATTCCGATTTTTGCATGCTCTGCAGGAACGAAGCTTCCAATCTGCGCCATCAAAACTATCAGCGCAGTCTGGCGCATATAGGTGGACTTTCCGGCCATATTAGGGCCGGTGATAATGGAAATACGCTTCTTGCTGTTATCCAGATACGTGTCATTGGAGATAAACATGTCATTGTTTATCATCTGTTCCACCACCGGATGACGGCCGCCTTTAATATCAATCACACCGGTTTCATTGATGGAAGGACGGCAGTAATTATTCCGTTCCGCCACTAAGGAAAGGGAGGACAATACATCAGTTTTTGCCACAGCTTTGGCGGTCTTTTGAATCCGCAGCACCTCATCTGCTATTTTATCCCGGATTGTCCGGAAGGTTTCGTATTCCAGTGTTACCAGCTTATCCTCCGCTCCCAGAATAATGTCTTCCAGTTCCTTCAATTCTGCCGTAATATAACGCTCTGCGTTGGCAAGGGTCTGTTTTCTGGTATAATAATCCGGCACCAGGTTCTGGTAAGAATTGGTTACTTCCAGATAATAGCCGAAAATCTTATTATATTTAATTCTCAGGTTCTTAATTCCGGTTTTCTCCCGTTCTCTGGTCTCCAGTTCCATCAGCCAGGTCTTTCCTTCTGTCTTGGCATGGCGGAGCCTGTCAATTTCTTCGTCGTACCCCTCTTTGATGATGCCGCCGTCCCGGATAGAAATGGGAGGATCTTCTTTGATGGAAGCGTCAATCAGCTGATAAATGTCCTCCAGAATATCCAGTTCTTCCCGTGTTTCCAAAAGCATAGGAGCGTCAAATTCTCCCAGAAGGCTGTGAATATGAGGGAGCATTTCCAGAGAACTTTTAAATGCGGTTAAATCTCTGGGATTGGCCGTCTGATAAGTGACCCGGCTGATCAAACGCTCTAAATCATAAACCGGATTCAGATATTCCCGGATTTCTTCCCGGGTCATGGCATTTTGATTGAACGCTTCCACTGCGTCCAGCCGTTTTTCGATCTCTCCCTTATCGATCAAAGGCTGTTCCACAAAGCTTCGGAGCATCCTGGCGCCCATGGCGGTTTTCGTCTTATCCAACACCCACAAAAGGGAACCCCGCTTTTGTTTTTCCCGCAAAGTCTCCACCAGTTCCAAGTTGCGCCTGGTGGAGCTGTCAATAATCATATATTTTCCTGTAATGTAAAGCTGCAAAGAAGTCATGTTGGCAAGGGAATTTTTCTGTGTCTCATATAAATACCGCAAAAGGGATCCCGCCGCAATGGAGCCGCACTCGTAATCCTGAATGCCGAGTCCCGCAATATCCGATATTTTAAAATGCTCCAACAGCGTATTCCTGGCCGTTTCATCGCTGAAATACCAGGAATCCAGTGCATACACAGCAATGGAAAGACGCTGTTTTAAATCGTCAAAATCCATTCCAGTCATATAAAAAGCTTCGTTGCAGATAATTTCAGAAGGAGCAAATTTATGTATTTCATCCATCAGCTTCTGTTCCTGATCCACCTCTGTCACAAAATAATCTCCGGTGGTCACATCGGCGATGGAAACCCCGTACCGATCCTCCATATAAACCACGCACATAATATAATTATTCTTTGTCTCATCCAATGCCTGGGTATCCAGGTTGGTTCCCGGGGTAACAATCCGCACCACTTCCCGGCGCACTAATCCCCTTGACATTTTGGGATCTTCCACTTGTTCGCAGATGGCAACTTTATATCCCTTTGCCACCAGCCGGTTCAGATAAGATTCCACTGAATGATAAGGTACGCCGCACATGGGCGCTTTCTCCTCCTGTCCGCAGTTTTTTCCGGTGAGGGTGATTTCAAGTTCTTTAGAGGCTGTCTTTGCATCCTCAAAAAACATTTCATAGAAATCCCCCAAACGGTAAAAAAGAATACAGTCCTTATAATCTTTCTTGGTATCTATATATTGCTGCATCATTGGCGTATATTCTGACACGACACTACTTCCCTCCTACTTTCTTTTGTACTGTTTCGCAATTGCCTCTCGCCTGAATTCCTTTGTACTGTCCCGCAATTGCCTCAGCAATCTTCATTCCATCCATGGCTGCAGACATGATGCCTCCGGCATATCCCGCACCTTCTCCGCAGGGATATACCCCTTTTTTATTGCTCTCAAAATTCTCATCTCTGATGATCCGCACCGGAGAGGAAGTTCTGCTTTCCACACCGGACAAAATCGTATCCGGACGGTCAAATCCCGGAATATACCGGGAAAAATGATGCATGCCCTGACAGAAAGAATCGCGGATTTCTTCGGAAAATAACTGATGAAGATTTCCAAATTCCCGCTGTCCCATCACGGCAGAGGAAAATCCGCCGTAGGAAGAGGAGGCCGTTCCCTGTTCAAAATCCCCAAACAATTGCTGGGGAACCTTACCGCATCCAAGCCGATATGCCTGCTCCTCTAATCTGCGCTGAAACGCTACGCCGCTTAAAGGTCCGGCGCCGAAATCTTTGGGAGTTACCGTTACAATAATGGCGCTGTTGGCATTTTTGCCGTCCCTTTTGCTGTAACTCATTCCATTAACTGCAAGCCGTTCCGGTTCCGAAGAAGCATTTACCACATAACCGCCGGGGCACATACAGAAAGAATACACTCCTCTGTTATTTTCCAGATTTGCCGTTACCTTGTAAGGCGCCGCCGGAAGTTTTTCGGCTGCTTCTTCTCCATACTGGCTTTTGTTTATCATGGACTGGGGATGTTCTGCCCGCAGTCCCACGGCAAAGGCTTTTGCCTCCATCTGAAAACCCAGGTGATGCAGCATTTCAAAGGTGTCCCTGGCGCTGTGGCCGATGGCCAGCACGGCAAGTTCTGTATCAATCTGAAGCGTCTTGCCGTTTTTGATGCAGTTCACCCCTGTCAGTCTGTTCTGATGAAATTCCATTCCGGTGACGCAAGTCTCAAACAGGCAGGTTCCGCCCCAGTCCTGGATTTGACGGCGCATATCTTTGACCACATTTTTCAAAATATCCGTTCCAATGTGAGGTTTGCTCTGATATCCGATTTCCTCCGGCGCACCGTGGCGGATAAAAATATCCAGCGCCGCCTGATTCCTTCCCTGCACGTCCTTCACCAGCGTATTCAGCTTTCCGTCAGAAAAAGCGCCGGCGCCGCCTTCGCCGAACTGTACATTTGAATTTGGATTCAGTCTGTTATCTTTCCAGAACTGTTCCACATCTTTGGCGCGCCGGTCTATGGTCCTGCCCCTTTCCAGCAAAATAGGGGAAAAACCATGCTGTGCCAGAAAATAAGCGCTAAACAGCCCTGCCGGGCCGCTGCCGATTATCACGGGAGGATGACTCAGCATCTTCGTTCCGCCGGCGGGAAATTGATACTGCACATCCTTTGCCGCTGCAATCCGGCTGCTCTTTGCCCTGTGCAGCACATGAGATTCCTGTTTTACCTGTACGTCAATGGTATAAACATAGGAGATCTGGCCTTTTTTCCTGGCGTCTATGGACTGTCTGCGTATTTTGTAAGCTTGAATTGCCTCCGGCCGGATCTTAAGCTCTCTGGCAATCTTTTGCGTCAGTTGTTCCTTTGTATGGGAAATGGGAAGTTTTAATTGCTGTATTCTGATCATGTTCTGCCTCTTTCCTTCTTTTCCTGAAACCCGCCGGGGTTCTTCCTGCCTGTGGAATCAACAGCAAAACCTGCCGCAGCTTTTCCTGCCGCAGCGCCGCTGCTCCATGCCCACTGCAGATTATAGCCGCCGCACATGCCGTCAATATCCATCACCTCGCCGGCAAAAAACAGCCCCGGCGCCAGCCTGGATTCCATGGTATCCGGACAGATTTCATCCGTCTCCACTCCACCGGCTGTCACCTGCGCATGGTCAAAGCCTTTGGTTCCGATTATTTCAGATTCTAAATGCTGTATGAGAAAAGACAGACCTTTCAGTTCCTTGTTCCCGCAGGAAACTGCCGGTTTCTCCGGCTGAATCTGGCTTTCCTTTAAAAAGACAAGATTCAGTTTCCGTGGAAACAGTCCAATCATTGCTTCTTCTGCCGTTTTCCCTTCTCCATACACAAGAAACTGTTTCTGAATCAATTCTTGGGCTTGTTCCCGCGAAAACCCGGGAAGAAAATTCATGCTGACCAGGACTTTTTTTCCTTCCAGAAGCCCATAAGCGGCATATCTGCTCACCTGAAAAGCCGGAATTCCCGATACGCCTAATTCCGTCAGCTGGAGTTCCCCCAAATCCTCCGCTATTTTCTCATGTTCTATGTATAATTTCAGACAACATTCTGCACGAATTCCTGCAGCTTCCTTAAAAAATGACTGTTTTCCCTGCAATTGAACCAAAGCAGGCACAATATCCGTCAACTTGTGCCCAAAACTTGCAATATATGGGATGCCGCTTCCGTCGCTTCCTGTCTTTTTGGCCGCTTTTCCCCCGGTGGCAATGATACATGCCCTGCTGTAAAAGTTTCCCTGTTTGGTATGAAAGCAGAAATTTTGATTTTCTTTCTCAATGGAACGGATTCCGATTTCATATGCGATACTTACCTTCTGACGCCGGCACTCCATCAGCAATACCTCCAGAACAGAAGAAGCCTGGCCGCTGGCCGGATAATAATAGCCATCCCTTTTGCTGATCGGACGAACGCCCAACTCACGAAAAAAGCGCAGGGTTTCTTCTAATCCGAACTGTTCCAAAGCAGGCAAGACAAAGGCAGGGTTCTTGCCTCTGTAATACGCAATGCCCTGCTTTTCATTGGTAAAATTACATTTTCCGTTTCCTGTTGCCAGAATCTTCTTTCCGGCCCGATCCATATGTTCTAAAATCAGGACCTTTGCGCCGTGCCTTGCGGCCTGTATTCCTGCCATAAGACCTGACGCACCGGCCCCTGCCACAATCACATCAAATCTCTGCCTCATCCTATCACTCCAAATTGCAAATTACCGGCTTATATCATTCTCAGAAACTCTATCATCTTTGTATGCCATCCTCAGAACTGCTGTGGTTTCTGCATATTAACTTGTGTAATTTTCCAGAAAATTATAAAGCTGTTCTTCATCCCGGATGGATTTCCCCTGGCTGATTTCCGCCTGTAAATCCTCAGGCAGCGCATCCATACGGATATCGGTTACCGCATACAGCGTTTTCTCATCTGCATAATAAACGGCCACATATCCTTCTTCTGCCAGCAGAATATACTCACAGGGCTCCAAAAGATTCATGCTTTCGGCAAGCTCCGCCCTCTCTTCTGCCTCTTTCTGCATGGCCAGCAGATTCTCGTTCTGCTGCTTTAAGAGAACGATGCGCTCTTCATATATTTTCTGTGTTTTATGATTTCCTGCAAAAAAGCCAATGCAAAGACAAAGCGCCCCGCTGATTAAGACTCCGGACAAAAATAAGCGAATACTACATTTCTTTTCCATCTCAAACTCCTTTTTCTGGTAGTATCTGCTATTTTTGTTATTTTATACATCTACATCAAATGCAGCTTCTTTGCAATTTTAATAATCAGGTTCCCCATGGGAAAACTGCGCAGCTCATTCTCCTTAAGCCCCCGCATCAGCAGCAAAAGAATTCCATAGACACATACCCCTGCTCCGATGGACACTCCGGTGGAAACCGCATTGATTTTCACTGTTTTCATCAGAAAATAATATATGCCGTAAACTGCAATGCCCATAACAGCCGCAGCCAGGCTGGGAATCACAAAAGTACGCATAATCTCCTGCCGGTACTTTAAATACTTCCGGATTGCCATTCCGTTTAAGATACACATCAGAAAAGAGAAGAACATATTCGCCCATACTACGGCATAGATATTCAAATCCAGCCCATACATCAGAGCCGCCAGTACGCCAATATGTAACACAAGCGCAATCACTGCGTTTTTTACAGGAACATTCATGCGGTTGATCCCCTGCAGTATCCCATTGCTTAAGGTGGACAGGGAATAAAACACAATGGTAACCGCACCGATCTGCATCATTCTTGCCGTCATTATTCTGTCATCCTGAAAAAGAAGCTGCAGAATCGGAGACGCCAGCACTGTCATTCCTACGGCGCAGGGAATGGCAATTACCATAATGAACCGTATGGAATATGCCACTTTCCGCTTCACATGGGAAATATCCTTTGCCGCAAAAGCAGTGGAAATACTGGGCACGCTGGAGGCAGATATGGAAGAAGCAATGGCTATCGGCACATTGACAAGCACCTTATATTCTCCCACATAAACTCCCCACATGGTGCTGAAATCCTTCGCCTGATATCCCTGGAGGGCAGCAATATGCTTAAACACGCCCATATCCAGAAAAGAAGTAATATTATAAATGGTAGTGCTTAAAAGTACAGGAATAATCGTCATAATCAGGATGTGGAAAATGCTTCCGTAACTCTCCGTCTTTTTCCCTTTATCCTTCTGTGCCATTTTCTGAAATCTGGGCCGGTAAATCGCCAGCACAAACAGCGTAAACAGCAGCGCGGCAACAGCGCCTGCACCGGTTCCGATGGTTCCGCCTGCCGCACCGTACGCCTCCGCATAGGTGGCGGGATTCCCTAAAACGGCTCCGATCCTGGTTCCATATTGGTACAGCATGTAAGCAGTCCACACGCTGATTACTGCATTCACGATCTGTTCAATTAACTGGGATACCGCGCTGGGCATCATCGTGCCCATTCCCTGGAAAAAACCGCGGATTACTCCAAGCACTGCCACCACTAAAAGAGTGGGAGCCAATACCTGCAGGGCAAAAATGCTTAAAGGCGTCCGCACAATGTAAGTTGTGATAACGCCCGCACCAAAAAAAACGATCAGGCCGGCAGCCGTTCCGGATACCAGGGCAAAAATCAGCGCGCCTTTGAAAATTCTATATGCATTTTTCCGCTGTCCTTTTGCCATCCTGGTAGACACCAGCTTGGAAACAGCCAACGGCAGGCTGTAGGAGGATATCAGCAGCAAAATACTGTATATCTCCATCGCCGTGCCATAATAATCATTTCCAATATCACCGATAATGGATTTTAAAGGAATCCGGTACAGCAATCCTATGATTCGGCTGATGATGGAAGCTACCGCCAGAATGGAACCCTGTACCAGAAAATCGGATTCACTTTTTTTCTTTTTACTCATATAAATTCCTCAAATCCTGTCTTCCCATGCATGCCAGATACGCTTCCAAAGCCATATTTTCCTATTCTTCCGTTGCCCTGGCCTGTGACAATTCCTCCTGCGTTGCATAAACGCCGAAACGATCTTTATAGTCTTTCCTTGCAATACATACCCAGGTCTTTCCCTGATTCAGAGTAATTTCTTCCCCTGCTTCATTATAGTAGCGGGCGGCCTGAAAATCTCCATCAGCCTTACTCCAGGTGACACGTTCCATCTTGCCGTTTGTGATATAGATACCTTCTCCGCCGGAGTAGGTATTAATGTCCATATAACCGTTCTCATCCAGTTTCGACCAGTCACAGTACTGGATCAGGATATTTTTGGCAGTAAGCTGGCCCTCGGTGGCGCCGTCAATCTGCTTATCTTTAAATTCGTATCGGTAATAAAGCCCGTCCTCGCTGTTATATACAAACCATGGCTTGTTGACAAAATATCCTGGGCTTACCACAATTGCGTCTTCCCCTGAGGGAGTCACTTCTGCATCATCTTCTGCAAATTTGTAATGTCCGCTGTAAGCGTCTGCAAGTTCCGTGCGGTACCCCTTCTTCTCAATGCCGGCCTGAATGCCCTCTGCACTGGTAAATGCATTGTGGGGAGACTTCCGGTTGGCGTCACGGTAGAACATAATAGTCTCAATGGCGGAATCCATTCCGCTTAAGTTATGCACGTCTTCCCTCTCCAATACCGGCTCCGCATAGGCAGCCTGGCCGTAATGAGCATAGATTGCATCAAACTCATTTGCAAAATGAATAAAATAGTGGCGGCAGCTTCGTACAGAACCTATCTTCTCCAGTCCGGAATAATCCTGAAAAATTGCCATCAGACGGGTGTAAGAACCCTCCACCGGCACCTCATAGATAACATCCGCAGAAGAAATTCCGTATTGGGGCAGCGCATCTGAAGTATTGCCGATCATAATGGCAACGGGCCGCTTCTTTGCCAGCTCTCCGTCAATCCACTCTCCCGTCAGGTAACTTCTTGCCATTCCCTCCGGCGCTTCCGGAGTGGGCTCCGGGGTCGGGGTAGCCGGTTCCGGAGTGGGCGTCTCTTCCTCCACCGCCGGCTCTTCTTCCGGTTCTTCTTCCTTTTTGCCGCAGCCGGCAAACATGCTCAACACCAGAGCAGCCAGCAACAGCCATGCGATTCGTTTTTTCATGATTCATTCCTCCAAATTTTCTTTGTAGCCGCAGACAGGAAAGCGCCATCCGGCACAACCTGCACTGCAAATTTATATTTAAGAGTATTCTTATACCCGTAAGCAAAATCATTTGCCGACAGATCTTTCACGACTTTGAGGAAAAAGCAAATGATTTGGCAAATAAGTATGCTCGTGAGTATAACTGCCAGGCAATTGCTGTCTGGGCTAATGGGGGCCTATGGCCAAATGTTCCGGCTTGCGAAAGTCTCTCAAAATCCCCATTCGATCCAGGATCTTTCTCTGCTTTTCTTCCATTACAGCAGCATCTTCCTTCGTCATATGATCATATCCCAGTAAATGCAGCATGCTGTGCAGGATTAAAAAAGCATATTCCCGTTTCTCACTGTGGCCGAATTCCTCTGCCTGTTTACGGACTTTGTCCACACACAGCACAATATCTCCCAGCATTGCCTCTCCGGTATCCGGATTGAAATTGTCTTCCTCCTGGTCCAGAGATTCAAAATACCCCGGCGATTCATACTCTATCAACGGAAAAGAAAGCACATCCGTAGGCGCGTCCATACCCCGGTGTTCCCGGTTCAGCTCCCGAATCTCCTCCGGGGAAACCAGCAGCAGGCTCACCTCCGCTTCAAAGGGAAATTTCTCTGCCTCTAACGCGGCATCTATGACCTTTTCTGCCAATTCTTTATAATCAAAGGAAAAGAATGCCTCTGTTTCTTCTTCCAGCGTCACTGTCAAAACAATTCCGCCTCCTTTATTAAATAATCTCTGATTTTTAAAAACATATTCATACTGAACCCGGATTTATCGTACAGACCCGAAGCAGAGTTCTCATTTAACGTCTGATACACCAGCATATCCTGATTCCAGGAACTGGAAAGAGTCGCCCGATCCAGCACGTCAAACTTTGCCACCACACTGTCCACAATATGCACAATGGCGGATTCTAACGTAGAGGGAAGCTGCTGTTCCCCGTTATATTCCCGTAAAATTCCCACAATCTCTCTGGGCAGATGGTTGCTCCTTGCAAGAGCCACCCCATTTTCCACGTAAGGTTCCCCTTCCATCCTTCCGATACGGTAATAAAACCCTCCGGCTGCGGCCACATCCGGATCCGCATCCACAAGACGGGCGCAGTTTCTGGCAATCTCAGACACCTTTCTTCCATGGTTATAATCTGCCTGGGAAAAATTAGACACTGCCTGCACTAGCCCGAAATCTGACTTTAAAATCCGCTGCAGCTCCTGTTTTCTGGCAGCCTGCAGATACCGGTGCAATGTCTGATACAAAACCCATGCCCCCACAGAGGAAATCACTCCGTTGCAGGCGCCGTAAAACAATACATTCCAGTCCAACTGCCCGGTTCGGATAAAAGAAAAAATCAGAATGCAGTCAAAAGTATAGAGAAACAGGAAAATAATCCCCCATCGCCGGTTTCTGATTTCTTTAAAAAAAGTTACCGCCAGGCATCCCCCCGCCAGAAGGAAAATATCGCAGAGCATCATATAAACATTCTCCTGGCCGCAGACGGCAAATACCGCCACATGAAAAATTCCTGACAGCAGCCCGAAAAAGGAATTGGACACAATCGTCCCTCCCGCCGCCAGAAGAAGAACCGGCCTTATATATTCCGGCAGATATTCGAATAAAACCGCAGCCGCGCAGGAAACTGCATACCATCCTGCAATATACCTGTAATCCCTTGCTTTTTCATAAAACCAGTCTTTTTGTATCCGATACAGTTCCATCCCTGCAAGAAATGTCACAGAATACAAAATTCCGAAAAAAATCAAAACAGCCATCCGATCCGGTTCCCGGTTTCTTATGATTCCCGAGAAAGCACACTCCAGAATCCCGCAGGATGCCATGCCCAAAAATATCAGATTCCTGCGCCCTCTGCTGCTGTCTCTTGCACGTATATGCTCTTCTTTCTTTGTTGCATTCTCTTTTGTCGTTTCCGGAGCCTTTTCTCTCATGTTTTCAAACTATCCCTGCCGTTTCTTTCTTCTCTGGTAATCAGGAACCTGACTGACCTTTTTCTCTGCTTCTGCTTTTTCAAATGCCTTAACGATATCCTTTACAATCTTATTGCGGACCACATCACGGTTATTTAAGCGGATCACGGACACTCCCTCAATAGGACCCACTATGGTTGCGCACCTCTCCAGCCCCGAATCTGTCTTATGGGGAAGATCGATTTGTGTCACATCGCCGGTCAGTACCATTTTGGAACCCTCCCCTAACCGGGTCAGCGCCATCTTAATCGTATAAATTGATGCATTCTGACTCTCGTCAATCAGCACTTTGGCTCTGTTTAACGTCCTGCCCCGCATATATGCCAGCGGAGCAATCTCAATGGTTCCCCGCTCCCGGAGCCTCTCTGCCTTATCCGCGCCGAAGATATCATATAATGCATCATTCAGCGGACGCAGGTAAGGATCCACCTTCTGGGATAAATCACCGGGCAGAAATCCGAGACGTTCTTCTCCAGCCTCAATGGCAGGCCGGCTCATAATAATCCGGTCAATATCGCCTCTCTTTAACTCTTCTGCCGCCTGGGCAACTGCAAGATAAGTTTTCCCCGTTCCCGCAGGTCCAATACAGATGGTAATGGTATTTTCTTTCATCGCCTGAATATAATTCTTCTGTCCGGGAGTTTTGCACTTAATCGGGGCGCCGCGGCTGGTCAGGGTCACAATATTTTCCATCGCTTCTATGGTCTCTTCCAGAGCCCCCTCTGTGGCGTCATCAATCATACGGTAAATCATGCCGTCATTGATGGTATCCCCTTCTCCCTGATTGTAAATCTGCTGTAAAGACTGTAAGACGGATACTGCGTTGGACACGCCTGTCAGATCTTCTCCCTTTACTTCCACTTTAGATTCCCGCAGCCCAATCAGTACCGAGAACGCCTTCTCAATCATCCGTGCATAATGATCCTGACAGCCGAATACGGCCTGCTGCTCCAAGGTACTCATCTCTATATATTCTATCTGCAAATAAATATACCTCACTTTCTCAGGGAAATATACACATACTGGAATTTATTATATCAAAAACTTTTCTCATTTTCAAGATTTCTCCAAAAAATCCTTGACAAGCCCAAAAAACAGGGAAATAATCTGAAAAATCAGCTATTTCCCTGTTTGATTGCTCCATTGCAATGTTACGGATTCTCTTCCGGAGTTTCCGCTGGAACATCTGTTATCACCGTCTCTTTCCGGCTTCCGATAGGCTCAATCACCTGTATTGTGCCGAAAGCAGTGCAGTTTTTGCCGTCTGCCGAAATCGCAACGCGATTTTCCACAATCTGAATTCCCTGTTCTGTCAGTTCTTTGCAGAACTGATTTAACTTCTCCTGTGCTGTCTGTTTTGCTTCTTTCTCCGTGTATTTCTTTTTTTCTGTCTGGTATTCCCTGTGAATCTCTTTGGTCAGCGCCAGAGGCAGGTAAAAACTGTCACCGATTTTCACATTATATTCATCGGTAATCCTGTCATAATCCGTAAATTTTCCAGACAGATACGGCAGCCGGATCTGCAGGTTAAACAGCCGAATCCCGTAAGTCTCCCGTTCTTTTCCGGTATAGATCCGATCTTCATACCACATGGAAAACTGCTCTTCGTAAGTATATTCCGTAATGCCCAGAATATCTGCGTCTGCCACACAGTACTGCCAGGAAGCAATTTCTTCGCTGTCATTGTACACCGGGTTCTTTCCCTCCACCAGCATATCGCCGGGATGGACTTCCATGCCCTTTTCCACATAAGGGGTTCCCTGACGGGTCAGGATACTGTAAATCACCGCGTCCTTGTCAGCCACCAAATCTCCTGGAAGCTCCTCTGCCTCTCCTTTGGCAGCTGCCTGCTGGTTGGTGGCAAGATTTTCCTGCACATCAATAATCAGCATGGTTCCTTCTAACTTTGCAGAAGCCCAGATGATATCCTCATACCCTGCCCTGAGTTTTTCCTCTATTTCCTCACAGTCTATTCTGCTCTTTAACAGTCCGTGGTATATCTTATTTTCTTCCAGGAATTTGATAATATTGCTGTCTGTTTCATGGAGATTGCCGTTGATCTCAATTTTCCACACAAACAGCGACATGGTATACAGCAGTCCGCAGCACAGAACAATTCCTGCGAAAAATAGCTTGCGCTTCCGATATCTGCGCATTACAAAGGGAAGTCCCACACGTTCTAAGATCACGAATGTTGTCCTTGTTTTTTTCAGAATGGGCTTCAGCCTTTTTAAGCCTCTGACGCTGATGCAAAATACATAATTGTCTTCTTCATATTCCAGATTCCAAATCAGAATATTGTGATTGCTGCACAGATTCAGAAACCGCTCCGGCGCATATCCGGTAAGCCTGATTTTCACATATCCCTGCAAATACTTTAATTTATCAATTAACAAATGTCCTACCCCTTATGAGTCATATAATATTCCCTGAATACATCCGGTAATTTTCATTTCCTCATTGGTGTAGTATTCCACCAGCAGCTCCCTGCCCTGAATGGTCACCTGGCATGTTTTGGTCTGTAAGCGGATCTTTTCCCGGGTATATTCGATAATACCCTTATAATTTTCCACCAGAACCTGTCTGCGGCCCATGGCGGTGACAATCACCGCTCCGTACATAATGTCCACAGGCAGTTCTAAGGATTCTACAATATTTGATTTTACATTTTCCCTGACTTGATCCAGTCTTGTTCGTCTTCCTTTTCCCATATTGCACTATATGAAAAAAGAAGGGAATTTATTACCGCAGAATTTTCTTAATCATCGGAGCCTGTTGGGGAGCCTGAGGTTGAATGGAGAATGCCCGTACGGTTTGCCCATAGGCTTCTTTGGCCCTTTCCATATCATTGGCATAGACAGTGGCAAGAGCCTCTCCCGGCCGCACCGCCTGGCCTTTTTTCTTATGGAGCAGAATACCCACAGACAAATCAATGGGGCTGTCCTTTGTCACGCGCCCGCCGCCTAAGCTCAGACTTGCCAGCCCGATTTCCTCTGCCTGGATTCCTCCCACATATCCTGCTTCCGTATTGATGACCTGCATCTGAATGCCCGCCGCCGGCAGCAGTTCCGGCTGGTAGACATAACGCTTCTCACCGCCCTGGGCCTCCACAAATTCTGCCAGCTTATTAAGCGCAGTTTTCTCACGGATGGTCTGTTCCAGCAATTCTGCCGCTCTTTCTGCCGTCTCTGCTTTTCCTGCCGCCAGAACCATTTCCGCGCCGAGGGCATAAACTACCTCCATCAAATCTTTGGGTCCAACCCCGTTCAGGGACAGAATCGCTTCTTTTACTTCCAAAGAATTCCCCACGGCATTTCCCAGGGGCTGATCCATGTCGGTAATCACCGCAGCCATTTTCTTTCCGGCGCTTTTCCCGATTTCCACCATTTCTTCTGCAAGGGCAAAGGCGTCTCTTTCCTCTTTCATAAATGCCCCGTTTCCTGTCTTCACATCCAATACAATAGCGTCTGCCCCTGCCGCCAGCTTTTTGCTCATAATACTGGACGCAATCAAAGAAAGCTGATCCACGGTAGCCGTTACGTCCCGCAGGGCATAAAGCTTCTTGTCTGCCGGAGCCAGATCGGCCGTCTGCCCCATAATCGCCATGTTCATCCGGTTCACGTTCCGGCAAAACTGTTCCTTTGTCAGTTCTGTGGAAAATCCCGGAAAACATTCCAGTTTATCAATGGTTCCTCCTGTGTGCCCAAGCCCTCTGCCGGACATTTTTGCCACCGGGATTCCAAGGGCGGCTATCATCGGAGCCAGAACAAGGGAGGTCTTATCCCCTACCCCGCCGGTACTGTGTTTATCCACTTTGGTTCCCTGGATTCCGGACAAATCCAAAACCTCTCCGCTGTCGCGCATCGCCAGCGTCAATGCCAGCGTTTCTTCTTTTGTCATACCTTGAAAACAGACTGCCATCAGCAGGGCAGACATTTGATAATCCGGTATTTCTCCCTTGGTATAGCCTTCTGTCATAAAACGAATTTCTTCCCCGGTGAGGACTTTGCCTTTCTTTTTCTTTTGGATGATATCATACATTCTCATATCAGGTTCCTCCAGTCTCAATTTTCTTTCTCTACCAGATCTCTTTCCATCAGCAGCAGTATATTCTGGTTTAGGGCGCTCATATCATTCTTACGCAGCGGAAATCCGCCAATCTGCAACGCCTGAATATAGATGATCTCCACAAAGATCTTCAGCGCGTCTTCGTCTTTGATTTTAATTAAATGATGGACAATGGGATTGTTGTAATTGAGATAAAGCGCCGAGACTGCATCTTCGCCCTTTAATTCCCCTGAAATCATATTCAGCATTTTGGTGAATATGGAATTCGCTTTGTTTTTGGACGACGCAATCTGCCGATTCAGCACTGCTTCCTCGTCCATCAGGAAAAACGCCGGCTGGCTCTCGGGCTGGAAGCATTTTAATTCTGCCTTGCAGTCTCGGTCTTTCAGAATTTTATTTGCTTTTTCCAGAAATTCAAATCCAGCCTCCTGCTCTTCTTCTTCCAGTTCCTCCATCAGATCCTCGATTTCCTCTTCTTCCACTTCACTAACCCTGATGCCATACAAATGTCCAAGGCCCTCTAACAATTCCAGGGCATGCACATAAGTCACATTGATTAGAAGCTGATCCTGTGCAAAGAACAACTGGGACAGCTGCTTATAACGCTCTCGGTTGGGCGCATAGACAAGCTCTTCCCCGCACATCCGCAAATCATACCCCGTAAGGGTCCCTCTGGTGGTTTCAAATTCAAAATAGTCAATCAGCGTCCGAAACAGCTTGGGATTAGCCAGAGCCAGCTCCATCAGGGTAAGCTGATGCACCCGGAAGAACTTCCCGAACAATTCCGGCTGGTCGTCCGCCATGGTGTCTATGTAGTCAATCAGTCTGTTTTCTATGGTTTCCCTTACGGCGTCTAAGGTTTCGTCTTCGTAAAATCCTTCCCGGGAAGCCGTGGGCTTCAAATCAGTGGCATGCACAATGCATTTGGTAAACACCGCCCAATCCGGGAGCAGTCCGTCTCCCTTTTCCGTCAGCATCATATGCTTTAAATAAATTCGGTGTTCCGGTTTGGCGGTAGGAAGCACTGTATAATTTAAGATATAGATCACGCCGGATACGTTTCCTTCCCTGGCGGAAAAGGTAAGACAGTCTAAAAAAAGCTCTCCGAACAGCATCTGGCCGAACAGCAGAAGCTCCTGCTTATTGGTAGTTCTGCCTTCCCAGGGAAGGTATACCGGATTAATCTGTTTTTCTTTTCCATTTTGACGAATGAGAACAGGAAACGGAAGCAAAAGCCCATAATAGGAAACCAGCTCTTCCATGGATTCTCTGGTAAAATATTCTTCCATCCCTTCTTTGGCCAGAAGCACGATTTTGGTCCCCGGCGCATCCAGCGTCTCCCTGTCTTTCCTAGAGGGATCTAACGTCTCTATGGTATAAGTTCCGTCCGGCCTTCCCCTCCATTCCAACGTCGGAGCGTCTTTGCTGCGGCAGGATCTGGTAACCAGGCAGATTTCATCCGAAACCATGAAGCAGGACAGCAGGCCGATGCCAAACTGCCCGATGTAATCCCGCCGTATGCTTCTGTTCTCTAATTCCCGCTTGGAGGATTCCCCGATAATTGCCAGAAACTTGTGAATCTCTTCTTCCGTAAGCCCCTGGCCGTTGTCGCTAAACACCAGCTTCTTTTCCTCTTCTATCTCAAGAATGATAGAGCCTTCCAGCTCTTTGTCCTCTATCTCTCTCCTTCCCGTAATGGCATCTGCCGCATTCTGAAGAAGCTCCCGGATAAAAACATCCGGGCTGCTGTAAAGATGATCCGACAAAATCTCAATCATGCCGCCCAAATTCACTTTAAAACGATAATCTTCCATTACTGATAACCCCCTGTTCCCGAAACAGCGCATTCACTGCCGTTTCGTAATCCCGAAACGTTTCTGACTTTTTAATTTTCTTTGCATAGGCTTGGTAATCCGAAAATAACTGTATCATATAAGACCAGATTTCTTTCATTTTAAACAGTACATTCCGTTCTCCGGACAGCAGTTCCTGATACTCCCTGTATATTCTGTCATGAAATCTCCGATACTGTTCCTTTTGCCCTATTTCCTTGCTTTCAGACTCGCCTGCGGCGTTTCGCAAAGCAGCGGAACCGGGCACAGTTTCAGAAACAGAGGTCAGGATACATTCCCTGCACAAGTCAGGATTGGCAATGATTCCCCGCCCAAGCATCACAGCGGAAAGCCTGGGAAACCTGCTCTGGAGCTTTCCGAAATCCTGCGCCGTAAAAACATCTCCATTGTAGCATACCGGATTGGAGCTGCCTTGCAACGCCTCTTCAAATACCCGATAATTAGGCAAATTGCTGTAGTAATCTTCCCTCACTCTGGGATGGATAATCAGTTCTTCTAAAGGATACTGATTAAAAAGCTTTAGAAGTGTTTCAAATTCATCCGGATCTTCCATGCCGATCCGGGTTTTGACAGAAATGCGCATTGTAAGTTTTGAAAAAATCTCATCCAAAAAATGGTTCAACTCTATGGGATAAGCCAAAAATCCCGCCCCTTTCCCCTTCGCGGTTACCGTGCCGGAAGGACAACCCAAATTCAGGTTGATTTCTTCATATCCATATTCCCTAAGAACCATTGCAGCTCTGATAAAATCTTCCGTCCGATTGGTTAACAGCTGAGGCACCAGAAAAAGTCCCCGGTTGTGTTCCGGAAGAACATCATTCTTCTCCCGGCTGCTCAGGCCCTTTTTCTGCTTCGGAGCCAAAAAAGGGGTAAAATATTTGTCCATAGGGGTAAAAATGCTGTGGTATGCATTCCGGTAAATATATGTCGTAATGCCCTCTAACGGGGCAAGATAATAGTTCATCGTCTGCTCCTTGCTGATTTCTAATCAGATGCCAACGCATTAATTTTGGGCCAATATTCGGTCAATTTCTGCAATCAGCTTATCCTTCACTGCCGGTTTCAGAAAATATCCCGCTGGTTTTAACTTCAGCACAGCCTCAATATTGGCCCGGTCATTGACTGCCGTCAGAAACATCACGGGTATGTCTTTCATCTCCTCATCGGCGCGGATCATTTCCAGCGTCATTTTCCCATCGCAAACCGGCATTTCATAATCCAGAAGAATCAGATCCGGCCGTTGTTTTCCAATAGAGGTCATAGCCTGGGCTCCGGAAATTGCAATGGCAACTTCATAACAGTCCTCTAACATGGCCTTCATCGTCCGCAGTGTAGTGCCGTTATCATCTACCACCAGCACACGCTTTTTACCGCTGGCCGCTTTCTTTCCTTCTGCCGCTCCCTCTGCAATCTGCTCCTTATTCAGTCCAAGTCTTCTGCAGACTGCATTCAGAATGGTTGTATTCTCCACCGGACGAATCAGGTTTTCAAACTGACGTTCTTCATAATATTTGAAAAATTCCCTGCTCTCTTCCTCCGTTCCAATAGTCAGAACCGGCGTATCTGCATACTGGCTGCTCAGTAAAAAGAACATGGACGTGTCAATGCCGTATGCCCCAATCAGGCTGATGACAACCAGATCGGGATTAACAATTTTCATCATTCCCTCCATAACCCCTGCATTCTCTGAACAAAGCTGTACATGGAAAAACTGTGACAAAAATGCATTTGTCTCTTTCACCACATTATTAAGTTTTCCTACCAGCAAGATTTTCTTCATGTTTCCTCCTCCAATCTATTATCCCATCTGCCCGATCAGCAAATCTGCAAGGCGATCCGCCTCTTCCAGGTCTAAATTTGTAACTGCTTCTGCAAGCTTTTGAATGTTTCGTCCCATATCCTTTGGATATTCATAGGACTGAAGCTGGCTCATAAGCTGATCCGCCTGGTCAATATCCATCTGCTCCATACTGAGCCTTACCATCTCTACCAAAGCCTGCATCACAGAATAATCCGTCACTGCTTCTTTGGCTTTCTCTTCTATGCCGAAAACCCCCTGCAGTTTCTGATGGTAACTGCGCCATTCTTCCAAAAATGCCCCCGTCATGGAATGAATCACATCTATTCTACCACTTTTTGCCGCATATTCCAATACCTTTGCAACGCCTGCCAGGGGAACAATTCCGATCGTAGCCGCCAGGCTTTTCATGGCATGCACCTGAATCCGGTATCTGTCTAACTGTTCCGGCTCTTCCAACTGCTCATAAGCTTCTTCCAAACGTTCTGCCGCTGAATCAATCTGTCCATAGAATTCCCGCACGGTATATTCAAGCAATTCCATATCCGGCAAATGCAGCCAAGCGTAATTCCAGTCCAGGCCGTCCACCTGGGGAAGTTCTTCCAAAGAAACCTCCGGCTGCTTTGGGAAGTCTGCAGTTTCTTCCGTCCCGCCTTCCGGCGCTTCCTGAAGCAATTCCTCCGGCAGCATTCTTTTCAGCATATCCTCCAGCTTTTCCGGCACAATAGGTTTCGAAAGAAAGTCGTCAAATCCCTCTTTTAAATATTTTTCTCTGGCCCCGGCCACCGCATTGGCCGTCAGCACAATAATCGGCGTATCCTTACAGGGAAATTCCGTAAATTCTTTCATGCAGTGAAGCGTTTCTATTCCGTCCATTTCCGGCATCATGTGATCCAGAAAAATCAAATCATAAGGAAATTTCTGAACCAGTTCCAGACATTCTACTCCGCTCTCTGCATCAGTCACCTGAATCTGAGTTTCTTTTAAAAGACTTCGGAAGACCTTACGGTTGACTGCATTGTCATCCACCACCAGCACTCTGGCCTCCGGCGCTAAAAACTTGGTACCGTAGCTGTAATTTTCCGCAAGCTGACGCACTCTGGTTTCAAAATCTCCAATGGGCGTGGCGTCCACAATTTTCTGCTCCAGTTCAAAATAGAATTTCGACCCCACTCCATAGACGCTTTTTACCTGCAGCTTGCTGCCCATCAGCGTAAGAAGCTGAATTGTGATGTTCATGCCAAGGCCGGTTCCTTCAATATTCCGATTCCTGTCTTCCTCAATCCGTTCAAATTCGGCAGACAATTTGGGCAGATCTTCTTCCCGGATTCCAATGCCGGTGTCTTCCACTTCAAACCACAGGTTTGCCGTTCCCGGCTCAGTCTCCCAGCTTCTGAGCCGCAGCCAAACAGAACCTTCCAGGGTATACTTTACTGCATTGGTCAGAATATTGGTCAGAACCTGCCTGAGCCGCACATCATCGCCAAACAGTCTGGAAGGCACGCCGGGATCTATTTCCAATTCAAGCTTAATATCCTTATCCTTTGCCCGCTGGGCCGCCATATTGGCCAGATCATGAATCAGGCTGCTCACATCATATTCTACCGGCACAATCTCCATTTTTCCGGAATCAATCTTGGAAAAATCTAAAATATCGTTAATTAAAGACAGCAAAGTCTGCCCTGCCGTATAAATATCCATGGCATAGTCCTTGATCTGCTGTTCTTTGGATTCACGCAGAATCATCTCATCCATGCCCAGCACTGCATTGATGGGCGTACGGATCTCATGGGACATCCGGGCCAGAAATCTGCCTTTTGCGTCATTGGCCGCCAATGCTTCCTGCCTTGCCGCATCCGCATCTTTTTTTGCCTGGGCAAGCTGAAGGTTCTGCTGCTGGGCCGCTTTTACTTTTTCGCTCAGCATCCGCGCGCTTTCTTCTGCACTTGCCCGATACTCCTTGGAAAGCTGCAGGGTATGCATGGTTGCCATCAGAATGCTGAATACCACCATGCTGTACTGCCCTGCTGTATTGCCATACGGATTCTTTAAAAATGTATTCAATATGACATTGACAATCCCGCCTGACAAAAGCACTGTCATTGCCAGAATTGCCAGCAATGCCTGATAAATCTTTTTCTGATATTCCAACTGAATCAGGCTTACAATTGCAACCACACAGATAAGCCCTATGACGGCAGCCGAAACATTTGCCGTCTCTGTCAAATTAGTTATCCCGGAAAATTCCAGAACAATCTGCGCCACTGCATGGATACTGGCGCCCCACAGCAGCACGGAAAAACGCCGGGGAAATAAGGTATGCAGGCTTTTTTCAAAATACAATGCCAGAAACAGCGGAATCAGCAGGACCAGATACTCCTGCATTTCATAGGCCTCCTGCACATCATAAAAGATACTCAGCGTATCTGTTCCGATAAAACAATAGACCCCGGCCGCTACTCCGGCAAGTCCCAAAAACAACTCTCCCCGGGCCGGCTGACGGGTATACAGCCGTATTAAAGCAAGCACGAACATAATAATCGCCACAATCATTATCAAAAGACAGCAGCCGATATCCGCAACATTGTTTCCCATGACTCCGATTACCATTGCATCACGGGTTTCAATTGTTACGTTATTCAGCATCGCCGCTGCATTCGGTTCGGGAGAAGACAAAACAAGCCATAATTCCCCTTCCTGAATCGTATTGGGAATATCCGCATAATTTTCCATATCTCCAAGAGGATCCCCGGAAGCCTCTTTTTTGCCGATGCCATACTGATAGATTAACTTACCGTCCAAAAAAACCTGTACACTGGTATTTCTGGAGAAAAAATTCAGGGTCAGCCCTTTATAATCCATGGGAAGAACATTATGAAAAAACACAATATCGCCTGGATTGCTTTTTCCTTTGCAGGGCAGGGTCACTTCCTGAAACATTTCTGGTTTCAAAGCGTCCTCTATCAGAGCCTGCACGTCATCCGGATTCTCCAGACCTTCCTTCGGCGCTTTCGCAGCATCCAATACAGCTGTTAACCAGCCTTCATTATATTGATATTCAATTTTTTCCGGCCAAATGAAGAAGTCTCCCTCATTTTGAAACCGAAACACTGCAATTACCATAAAAACAAGTGTAAAAAGAACAGAAATTCCCGCTATTTTCCTTAAATTTTTCATATGTATCCCTTTCGCCGCAGAAAAATCCGGCAAAATCTTCCCTGCCGGTTCTGCAAAACCGCCTTCCCAAACATATTTTTCCAATCCATAAAACAGTATAACATTTCCTGTGCCATAAAGCAATATTCCAATAACAGCGGAGGTATTGTCCCGTGACCCTGCAGCGTGGCGGGCGGCCCAGGAGTGAACAATATGCCCGAGAGATGCAAACAGTTATTGCGGATACCCTGCAGCGTGGTGGCAGCTCAAAGAGTGAACAGTAACGTTAGATACTCCAATCACTGCACCATTTTCCCACTTCTTTCATATTGTATTAAAAAGCAAATCAATAAAGAGAGGAATAACCATTATGGCTAATTATCATACAGCATCTGACTGCGGCTGCAGCCAGAATACGTCACAATGTCAAATGCCCGAAAAACCCTGTCCGGCTGATATGCCGAAACGGCCGATGATGCAGCGGCCCTATCCGGCCGATATGCCGAAACGGCCGATGACGCAAAGATCCTGTCCGGCCCCCATGCCGGGACGGCCGATGATGCAGCGGCCCTGTCCGGCCGATATGCCGAAACGGCCGATGATGCCAAAACCCTGTCCGGCTGATATGCCGGGCTCTAACATGCCGGAGTGTGCGGCAATGCCGGGAAACTGCCCCTGCTCTTCGGATCCGTTGGCAGGCATGCCCGTTGCAATGGCATACGTTCCATGGCAATGTTTCCATGAGACATTTGAAGTGGATAAGGCATTGCAGTGCGGAACGATTTTCCCGGAATTAAGCAAACCGTTTTTAGGGAAAGGAGGGTGCCCGAAATGAAAGGAAATCAGATGGAACAGATGAAATTATTTCAGTGGATTAACATGGTAAGCTTTGCGGTAAACGATATTGTCCTCTACCTTGACACCCATCCAATGGATCAGGAGGCAATCGCTTACTTCAACCATTTCCGCGAAGTGCGCATGAATGCTTTAAAAGAATATGAAAACTGTTACGGGCCTCTTACCATTGACACAGCAAAACCAGATCAGAAATGGCTGTGGGCAATGCAGCCCATGCCCTGGGAAGGAGGAATCTGCTAATGTGGAATTATGAGAAAAGATTACAGTATCCGGTGAACATTACCCAGACGAACCCGCAGATCGCCCAGGTAATCATCAGTCAGTTTGGCGGGCCTGACGGAGAGCTTTCTGCTTCCATGCGGTATCTGTCCCAGCGGTATACCATGCCTTACCGGGAGGTTGCGGGACTGTTAACCGATATCGGCACAGAAGAATTGGCCCACATGGAAATGATCTGCACCATTGTCTACCAGTTGACCAAAGACCTGTCTCCGGAGGAAATCAAAGCTTCCGGTTTTGACAAATATTATGTGGATCACACACTGGCATTGTGGCCCCAGGCTGCAGGAGGAATCCCTTTCAATGCCTGTGAATTCCAGTCCAAGGGCGACCCAATTACCGACTTGACGGAAAATTTGGCTGCAGAACAGAAAGCCCGCAGCACCTATGACAACATTCTGCGGCTGGTGAAAGACCAGGAGGTTGCCGATCCTATCCGTTTCCTGCGCGCCCGCGAAATAGTCCACTTCCAGCGTTTCGGTGAAGGGCTGCGGATTGTTCAGGATCACCTGGATTCCAAAAATTTCTATGCGGCAAACCCGGCCTTTGACTGCAGAAAATAACATCCGTAAAAGAACTTAAACAAACAGCCAGAGGCTGCCAGAACATGGAATTCTCACACGCCAACTGTGATAACAGCGAAATCACAGTATAAGCTTTGGGAATTTAATCATGTTCCGGCAGCCTCCCATTTTGAGGAAATCCCGTTCCATTCATAATTTGCGCGATGGCATAATCCAGAACTTCATTGCCGGATAGCTTAATGCCACCTGAACCAGTATATTGATGATATTAGCCAATGTCGGAGTGATTCCCGCCGAAACGCCAAGACCAGTTATACTCACGAGCATACTTATTTGCCAAATCATTTGCTTTTTTCCTCAAAGCTATGAACGATCTTCCGGCAAATGATTTCGCTCACGGGTATAAAAATGTCTGGCTGTATGCCGGAAGAGCAGCTGATACAATTACCAGAACCACCGCCAGACAGATATACTTGGGCACCGCCTGTGCAAACGCTGCATTGGACCGGAACACAAAATTTTTCTGCACATAAAAGTTTACTGTCTGTGCCAGTGCGGTTGCCACAAGAAAGCTCAGAAACCCGCACAATCCCAAGTCACTTTCCACATTGGCATAATTAAAAAACAGGAACTGAAACGGCGTCTGCCTCCATCTGGAAAACACAAATCCTGTGCAGAGCCACATTACAACAAAATTGACAATGGTCGACACATTGGACAGGATATTAAATAAAATAAATTCCCATAGGTTCGGATGTTCGAAAATCCACTTTTTTATCAGTTTCACGGTTTGTTTCCTCCTCCATACAGCAACCGTTCATAAGTGCGGTTTTTCTTTCTGTTTCTAAAGTATCCTGCAGCTATTTTGGAGATTCCTCCAAAGAAATGCCCGTTTACAGCCAAGAGCATCCCTTCCACCATTTCCATGCTGACGGCTCCTCCTGTCATCTTCGCAATTCCCCTAAAAGGCATATTATAGATAAACAGAATGTTCAGATCCGGTTTCCCTTTTTCCTCACTCTTTTTCTTTTTATTCGTCAGAACCCGATAAATGCATCTGGCCAATCCGCTTTTTGCATAGTACATCTGGCAGATTGCGTCATTTATCCCCAATTCCCCCATCCATTTGCCGCTCGGAATCGGATAGCCAAGCAGTATCTCAAATTCCTGATCTGTTACCTGGCCAACCAGTCCATGCCGGTAAGATGGCAATTCAGCGTCCTGGTAGGGATTTTTCTCCGTAGTTCCTCTGACGGTAAGATTCCCGGTCAGACGAATATCCGCCACGCAAGCTCCCACCATGATTTGATATTCACCGCCCTCAATTTCCCAGCGGCCGGTTTTCCTGTTCCAGTACCGGAAGGTCTTATCATCAAATGGAATTCGGATTCTCTTTTCCTCTCCTTTTTTCAGAAAAATTTTTTGAAACCCTTTTAATTCTTTCTGCGAACGGAAGATCTTCGCCCCAGGCAGTCCCACATAGAGCTGCGTTACCTCTGCCCCATCCATGGGTCCGATATTTTTTAAGGTAAAACTTGCCCCTTTCCCATCTACCTCCAGATCGGAATAAGAAAATTCCGTATAAGATAGGCCATATCCAAAAGGATATAAGAACCGTACCTTGCTGATATCATAATAGCGGTACCCTACAAACAGTCCTTCCCTGTACTCGGAGTTTCTTTCCGTGGCCGGAAAATACCGAAATGCTGGTGTATCCTCGTATTTGACAGGATACGTTTCATTCAGCCTGCCGGAAGGATTTATCTGTCCTGTTAATATGTCCAGCATGGCTCCTGCTCCCGCCTGACCGCACAGATACCCATGCAAGATGGATTTACAGCAATAATGCCAGGGCATCTCCACACTGGAACCTGCGCTCATAATCCCGGCAATATTAGGATTCACCTTCACCAGTTCCTCCAGCAGTTCAATCTGATTCTGAGGAATCCTCATATGGTTTCTGTCCATTCCCTCAGACTCGCTGATTTCATCCAGTCCAAAACAGTACAGGATCACGTCTGCCTGCCCTGCAAGATCCAGAGCTTCTTTCTTCACGGCTGCATCCGCTTCCCCGGTTCTGGAATATCCTTTTGTTACACCCACCAGCTGCAGGTCATATTCCTGAATCAACGCTGACATTGATTCCACACGGGTTGCATTTACCATGGATGAACCCGCTCCCTGATATCTTGGTTCTATGGCAAAATCTCCCTTGCAGAATCCAGTCCCGGAGCCGGCATCTCCAGATTTGACCGGCATTTTACACCCTTTACGTGGTCATTAGAGCCGCCCCAGTCAGTAACAACAATGCCGTCAAATCCCCATTCTTTCCGCAGGACATCTACAAGCAGCTTTTTATTTTCGTTGGCATACTCCCCATTAATCTGGTTGTACGCGCTCATAACCGCTTTCGCACCGCCTTCTTTAACCGCAATTTCAAAACCGGTCAGATAAATTTCCCGCAGAGTACGTTCATCCACCACCGCATTCATGGCCATGCGGCGCAGCTCCTGGCTGTTTACTGCAAAATGCTTGGGGCAGGCGTACACTCCCTGACTTTGAATTCCCCGTATATAGGCTGCCGCCATTTTCCCCGCCAGGTACGGGTCTTCCGAAAAATATTCAAAATTCCTTCCGCAAAGAGAGCTTCTCTTGATATTGAGCCCCGGTCCCAAAAGCACATGAACCCCTTGAGCAGCGGCTTCCTCTCCCAGCGCTTTCCCAATTTCTTCCCCCAGCGATTCATCCCAGCTATTCGCAATGGTTGCTGCGGTTGGAAAACAGGTGGCTTTCAAGGATTCATTCAGTCCCAGATGATCCCCGGCGCCCGCCTGTCTCCGTATTCCGTGAGGCCCGTCTGACAGCGTGATGGATTCAATTCCGAGACGCGGGATGTCCCGCGTCTCCCAGACTGTCTTTCCGCTCAGCAGCGCCGCCTTCTCTTCCAGATTCATTTTTGATAAGAGTTCTGGCTGTTTCTGCAATCACTGCTTTTTTCTTTTTCAGGTAACTGCGGATGACCAAAATTTCACCCAGAACCAGCAGCGCTGCAATTGCCGCGTCTACGCCATATACAACCTTCAGCCATCCCGGAGTGGTTCCCGGAACATAATTTTCATAAGCGGAGCTGTTTACTGTAGTGTAGAAAATGTTTTTTGTCGCCTGACGCATAGCATTTACGGAAGTGGCGCTCAAATCTGTCATAATTGCTTCATTTCCGGCTGTTCCGAGCATCATATCCGTACCGCCGCGTACAGCCCGGTCTGCATCCATATATCCGTAATTTCCAAAATAATCAGAAATGACCATACCCTTGAATCCCCATTCACCTCTTAAAACTTCCTGCAGCAGCTCACTACATCCGCCTGCCCATTCTGTTCCCAGGAAATTGTAAGAGGACATAACAGCAAGTTTTCCATCTGGATTGCTCTTGATTGCTTCTTCAAAAGGCTTAAAGTAAATTTCACGCATGGCCTGTTCCGTACTCCAGGTACACAGCAGGGCATTCCGGTTGATTTCCTGTTCATTCAGGGCAAAGTGCTTAATATATGGATACATCCCGCTTTCCACTGCGCCGCTCACTTCCGCCACTGCCATTCTGGCGCTGAGCACACTGTCTTCTGAGTAGTATTCAAAATCACGCCCGCCGAAAGCGCTGCGGTGTATATTCATAGACGGCGCATACCAGCCCGTAATATGAAAATCTGCAAATTCCTCACCCATAATCCTTGCATATTCCACTGCCAGGTCTTCATTCCATGTCTGCGCCAGAATCACCTCTGAACAGAAGCCAGTTCCAAAAACACCCAGGGTGCTGGAATTAACGCCTGCCGGGCCATCTGTGTCCAGAATCCTGATTTTTCCGGCAGAATTCACGGCCGCGTTCTGATGCCCGCCAAAGGCAATCAGATTTACCATTTCATCCACTGTCACCTGATCCAGCAATGTTTCCCAGCGCGGGTCATCATACTCCGCCCCTCTTAAATCAAACAGCTCCATCCCGTTATCTGCCCCGGTAACCGGCATCACGTCGTCAGCATTATTGTAAACAGTTGGATCATAGGTTCCATTTCCAAGAACAGTGCCGTTTAATTCATAGCTATCGGGCGCAGCCGTAGCCTGCTCGTAGTTTGCAAATCCATCCCTTCTGGAAAGGTAAGTAATCTCCCCTTCCACAAAACCAAACCGGTTTTCGGCTACCATAAGATCCCCATTATGTGTCTGCCCATCCTCATAGACAACAGTTTCCGTCACCTGATATTCTTTAGAATCCAAAACTGTGTGGCTGTCTGAACGTAGGCTGATAACATAATCTCCTTCCTCCAGCACATAATGCCCGGTATTGTAAGTATCATAAGACGCCATATTTTCCACATGAAAAGTCAGTGTCAGCGCCTCTGATTCTCCTGGCTCCAACAGGCCGGTCTTGTCGAATGCCACCAGATTCACACTTGATTTTTCAATCCCCCGTTGGTGTAAGGCGGTGTATAATACAGTTCTGCAATATCTTTCCCGGCTGTATCACCGGTATTTGTCACGGTTACTTCCACGCTGATGGTATCTCCTGATATCTGCAGTTCCCCCATTTCCTGTTCAAAATCCGTGTAGCTGAGTCCATACCCAAAAGGATACATTACCGTATCTTCATAATTGAGCAGCCCTTCCTCTGCCGCTGTCTCATAGAAACGGTAGCCTACATAAACCCCTTCCACATAATTGACAAAGGAAACAATCCCGTCTGCCCGCTCCCAGGCTGCCTGAGCGGCAGCTGCAGTCTCCTGTGTATTTGTATAGGCAAAGTGGCCGATATTGTTGATGTACGGCGCCTGATGCAAATCCCGAAGCCATGTATCTGCGGTTTTTCCTGATGGGTTCACTTCGCCGGAAAGGATATTCCCCAATGCGTTAAATCCGGTAGAGCCTGCCCCTGCACAAAGCAGTACACCCTTAATCTGTTCATATTCTTCCGTCCATCCAAGTTCCAAAGCGTTGGCTCCATTGTAAATGACGATAACATCCTCAAACTGGCCGCAGACCATCTCCACCAGATCCCTCTCGGTCCGGCTCAGTTCCAGATAAGACTGCCCAGCTTCAAAGTCCGCATAATTTTCTGAATTATTCGTGTAACTTCCTTTCATGTATTTGGTTCCGATATCCATGGCAGTCCCGTCCATAACCGGCCCCATATCAAAAGGCAGGTCCGCGCCCTCGCCGCCGGTACGGGAAAATACGATAACTGCCGTATCGGAAAATTCCTTTGCCCTCTCAAGCACATCTTCCGGATAGTCTGCAGCGGGTATCTCCGGTAGTGTCCAATCCTGCCCATCGTTGATACTGATGGCCGGACGCTGTGCTCGGTAGTTCATATACATCTGCGAAAGCTCTTCGTTCGTCTCAAAACCTGCATTTTCAAGCCCCTGCAGGATTCCAACCGCCGTGGAAGCATCCACGGTCCCTGAGCCGGTTCCGCCATAAATCGGGTTAGTGGAAGACCAGCCGAATACATTCACTTTCTGCGGTGCAATCGGAAGATATCCGTCTGTATTCTTAGTCAGGATTACTCCTTCATTGGTCACTTCCTCCACAATCTGCCTGGAATTTTCCATATGCTCCGGCGACAACTGTCCCTTATCCGACAGCATCACATTCAGGGTATTGTACAGGCTTCCCGTAAATGCCGCATTCAAAACTACTGTCAGAATCAGAACAAAAGCAAAAAACGACTGCCAGCGGATTTGCCCTCTAAGCGGCTTTTTCCACCTTTTCGCTATAAACATCATTGCTACCATACATACCAATGCGATGCCAATGATGATCAGATGCGTCTGCATCATCTGTATTACGCTTATGACATCCTTCCATGCTACCTCTACGTTTCCCATTCTTTACTACCTCCCATTTGCTTATTGGTTTCTTTTGATGGGATAAAGGTAACATAAAAACAGCCGGAAAATCCGAAACTGGTTTTTCTGGCTGTCCTGGCGGTAAAATTGGTATTTGATTGTCAGACTCCGTTACGTTTCCGGGTAAAATAGAATATCTACGATAAAGCGCTCCTGCTTTGCGTGCATCAGCAATTCTCCCTTATATTTCTCTACAATGTACCGGATGCTCTTTACGCCAAACCCATGATAATTCTTATCATTCTTTGTTGTTAAAGGAAGTCCGTCTTCAAAAACCACCGACTCCTTACATTAGTTTTCCATATGAATGAAGCTTCCCTGATTCCGTCTGCTGACCCGGATGCTGATAATCCGCTTCTCTTCGTCTGTTTCCTTCATGACACTCTCTATGGCATTGTCCATTAGATTTCCAAACAATGCATAAACATCCGTGGAATGGATAAACTCCAAAATGGTCCCATCTACCATACAGCTCATTTTTATATTGTATTCATTGCACAATAGACTCTTTTCTGTCAACACCAGATCAAGAGCCTCGTTTCCTGTCTGAAAAATGTTATCGTAAATGGAAACCGCCCCCTTTACGCTTTCAATATATTCCCTCTGCTCCCTGACATTTTCAATTTTGGAAATCTGGGAAATGCGGTATTTCAAATCATGGCACTTAATATTAATAATGTTGACTGCATCCTGGGACAGTTTCTGCTGTTCGCTGACATTATGCAGCATACTTTCCATAATCTCATTCTCATGTAAAATCCTGTTTTGCCTGGATACGCTATAAGCCGTAAAAATCGTAAAAATGCAGCATACTACAGCGTAAATTTTGCAAAAAACATTCATTTTTCCGTACAATCCCAAAATAAACAATCACTGCCGTCAAAACATAAGGAGCCAGACGAATCCAGAGAAAATCCCAGATTCCGGACAGAGAAATTTCAAACCATTCTACCATTGCTGTTGTAATCCCGAAAGCAATATGCTGTGTGGCATAACCACAGACGCCTGTAAACAGAAGCTCTTCAAAATCCGCCCGAAAACAGAATTTCATAAATCCCATGCTGGACAGAAACAGACAGCCATAATACAGAATCAGAATAACCGGACTCTGGGATGGTATCCTGTGCAGGATTTCAAAAATACTGACTGCCGCACAAAAATATCCGAAAAGCCCCAGAATCACATGCGGCAGAAAGTAATATTTCCGTTTCCACCCCCATAAAAAAACACTCTCTGCAATCAGTATCTGCATGGAAAACCGAATACATGAGATTAATTGCATTTCCTGCATCAGTAGTCCCCTCCCAGATAACGCATAAAATCTTCTTTAAACTCCTTTTTTCGCTGCCTGCTGATTGGCAGGGGCATATCTTTGAGCCAAACAGTATCTTTTATCATCTTCGTTACATGCCTCAGATTGACCAGACAGCCGCTGATGCATTTTGAAAACCCCTCTTCCCTTAATTTCTCTTCCAGCGCCGTCATGGTTCCCCTGGTGCGGTACTGTCCCTCATCGGTATGAAACATAAGGTAGTTTTTGTCCTTTTCGACATACAAGATCTGGGAATAATTCAGCCGCACAATCAAATCCTCCGTCTGAATCACATATTTTTTTTCTGTATTCTTCTGTGAAAAATGAATGGCTTTTTCCAGTTTTTCTGTAAACACATAATAGCTGAGCGGCTTCACAATAAAGTCGATGGCATTCACTTCATATCCATGAATTGCGTACTGCGCCATATTCGTTACAAACACAATCCCCAGTGATGAATCAATCTCCCGAATGCGTTTTGCAGCCGTCATCCCGTCCATATGAGGCATTTCAATATCTAAAAATACCACATCCAGGTCGCCTTTATAATCTTCTACAAAATTAAGCCCATTGTGAAATTCCTCTATCTTAAAACGGATTTCCTTTTCTTTTTCATATTGATCCAAAAAAGATTTTATCAACTCCAGATGATTCAAATCATCGTCTACCAGTCCAATCCGAATCATTCTCTTTCTCCCTCTTACAACAAATCAACTCTTATTTTGAAACCTCCGGAAACTCACTTTTACATACTCCTCAATACAATAGCTGTTCCTTTCTTCCTCCCAGAAAGCACAGAAACTTAACTGGCTCTGAATTCCCGGTAGCCTGATAAGACATCACGATAATCCTAAAGACTGTCATATAAATATCCAACCGCTTTTTGAACTTGTCCTCCATATTAACCGCCTCTTCCCACATAACGGGTTATTATACTCTGCTCCTTTAAAATACAATTGTACCAGCAGATTCTTACAACCGGTCAAGAGGAAATCCTCAAAACATACATAAATTTTTTAAATTTAAGATAAAACCAGAAAACGAATGACCACATCCGCCATGGCAAACGCCGGATACAGCAGGACTGCGCCTTTAATCTCATCCTTATGGTCAGCCGCCGTAATTGCCGATACAGCGTCGCCCATGCTCGTTCCCATCAGAAAAATATTTTCCCTGTCTATAAACGGCCGCTCCTGAATCATGGAAAGAACCGCATCCAGCTCCGCCTGTTCCGTAAAAAGCGGCATTTCAAGCGTTGAGCCATCGTCGCTCAAGGCATTGGCGCCCGTGAGTTGACGTTATTGGCAAATTTTAGTGTTCGTCAGTATATATTACTGCTATTTTTTCAGAAAATCACTGAATTCTTTCAATTCCCTTTTCTTATCTTCTGAAAGACTGTTAAACTCTATATTATGTATTGCGCCTTCCAATGTATATAAATGTACCAGACACACATTCGGGTATTTTTGCTTTAACCTGAGAAATGCGTTTTTTGCGCCTGCTTCATATGTTCCTCGGAAGATTCAATGCCAATAGATGTCAGCTTTTTCTCCATTTCTTTACCAATATTCATCATTGATGTCAATTCTGCCATAGTTTCCTCCAATATTCCATGATTTTCATATTACTGCAAAATCCATATCTGGCCATTTGGCATTGCTGTCCAGCTTCCTGGAATAACCTTTGCAATTTCTCCGGCAGGATATTTGCGGACAACAATTTCTTCCCGATAATCCGGATCCTCGTACCATCTGCAAAAATATAGTTGATCGCCTTTTCTGTCAACAAAAGTCTCTGTTTCTCCAATATCGAATTCCACTGTCTCCGGCCAGATGATTTGAAACTTTTCGTCATTTGCTTGCCGGGTGAGCATTAAAGGATACTGCTTCAACATCAGATTATAACAGTTCCCCACCGCCGTCAAAGGCAACGCAACAGTTTCGGCAACCTGATCTGCGATGTCATCATATTGAAAAACGCGGAGCATTGATTGTGGAAAATCTGCCAATAAAATTTGCACTTTCCCACAATATGAAATTGGCCGTCCAAAATATTGTCCCATCTTTCCTTTCATCGGCTCAACAACACGGCCATCGGGATAATGTACGAATACAAGACGATTGCAATTCACAGGATAATGATCATGGTATGCTTCCTCCGCCTCATACAAATCGCCGTGTATATAATCAGTTCCCCAATACCACTCACAGCTTCCATCAAGTGGTTCAATATAGGTAATGCCATGTGTAGCAATTGTTATCATCGTAAATCCTCCAAATTCTAATTGATGCCATCATGTGATAGATATAGAATAGGCGCTTGTCTCTCCATTATATGGCAACAGATAATCATAGCAGTATCTTTTCATCCCTGCAACCAGAAGCTGGATTTATACTTCTTAAAAAAGTGGCGCTCAGCGATCAAACAATGAACCTGTTCCGCTATGTGTACTTCCATCATTTTCTGTATATGTTGAGACAAAGCGAGGTTCACGTTTTGTACAATAATAGAACCGCATCAATATATCCGCAACATCAGTCATTTTCTCAATCCCCATGCGGCACGCCAGCTCCTGCTGCGCTTCGGGCAAATCAAAGCCGCACAAGTCCGCTGCGTTTTCCATATGTTCCTCATAGACCTCTCTTGCAAACTCCCTGAGTTCCTCTTGGTCCTGATACTCATCTTCATCCAGATAATCCTGCCAATAGGGGCAGTTTACCACAAATTCAAAAAATTCCTGCAAATTGTCTGCAATCCTGCCGCAGGCGCCCTCACTTCCCCAAAAACCTATGGAACCATCTTCAAGTAAAATATATTCACTTCCGGAACCTGTTCTGGCAAATGTTTTTCCAGAAATGTTATAGGCCAAATGCCCGCACTCGTCTTGGGGCGTTTTGAATTCTGGAAAAATTTCTATATCGCAAACATCGCACAGCAAGTCTGATAAGCTGTTATCCTCCCGCAGCATTTTAATGTAATCCATCCACATAATACCTCCATTCAAATCCGGATTTTCCAGTTCCTCAAACCGGAACTTATTTGTCAGCCATCTATCGAAAAATACTGTAAATTCTTAAATTCATCATCCAAAAATTCAAATGTAAATATATGCGTATCATCAAATGATTGCTCAAGGTAATTCACTTGCCCGTTATTGTAGTCAATAACAGGCCTGCCCAATTTTTCTTTTATTTCATCAGAACAGTACTTGCCAAAAACTTTTGTGATACCGGGCATCATAAATTCTACAATTAAATTTAAATGTGCATTGTATTTTTCAGATATTGTTTTGGCCTGTTCCATATAATCTTCCCCAGGTTCTTCATCCCAGGCAAAAATCATTCCATTATACTCAAATATAAATTGTTCTAAATCTTCATTAAATTCCATCATATCTTCCTCCACAAACTGGAATTTACTTGTCGTTCTTCTCTTTATTGCGCCTTATCAATCCAATGATTAGTTCAACAATTCCCCCACATAGCCATATAGTACCCACCACAGTATTTTTTTCAAAGAACCATAATGGCGATGCAAGAATCCACATAATTGCCAAAATTAAATTTCCTGCACTGCTCATAATTATTCCTCCTGTGGATGACTTCCGATTTTCCTATCCCGGAAATGCGATCCCTTTCCCGTCCTTCCCCTCCGCCTGCAGCAGTGCGCGTTCCAGATGCCCATATTCCCATTTCTGCACACCGGTTATTTTCCCTTAATCTCAATCCTGTCCAAAATTCCCTGAATGCTTATATTTTGATGTGTCAGATACATTCTCGCTACATCCTCCACAAATGCTTTGTCCGCGCATGTTGCCCGCCTGGTGTCCTCCAGCGTATAACCCTTATCTATGTATTTCACAATCTTTTTTACAAGCCGGAAAATATCTCTGGAATGCTCGGATTCTTTTTTCGGCATCCTCCGCTCCCTGCTTAACTCCGCCGCTTTCGCATGGCCGTAGTACACCTTGACGGGATTTCTTGCCAGCAATTTGTCCCAACTGTCCCCAATCTGCGTCCCTCTATGAATCTCCAATTCATACAGAGGATTGAGATCCCCTACAAATAACACCCCTTCATCCAGGCATAAAGAAATGCTGTCCCCGCTGTGTCCCGGCGTATGCACCACTTCCCCTGCAATCCCGCATTCCTCCAAAAGCGGACGGCTCTCCCCGCAGGAAATGACAAGGACCTCCTCATCCACAATCGGCAGATAAAGGCGGTTCCCCTCCTTTGCAAATACCCTGTCCGCATCATGGATATGCGCCCGCTGCACATCAGCCGCCACGATCCTCACACCGCAGCCGGCAATTTCCTGCGCGATTCCCATGTGGTCCGGATGGAAATGGGAAATAAACAGGTACCGGATCTCCTGCACTGTCGCCCCTGCTTCGCCAAGCGCCCTGCAGAACTGCTGAAAAGAACCCGCCCATCCCGTATCAAAAAGGATGCTGCCATTCGTTCCCCGGATAAGATATGTATTTGTGCCAGAATACTTTAATTCTATTACCATCTTTCCACTCCATTTTACAAAAGGCCCATCTGCTTCGACATGATAACACCGCTAAGCCCACGCCATAGAAAAAAGTGTCATGCGAAAGCCTCCCTGAGAAAGCCGCATCCCTGCACAGATGAACCATAACCATTTTAACATCTTCTGTGCCTGTACGCCACCTTTATTTTTTCCGGGATAAGGTATGCGTCATAGCTGCCCTTTTGCCGTTTAAGCCTTTTACAAGCGTCTTTTTCCTATTCAGCTGGCTCTTAACCTGGCTGTCGGAAAACTCCACGCCCATTGCCCGCGACACGTTCATGCCGCACTTATTCCTGTGCACCCTTTTCCCGCCATCCGGCGAGGACGGGTTCGGGCAGAGCCCGAAAATGGATCAAAGGACTGATCCCTTATAGGTTCTCAAGGCGGCGCCCTGAGCCCTCGGAAATCCTTTCGGAATCAATATCTGCAATTTTCAAGGTTCATTTGAGCCTATTTTTTTGGCTTGATTTTTCATAGATTATTTGACACTACCGTTTTCCTATGGAGTATTGTATCAGAAAACATCACTAAATGGGTGATAACGGAAAACTTTTCAAAAATGTCAGCAAATCCTATAAACAAAGGGATCGCGATGTGGAATAACAATCAAACTTCACGGATTAAGGAATTATTTAATGCCAGATATATAGATGCATATATTATTTTGAGCCAGTTCCTTAGTACAAAATGAAGAGTGCCGTACCTGGCCGGAACCGGACAGGCTGTATTAATTGGCAAAATCGAGAGGTTACGAAATAATTTTATTAAATCTGTAATTGCTTTATATAATGATGACAATACCTATAACATAAGGTAACGAAACAGGATCGTGCAAAATAAAAATACCGGCTGCTACGGATACGACACAGGTGAGGTTTGTATAAGAAGCAGCCTGCTGGACCGTTAGATAAGAAACAGCATAGTTCAGGCAGAAAAAAGCAGTAACGGAAGAGAAAAAAGCTAAATAGAGGACAGAGAAAATGACAGCTTCTCAAAACAAAAAGGCAGAACCAGATTAGCATTGCACAAACGGAATATCCGTTTTGAGAGCTAATTTAATCCTGCCTAAATCCATTCCCTAATTATCATGTCTATTTTCCGCTTTCTCCATGGCATAGCCTGTCTGGTCCAGGTACTTGCCGGGATAATTGCAAGTCTGCTTTAGGCAGACTTGTCAGCATATCAAAAGGAACCGGACGCCAGAGGAAAAATCTGCCGGCGGCTGTAAGATTCTCAGGCAGCTCCAATAGGCCCATCTGATAAAAGGCAAAGCTGCGATTTTTTCGGATTTCCTTTTCCCTAAAAATACCAATCACTATTATCTGTAACCCCAACCATCCGTCCTCTGTCCTGCCAAAAATGAGCGAAATCACCTGCTGCATCTGCAACAAATGAATCAGACAGTTCAGGACAAAATTTCCGTTACCTCTTCTGCCAGGGCTTCCGCCAGCTGCCTGTGCCCTTCTTCTGTAAGATGCATAAAGTCAATCTCATTGGGTTTCGCCGTAATCACCTTATTTGCATCCAGATAATGGCATCCTGTCAGTTCTGCAATTTTCCAGAATTCCTCTGCCAGCAGCTCTGACTTTTCTGCACATCCCCGGCCCATGGTAGCCCCTACTTCTGTGTCCTCATATTTTGGATCGATATTCTGAGGCGTTACAATCAGGATATTCGCTCTGCTTTCAGCCCAGCAGTCCCTGGTGGCAACGGCTTTATCCACCAGCCGCTTCAACCCCAGAGCAATGCATGCCGCCGAGGAACCGAACCGTTCCTTGGTATCATTAGTGCCAAGCATAATCACCAGCAAGTCCACCGGTTCATGGCTCATCAGACAGGGATAAATCACGTCCAGGCCGGAAAGCCCTTCATAGATGGGATCGGGAAAACAAGTGGTGCGCCCGCTGAGCCCTTCTTCTATAATAAGATAGCCATCGCCTAACTTTTTCTGCAAAAGGCAAGTCCAGCGCTGTTCCTCATCAAAACGCCCTCCGGTCTTTGCACAGTAACCATGGGTATTGGAATCGCCAAAACATACAATATGCTTTTTCATAGATTACCTGCCTTCCACCGCCTTGATAAAACGCTGGGCAATTTCCAACGGCCTTGTAATGGCTCCGCCCACTACTACTGCAAATGCTCCTGCCTCCAGCATTTCCACTGCCTGTCCGGGGCTGTGAACTCTGCCTTCCCCAATCACCGGAACATCTATGGTTTCTGATAATTTCCGCACCAGCTCATAGTCCGGGCCGTCCAGTTTGGGCGTGTATTCGGTATAACCGCTCATGGTAGTTCCCACCAGATCCATTCCAAGCTTCCAGGCATTTACGCCCTCTTCATAATTAGAAATGTCTGCCATAAGGATTGCATCCGGATATTTTTCACGGACTTCTGTAATAAATCCGCTGACAGTTTTTCCATCGCCCCGCTTCCGGTTCGTGCAGTCCAGAGCAATAATATCTGAGCCTGCCTGAACCAAATCATCCACTTCCTTCATGGTTGGGGTAATATAACTGTCAAATCCTTCATACTGAACCTTTACCAGCCCAATCACCGGAAGCCCTGTTTCTTCTTTAATTGCAATCACATCACGGATGCTGCTGGTACGGATAGCCGGAGTTCCCGCCTGTTTTGCAGCTCGAGCCATCAGATACATAATGGATTTTTCCTCCACATACAGAGGTTCTCCCGGCACTGCCTGACAAGATACGATAACTTTTCCTTTGATCTTTTCAAATATTTCTTCTTTTTTCATGGCTGCCTCCTTATAAAAATAATTTTCACCATTCGTAGGAAGACTGCTCCTGCTGTCTCCTTACGAATGGTAAACTGCATTTCAATCAGCAAAATTCTTTAATCGCTTTATCAATCATAGCCACACATTTTTCCACTTGCGCCATATCCTCCGGGATCAAAGCCGGAAGGGGTTTCCTTACGCCGCCCAAATCCAGCCCTTCTTTGATTTTCAGAATTGCCTTAATTACGCCGTACAAATTTCCGTGGCAGGAACACATACCGTAAATCACTTCATTGGCCGCATACTGCACCTTTCCCGCTTCCTTTATCTTTCCTGCTTTCACCAACTCTTCTATTTTCAGATATAGCTCCGGCATGATGCCGTAAGTGCCGCCAATTCCGCCATCCGCCCCTATGGCAAGACCGGAAACAAGCTGTTCGTCAGGGCCGTTAAACACTACAAATTCTTCGCCGCCCTCTGCTTTGAACATCTGAATATCCTGTGTAGGCATGGAGCTATTCTTTACCGCCACTACCCTTGGATTTTTTTTCATTTCCCGAAACAGCGGCATAGTCAGAGCCACTCCTGCAAGCTGCGGAATGTTATAGATCACAAAATCCGTATCAGGAGCCGCTGAGGAAATGTCATTCCAGTATTCAGCAATGGCATATTCCGGTAAATGGAAATAGATGGGTGGAATTGCCGCAATGGCGTCTACACCCAGGCTTTCTGCATGAGCGGCAAGTTCTTTGCTTTCTGCAGTATTATTGCATGCTACATGGGCAATTACCGTCAATTTTCCTTCGGCCGCCTTCATTACATGCTCCAGAGTCAGTTTCCGGTCTGCAACCGTCTGATAAATACATTCCCCGGAAGATCCTCCCACATAGACGCCTTTCACGCCTTTTCGAATCATATATTTGGTTAAAAGTTCCACACGTTCTCCGTCCACTTCTCCATGCACATCATAACACGCATAAAACGCAGGAATGATGCCCTGATACTTTTCTTTATTTTTCATCTCTTTCCCTTCTTTCCTTGCTCTATGAACTTCAGTTTCAATAAGTTACCGATTCCCCATAAATACTTTTACTACAGCCTTCTTCACCGGTGCAGGACGTCCTGCCGAAAGTTTTACCTTGTGGGCATCCTCTGGCAGGGTAATCAACGCTTTCCCCGGTGAAAGTTTTATGTAATGTTCGATTGGGCCTTCAATTTCCATCAAATCTGCATTCCGATCCAATGACTTCACTGTAACCTTAGATATATCAGAAACTCCCACCAGTTCTTCTCCAACCACCGTCATATGAATATCCGCATAATTTTCATGGGCCTCAAAAAAACATTCTTCTTCTGGAATCGTTTCATAGTCGAACACATTCATGTATACCTTCGTCCCGTCAATCTCATAATGCCCAGCCCCAATCTCATCCAACGGATGGCTGAGAAGATATTCTATGGCAAGATCTAAATATGATCCAATTCCCCGGTAATTTCCAAGTTTGCTAATTTCTGTATAAATCATTCTTTCCCTCATACCTTTCCTACAATCTCTGTTTCAAAAGGATCTACTTACGGCAAATCCTTATCCTTTCACCGCACCCATCGTAATTCCCTTTGTAAAATACTTCTGGAAAATCAGGAAGACAATAATAATTGGAATTGCCGCCAAGGACGCACCCGCCATAATCAATCCGAAATCCGTAGCATTTTCTGCCTGCAGCTTGGCAATGCCAAGAGAAATCGTCAGGGTTTCTGTGCTGCTTAACATAATCAACTGCATAAAGTAATCATTCCAGGAATTGATAAATGTAAAGATTGCCAGCGCTCCGATTCCCGGCTTAATCAGCGGAAGCGCAATGGTATAGAATGTTTTCCATTCCCCTGCCCCGTCAATTCTTGCCGCTTCCATCATTTCTCCTGGAATTCCTTCCGCAAACTGTTTCATCAAAAATACGCCAAAGGGCCACCCTACGATTGGAAAAATAACTGCCCAAATGGTGTTATACAAATCCAAAGAGGACATTTCACGCAGCAATGGGATTAAAATTACCTGTTTCGGCAATGCCATTGCACAGACAATCAGGGAAAATACAATGGTACGCCCAATAAAACGCTTTTTTGCCAATGCATATCCTGCCATAGCCGCTGTGATACAAGTAAGAATCATGGAAACGACTCCCATAAATACAGTGTTCAGCAGCCAACGCAGCGCTGCCGGAACCTCTGGCCCTGCAAAGGAAGCCTCTGTAAAAGGAACATGGACTTCCCAAAGAGGCGCCACCTGCCTGCTGAATAGTTTCTGATAGTTATCCATTACCCATTCGGAAGGCCACCACTGGGGCGTCGGAGAATTGATTGCAGCTGACGTCTTAAAGGATCCTGTGATAATCCAGTAAAGAGGAAATGCAAATAAAAATGCAAATATTGCAATAGCAACAACAGATATTACTTTATATACAGTAGAACGATTTACATTTGTATTACTCTTCATAAGATATTTCCTCCTTTCCTAATCCGTTTTGGCCATCTTAAACTGCACTGCCGAAAGGACTGCGATAATAATTGCAAGAATTACGCCCATAGCGTTTCCATATCCATAGCGGTACAATTTAAATGCGTTATAATAAATATAGTACATAATGGTGTCTGTGCTGTGGTTCGGCCCGCCGCTGGTCAGCAGCTGAATCAATGCAAAACACTGGAAACTGTTAATTGTAGTGATAACCAGTATGTATAAGGTAGTTGGCATAATCTGCGGCCACTTGATTTTCCAAAAACATTGCAGCTTCGTTGCACCGTCCACCTCCGCCGCTTCCACCAGGGACTGGTCTACATTGTTTAAAGCAGAAACATACAAAACAATCGGCTGTCCTACTGATGTGGTCAAAAGAATCAGTATAATGCACCCAAGCGCAAACCTTTCATCTCCCAGCCAGTTGATATTCTGTTTTATCAACCCGGTGTTTGTCCCGATATAGTTAAAGATGCCATAATAATTGTTGAACATCCATTTCCAAACCACTGTAACTGCAACAGAGCCCGTTACAACCGGAAGATAGAAAATACATCTGAATGCAGAACACAAAGGCCCTTTCAAGTCATAAATGACAGAGCTTACCCAGAGAGAAAATATACAGGTAACCGGAACAGACACTATTACGATAATAATTGTATTCTTCAATGCCCCAAGGAAAATGGAATCCTGAAATAACTCTGTGTAATTGGCCAGCCCTATAAAAATATCATCACGGTTCATAGTGGAATCAAAGAAACTGGTGATGATGCACTGTACCATGGGATAAATGACAAATCCCAAAAAGAAAATCAAACTAGGTACCATAAAAGCATACCCTGCAATTGTTTCCCGGCGTACCAACGCCCTGCTCATGGGATTCTTTTTTTTCATAAGATTTCCCCCTTTTCATTCCTTTTTTACAATTTGCGCTCATAAAACGCCCCTTCCCGTAGATAAACTCGGGAAGGGGCGCAAGATCCAATGCTTAACGAACTACCTGCACTGCTTCCTAATTTGCTGCTGCGGCATTTGCTGTATTTGTAAATTCATCTACTGCAGTCTTAACATCTGCACCCGTTCCAATCTGCTGAAGCATATTCCACCATGCGGTACGCGCTTCTGCCCATCCGCTTACTACCTGATAGTAGTCGCCCATAAATGGGATGAACTTTGAATATTCTGTCATCAGATCGTCGCCTTCATAGATGTTGCCCAAATCTTTTACTGGCCAGTAGCTGGAAGCTTTTACGCTCTCCACTACCTGAACTTCGTCATTTGCCATGAAGTCAATGAAAGTCTTTGCCGCTTCAATTTTTGCTGCGTCGCCGTTATCAAAGATACCGAATCCCCAGATACCGCCGCAAAGCTGCGGATCTCCGCTTTCGGTTGGGAATGCCATAGGCAGTACGTCAAATCCAAGGTTTTCTGCATTATTCTTTTCCTGAGATACGTTCCAGCAGAATGCCATTGCAAGTGTTGTACCGTTGCAGAACATATTTACCTCGTCGCCGCCCTGGAGGGATGGATCAAAATTGATTCCTTCCATGCTTTTGAGCAATTCTAACGCTTTCACGTTTTCATCGCTGTTTGCGGTATACTCTGTATGCTCTGGATTCGTAAATGTACCGCCATACAGGTTGTTGATTAAAGCGCGCGTTCCCTGGTCGCCGCCCTGTCCGCCGCAGTATACTGCGCCGACAGTCTGTGTCTGGCCGGAAGCGGCAACTGCTTCCACTGCCTTCTGGAATCCTTCTGTGGTCCAGGTTCCTTTTTCTTCATCCAGATACTGAAGCGCGTCAGCCTTTTCAAACACATCTCTGTTAATTGCCATAGTATGCGCTGTCATACACAAAGGATATTCATAAAATACGCCTTCGTTGTTCTGGCATGCATTTTCCACGGAATCATAAATAGCTGCCTTTGCGTCATCTGTCCACAAATCAGAAAGATCTACCATCAATCCCTTTGCGCCCCAGTTTGCAACCAAACGTTCCGGTCCTTCCATTACAAGATCCGGCGCTTTTCCGCCTTCAATAGCTGTGTTTACCTGATCGTCACCATTGGTGTAATCCAGATACTCAACGGTTACATTAATCTCTGGATGAGCCTTGTTAAAGTTGCTAATCAGCCCTTCCACGGTAGCGGAATCGCCCCAGTTGCCAATCGGATAAGTCCACAGCGTAATATCTGTAGCGCCGGAAGAAGCTCCTCCCTCTTCTTCTCCGTCTGCAGCTTCGCTGCCCTCATCTGCGGCGTCACCCTCGTCTGCCTTGTTGTCCTCTGTCTGAGAGGCATCTTCCTTACCTGCATTCCCGCCGGAATTGCTTCCGCAGGCTGCAAGGGAAAATGCCATCATGCAGCTCAATGCCATTGCCAAAATTTTGCGATACTTCATAGTTTATCCTCCTTTTTATACATGCTTTTTCTTAGGTGCACATGTATGTATTTTGTATCTTTATAATATAGTGATCGGTTTCATTTGTCAATAGATTTTTGAAAATTTTTTTCAAAATAATTTATTTTTGAAAATTTCTAACATAATGATTGAAAGAACCTCTCTTTTATGATACTATTTCTATATAACTTTCTAAATACAAATTTTCAAGTTAAGGAGGACACTATGAAAATCTACAAAACAAAGGATTACGACGGCATGAGCCGCAAAGCTGCCAGCATCATTTCTTCACAGGTGATTCTTAAGCCAAACTGCGTATTGGGTCTTGCCACTGGCTCCAGTCCCATCGGCGCTTACAAAAACCTGGTAGAATGGCATCAGCAGGGAGATCTTGATTTTTCAGAAGTTACTACGGTAAACCTGGACGAGTACAAGGGACTTTCCCGGGACAACGATCAAAGTTACTATTACTTTATGAATGAGCATCTGTTCAGTAAAGTGAATATCAACAAAGACCGGACATTTCTGCCGGACGGAACAGAATCTGACAGCGATGCGGCCTGCCAAAAATATAACGAAATCATTCATTCGGTAGGAGGCGTGGATCTGCAGCTCTTAGGTCTCGGCCACAACGGTCACATCGGCTTCAATGAACCTGCTGACACCTTTGAAAAGGAGACACACTGCGTGACCTTATCCGAACGGACCATCCAGGCCAACACCAGGTTCTTTGCTTCAGAAAAAGACGTTCCCCGCCAGGCATACACTATGGGAATCCAGACCATTATGTCCGCCCGCAAAATTCTCGTGGTAGTCTCCGGCGAGGATAAGGCCGACGCTGTCAAAGCTGCATTTTTCGGTCCGGTAACCCCTCAGGTGCCCGGTTCTATTCTGCAGTTCCACAAAGATGTTATTTTAGTTGCAGATGAGGCTGCTTTATCAAAATGTTCCGAACTCATGGCACAGAAAGGCGGGATCGCATGACAAAAAAGCGCCGGATGATCCACGGACTAATCTTTCAGGAACAGGGAGAGTTTATTCCGGGAACCGTCTATCTCTGTAATGACAGAATCGTATCAAAAGCGGATTATCAGAATGCTGAAGGGGAGGAAATTGTCATAGACGCCAGGAATCAATATGTGATTCCCGGACTGACGGACATTCATTTCCATGGCTGTATGGGAAGCGACTGCTGCGACGGCACGCCAGAGGCTTTCCGCACCATTGCGGAATATCAATTGAAACAGGGAGTCACCTCCATTACTCCCGCCACTATGACGATGCCGGAAGAGACTTTGTCTGAAATCTGCCGGACTGCCAGGGATTTTACCTGTCCAAACGGAGCAGACTTCTGCGGTCTGTATATGGAAGGTCCCTTTATCAGTCTGGAAAAGAAGGGCGCACAGAATGAATCTTACATCCGCCCTGCAGACACTGCCATGCTGAACCGCCTGCAGGATATTTCCGGAGGTAAAATCCGCACAGTTGTTGTAGCGCCGGAAACTCAAGGCGCCATGGAGTTTATCCGGGAAAACCAGGAAACCGTTAACATCTCTCTGGCACACACCGCTGCAGACTATGATACCGCAAAAAAAGCCCTTTCTCTGGGCGCTTCCCAGCTGACTCATATGTACAATGCCATGCCGCCATTCAGCCATCGGGCGCCCGGCCCCATCGGAGCTGCCGCTGAACATGATCATTGTATGGCTGAATTAATCTGTGACGGCGTCCATATTCACCCTTCGGTGGTTCGGGCATCTCTGAAACTGTTCAGTGACGACAGAATTATCTTTATCAGTGACAGTATGCGCGCCGCCGGTATGGAAGACGGAGAATATGATTTGGGCGGACAGGCGGTGACAGTGAAAGGAAACCTGGCAGTTCTTTCTGACGGCACCATCGCAGGCTCTGCCACCAACCTGATGGACTGCATGCGCACTGCCGTTTTAAAAATGGATATTCCTCTGGCAAGCGCGGTCAAATGCGCTGCCGTTAACCCGGTAAAGGCCATTGGACTTTGGAAAGACTATGGCAGCCTGACTCCGGGCAAATATGCGAATATTGTGATTTTAAACAAAGATCTGGGACTGGAAACTGTATTTCACCGGGGAACCCCTATCCAATAAAGGAGGAGAATTATGGCAACTATGGTACTTGACATCGGCGGAACCGCCATTAAATCAGGACTCTATGAAAACGGAGTTTTATCTGAAATCAGAGAAACCGCCACAGAAGCCAGTCAGGGCGGTTCCCATGTGGTAGCCAAAGCCAAAGAGATTATTGCCAGTTACCGGGACATCTGTCCCTTTGAAAGGATCGGCATCAGCACTGCCGGACAGGTGGATCCTGCCCGCGGCTGCATCATTTACGCCAATGAAAATATTCCGGGCTATACGGGAACTATGTTAAAAGAGATTATGGAACAGGAGTTCCAGGTTCCCGCCGCCGTGCAAAATGACGTCAATGCAGCCGCCATCGGAGAAGCTGTTTTCGGAGCCGGCAGAGATCAGAAAGATTTTGTCTGCCTGACTTATGGAACCGGCGTGGGAGGCGCGATTTTTACCGACGGGAAACTGTACGCGGGAAGCAGTTTTTCTGCCGGTGAATTCGGCGGCATTGTGATCCACCCTGCAGACCGCAATTTAAAGACGGACATGTTTTCCGGCTGCTATGAGCGGTATGCTTCCACCACAGCCCTAGTCCAAAACGCCAAAGCGAAGAATCCCGCTTTCTTAAACGGCAGGATTATATTTGAACATCTGCAGGAACCGGAAGTAAAACAACTGATCGACCAGTGGATTATGGAAATCGTGTACGGGCTGATTACCATTATTCACATGATGAATCCCGCCTGCGCCATTTTAGGCGGCGGAATCATGGAACAGCCTTATGTGATTGAACAGATACGGAACCAGCTTTATCCCAACCTGATTCCCAGTTTCCGCCATGTGCAGATCAAAAAGGCCGAACTGGGCAATCAGGCCGGCATGTTAGGAGCCGCTGTTCTACACCAACTCTCCTTTTAAGCGCCCGGAACCCGAATCATACATATTCGAGAAAGAAGGTGAAGATATTTTGAACGGCAATATTTTAGAATACATCACAGAACAATATCATTCCCTCACCCGCTCCGGCAAGAAGCTGGCAGACTATATTTTCGCCAACACTTCCACCACCCAATATCTGTCTATTTCCTCACTGGCAGAACGCAGCGGCGTTTCTGAGGCTTCTATTACGCGGTTCTGCCATGGATTGGGCCTGTCCGGGTATAATGATTTCAAACTGGCGCTGGCAAAAGCGGATTATGTCACTGATTTGGGTGATCCCTCTAACAATCCGGAAACCATCACCTCAGACGACACATTAAACAGCATTTTTCAAAAGCTTTATGCTTCCAATATTCTTTCTTTAAATGAAACCTTGGAACTTTTGAATGAGAAGGATGTGGAGAAGGCCGTAGATTTACTCTCCGCCGCAGATCGTGTCTTCTGTTTCGGCCAGGGAGGAAGCATGGTCATGGCCATGGAGGCATGGGCCCGTTTTTCCACTGCTTCCTCCCGTTTTATCCATATTGAGGACTCCCATATGCAGGCCATGAACATTTCACTGGCAACTTCTAAGGATGTGATTTTATTTTTTTCCTATTCCGGTTCCACTAAGGATATGGAGGACATTATGAACATTGCAAAAAAACAGGGCATTCCCATTATACTGATTACCCACTTTTCCAAGTCACGGGCAGCCGAATTCGCTGATGTGATTCTGCTTTGCGGCTACAATGAAAGCCCTCTCCAGTCCGGCTCTGTGGCGGCTAAGGTGGGGCAGCTTTTTCTCATTGAGTGTCTGTTTTATGTGTTCTGCAAACGCAATCCGGAGTTGTTTGCGGCGGCCCGCTCTGCCACGGCAGAAGCCATTGCCCAAAAACTGCTGTAACTTTTTCCGGCTTTCAGGAACCATGTGATGGAAAATCTGCAAAATCGGACATTTCAGATTTTAACGCACAGGCAGAAACGCCCTTTCTCAAACAAACCATGACTCGTTTGTTTGGGAAAGAGCGCTTTTTTCTGTCTGCCCATAACCAACCAGAAAACTCATACGTTTCTGAAATTTATTCAGGCAATTCTGCCGAAAGGGCATCTTTTATTTGGAAAACATGACTTTCTCACTGTTAAACATTCTTGTAAGAACCACTACCCCAATGCCGGCATAGCAGATATTGGCAAAAACCGTTACTGCAATATTTACCATATCCGTATTCAGAGAAAAAATACCGTTCATGCATTGGACGCTGTTATACAGCGGAATCAGAAACCACACCGGTTCTGTTTTGCATAGGCTTTCCACCATGGAAGTTACCCCAAGAAGCATGGAAACTATCATAATCGGCGTTACCCATCCGGCGGCTTCTTTCACATTTTTGGCAAATGCGGACACAATGGAAACTACGGCTACAATCACCAAAACGGTAGAAAGTATCACCAACAGCAGCACCAGATAATCCTGGAGCCCGTAGACATTTGCATTAATCACATCCCCGCCTCCCATTAACTTAGGCAGAGACAGCATCATCCCCAGGAAACTGGAAAGTCCGCTTAATATAGCGATCAGGCTTAAACTTATCACTTTTCCCAATGCCAGATGGCTTCGCTTCATAGGGGTAACCAGCAAGGTTGCAATAGTTCCCCGTTCTTTTTCCCCTGCAATGGATTCCGGGGCAATTGCCATGCATCCGCTGAACAAAAATGCCATCATCAGCATAGGCACCATCATGGAAAATACCTGAGCAGACAAGTCTTCTTCCGAGGCCAGATCGTATTGATTCCCATCGGGATTGACATCAAATTTATTGGCAAGGGCAGATTCATAGCTGTCTAACATGCCTTTCATCACTCCATAGGCAGACTGGGAATCTGTATCGCTGGAATTATAATAAATCTCCACTGCCGGCGCCGGCTGCCCGGAGGAAACCTGATAGTCTGCAACCTCTGCGTCAAAGTTTTCCGGGAAAGAAACCACCAGATGGCACTCCCCCTCTCCTTCCGCCAAAGCTTCCAATGCCTCTTCCTTCTCATCTGTTCCTGACAGTTCTGTATATTCCAAGGGAACATCCTGTTCCCACACCATCCTGATACTCTCCGGCAGAGCTTCTACCTGCACCTTCGCTACAAAATCCTCAGAGTCCTCGTACTGAGAGGACAATCCCTGGCCCATCAGGGAATACAGAAGATAAATCATTATTCCAGGCATCAGCAATGTGGTAAGCACCATGCGCCGGTCGGTAAAAAAACGTGTAAGCTCTTTCCTGATTACTGTCATCATATTACTTTTCATAGGACTCACCTGCTCTTTCTGCGTAAATATCGAAGAATTTCTCTTCCAGGGATTTCTCTTCTGTCATATGTTCCAGGGTATCGCAAACTACCATGGTTCCGTCTATGATAATTCCCACCCGGTCACAGATTTTCTCAATCAGGCTGAAAATATGGGTGGACACTACGATGGTTTTGCCCTGGGCCTTCAGTTCCAGCAAAAAATCTGTCACCACTTTTGCTGTCAGTACATCCAAGCCGTTGGTAGGTTCGTCAAAAATGATAATATCCGGATTATGGACAATAGAAACCACCAGCGATACCTTCTGTTTCATACCAGTGGAAAGGTTTGCCACTTTCACCTCTGCAAATTCTGTGATCTGGAATTTGTCAAATAATTCCCGTTTCCGCTTTTCAGCAGTTTCTTTCTCCACACCATGCAAATCAGCAAAAAAATCAAAAAGGTAATTGGGAGTAAAAAATTCCTCCAGCTTCAATTCACTGGTTAAAAAACCAATCTTTCTGCGCACCTCACCGGGGTTCTTCACCACGCTGGTTCCGTCCACCAGCACATCCCCGGCATCCGGCGTAATCAGAGAAGCTATCATGCGCAAAGTGGTGGTTTTCCCTGCGCCGTTGGATCCAAGGAGCCCGAATACCTCTCCCTGATATGCAGTAAAGCTTAAGTGGTTTACCGCAACTTTAATTCTTTCTTTTGTTTTCTGGATTTTCTGCTGTTTTGCGGAAATTTTAAAGCTTTTCTTTAAATCCCGCACCTGTAGTAACTCTCTCATATCCTTTCCTTTCCTGCTATGTATTATTGTACTATTCGTATGATACAATAAAATAGATTATGGAATCTGTCAAGTGACATATTTATCCTGTTTTAAGATCAAACAAAGGGACTGTTTTTCAGTCCCTTTGCGCACCGCTTTTATCTGCCGGAATTTCGGCGTTATTTCTTATTCTCCCGTTTTGGGGCTCTTCTTTGTACCGGAATCTGTGCTGTCTTTCTCTGTTTTAGCAGAATCCCCAGTCAGGTCATTTTCATTTTTCCGAATGTTTATGGTTTCCTGTCCAGCTTTATTTTGGCCGGGCCTCCTCTCTTTTTCATTGTCTGGAGCTGTTTTTGATGTATTTTCATTGGCCGGATCATTGCCGCTGCCGGTTCCGGCTCCGCTGGTCTGGCTGTTGTCTGTTCCGGTATTTTCTTCCTTTTTATCATCCGTCTGCAGATTATCAATAACGACAACATAATCTGATGCATGGGAGAAAGAAAGACTTACAGTTCCGTCTTCCCCAATCTGTCCGGCATTCATGAATTTCAGTTTCCCTTCGCTGTCGTAGTAATACAGATTTCCGGCGCCGCCGCTGTTCTCGCTGCCCAGGTTCAGAATCAAATCTGCCCGGAACCCAAAATTACCGTTATGGGTTAAGGAAAGCTGTGTGGTTGGCTTCCTTTCTGCAATAGACGCTACAAGACTGGAAGGCACTGCATTCGTTCCGATCTTTACTTCCAGATCAATATCTGTTAATTCTGATGCAAACACCTCGCTTCCGTCAATGGACCAGCAGTATCCGTCCAGTTCAAGAACAATATCCACCGGCTTCCCTTGAATCGCTTCCAAAACTTCTTTAGGCACTACGGTGGCTTTCTTCATATCAATTTGGATAACAGCTCCTGCGTCTGCATTTTCAACTTCTTCGATAATTTTTGCAATCTCATCATCCGGAAGCTTTTCCCCTTTCGTTTCTTCCGCTGCTGTTTCTTTTAATTTGGCTTCAGCTGCAAGAATCTCCCGATCCTCTGAAATCACAATGGTTTCTCCTTTGCCAAAACCTTCCCAAAGAAGATCTTTATATTTTTCATTTTCTGTGGGCAGCGTGTATTGGCTTCCTTTCTCCACAATTACATATTGGCAGACATCATCCGGATATTTTAAAGTTACCACGCAGTTATGATAGACAGCCTCAAAACTTATTTTTTTATATTTTCCCAAATCCAGTTGGATGGCGCCTGCCCACTCAGCCAGCCTTAATCCATTCAGATGCTCCGCATCTTTGAATGCGTCTGTGGCCGCTCCCTGAATCTCCGCATCCGAGAGTTCTTCCCCATCTATCAGCATCATTTTACTTCTGAAGACCGCTGTTCCATCTTCTCCCCGGTAAGAATAAGACACTTCTGCTGTAGTCTTTCCCTGATACACTGCCGCCACGTCAATAGCTGTCACTGGCCTGGAAAAAGTTTCCTCTGTATCGGCGGCTGTAAGAACCCAGCCTTCCCAGTCCATTCCCTCTGTTTCCTCCGGCTCCTCCAATTGGGCCAGCGCATCACTTACCCTGGTTCCTTCCAGATAAGATTTGGTGATTACTTTGGCAGTTTCCCTTCCATTCTGATCCAGATATTTTGTGTTCCATGCCACCTGGCAGTTATTGTATTCCGCCTTTGCAGACAGATATGCCATTTCGCCCACGGCTATGCTTCCGTCATACCCATCCTGAAGCTGAAAACCTGCAAAATCTTCTGTTTTAGCGTCTTTCGGCAACTCCAGGATTTCCATTACTTCCTGGTATGTGGCTTCCTTATCTACAAATACCGGAAGCATGATCTCTTTGATACCGCTGTCCTCTGACAGATAGGTCAGATTTACATTGGCGCATCCCTTATCATAGCTGGCATAAAAGTTACAGCTCATATCTTCTGTGCTGTCAAATAACAGTTCCGTATCCCCGTCCACTTCCCATTCATGCCATTCATACTTCCAGGTGGCATTGACCCCGTCAATAGGCTCCGGGAAAATCCCAAGCTCATTCAGCGTAGCTCTTCTTCCCACATGTTCAATCATTTCAGATGAGATCAGAGAGTTGGGCTGATAACTGCCGTCCTCCGTCTGTGCATAACCATAGAAAGAGAATGTCACATTCTTAAAATCTTCCCGGTAGGTATTTCTGGATTTTACTTTATAATACCAGGGACGTGTTTGCTCCCAGTCTGCCTGCAAATTGTTCAGATACGCTCCAAACCCTAGTGTGTCCTTAAGTTCCAAGCTTGTAAGAGCCCACTCACAGGGATAGGTGTCCTCTGTAATGGAAATGCTTCCTGTATATTCCTGTGTCTCAGGATTGTATCTCAAATCAACACGTTCTAAAGTGGACACATTTGTTACCTGAGGGTGGAAATATACGACTCCTGATCGGGACGGATTCTTCTCCTTTACCTTAATTCTGATATTAACGGTATCTCCTGCACTGACCCATTGGCCGTTTTTGTCTATGGCGACGCTCTCTATCCGGGGACCTTCTGCATCATACCCCTGCGGATCCACTATAAAATACCAGGGGCCTTTCGCCAAAACCTCCTCACACTCCGACAGATATGTATTATTCCAGTTCTTATCCCAGAGAGTGATTTCTGCCAGCTCCCATTTCACGGGTTCTGTAGTTTCAGTAATGTCTATGGTCCCCACGTACTTATGTTCGTCTTCCATGTATTTCAGAGTGGCGTACAAAGAAGAATAATAGTAATCTGAATTATTCTCCGGGGCAAACCGCACCTCTGCGCTGCCGGCAGGATTTTGTTCCTCCACTTCCACCTCTATGGAAACTCTGTTTCCCACTCCCACTAACTGCCCGTTTTTATCCAGCTGGATGCTCTTGATCACAGGCCCTGCCGCATCATAAGTGTCCGGCGAAACAATATAATGCCTGGAAGCATTCTGATTTTCTTTTTCATAATCACTTAAATATGCATAATTCCCATATGTGTCTCTCACCGAGAAAGAAGTAAGCTTCCATTTGCCTGGATAAGTGGATTCTGCTATTTCAATTCTCCCTTCGTATTCCTTCGTCTCCGCATTATACTTGAGACTGACTGATTCACTGCCTGTTCTGTCAGCTTCCTGCAGGGTGAAATACGCATTTGCCCAGACATAGGGATGTTCCTCCTGTACCTCCGCCTTCACTTCAATGGTATCCCCTGCCTGAACCGTCCGCCCGTTTTCGCCAATATCAATGCTCACAATCACAGGCTTGGTTTCATCATATTCCTGATCCACAGTAAACTTCACTTCTTCATCCGGAGCAACCTCATTTGGATAAAAATACAGGCGCCTCCCAGAATGTGTACGGATCCAAATATAATTCAGTTCCCATTCTCCGGGATATGTTTGTTCTTCTACACAAAAATCACCTGATATTTTTTTGTTTTCTTTTTGGCAGACCATACTAATATTTTTTTGAAGGGAGTTTTTCTTATGAATTACACTCATTCCAGCATAGGCGACTTCCTCATTTTCGCATTGAACATCCGCCGCATAGGTTACGCTGTCTCCGGCTTTTAATGTCTCACGCTCCTCCTGCACATTTTTCTGCATCTTAAGCCCCGAAAGCGTTACCGTGCTTTCTACCGGCGCATTTCTTCTGATGAACCAGTAACGCGCCTGCCCATTTTCATCATATACATTCCAATTGGTGTAATTGCTCTTCGCATCCTCTACATAAATACGAGTGATGCAGAAACGGCCTTCCGTCAGCTGATTGCAGGGAAGAGAACACGTATACAGATTTCTTTCAGCGCTTTTCTCAAATATCAGATTCCTGTTGCTGCAATTGTTATAGGAATACAGTTCCACAGATACAACCTGAATATCGCTGTCCGCATCATACATACGAAGGTTAAAATGGACGGCGGCCGATTCATCCAGCGTCTGTCCATTTTCTTCTAATTCAAAATCCTCAATCACCGGCCGGTTAATATCGTAAGAACCGTCGCGGGGCGTCACGGAATCCCCGTTGTCCGAATCTTGTTCCGGTTCAGGCATATTCAACTCCTCCGGATTCTGCTCATTGACCAAAAATCCTTCTGAGCCAGTCATATCCCTTTCCTCCGGATTCTGACCGGTAGTGTCAACTCTATATACCCAAAATCGGCTCAACCCCAGTAAATTCAATGGTTTCAGAGGTTATAAGCCTTTACCTCCCCTTTCTTTGGCTTAGGCGACCAAAATTTTACGTCGGGAACCCAGTCAAGGCCGGGCTGAAAGCCCGTTAAATTCAGCCTTGACGGGGTTTCCGTAAGTAAAATATAATCAGACTCAGTCAAGGAAAGGGGTTCGATTTTTTCATAATCCGTTTGACACTACCGTAAATTTCTGCGTAACCGCCTGGTTTAAATCCTCTCCGTCTTCATGCGGCCTTCCCCTTTTTAAGAAGCATCGTCCGTCAGCACCGCTTCAATCAGAAGACGCCTGTCATCCAGTCCGCTGTAGCAGGTAGACAGCGTAAGAATCCTGTTCTCCTCTGATACATTTACTTCTTCCAGGAAATTGCCCGTACAGTTCCTCACATCTTCTAAATACTTCTGAATCTGAGAACTGTCGCTGAAAGAATACTCATAAGGAATCAGTGCATCGGAAAAATCTACCGCTGCAAAGATTTCATAAGTAAGGGCGCTCTCCGGCGTATATATCAGGATCTGACGGTTTTTTTCAAAGAAATCTCTGTCCTCAAATTCATGAAGGCCGGTAAACATCTCTCCGTTTTTCATGTTATGCCCGTAGAGAACCGTGACAGAATCCATAAAATCTTTCTGATTTACCGGCTGGCTGTAAATGGCTCCTGGAAGCCCCTCTTTGAAATCAACGGTATGATCCAGATAATAATTATCATAGAGATCCTCTGCATCACTTTTCTGCAGAACTGGATAGTCTATGCTGGTTCCCGGAACGGTGATCCATGCATAAATATCCGGATTCCACTCCTTTAACATCTCAAAATCAATCGTTATATTCCCGGATTCGTCAGTACGTTTCACACTGTCAGCCGCAGTATCCAGAGATAATTCCACAGAAGCCGCAGCATCCCCGGAAAAACCCGCATTCCCTGTCTGAAAGCTTATCAGAAAAACTGCCGCGCCGAATATCACGATTATAAGAGCCGACAAAATATTCCTTTTTCCTAATTTCACTTCTTTTCCCCCTTTCTTTTACCTTTTTTGTTCTTTCATGTGATGCGATATCTCCCCCTTCCCCCATATGCAGTACCTTTTACCTATATAGTACTTATTATACAGTTTTTTGAAGAAAATGGAAGATTTTTCCATTAGAATATTTGAATATTATATCTAAAAATATTTAAAATTCATCATTTTGCACAAATATCCGAAAAATTAATCAAAAAAATGCAGAACCCATGGTTTGATCCACAGATTCTGCACACTCTAATATAGCAATGAACAATCTATATTTCGTCCGTATCCAAAGATATATAGATGGCGATTAATTATTGCCATCTGCACCGAGCGCGGCCGCTTTGCGGCATATACATATTCGCGCGAGTGCGCATCCCCCGGAGGGGCTATATATCTGGCAACTATTTAATGCCAGATATATAGAAAGTTCACTGCAACGCTAATCTCAATCAAAGGACTGCAAGACTATTCCCGATGCATGGAAAAGCTGTCCATCTTATAATTGTCTAAATTCTCATGAATTCCACGGCCATCTGCCTGTGAAATTAAGGTATCCCTGTTCTTCTTAGAAGAAATCTGATCATTGAATGCGCTTGGCCCGCCAACGCAGCCGCCGTCGCAAATCATGCCTTCCACAAAGTCCTCCGGCAGTTTTGCCGCCCTTAACAGAAGCAGGGCTTTCTTACACTCAGCCGCTCCGTTTGCCTTATAAACTTTTGCATCAATCTCATGGCCGGCCTCTTTCAAGCTCTGCAGCACAGCCCCGGTAACTCCGCCGGAGTTGGCGAACCGCTTGCCATAGACGGAAGCAATCTGATCATTATTCTCACATGGCTGCAGCGTAACGTCTTTTGCCTTCATAATGGCGCGGATTTCACTGTAAGTCAAAACATAATCTGCATTTCCCGGAATCTTCTGATCCACCACTTCCGATTTCTTGGCAAGGCAGGGTCCGATAAATACGGTTACTGCATCCGGATCCTGTGCCTTAATCAAACGGGAAACTGCACACATGGGAGAAACCGTGGTGGATACACAGTCTGCCAGCTGAGGATAATGGAGACGTACCATATTTACAAATGCCGGACAACAGGAAGTCACTTTCTTCTTGCCTTCCTGATATGCTTCCGCCCACTCTTCCGCTTCATAAGCCGCTGTCATATCGCCGCCCAATCCAACATCATAGAAATCTTCAAATCCCAGTTCTTTCATAGCCTTCTTCCAGCTTGCGGTGGTGATGTCTGTGCCGAACTGGCCTTCCGTTGCCGGCGCCGCCATTGCATATACTTTCTTCCCGGACTTTAACGCTTCCACCACATCCACAATAAAGGTCTTGGAACCGATGGCGCCGAAGGGACAGCTGTGAATGCATTTTCCGCAGCGAATGCATTTCTCCTTGTCGATAATGGAAATTCCATGCTCATCGTATGTAATCGCGTCCACCGGACAGCTGAATTTGCAGGGGCGTTTCAAATGGGCAATGGCATTGTAGGGACAGGCCTGCGCGCATTTACCGCACTCCTTACATTTGGATGCATCAATATGGGAACGATCCCTTCCCATTTCAATGGCGCCGAACTTGCAGGCATTGATACATGCCTTTCCAATACAGTTCTGGCAGTTCTCTGTAACGGTGTAACTGGAAATAGGGCAGTCCTCGCAGGCGGAGCTGATCACCTGGATAATATTTCCGTCATCTACCGGTCCCGGAGCCTTGCCTTCTGCCAGGCGGACCCTCTGACGGATAATTTCACGCTCTTTGTAGATACAGCAGCGGAACTTGGGCGTCGGTCCCGGAATCAGTTCCAGCGCGATGTGATCCCTTTTGGCGTCCAGTTCTCCGGCAAATGCCAGCTTTGCCACTTCGTAAAGTACATCATGTTTGATTCTAATTACATTTTCATCAGCATACATCGTATTTTACCTCTCTCTTTTTTGTTTGTTAATAGTTTAACATGCCTGGAGCGGCTCTGCAAGACTATTTTCCCTTGTTTCTCAGAAAATACTTTCCAAAAAACAAAGTGGGCAAGCCCACATCAGCTCCCCATCCTCTCACCCATGAAGTATGTCTGCTGAAAGCGCATTTGATAATTCATTTCCGCCGTTTCTAAAGAACAAAACCTGCTTCTCTTGCTAAAAATATCAGGGAAATTTCCTGTTAAAAGAATAAATTGCCAATCTGGTAAACCAAAACGGCTGCAAACCAGGCAAGCGCCATCTGGAATGCCAGCATCTTCAAAGTGAACTTCATGGAGCCTGTTTCTTTCTTAATGGTCCCGATGGTTGCCGCACAGGGGACATAAAGAAGGCAGAAAATCATCATGCTGTAGGCATTCAAAGGACCGAAGCCAACTTCCGCCAACTGCCCATTCAATGCGGTCATTCCTGCCGCGGAATTCACATTGCTGATGCCAAACAGCACGCAGAAACTGCTGACCACCACTTCCTTGGCGGAAATACCGGAAATCAATGCCACTCCAATCTGCCACATCCCCAGTCCTGCCGGGGCAAGGATTGGTTCCATCCAATGTCCCAAAACTGCTCCAAAGCTTTCAGACACCTCCGTTACCATGCCGTGGATACCAAAATTCAGAAGAAACCAGATAATAATGGATGCAACGAAAATCGTAGTTCCCGCTTTGGTCAGATAGCCTTTCACTTTTTCCCAGACGTAAACGGCAATGGTTCTGACGTTGGGCGTCTTATATTCCGGCAGCTCAATCAGCAGAGTATGGTGGGACCGGTGGGTTTCCACCCGATGAATAATCAAAGCAGCGATAATCGCCACCGCCATTCCGATAAAATACATGGAAAGGGCTGCAAACATGGCGTACTTTCCAAAAAACATATCTGCAAACAGCACATAAATGGGAAGCCTGGCAGAACAGGACATAAAAGGCGTAATCAATATGGTGCGCCTTCGGTCAGATTCTTTTTCCAACGCCCGTGTGGCCATTACAGCCGGAACGGTACAGCCGAATCCAAGGACCATAGGCAGAAACGCTTTCCCGGACAAACCCAAATGCCCCATCAGCCCGTCCATCACATAGGCCACCCTCGCCATATAACCGCTGTCCTCTAAAATGGCAAGAGCCAGAAACAGAATAAAAATATTGGGGAGGAACGTCAGAATTCCCCCTACGCCCGCCAAAATGCCGTCCACCACCAGAGAAACCATCCAGTCTGCCACATGGAGGCTCTCCAGCAGCTGCAAAACGCCGCCGGATATCGTATCCAGAATCACTTCAAAGCCGCCCTTTAACGTATCTCCCACGAAAAACGTCAGAAAGAAAACCACCGCCATAATTCCGAAGAAAATTGGCATGCCCCAAATGGGATGGGTCAGCGCTTCATCCACCCGATCGGTAAACGCGGCTTTCTCTGATTTGTAAAATAGAGTGTCTTCCAACACTTCTTCTATGTAGTCATATTTCTGATTGATGATATCCTTTTCATAGCTTTTGTCCAACACTTCCGGCAAATCCACCGGATACAGCTCTTCTATTTCCTGATCCCGTTCCAATAGTTTCAAGGCATACCAGCGGGGATTTTCCGAAATCTGGTATTTTCGCTCCAATTCCTTCTCTAAGAGACGGATTTTTTCTTCTATCTCATCCTGATAGGTGACAATCTTTGGCCGATGTTTTTCCTCATAGTGATGCACCACTGCATGCAGCAGCACGTCCAGTCCGCTTCTCTTTCTTGCGGACACAGGCACAACCGGAATATCCCCCAGCATTTCCGGCAGACGGTGAAGATCAATTTCCATGCCCCGTTCTTCTACAATATCCATCATATTCAGGGCCAGAATCACCGGTTTTCCCAGCTCTAATAACTGCATCGTCAGATACAGGTTCCGCTCCAGTGCAGAAGCGTCTACCACATTCACAATCACATCCACTTCATGTTTCATTATGCACCGTCTGGAAACTTTTTCTTCAATGGAATAAGAAGTCAGGCTGTAAATGCCCGGCAAATCAATTAATTTCAGTTTCTGCCCCTTATAATCGGTCTCACCCTCCACCTTTTCCACAGTAACTCCAGGCCAGTTGGCAACCTTCAGATTAGCTCCGGTATATGCATTAAACAAGGTGGTTTTCCCGCAATTGGGATTCCCCACAAACCCTACTCTAATTACTTCCATCTGACACTTCCTCCTCTGCCGGCTGAACCAGGATCCCCACTGCAATGTCTCTTCCGATTGCCCAGCGGGTTCCCCGTACTTTGATAATAACTGTGCCGTTCCGTTTCCGATTCATCATCAGCAGCCTGGTGCCGCTGTTAATGCCCAAAGATTCCAGGCGGCGCATAATATTTTCTTCTATGGAAATACCCGTTACGGTGTACGCATGATTGATAGTGCCATCCAGTATTGTCATACCATAAACCTCGATTCTGTTCTGTGATTACTACATGATATTACCACAAATGATAATGATTATCAACAGTAAAATGTCAGGATAAGTGTTCAGCCGCCGGGCAATAAAGGAACAAAAATTCCCTGTGAACGCTTTCTCATCATTCACAGGGGATTCTAATCTCTTATTTATTTCATTACAATTTCATTGCAAGCCGGCATTCTTTCAACTAACGGCCAATTACAGCCGATTCCCTTAATCACTGATCAGTCTCGTTACGCAAATCGGGGTACGGTAAAATGCATTGGAAATCTTAATTCCTGTCCGGGCAGAACTTGCATGCACTACCTGTCCATTGCCGATATACATAGCTACATGGTTAATTCCGCCGCCGTTTCCATAGAAAAACAGGTCTCCCGGTTTCGCTTCGCTGGGATCAATCCTTGTCCCATATCCGGACTGTGCGCTGGAAGAATGGGGCAGGTAAATCCCGTATTTCTCATAAATCCGCATGGTAAATCCGGAACAGTCCACACCGTTGGTAAGGCTTGTGCCGCCCCAGACATATCTGTTTCCTACAAACTGGCATGCATACTGAATCATATCTACACGGACATCAGAAATGCCTTCGCCGTATCGGATCTCTGTCATGGTCATTGCCTTGGGAAGCTGTTCGGAAAGCTCCACATACTCTTTAGCCACATAGCACTCATCGCCGTCCACATCTACCTTCAGCCATTCCCCCTGATCCTCTAACATCTGCAGTTCTTCTCCCTCTGCAACCATCGTCCAGATGGTACAGTCTGTATTCGGTTCTACCCTTGCATTCAAAGTCTGCGTGACAGAGGTGGCAACAATGGACTTCACTTCATCTGCCCGGGCTGCCGCTTCCTGGCCGGTCAGCAGATATTCTCCCTTCACATATCCTGTCACCTTGCCAGACTGAATCTGATACCATTCCCCTTCCTGTGACAAGATCTCACATCCGGCGTCCACCGGTAATTTGCCCACCAGATCATACTCCTCTCCGGCGCCTTCCCGAATATTCAAATGATTCTCTACCTGGGCAATCCCCAGATTCGTGTAACCGCATACCGTAGCTGGAACTGCAGGTTCTTCTGCCGTCTCATCCGCTTCCGTTGTAAGGCTTTGGCCTAACATGGCTGTGATTCCCGCCTCCACATTCCCGGCTGCCTGTACCGGCATCCGAACAGCTCCAAATACAACTGCTCCTGTCATACATGCTGCAATTACTCTTCTGAATTCATTTCTCTTCATCTTGACCTCCCAGACAACCCTGTATCTTCCATTTTCTTATGTTTAATCGCTTTTTACTAAAACGGTTACATGTTTTACTATTATGTGTAAATTATATCAATCGGAAATTACATTGTCAAGGAGGCCGTAATATTTATGTAATATTTGTACAAACTTCACAGTTCTTATCTGGATTTTCCGTTTCGGAAATAGCAGTTATCCACAAAATATAGTGTATCGCTCTCCCAAAACATTCCTGAAACGGTAATATTCCACAAGATATGGTATTTCTCTGTTCCAGAATGAACTCTTTACATTCCCTATCCGGAAGCATTTTTTTATTGATTCTCTAACCCGGAGCCTTCTCCCCTTCCGGATCTTTATCCAGAATAGAAAACGCAATATTGGTGGCATGATCCGCCACACGCTCCAGTCCGGTTACGATATCAGTAAAAACAATGCCGGACATGGGAGAGCATTTTCCCTTTGCCATCCGCTTCACATGATTCTGGTGCAGTTCCCTCTCCATGTGATCGATATCATTCTCCAATGCCAGAATATCCGGAAGATTCTTTTCATCCAGCGTCACAAACATCTCCATGGCCTTTTCCAGAATTACCATAGTCTTCTGGTGCATTTCCTTAATCTCCCTTGCGCCTTTCTTGGTAAAGTCCAGATTTTCCTCCCGGCACTTTACTGCAAAATCTGCAAAATTCTCCGCATGATCCCCAATTCGTTCAATATCGCTTACCACATGGAACAAGCCGCCAATCCGATTTGCATCCACCACCGGCAGCTGCAGTTGGTTAATTTTTACCAGATAATCTGTCAGCTTATGACTTAAGAAGTCTATCTGTTTCTCTGTCTCATAGACCTTGGAAATTTTCTCCTCATCGCCGTCAAAAAACGCTTCCATAGAAAGTTTCAGATTACCGCTCGCCAAAGTTGCCATCCGCTCAATTTCCTGAGTGGTTTCCACTACTGCAGTGGACGGGGAGAAAATATTCTGTTTTCCGATATAGAGAAGCTGGTATCTTTCGCTCTGCACATCTTCCCCGGGTATCAGCTTTCTGGCCAGCGCAACAAACTGGGCCGACATAGGCAGGAACATAATGGTCTGGAAGATCTTGAACAAAGAATCTGCATTGGCTACGCAGCGCCCCACATCCGCGCCGGAAATACGTAAAATAAAACTTTCAAAATACTTCATTCCAAAGGCCAGAAGAATGCCGATAATCACCATACCGAATACATTGAACATCACATGGATCAGCGCCGCGCGTTTGGCGTCTTTCTTGGCATCCAGGCTGGCTAAAACCGCCGGCGTACAGGAACCGATATTACATCCCAGAACCACATAAAAGCAGACGGAAAGATCCACAAGTCCCTGGCTTGCCATTAACAGAAGAATGCTTACGGTCACAGATGAGCTTTGGACAACGACGGTTATGGCAGTTCCAAGGAGTATTCCGAGAAACGGATTGTCAAGGCTTCCCAGAATATTCAGCACATTCTGGTATTCCCGCAAACCCGACATGGAGTCCTTCATCATGCTGATTCCCATAAACAATGCGCCGAATCCCAGAATTACCTCCCCTACTTTCTTTACCATGGGCCGCTTTCCAAACATCATGAACACGGCTCCCACAAAAAGAATAAACGGTGCAATCCCGGTCAGGTTAAACGCTACAAGCTGGGATGTAATCGTTGTGCCGATATTGGCGCCGAAAATAATGCCAACTGACTGGGCCAGCGTCATAATGCCGGTATTTACAAAACTGACTACCATAACGGTTGTGGCTCCCGATGACTGAATAATGGCAGTAAACAATGCACCGAACAAAACGGCAATGATTTTATTTTTCGTCATAGCCTCTAAAATCGTCCTGAGCTTTGCCCCCGCTGCTTTCTGCAAACCCTGGCTCATAAAATTCATTCCGAATAAAAATAATCCAAGGCCCCCAAGCAATGTTAATATCAATTCCATGTTGTTCTCCCTTTATTCCTGCGAGCAAATATTACTTTGCGCATTCTCTTCTCTGGTATTAAAATGTGAAAATATTCTCTTTCAATCGGAATATCCTGTTTCATCTGTCCGGTCAGCTCTTCTGTCCGGCATGAAAATAGTCCCTTCCAAACTGAATATCCTGTTTCATTTGTGCAGTCAGCGCTTCCAGGTTCGGGAATTTACGCTCCTCTCTCACCCGCGTCAGAAAACTTACCTTGACTTCTTCTCCATACATTTCCTCCGTAACGTCAAAAAGATGGGTTTCCACACCTGTGGGATTCTCACCTTCGATGGTAGGTTTGCAGCCCACGTTGGTAATGCCCGGATACTTCTTTCCCTGACGCTCAGTCACTGTCACATATACTCCGAAAGGCGGCAGAAGCTTGTCCTTTGGCGGCAGCAGATTGATGGTTGGAATTCCAAGAACTGCTTTGCCGATTTTTTTCCCATGAAGAACCGTGCCTTCCACGAAAAATTCATAGCCTAACAGCTCATTTGCTTTCTCCATATGTCCGGCGGCAATCTCTTCCCGCACAAAGGTACTGCTGATGTCTCTGCCCTCTTCCTGCATTTTTTCAACCACTTTCACCTCATATCCGTAAACCTCTGCAAACTGCTGCAGCAGGCGGTAATCTCCGCGGCGGTTATGTCCGAACCGGAAATCCGTCCCCACCACCATATATTTCACATTCAGCTGAACGGCTATCTTCTCAATAAAAGTTTCCGGCTCCATACACATAATTTCCCTGGTAAAGGGGCACTCAATCAGATAGTCAATCCCTATGCTTTCAAATAGTTTCATTTTCTCCTGGTTGGTGGTGAGCACCTGCGCCAAAACATCGGAAAACCGCCCCCGGGGCGGTATATCAAAAGTGAAAATTACCGCTTTTAAATCTTTTCTCTCTTTTTTCTTCTCTGCCATGTATTCCATCAGCAGCTCATGCCCCCGGTGCAGTCCGTCAAATTTTCCCAAAGACAGCACCGTCGGCTCCTTAATTTCAAAGGTGATACTCTGCTTTATGTATTCCATCTTTCTGTCCTACCTTAAAATTTTAACCGGTCTGATATCACTTCGTCTTTCCTCCCACTGATAAATTCCGGTAAATATCCCGTATTCATCATAAACTCTGAGAAGCGTTTCTTTATATTCCGGCTTCCATGCCGCCATCCACTCCGGCTTTAGGGGATTTCCGTTAAGGAGCAGCTTGCGAAACTCCGGTTTCACAGAAACTTCCGGGTACTGCCGAAAGACGTAATCCATAGGCTTTACCAAATCCGGCAAATCTTCTGCCGTCAATTCCTGCTGAGAACTGCCGGCCGCTTTTGTTTGAATCCGGCCGCTGTCTTTCTCTGCTGTCATTTTCTTCTGAGAACTGCCGGCCGCTTTTGTTTGAATCCGGCCGCTGTCTTTCTCTGCTGTCATTTTCTTCTGAGGACTGCCGGCCCTGACGGAGTGAACCAGTTCTTCAATTTCTCCCAGCTTTCTGGCATCTTCTAATGCAAAGCCTGCCGCCCTGGTGCGGATTAATGATTCCATGCATCCGCCGCAGCCCAAAGTTTCTCCAATATCATGGCACAAAGTCCTGATATAGGCGCCTTTGGAACAGTGGACTTCCATGCGCACTCTGGGCAATGACAATTCCAGAATACGGATGGAAAAAATCGTCACCGTCCTTGGCTTTCTCTCCACCTCAATCCCTGCCCTTGCCAAATCACAAAGCTTCTTTCCGTTGACTTTCAATGCGGAATACATGGGCGGAATCTGTTCATACTCACCTACAAATGAGGCGATGGCTTTCTTTACTTCCTCTTCTGAACAGGTCACGGGACGATTTGACTGAATAGTTCCCGTAATATCCTGAGTATCTGTGGCTGTTCCAAGCAGCAGCGCCGCCTCATATACCTTATCTTTCTCTGTCAGCATATCACAGACTCTGGTTGCTTTTCCCAGGCAGACCAAGAGCACCCCTTCCGCTTCAGGGTCCAGTGTTCCGGTATGGCCGATTTTTTTCTGTCTTAAGATCCCTCTCAGCTTTGCCACTGCGTCATGAGAGGTAAATCCTTTTTCCTTGTACACATTGATGATTCCATTAATCATACCATAGACTCCTGCAATTAATGTTCTGATTCAGACCGCTGTAATTCCCGGTTCTTCTGCTATTTCAGGGATTCCCCGAAAATCTGCGCTTCGGCATCTTTGCAAAGGACTGCAATAATCTCCTTGGAACTGCCCTCCATGGTGGCCCCGGCCGCTCTTTCATGGCCGCCGCCCTGATATTTCATGGCCAGTTTGGCCACATTGACTTTCCCATTGGAACGCATGCTGACTTTCCAGGATCGGTCTTCATTCTCGTAGAGGAAAATGGCCAGTTCCACGCCCTTGGTCACCCGAAGCTGGCTGACAATTCCATCCAGATGTTTCGGCATCGCCTGATACCGCTCCATTTCCTCTCTGGTAACAGCCGATGCAATCACCTTGCCCTCCAGAAAAAGGCCGCTGTTTAACAGCGCCTGGCCCAATATCTTATTCTGGGCAAAGGTTTTGGTATAGAAAGTGTCATCCACAATTTTACTGAAATTAATCCCCGTTTCCATCAAAAACCCGGCAGCATTCATGGTCTTTGCAGAGGTGCAGGAATACTGGAACACTCCGGTGTCATGCACCATGCCAACATAGATGCATTCTGCAATCTCTTTTGTGATCTTCTCTTTCTCTATCAGTTCAAAAATCAATTCTGAAGTAGAGCTTGCCCGGGGAAAAATATAATTTTCATCTGCAAAGCTGTCATTGCTCACGTGATGGTCTATGCAGACGGTCCTTTTCGCCGTATTGAAGTACTTTACGGCGTCTCCCAGGCGTCCGGCGTCCCCGCAGTCCTGCACAATGCAGAGATCATATACTTTATCCTTTTCGCAGCTGTTTTTGATCTTATCTGCATGAGCTAAAAATTTAAAAATATTCGGAATGGGCTCCAGATAAACATCTGCCTGAATCTCAGGAAACCATGCAGTAATGTAATTATACGTTGCCAGACAGGAGCCTGTGCAGTCGCCGTCCGGCCTTACATGCCCGGCAATGGCAACTGTTTTCACCTGTGCCAGCTCCGATGCTAAGTCTTTCATACTCCCTGCTCTCCCTGTCTGTTTACATCGTCAATCAGCTTCGACATATTGACCCCATATTCAATGGACTGATCCAATACAAAACGAATTTCCGGCGTATTTCTGAGATTGATATTTCTGGCAAGCTTGCTGCGGATATATCCTTCCGCACTTTTTAATCCCGCCAATGTGGATTCCTGGGACTCTGCATCTCCCAACACGCTGATATATGCTTTACAGTTCTTTAAATCCGGCGCTACCTCCACTGCCACTACGGAAGTCATGGGATTGATCCTTGGATCTTTTATTTCCCCGCGGATAATATTGCTCAGTTCCCTCAACACCTCTTCATTGACTCTTGTATTCTTAATGCTGTTTTTCCTCATATTCTGCCTTTCTCTTTTTAACGCGGCACTTCCTCCATAATGTAGGACTCTACAATGTCCATTTCCTGAATATCATTGAATCCCTCGAAAACCAGTCCGCATTCATATCCCGCTCTTACTTCTTTTACATCATCCTTAAAACGCTTCAAAGATGCCAGATCTCCTTCAAAAATCTGCTCTCCTTCTCTGGAAATCCGAATCTTGCATCCTCTCTGGAACACACCGTCCAGGACATAGGAGCCTGCGATATTTCCAACTCCGGAAGCTTTGAATATCTGGCGCACTTCTGCATGGCCCAGAACTCTTTCCTCAAATACCGGATCCAGCATCCCTTTCATGGCTGCCTGCACATCCTCAATAGCGTTATAAATCACCTTATACAGCCGCATGTCTACGCCTTCCCGCTCCGCCGTAGTCTTAGCCATAGCGTCCGGACGCACATTAAATCCAATGATAATTGCATTGGAAGCGGAAGCAAGGCTTACGTCAGACTCATTGATGGCGCCCACGCCGCCGTGAATTACTTTTACCACCACTTCTTCATTGGACAGCTTCATCAGACTTTGTTTTACCGCTTCCACGGAGCCCTGTACGTCTGCTTTCACAATAATCGGCAGTTCCTTGATATTTCCGGACTGAATTTGGGAGAAGAGATCATCCAGCGACATTCTGGATTTGGTTTCCTCCAACATCTTCTCACGTCCTTCTGAAATAAAGGTTTCCGCAAAGCTCTTGGCCTCTTTCTCTGAATCCGTACATACAAAGATTTCCCCGGCATTGGGCACATTATTCAAACCTAATATTTCCACCGGGGTGGACGGGCCGGCTTCTTTCACTCTTCTGCCTTTGTCATCAATCATGGCCCTCACTTTTCCATAACAGCTTCCGCAGGCAACAGGCTGGCCAACTTTTAACGTCCCTTTCTGTACTAAAATCGTAGCTACGGAACCCCGTCCCTTATCAAGCTGTGCTTCAATCACAAGCCCCCTTGCATTTCGTTTCGGATTGGCCTTTAATTCACAGATTTCCGCTGTCAGCAATATCATTTCAAGCAAAGTGTCAATTCCTTCATGGGAATGTGCGGACACCGGTACAAAAATTGTGCTTCCGCCCCAGTCTTCCGGAATCAGCTCATACTCCGCCAGTTCCTGCTTCACCCGCTCAATATTGGCGCTGGGCTTATCGATTTTGTTGATTGCCACGATAATTTCCACTCCTGCCGCTTTGGCATGGCTGATTGCCTCTACGGTCTGAGGCATCACGCCGTCGTCTGCCGCTACCACAAGGATTGCAATATCGGTTGCGTTTGCGCCCCGCATACGCATTGCAGTAAACGCCTCGTGGCCCGGAGTATCCAGGAATGTAATTTTCTCTCCGTTGCACTCTACCATATAAGCGCCGATATGCTGGGTAATTCCGCCTGCTTCCCGATCGATGACATGGGTGTCCCGGATAGCGTCCAACAGAGAAGTTTTTCCATGGTCTACATGGCCCATGACACAGACTACCGGCGGACGTTTTACCTGAACGGACACATCCTCCTCTTCTTCCTTCAAAAGCTCTGCAATCACATCCACCTTTTCTTCCTGCTCGCAGATGCAGTTATATTCCAATGCAATTTCTTCGGCCGTTGCAAAATCTATTTCACTGTTTACCGTCACCATGGTTCCCTGTAAAAACAGTTTCTTGATAATGACGGACGCCTGAATTTTCATCCGGTCGGCCAGCTCCTTGATTGTCATTTTCTCCGGAATGGTAATGGTCTTAATGGTTTCCTCTTCCTTCTGCTGGGGTTTCGGCTGCTGCTGGGGTTTCTTTCCTCTGGCCTTCTTCTCCAGATTGTCAAAACGTTCCTTCTTCTTTCCCATCAGTTCTTTCTCGTGACGCTGGCTATTTCCCTTGCGGTTGTCACGTTCCCGGCTCTCTTTTCCTCTGGCTTCATCCATAGAACCGGAACTGTTACTCTGATTCAGCCTATTAATCTCCTGCTCAAAACGGTTCTTCTGTCCGGGACGTCCGTTCTGGAAAGAGCGGTTGTTTCTGTCTCCCTGGGAACGGTTATTTCTGTCTCCCTGAGAACGATTATTTCTGTCTCCCTGGGAACGGTTGTTTCTGTCATTCCGATCATTTCTGTCTCCCTGGGAACGGTTGTTTCTGTCATTCCGATCATTTCTGTCTCCCTGAGGACGGCTGTTTCTGTCTCCCTGAAAACGGTTATTTCTATCCCCCTGGGGACGGCTGTTTCGGTCTCCCTGGGAACGGTTGTTTCGGTCATTTCGTTCGTTTCGGTCTCCCTGGGGCCTTGCCTGGCGTTCCTCCTGGGCTTTAAGCGTTCTGTCCGGCCTGAGCTGGCGTTCTCCCTGAGGCTTGTTATTCGTTCTGTCCCCCTGGGGGCGGTTGTTTCGGTCTCCCTGGGAACGGCTGTTTCGGTCATTCCGATCGTTTCGTTCCCCCTGGGAACGGTTGTTTCGGTCATTTCGTTCGTTTCGGTCTCCCTGGGATCTTGCCTGACGTCTCGGAGCTGTTTTGCTGTTCTGCGGATTATATACCGCTGTAATGCTGGATTTCTTCTTCGGGCGTTCCACTTCTTCTTTTCCGTCCTCCGAAGCCTTTCCCGCTTCTGTTTTGTGCCCTTTTGCCGGCTGGGATTCTGTTTTGACTGTTTCTGTTTTTACCGGCTGCGCTCCTGTTTTCGACGGTTCCGCTTTCACTGTCTGTTCTGTTTCTTTTCTTACTGATTCTGCTTTCACTGTCTGTTCTGTTTCTTTTCTTACTGATTCTGCTTTCACTGTTTGTTCTGTTTCTTTTTTTACTGATTCTGTTTTCACTGGCTCCTCTTTACTCTTTCCAAAAGACTGCCCTGCAGACTCCGGCTGGGGCTTTCTATTTTCGCTTTTTCCTCCGGTAAATTTTCCTCTGACCATATCAATCACATCATCTTCTATGGCGCTGCTTGCTGTCTTTTTGATAATATTTTTTTCTTTTAAAAACTCGATGATATCTTTGGACTGTATCTTTAATTCATTTGCAATTTCATAAATCCTGACTTTTGCCATATGGTACTACCTCCGTTATTCCGTTTTGTCTGCTATTTTCAATTTCTCTATCAGGTTATTTGCAAATCCCTCATCCAATACCGCAAGGCTTGCCCGGTACTGCTTTCCGATTGCACGGCCTAAGGTCTCTTTGGATTCATACAAATATATGGGAACCTGATAAAACGAGCACATATTGCGAAACATTTTTTTCGTATTTTCCGATGCTTCTACCGATACAATCACAAGAAATGCCTGATGGGATTTCACTGCTTTCTCAGTAGAAAATTCTCCGCTGGCTATTTTACCGGCTTTCATGGCCAGGCCAAGTGTGGACAGTATTCTATCTTGCTGCAATCCCTTCCATCTCCTTTGTCAAATTCTCAACCACATCTTTGGGTATGGCTGTCTTCAGGGAACGTTCCAATCCTTTTGCCCTGATTGCTTTTTTCAGACATTCCTCATTGGGACAAAGATAAGCGCCCCTGCCGTTTTTCTTTCCGGTTGCATCCAGAAAAATTTCATCCTCCGCTGTCCGTATTACCCGCAGCATCTCTTTCTTGCTTTTCATTTCACCGCAGCCCACGCACTGACGCATAGGGATCTTTTTACTCATTTTCGCTGTCCTCATTTTCGTAGTCTGGATCTTCTTCGTATTCGGAATCTTCTTCATACCCTGAATTCTCTTCGTAATCTGAATTCTCCTCATAGTCTGAATTTCCTTCGTAATCTGAATCCTCTTCGTAATCTGAATCCTCTTCGAACTCCAGATCTTCTTCATACTCTTCATAGTCATTTTCATAATCCATGAAATCTCCGGCTTCTCTGGCCTGGGTTTCACTTTTAATGTCAATTTTAAAACCGGTCAGCCTTGCGGCAAGCCTTGCGTTCTGTCCTTCCTTTCCGATTGCCAGGGATAACTGATAATCCGGCACTACCACTTTGGCGGTCTTTTCTTCCGCATCAGCGATTACGGAGATTACTTTTGCCGGGCTCAATGCATTCTCAATAAGCATGGCTGCATTGTCACTCCAATTGATAATATCAATTTTCTCTCCCCTGAGTTCATTGACAATGGCATTGACCCTGGCCCCGTTTAAGCCCACGCAGGCTCCCACCGGATCCACGTCGGGATCGTTGCTCCATACTGCGATCTTGGTTCTGCTTCCGGCTTCTCTGGAAATGCTTTTAATTTCCACGATGCCGTCTTTCACCTCTGTTACCTCAGATTCAAAGAGACGCTTTACCAATTCCGGATGGGTTCTGGATACCAGGATTTTCGGCCCCTTAGAAGTGGACTTCACTTCCAGGATATAGAGCTTAATCCGTTCGGTGGGCTGGAACACCTCGCTCTTTACCTGTTCATTTTCACTTAAAATGGCATCTACCTTTCCCAGATTAATACTGATGTTTTTGCCCACATACCGTTGTACAATTCCGGTCACTACATCCCTTTCCTTGCCGTAATACTGTTCAAACAGCGCTTTCCGTTCTTCCTCGCGGATTTTCTGCAGAATCACATTCTTGGCGTTCTGGGTGGCAATCCGGCCGAACTCTTTGGATTTCACTTCAATGTTGACAATATCTCCCACCTCATACTTGGAATTGATCATTTTCGCATTGCCTACACTGATCTCCAGAACCGGGTCTTCCACCTCTTCTACTACGGTTTTTTCTGCATATACATGGAACTCACAGGTTTCCGGGTTGATATTTACTTTAATATTGTCAGATTTGCCGAAATGGTTTTTACATGCGGTAATCAAGGAATTCTCAATGGCTTCCAGCAGCGTGTCTTTGCTGATGTCTTTTTCCTTTTCCAATATGGTTAACGCTTCCAATAACTCATTGTTCATTTTTTTATCCTCCTGAAAAGTGTTCTTCTTATTTGACGCATTTTAAAAATCAAAAGCCAGGCGAATCAATGCAATATCTGTTTTTGCAAATATCATTTCCTTGTCTTCTTCCATCTCTATGGTTACCGTAGTTTCATCATATGATTTTAAGATGCCATAAAATTCTTTTTCTTTCTCTATGGCCCTGTAAGTCCGGATTTCCACTTCCTTCCCCAAACTCCGCCGGTAATCTTTTTCCTTCTTCAAAGGCCTGCCAAGCCCCGGAGAGCTTACTTCAAAAATATAGGACTCTTCAATAAAGTCCTTTTCATCCAGCAAATCACTCATCCTTCGGCTGACCAGTTCGCAGTCATCTACTGTAATCCCGCCTTCTTTATCAATATAGGCTCTCAGATACCAGTTTCCGCCTTCCTTCACATATTCCACATCTACCAGTTCAAACTGGTACTCTTCTATCATCGGAAACAGCAGTTCTTCGGTCCGCTGCTCATACATTTCTTTTCTTGACACTTTCTGCACCTTCTTTCTTCTTATTTTTATATCAGACCTTGCCGGCTTACATAAAATTGAGAGTGGGCTTTGCCCACTCTCAAGTCTGAGATTATCATGTTATCGTATTTATGATAGCACTTCACAATGGTAAATGCAAGGGAAATTGGAAATATTTTTAAGCCAAACGCATTAGAGAGAGAAATTTGTAAAATTTTAAAAATAATGCTTGACTTTTTGGAACCGGGAATATATAATGAGTTTGTTGCTGAGTTGCAATTACAAAATACGGCTCGTTGGTCAAGCGGTTAAGACGCCGCCCTCTCACGGCGGAAACAGGGGTTCGATTCCCCTACGAGCTGTTAGCTATAATTAAATAGCCCAACCCTGAAGTACTGGAATCGTTTGAAACAGAGCGGTTCCAGTATTTTTATGCCGCTTTTATTTATTTTCCTGCTGTTTTACCTGCAAATCTTAAAAAAGTGTCTTCGACACTTCAACTCCCCTAGCCCCTCATTCATGAGGGGAATTAGGGGTTTCTTTTTGTTTCGTTTTCTTTTATAATAGTCTCATGAGTATACTTCAAGATA
>JAETSX010000153.1 GCA_021769425.1 Eubacterium sp.
CTTATTATACCAAAGACCAGGTGCTTTTTGTTGTCAAGGAATAAATATTTTGGCATTCAAAGTCAGAAAATTAAAGGTTTTTACCCGCTTTGGGATGTGGGAAGTTTGAGTTAATGTTTTGCAGTTGTAAGTTTTAATGTATATAGTTTTATCAATAACTATAATTGGTATATACGAATAAAAAATAATGCAGTTACGGTTTGCGAGGGAGAATACTAAGCCTTATTTACAAGCATTAAAACGATAAAATCGTTTGGCAGAAAGGGGAATATGAAAAACTGAATATAGTTTATTTTGGTAGCTATTTATCCTAACGGAAAAATCAGCTACCTTTTTTATTTTCAGAAACCACCAACGAGGCACAGAAAGAATGAGGTATCAGAAATGATTGAAAGCAAAAACGAAGCAAGCAGGAACTTAGAAAAAGCATTGCAGACATTGGAACAGGCGAAACAACGTGTAGCCGACGAAAAGAAAAAACAGAATGAGAAGAAACGAAAAGCCGAGAACCACCACAAATACATTATGGGCGGTATTATCGTGAAGTATTTCCCCGACTGCTACCATTATGACGAGGGTGAGTTAAACCGTATCTTGTCAGTTGCATTGCAGACAAGGGAGTGTCAGCAGATTATCTCTAAAATTAAGTCAGAAAGCAGGGAAACCAATCCAATTTCCACAATGCCGAAAATGAAAGCGAGGGCGATACAGAATGACAAAGGCGAGGACACTGGAAAGCCGAGGTAACGTATTCACCCCGTTTACAGGGTGCGCACAGATATATCACCAGAGGTGGTATATGCGCTCTCCGAGGGGCAAGTTTCACTTGCATGGACTCCTGCGGAGGGCATTGTCTGCCTTTCGACAGCCAAAAGGGGAAACGACAATTCCCCTTCGCAAGCTGCGCTTGCAAGTACACGTTTTTCCATAGTCAAGCGGAGCAAGGGGCAGTCGGCGGTTGAAAAAGCGTCCTATATCAGCAGAAGCGTTCTTGTCAGCGAATTTGACGGGCAGACTTATCGCCCGAAATATCATGAGGATTTAGTGCATAGCGAAATCACTCTCCCGACTAATGCACCAAAAGAATATGCAGACCGAGCCACTTTATGGAATGCCATTGAACTGTCAGAGAAAGGGCAGAAATCACAGCTTGCGAGAATGTTAAAAGCGTCACTTTACAACGAGTGGAGCTACGAACTTGCGGAGGAAGTTGTGAGGGATTACGTTCAGCGGAATTTTGTTAATAAAGGCATGTGTGCGGATTGGGCAATCCATGACAGCGAGAACGACAAAGGACAGCGCAATCGATAATGCCGAAACAGTGGAAAGTAGAGATACAGTCCTTGCAGGCAGAGTATGACAGTATCTGCAAGGAGAAGTCAAAAACTGCCACAGAGTTAGCTTATGCTGAAGTAATCAGCTACAACAGGAAAAACCTTGAAAGGGAGCTTCAGAACGAGAGCTGACAGCACAGCAGGCAACAGGGCAGAATAAAACGGAGAGAGAAAGAAATTTAATTGAAATATGGGTGTGATTGTGGTATTCTGTTAGAAATACAAACTGGAATTTGGAGGGGATTGTTATGACGGAAACGATGGGTGTTGCGATTGGAATAGGTGTATTTGCACTTGTTTTTATATATCTTGGTTGTTTGATGTGGAAAAAGGAAAAAATCACTTTGCTTCATAGTTATCATTATGACAAAGTGTCTCCAAGTGATAAAAAGGTTTTTTGTAAAATATCAGGTTGGGGTGTTATCTTTATTGGAATTGGTCTTTTGGTGACTGCTATAATAATCGGTATAACAGATTCAGCATTAAGTTTTATCGCTTTTGCATTGGGATTTGTTGTGGGATTGGCGTTGCTGATTTATGCAGGAGCAAAATATAACCGCTAATAGATCTGGTGCTGCTGAACATCAACCTGCCGGACGGCTGTTTCTGGACTTCTCGGAGCAGACGGTTTCCTTAAACGGAATTTCCAAGGGATTTAACGCTGTTTCCTATGTCATTATGATTTCCTTGACACTCATAAGCTGCTGGATTATGGTGTCTATTTCCATCCGTAAGCCAGTAAAGATTGCGGCAGGGATTTCCCCGATTGAAGCCGTCCGTTTTACCCTGGTACAAAAGAACATCCGCAGCCGGAAAAAGAATATCAAGCTCAATCCTGTTTCAATGGGAATTGCGAATTTTAAGCGTGACCGAAAAAAGACAATCTCTATTATAGCGTCTTTGAGTTTGGGCGGAATTATTCTGCTTGTGGCATTCTCCCTCGTTTTGTTGCGCTCACCAGAGGCGCTTGCAAGACAGATTTTCCCGTATGGTGACTATAAAATTTATTTGCATTCTGAGTTGACAGAACAAGAAGTTATGGCGGCAGGAAATCCACTAAATGGAGAACTAAAGCAGGAAATTTTGGCCATTGATGGTGTAACCGATGTGATTACAAAAAGGCAAAGCTTTCATGTAAATTATCGTGCCTACGGAATTGAGGATGCTGGTATGTGTGCTACTACTTTCAAAAATGACACAAAAAAAACAAGATTTTGTTTTATCGTAAAAAAAAGCATAAAATACCAAGGCATCTGAAAATGCCAATTAAAATAGCGATAACTGTATATAAATGGAGATTATGCGGAGTTCAATAGTTCTTTGTTAAGAGACAGTAACAGCACGTTCGTGATGTCTCTGCCACGGGAAGTCAGGTAATACCGATTCTTCCGTGGAACCTTTTTGATAAGTCCATGGGCTTTTAGTTTCGACAGCAGCCGCGTCGTTTTACCAATGGTCTTCTTACTGTCGCTGTCTTCATAAACTCTCCG
>JAETSX010000154.1 GCA_021769425.1 Eubacterium sp.
CTGAAAAGAAGAAATATGGGGTTTATAGAAAATGTAAAAAAGTTATTTATGGGGACACCGGCTATTTTTTAGCCGGTGCAATGCCCGTTAGGTCACCCGAAAGGCTGAACTGTTACCCTTCTTTGAAATTTTTGGGGAAAATGATAGGAGCACATCACATAATATGTTATAATTTTTATATTGCTCACCGATACCCGGCAACAGGGAGGAGGCGCCAATGTTGGAATTTCTTACATCTTTTTGCCTATTGGCATTACAGCATATGCAGAAATCTTTTTCAATATGCATTTTGTTTGAGTGTTTTATGTTTTACGATACGCCAGAGGACAGCCGAGGGCATACAGACTGCAAGGCTGGATGGGAAGCAGATCGGACAGAAAAAAGGGGCAAAGCTGAATGTGAAGAAGAAAGCCCCGGCCATGGAGCAGATCAGGAAGCATTCCAAAGATTTTAACGGAACGCTGAAAGATACGGAAGTAATGCAGCTGGTTGGGGTAGCCCGGAACACGTATTATAAATATAAATCGGAACTTAGGGCAGAAGCGGGCCAGGGCGGAGCAAGCCATATTTAAGGATATGAAAGGAAAAATGGAAAATAGGCTTGTAGGGACTATGGGATTTGCTGCAGGAGTTTGGAAGGAGTGAGAAGGAAAGGCTAAATTCCTCGAAATCCTTTTTATTGCGGGTAAAACGATGCAATTACATCGGATGGATTTGGCACAGGTTGCCACAAGGCAGTCTTTAAAATCCTTTGCTTTTTTCTGGAATACAATTAGGACATCGTTATTTGTGACACTGCATACTTTTACAATTTCCAGCAGTTTCCCGACCGCTTTATAAGCGAGCTCAGTACTGTGTGGGCGCTTTCTTGAAGGAAGTGAAGCAAATGCTAAGAAAACCAGAACGTGGATGTGCTTATCCCGGATGCCCCAGGCTGACGGACGGCCAGTATTGCGGGGAACACAGAAAGCTGGTGGACAGCCAGAACATAAACATAGGTTTTATCATATTTTGTCTTTATTCGTGGTTATGCTTTGAAACCATTGATTTTACTGGAATTGTCCAATATCATTCATGCCTATATCGTTTATCATGTTTTGTCTTTATCCATGTGCATACCATTCAGATTAGGGGTACAAATTGGGGTATTCGTGGGGTAACGAAAAGGGCGGTCACAATGCCGCCCCCTGCTGCTATAACACTATCTTTAAATTGTCCATTTCCACGTTGCAGTTGTCTACCATCTTACCATACACTGATACAAATACCCGGTTCTCTGCCTTATCTATCGAAATTACAATACTTTGTTTCTTCCTCTGCTTTGTCAGAATAGCTTTTATCGTATCATTTAACGGAATATCCCTTATCCCTGCTTCGCTCTTTGGCGTTCCTGTAGTCCGTGTGTTATCCTCGTTGAATGTGGCTGTTTTGGTAACGTGGATTACATTCTGCTTATAGTCTATGTCGCTCCATGTAAGGGCGGCGGCTTCTCCGAACCTCATACCAGTACAGAGAAGAAAAGCCACAAACTCATAATAATAATCGCCTGCCATCTCCTGCATGAAATCCTTTTGCTCCTGTTCTGTCAATGCCCTGTGGTAAGTTTCTGCTGCCTTTGCATTGACTTCTTTTAAGGCTTTTATGCCCTCTGCCGGATTCTTCATTATGATTTCATCCGTTACCGCATCTTTCAGTATGATTTTAAGGATTTTCATAATATTGTTGCACGTCCTGATTGATAATTCTCCCTCTGACAATCCTTTCTGAAAAGATAATACCTGTCTGCGCTCAATCTTCTGAAGCTTCACATTCCCAAGGCAAGGGGAAATATGCCCCTGATAATATGTCGCATACCATTTAATAGTATTCCCCTTTATGCTCCTCCTCTTTCCGTTCAGCCATTCATCAAAGTATCCATCCAATGTAATATTACGGTTGTCCGTGTAAATCCCAGCTTCAATCTTTTTCCTGATTTCCTGTTCTTTCTGTGAAATCTCCTTTGCGTTCTTTCCGTAAACACTGTACCGCTTGCCATCTATCGTAAAACGCTTTTCCAGTGTACCGTCTGCACGTTTCCTTGTCCCGGCTCCCAGTCTCGCCATAATACGCACCGCCTTTCTATAATGCGGAATAGGGCAGCAGACATATAAGCCGCCGCCCATTCCCTTAACTTCGTTACCTGATAAACCACATTGCCGCCTGAATGATGTTTGCGGCCAGTGAGATAATAAGTGCAATCCGGCAGATGATAAGCCGCCGCTTTACCATGCAAATAATCTCTGTCGCAAGTGGTAAATTCTTTTTCTGCTTCGCCATTATGAATGTCCCCCTTTCTTTTTAATGTGCAGTTTTAACAATGTCAGTATCTGATTGAGAAATTTTTCATCATTGATACTTTCCAACATGAGAATAATTTTCTCTTTACAAAAGTCGCTCATGCCGCACCGCCTTCCTCGTCTTTCGTCATTCCGACTGAAAAACGGTAAATCTGCCAGAGAATCCATAATTTACTTGTTTTGGAAACAATATCATTTATCGCCTGGATACATTCCTCTCTGTCAAGTTCATAATACTTTTTCATGCTTCTACCTCGCTTTCTTTCACATACTCACAAAGTGAAACATAAATACGCCGGAGGAACTTCTCATTATCGATTTTACAGAGAAGCGCAATAATCATTTCCTTATAATCCGTCATGATGCACCGCCTTTCTCTTCCAAGATTGAAAGATGTGTCTTAATGACGGTGTATGTACAGCAAAGAGCGTGTGTATCGTCTGTCTGCTCAATCAGCCGCCGGATTTCGTTTCGGTAGAAATCGTTTTTATCTTTGAATTCGTCCATGTAAATATCCTCTTATTTCTTTACTCCGGGCAGAGGGAATGTTATAATCCCCTCATACCCATAATTTGACGTGTTATCGGGTTACTGCTCCTATCGGTATTAGCGGTACTGGTAGGGGCATTTTTCTTGTAACGGCTCTGTATTTCATCAGCTATTACCATAATCTCGTTGTGCCGCTCCATAAACTCCAGGCTGTTCACTCCAAGACGCTTTTCCTCTGCGGCTGTCAGTGCCGCCATATCTTCCATTGATAACAGATTACTACATCCCATATATTTGTTTGGCTGTCAGATAGCCGAATAAGAAATGTATTATCACAAGAAAAGTGATAGATGTATTTTACTTGCATTTACTTACAAGTACTTACAATTATATTATCAAATATCATTTTGTCTGTCAATGCTTTTCTTGCAATTACTTACATTATATGTTATGATAAGCACATCAAAGAAAAGGAGGTCTATTATATGGCTACTGTAAGTTTAACTATACGTATTGATGAAAATGATAAAAAGGTTATTGAAGAACTCGCAAAAAAAGACGATAGAAGCATAAGCTATATTGTAAATCAAGCAATAAAGGACTTTATTAAGAAAAGTGCATCCGACAGTCAATCATTGGAAAAGGCAACGTAACCGCTCTATCTGCCCCATATCGGGCTTGTATTGTCTTACCTGATAAATAATCATCTATGGCTTTAAAATCGAAATATGGGGCTTGTGGACATTTCTAAGGGTATTCTGAAAAGTGGAATCACCTGATAAAAGAATGGGGCAGGCAGGCGGCTTTTACAATCACATTACAATAAACGTGTTTGGCTCTTGAAACCTGCCGCCGGATGTGCTATATTAAGCATAGAAAAAGGGAAAGCCATAGAAGCGGCTCTACCCCTCGAATGACAAATTATAACCTCATATGAGGTCAGCCGTTTTTGCAAGGTAATTGTAATAATCCTGTCTTGACGCAAAATCCATCATTCCATTTCTCGGCATAGACCTATAGGTGCATGAATTATGGATTGTCTTAACGAACTTTTCAAAATTCTCCACCCTGTCCTGCGGCAACTGTCCGAACTGTACAAACGTCAACCCATTGTTTTTCTGTCCAAGCGTAAAGCCGTCACCCTCGCTTTTCGGTCTGTTTGCGTTGTAACGCTCCCGGAGAATCCTTGTCATAACATAATTATCCTTATAAGTGTTCGCCAGTTCCTGCCAGTCCTCATTTGTAAGCTGCAAGCCGCTGTTCAGCAACGCCATTGTGCCGCTGTCAATCTTACTTCCATCCAATCGCCCCAATTCCTGCATCTCTGCGGAATATTCCTTGCTCACTTCATCAATACGGCTTAATGCTCCCTCGATTTTAGCATCCCTTTCCTGCGCCAGTTTCTCAAGCTGCTCCTTATAACCGTTTTCTCCCAGAATCCCTCCATCAAACGCATTTTTAGTAAGGTCACATTCATGCTCGTAAGCCGACTTAGCCGCCTCGATACTCTCCCTTGCGTTCAATGCCCGTGTGATTGCTTTCTTGTAAAAATCAGTTGTTTTCATGGTAAATCCTCCATTCATATTCTTACTTTTTATAATACCTATCCGCTTGTTGAGTAACTCTATTGGCGATCCACCTCACCACTACTGTCTCCCCATACATCCATTGCCGTACCGTTCAAGGCTTCTAAAAGGGTATCATCAATATCAGATTCCTGTGTTGTTTCTCCAATCTTGCTTTCCAGTTTCAGCAGTTCTATTTCTAGTTTTCGGTCAGAAACATCACGTTTTAGAATCTCTCTGCCTGCGGAAATCCTGTCCGGCATGTCTGCTCCCTCGTCACCATCCATCACCCTTGTAAAGAATCTCAGTACGTCATCGCCAGATGCTATGCGCTTCTGCTCCGCAGGGGCGGTTCGCTGCCGTATATACTCTAAAATGTAAGGTTTTGTAAGGTTCTCCTGAATCCGTGAAACTTGTTGTTTTATAATGCCAATCCACAATCGGACTGGCCAAACATAGAAAAATGTACCTTGATAATGCCAGATGCACACCCATAAATATGAGATGCTACA
>JAETSX010000155.1 GCA_021769425.1 Eubacterium sp.
GAAGGAAACCCTTATACGGTTGCTGAAATCTTCTCTGCATCACCCTGAATACATATCAGAATATCGAGTGAAAAAGCGGCGTTATAGCTCCGCTCTATTTATCGTGTCATCAAATCGACTGTGAATGGTAACTGCTTTTTCCTTTTAAGTATCCCATAAAACTTGATATACTTATTCTCGGCGGAATTGTTACACTTAGATGTACGTGATCCTCGCATACTGCACCTGCTATTATCTCAACATCCTTATATTTGCATAATGCACTGATTATCTCACTTATATCGACTTTTATTTGCCCATACAATTGCTTCTTCCTATACTTCGGAATAAAAACTATATGATACTGGCATTTCCATTTCGGTCGAGTAGACAAGGGGAATTTCACCCCAAGCCTCTCACGGAACCGTACGTGATAGTCTCCCATCATACGGCTCTTGTCGTCTTTACATCGGCATATAGCCAGCCTGCCACTGGTAAAACATTTTTGGATTGGATAGAGCAATTCTCTCCAGTAAGGTTTGTGCCTTACGGTAACTTCGCTTTGCTTTCTTTTTCAATTTCCCAATCCATCTGACAAGCTTCTGATTCACATAATTTATTCCCTTTTGAAAGGCTTCGCTTGGTGTAAATTTACAAAAATAATTCATCCAGCCTCTGATAACTGGATTCAACATCTGCGACAGCATTATGATATCTGTTGTTCCAGCTTCCTACGCAATGAATAATTCCATCATCCGCATATCTTTCCCATGGACATTTTGAATACTTCTCTGTCATCCAGCTGTCAAATGCGTAATGCATAAAAAGATTTGCCAGCACCGGGCTGATAACTCCGCCCTGCGGCGTGCCTGCATTCCTCTCTTTCAATGTTTTGTCTGGCATAAGTATAGGAGCTTTCAGACACCTGCCAATATACATGAGAATCCATTTTTCCTGACAATGCTTTCTTACCAGTCCTAACAGCTTTTCATGATTGATGTTATCAAAAAGACCAACAATATCAAACTCAATAACCCATTTCATCCTAAAACACCTGCTTCTGGCTGTCGCTATGGCATCCAGCGCTGATTTATTAGGCCTGTAGCCATAGGAATCTTCATGAAACATCGGTTCCAGCATTGGTTCCAGTCTGTTTCTCAGAACCATCTGTGCCACCCTGTCTTCAATCGTTGGTATGCCCAGAAGCCTCTTTTTCCCATTTTTCTTTGGAATTTCAACTCCTTTGACGGGTTTTGGATAATAGCTTCCAGAGGACATCCTGTTCCATAAGACATACAATCTGTTTTTCCAGTTCCTGTCAAACTCCTGAAACTCCATCCCATCCACCCCTCCGGCACCTTTGTTCGCCTTTACTGCCTTATAGGCATTCAGGACTTCATTCTGTGAAATCTGAAATGCTTTCCCTTCTTTCATGTAATCCCCCCAGTTCTGGTTGTTACATTCTAAAGTTCCAACGACAGAATCCCTTTGCTCCATTTCCATTACAGAAACTTCATCACTACTACGGATTCTTCCGCACCTGTGATATTCATCCCTACTTTCATGCTCGCACATTTGTTAGCTTGTATTTTTCGGTTGGCATTATATCACAGGATTCTCCTGTTCCTTTCATGAGCCTATGTCATGCTCCTGTAGCCTCAACACCGACAGCCGTCCATACAGTAAACAGGTTTCCTATGGACTCATCCCGGCAACCACACAATTTCCCGGTTTTGACTGTACCTGTCAGCATTAACGATGCTTCATCAGCTCTTCACTTTCGTTCAGCTTCATGGCACACAACTGACAGCTCTTTCTCTGCCTTTTCTCATACGCTCAATACCATAGCTTTTGACTACAGCGCCTATGAGTGTTTTGCAACCTGCGCCTGCACACCGGTTACGGAAGACCTACTTCCATCTCACGAAAAGCATTGCTTTTCAGTTGCTAAAATTTCTTAAGTATCCTCTAGCATTCAGGACACACTGTGTGATAAACTGTTATTGTCCATTAGGACCGCCTCCTATTTTTGAGTTTGGCTTGCGACGCCATTCTCATTTTAACATAGGAGGCTTTTTATTATATCCTCATCGTTTCCACTTACATTATTCTCCCCAACATAGCTGGGAAATTAGACCTTTCATTGATATTGTCATAAAAAACAAAAGTTCGCTGTAGTACTAAAGCGTGTTTGAAAATCCTTCGATATTTTTTAAAAAATCTTTCATGTTCCGTGGTGAAATTCCAATTGAGTATATTCCCTGACCTTCACTATATTTGATGTATAGCCGCTGCATACTTAATGCCGGTTCTCTTACGAAAGATTTTCTGGGAATAACTTCAACGATATCATTAAGTAGGATTTTCTTTTTATAAAGTCCGCATTTTATCAACAGTTCTTTCTCCTGTATGATATATTCCGTATTGCAAATAGGATAAATAAAAGAAAAGCAATATGCTGTAAATCCCAGAAGATAAGCTATAAGCAGTATCACCATCTCAGCTGTCGAATAATTGTTTTTCATAGCTATGGCAAATGATACTATAAGGATAAGAGCAGTTAGTACGGCCACCAGTCCAAAACTAACCCCAATCTTACTTTTATACTTTTTCATTTTTAATTCTCCATCCTCTCTTACTTTTTATGGTAGTGTAAAATACTGCCTCATTTTTTGTTCCAAAAATCTTGATTTATGGGAGGTTACAAATAAAAAGAGCATTAACCTCCCTTTTTATGTATAATATCAGTGACCAAACTCACAACCTACAAAAGGAGCCA
>JAETSX010000156.1 GCA_021769425.1 Eubacterium sp.
CTGCATCCATCTCAATCACTAACCTTCTTTTCATGGCTGACCTCCTTCTCTTTATAAAAATAATGGTTTCCATGCTTAAAGAGGTATTTCAGGTTCCGTTGATGCCATGTAGATAAGCTCCTGCTTTCAAAATACAGAGCCCCTTCTGACTCATCCCACCCATCCATCACCAGTTCCAATGCATCCAAGCAATCGCTGTCAGGCTCTACCCTGTCATATCTTCCATTTGCAACCGGGCTGAACTGGTTCTCCTGCATGACCACTTCCTCAATCGTATCCGGGAAGGAATCATCCCACACCCGGTTCAAAACAACCAATATTACTAACGCCTTGCCTTCTGTATCCTCGCCCTCTGCTTCTGCCATAGCAATCTTTGTCAATATGTAAGAATCTTCAGCACTCCAGTCCAAAGACCACAAAGCCTTTTTAGGTTGTCCTGTCGGCACTGGTTCAGGAGTTTCCACCGTTACTGGCTCTGTCTGTACTGCCTCCGCTGCTTCTTCCATGACCAGCTCTGCAGCACCTTCCCTTTCCGCCTCCCTGCCACATGCTGTCAGCACAAGGCTCAATGTGAGCAGTGCTATCATCCATTTCTTCACATTCCTCACCGCCTTACAGCATCATCATGTTGGATGCCTGACTGACAATTTTCATGGTTACTTTAGTCTGTCCGCTGTCCTTCAGGATGCGGAGCACATTGCTGAGTGTCCGGTCAAGCAGCCGGAAACATCCGGTCTGTGCATTCTGTGCCCTGCTGATAAATTCCATCATGGCAGCATCGTCCACATCATATCCCTCCAGATAATCCCTGACTTCCTGCTCTGACAACCCTTTCAGCTTGTAATAGAAATCCATCCTGTTTGCAAACCGGGCAAGGTTTCCCTTAATTTCTGCTTCAAGCCTTGGTTCTCCTGCAATTACAATCCCAACATCTGACTGGTCAAAAATGCCCCGGATTATTTCCATCTTCTTTTGCGTATATTTATTGATGAGCTTGTCCGCCTCATCAATGATAAGCAGATAACCCTCATTCGCATTGAAGAAGTCCCTGATACGGTTTACCCTACTCCATATCGTCCCACCGGCACCCTTCGGCATTCCAATCTGGATTTCAATGGCTTCCACCAAATCCCTGCAAGCCATTGTGTCATCACATTCGATATATGCCACCCTTGGCATCTTGGCATACTTCTTGAGCGTGTGCGTTTTACCGTAGCCTGATTTCGCAACAATGATTCCAAGTGCCATATTTTCCTGACAAGCCTTGCATACGCCGATTGTCTGCACAAAATCTTTCGATTCAAAATATTGAATTTTCTGCTTAATTGTCGGAACATATCCGCCCTTGGCATACTGTGTGACCGTCTGTTTCCCGGTTTCTGCTTCATAAGCCTTCACAAAATCCATAAGCCGGGACTCAATCTCCGTTGGATCAGAACTGTATTTGTTACCCAAATACTGACTGACCGCACTTCTTGAATACTGAATCTTCATTGCAAGTTCTGCCTTTGTCATCTTCATTTCTGAAAGAATTTCCGTCACTCTCTCCCGGAGTGTCATTTCCTTTGTGTATGTGTTCAATGCTTCCATAATTCAACCTAACCTTTCTTCGTTAAATGCCTGTTTACTTGTGACAAAAATAATAGTTCTATAACGCCCGGAGAGCTTTCAAAGCATCCTCTGCCTTTTTGTTGATATACTCATTTTCCTCTTCCGGTTCTTCCTGCTTGGATGGACGGAAGCCATTCTGAAATGTCCTGTCCCCCGGCAGCTGTACAATCTTCGCTTTCTTCTGCTTGCCACCTTTCATCAGGTCAATTCCGCCTGTCGTTTCGCTGAACCCTACATACTGTTCATTCAGTTCTTCAAACGGAATCCTCGCCTCTTCCAGACGTTCCCGGTCTCGCTTCTGCTGGCGTTTCTGACGCTTCAGGTGTTCCTCCAGTGCCTTCTGCGGAACCTTTGGTGCAATCTGCAGCAGTTCCTGACAGTATGCTTCGCATACTTTCCTTCCCTTTTGGAATACATAGATGGTAGCCATGTCCTCCGGATCATACTTAATATCCACCTTCTGCCCGATAAAGTCGCACAATTCGTCTGAACGGTACTCCATGCCCATGAGCTGTATCCCTATATTTTTCACAAGCCGGTTCTCCGACTTCATCATCAGCATCGTTGCATAACTCCTTGGCGGAACTGCCTTCTCGTAACGCTCGGCATTTTCAAAACAGGATAATGGTGTCAGCCATTCCTCCCCTGCTTTCTTCAGTCCCCCATGCTGCCTTACCATGTAAACTTCATGCAGCCATTTGCTCCATGCCTGATAAAATTCGTCTATGCTCATCAGTTCCCCACGCTCAAGCATCCCCTTGATATCCTTATTGACTTTTGCAAAAGTCTTTGAGCCGGTCAGCGTACCTGTATATGAAGTGAACCATTTTGTGAACTGGCTGCACACTGTACTGAAGAAACGCTCAATCTGCCCTTTGCTCCAAGGCTCATATGGTAATGCCCGGTGGTCATCCTTTATTCCGATTGACTTATAGAACCCTCTGGTCTCATCGTCAAAATCCATTCCGCTTCTGTCATTCCTGCTGCGTCCGGTCATGGTTTTTGCTGTGTAGTCCTTGCCATTGTCTATGTAGAGATACTCCGGAATGCCTCCCGGTTCGGAATACATCATCTTCAGGAGTGACTGCTTTAAGATATCGCTGTTCGCATCCTTGCA
>JAETSX010000157.1 GCA_021769425.1 Eubacterium sp.
GTGGAACTGGTAAAACTGGGTGATGAATATAATAAGGCTGTCAATCAGATATCCGCATCCACAGGAGCAACAGGCACGGAATTAGAGGAACTTGGTGCAATCGCACAGAAGGTCTATACCAATAATTTCGGTGACAGCCTTGAGGATGTAGCAGAGGGATTATCCGTTGTACAGAAAACAACCGGACTTGTGGGGGATGAGTTACAGAAAGCCACAGAGTCCGGTTTTGCTTTGCGTGATACCTTCGGATATGATCTGCAGGAATCGGCTCGTGCTGCCAATGCACTGATGAAGAACTTTGGTGTGACAGCAGAGGAAGCATATAACATCATTGCAGTCGGCGCACAGAATGGTGCAGACCAAAACGGGGATTTACTCGATACCTTAAATGAATATTCCGCACAGTATTCCGCATTGGGATTGTCAGCGGATCAGTTTGTTACCGGACTTATCAATGGTGCAGAAGCAGGTGTTTTCTCCATTGATAAAGTCGGTGATGCCGTTAAGGAATTTAACTTAAGGGCAAAGGACGGAAGCAATACAACTATAGAAGCATTTCAGGCACTTGGGATGAATGCAGATGAAATGACGAAACGGTTTGCTGCCGGAGGAGAGAGTGCCGAGGAGGCCTTCTTCGAAGTTGTGAATGCCTTAAATAATATGGATGACCCGATAGCAAAGAACACGGCTGCGGTTAATCTGTTCGGTACACAGTTTGAAGATTTACAGGCAAATGTACTTCCCGTGCTTGCTGGGATGAAAGATGGGGCGGCTGCAAGTTATGATGCCCTGTCACAAATTAATGAAATAAAATATGCGGATTTGGATTCTGCATTGGAGGGAACAAAACGCTCCATTGAGGGTGTGTTCCTACCAACGGTAAGCCAGATGTCCGCAGGAATAACAGATGTATTTTCCACACTGGGAAATGCAATCAATGAAGCAAACGGAGATTTCAGTCAGATAAGTGTGGCAATCGGAACAGCCATAGGAGATGTGGCAGCCATTATCACAGAGCAGATGCCGATGTTCCTTGAGTTGGGACTTAATATCGTGACCTCTATCGGAGGTGCAATTCTGGAAAATCTGCCGATTTTGATTGAATCTGCGACAAATATTGTGCTGACTATTCTGAATTCACTGATAGCTGCCCTTCCTCAGATAACCGAGGGCGCTTTGCAGTTGGTGCTTACACTGGTCAACGGAATTTTAGCGAATTTGCCACAGTTGGTCGAGGCTGCGATTCAGATGATTGTCACACTGGCAACCGGAATCGGAGAGGCACTGCCACAGTTGATTCCGACCATAGTCGATGCGGTGATTTTAATATGCACCACTTTGCTGAACAATATGGATAAAATTCTGGATGCCGCTTTTTCCATTATTACCGGATTAGCCCAGGGACTTCTGAATGCACTACCGAAATTGGTGGCTGCTTTGCCTCAAATTATTTCGTCCATCATCAATTTCATAACCACAAATCTGCCTAAGATTATTGAGATGGGTGTTAAATTGGTGGTTCAGCTGGCGGTTGGATTGGTTAAGGCGATACCACAGTTGGTGGCAAGTTTGCCTCAAATCGTGACAGCCATTATTTCCGGTATCGGAAAAGCTGCGACCTCTATTGTGAGTGTCGGAAAGAATATCGTGACAGGACTTTGGAGTGGTGTTTCTTCCATGATTTCGTGGGTAAAGAACAAGATTTCCGGTTTTGTTGGGGATATCGTTGGCGGTATCAAGAGCCTGCTCGGTATCCACTCACCATCTCGTGTGTTTGCCGGAATTGGTGACAATATGGCCAAAGGTCTTGGCGAGGGCTTTACGGATGAAATGGATAAGGTGTCAAAGGATATTAATAATGCCATTCCTACAGACTTTGACGTAGATGCAAGGGTAGGAGCAAATACACAGACTTCCGGTTCAGGAAGCGGAGGAACGGTGATTACTTATACCGGTCCACTTGTGAGTGTAGCACAGATGGTAGTACGAAGTGAGGATGATATCCGAAAGGTATCACAGGGATTGTATAACCTGATGCAGTCGGGAACGAGGGCACAGGGAATCATACCAATCACCTAAGAAGGAGGAGAAGCATGGGATTTTCATTTCAGGGAATTCATTCGAAGGAAAAAAAGCTGAAAGCAAGAATTACGGGATATCCCATGCTTCCGGCTTTTAGAAATAATACGGAAAGCATACCGGGAAGGTCAGGGATACTGGATTTTGGAATGGAGTATTCCGAGCGTATCATTCCGGTGGAATGTTCCGTGTTCCCGGAGCAGGACTTTTCTGCTCTGGTACATAGAATAGATGAAATCAATGGGTGGCTGAATCCGTACAGAGGGGTTCAGCCATTGATTTTTGATGAGTACCCAGACAGGTATTTCATGGCGAGACTGAATACGGAAATCAGTATGGAAAGGATATCACGGACAGCAGGTACATTTTCTTTGGAGTTTATCTGTCCTGATCCATTCGGTTATGCCGTAGAAGATGAAGTGTTTTCTATCGCAGCAGTGGGCAAGACCACTGTAAATAGACAGAAGGGCAATCTTATATCTGAACCGATTTTTGAATTAAAAGCGGTTATGAACAGCACTTCTTCTTATGTGGATATCGAAGTAAATGGGGAGTTGGTTCGTGTAAAAGGAAAACTTGCGGAGGGAGAAACCTTTGTGCTTGATACGTCAAAGCTGACAGCCAAAGTGGTGGATTCGAATAC
>JAETSX010000055.1 GCA_021769425.1 Eubacterium sp.
GACTTATTAATATTTTCCATGGCTTTTCCCTCCCAAAAGATATGTTCTTAATTATAGCATATCTTTCGGGAGTAATTCATCTATTTTGGCAAATTTTATTGCTCGTGAGTATATATCCGGTCCATCTCCATATTAAGGCTATGATAATGACAGCTTTTGCGCTGCCTGCATTTCCCAGGAAATTATATCCTGTATTTAATATTCCCAATTTAATCAAAACAGAATTGATAAATCCATCCACACCAAACAGGGAACGGAAAATAATTGCATAAGAAACCAGTGACGTAGCACACGGCAGGAAAATTGCAGTACGGAACAATCCTTTAAACCGAAGATTCTTATTATTCAGCATCTGTGCCAAAATCAACGCCAGAATCAGCATAATAGGCACCTGGATAATCAGATAGAAAAATGTGTTTCCAAGAGATGTCATAAAAACCTTGTCTTTAAACATCCTGATATAATTGTCAATCCCGCCAAATCTCAGATCATTTGCTTTTCCTTTCTGGAAAGACAGGATAAAGGCCTGTATCATAGGCCAGAAACTCATAGCTGCTATCATGAGCGTTGCCGGTGTTAAAAAAGCCCAGCCGGTCAGGTTCTGCCGTTTGCTTAACGACATTTTTTTCTTTTTGGGTTCGCTTGCCTGACTCACATATTTACCCCCTTTAGTTTCAGCCGGGGGCCGCAAATGCTGACCCCCGTGACTGTTTTTATGTAACTAAATCATACTATTTCTAATACTTACTGTTCCATAAGTCCTTCCACTGTGCTCTGTGCAATCTCAAGCTCAGCGTCGATGTCAGATCCGCCTACCACATTCTGAATCGCTGTTGCGATAGCGTCTCTTCCTTCATAGTAATAAACACCTGTATTGTTGCTTGGGCATTTGCTTGCATACTCAGTGATCTTCTTAAATACAGCATCTCCGCCGTAGAATTCAGAAGGCTCTGCATATACTTCAGAATCACCTGCCGGCAGATAAGTAGCTAATGCGCCGGAACTTGGAAGAATGGTCTCATATAATTCAACACTTCCTGCAAATGTAGATTTCAGGAAATCTTCTGCCAGTTCCACGTTCTTGCAGTTGCTGGTAATTGCCCAGGAAGATCCTCCGTTATTGGAGTAGTTGGTTGCTCCCTCAACGCCAACCAAGCTTGGCATATTGGTCAGTCCCCATTTTCCGCTCTGATCTTCTGCGGACTGGATGGAAGCCATAATCCAGCATCCGTTGATGGTTCCAGCCACTGTCTCAGTTGTAAGCGTCTGAACATATTCATCCCAGCTGTTTACAAGCTTGCAAACGCCTGTTTCCACTAACTGCTGATAAGTTTCCATAACCTTCTTCAGAGATTCATTGCCAACCATTGCAGGCTTTCCTTCATCATCAAATAATGAAGCGCCGCAGGACTGAAGCATCATCATGATAACGTCAGACTCGGTAGACTGGCAGGAAAGCAAAGGTTTGCCGGTCTTTTCCAAAACAACCTTACCTTTTTCCAGATATTCATCCCAGGTAATATCTGTGAAATCATCCAGAGTAAATCCAGCTTCTTCTAAAATATCTGTTCTGTAGCATGCTACAACAGCGCCATTGTCAAAAGGAACGCCGTAGTTCTTGCCGTCTATTACAGAATAAGCAGTTTTTGCTTCGCCAAACTGGCTGAAATCAATGCCGCTGTCTGTTAAATCGGTAAATGCTTCCGGGAAAGAGATTACATTCTTCTGGAAAGCGTTATCCTGTACCAGCATAATGTCCGGCAAAGTATCCAGCGCACCGCCGGTTGCTGCTGTTGTCAGTTTCTTCTGAATATCATCCCAGGGAGTTTCCACTACGTTCACGTTGAATTCCGGATGATCTGCCTGATAAACCTTACCAGCCTCTTCCATTGCATAAATATTGAACTTCGGATCCCAGCACCATACAGTTAATGTGTTTTCATCTCCGCTTGCTCCCTCAGCGTCATCGCCCGCATCGGCATCGGCATTGGCATCATCGCCTGCATTGGCATCTTCACCCTGATTTGCATCTGTCTCCTGGTTGTTGCCTCCACCGCTGTTGCCGCATCCAGCCAACATACTTGCGGTCATTGCTGCACAGAGCAATGCAGTTATGAATTTTTTCTTCATATTGTTTCCCTCCCATTTTTGAAAAACATTATTTTTTAGTGCAGCCGCTTGTTGCGCAATCGGTTGCTCAATGTTTTATAGTTTAACAGACCATCGCTTTGTTGTCAATGTCAACACTTTCTATAATTGCACCTTTATTTTTGTACAATCTGCCCAATATTTTTTCGTCAATTTTACCATATTTTTTCTCTGCGCAACCGATTGTCCTCCTTGGATTTCCTGAATTTTTCACACATTTTTTGTGCACACTTTTTTCCGGTAACGTTACCATACTGATAAAATCTAACTTTTCCCATATTTTAATATATTTACTAAAAAGCATTGGTAAGTTTACCAATGCTTTTCTTGCTATATTTATTCTTTTTTACTAAATTCCTCTCTGTATTTTACTTATTACAGAAAAATGCCTGTTACTATGAAAGTCTCCGACTTCCATAGTATGGATGGCCATGCGGCCCGTCGCACGACAGGCTAAGCATGATGGGGGTTTACTATCTTTTCAGGGTTCGTATCTTCCTGTTTTATTTTGTGGATTCTTTCAGTACCACTTCATATCCTAACAGCGTCCGCATTTTTACCTGGTTTCCTTCAATGAGTTCCAGTAAAGTTTTACAGGCTACGTTTCCAAGTTCTTTGGCGTCAAAATACAGTGACGTGATCGAAGGAAAATTATTTTCCAGAATAGAACTGTAATAGAAAGATGCCACTTTTACCTCCTCCGGCACTCTGATGTTTTCTTTCTGAAGCTTATTCAGAACATGAATGCACACGGCGTCATCCAGACACACAATACAGTCCACCCTGCAATCCAGCAGTTTTTCCACGCCCAATTCAATCATCATGTCCTTTTCGACATTTACATGAATAATATTCTGGTCAATGGGCACGCCTGCCATTTTATAGGCATCCATGTATCCCTGCAGTCGGCTCTGAGTGACCACATGGGATTCTATTCCGCCAATCAGTCCAATCCGCTTCATCCCTTTCAGCAGCAGAATGGAAATCAGCTCCCTGCATGCGCTCTGATGGTCGTTATCTACCTGCACCACATCTTTATAATAGGTGCTTCCCACTGTTACAAAAGGAATTTCCTGGGATTTCAGGTATTCAATGTGCACGTCCTTGGTAAAGGTGCGCATCAGTATGACGCCGTCTACTTTATGATTTTCCACCATCCGCATCAGTTGAGCGCAGTCATTTTCTTTCCCTATGGTAAGCAGCACATCATAATCCATGCTGACCGCCGTCTCCTGAACCCCGATCAGGCAGGTCTGAAAAAAAGGCAGATCCACCACCGTATAGTCCTCCGGCAGTAAAATCCCAATATTATAAGTTTTTAACTGCGCCAGCCCCTTTGCAAGCACGTTAGGCTTATAATTATGCTCCTGAATAAAATCCAGAACCCGCTGCTTTGTCTCCCTCCCAATTCTCCCTTTTCCGGAAATCGCTCTGGAAACGGTGGTTTTGGACACCCCCAGCGCCTCCGCCACATCTGAAATTGTCAATTTCTTCTCATGCTCTTTTATCTGTTGTTCCATGCCGCACCCCGTTGACACTGTTATGCTTCTTCTTTTTCCTTCTCCGTTTTCTTTAATTCCTCTATTTTCTGTTCCGCATCTGTCAGTATATTGTAATTCCCCACCTTTGCTCTGGCTGCCTCCGACAGGCCGTTGTACTGGTTTCGGATATTCTCTATCGTTCCCTTCATATCTATTGTTATTTCCTGGCCTGCCAGCTGATTGATGGCATCAATGACAGGCTGAGCCTCCTCCTGGGCCTGCTGGTCTGCCGCCGCTTCTGCCTCAAGCTGGGCAATTCTGGCCTCCGCCGCTTCTAAAGAACCATAATTGCTGACATAGCCTTTGGCTGAGCCGTCCAACCCATTGTACTGGTTTCTGGCATTGATCACGGCGTCTTTGCTCTCTAAGGTAACCTCGCCTAAACTGTCAATTAACGAAATCACGGACGCCGCCGCATCCTGCGCTTTCGCTTTCGCGCTCTCAGAGCCAGGCAGATGATACACCAATACGGCACATCCCGCCTCAATATTGTCAAACAATGTCTGGGCCGCGCTGTAAGGCATGTTGACACAGCCGTGGGAACCTCCCCTCTTATAATAGTTTCCGCCGAAATCCCTGCGCCAGTTGGCATCATGGAAACCTACACCCCCGTTAAAAGGCATCCAGAAAGATACCGGCGTGGCATATCCCTCCCCCCGAAGGGTTTTATCCCGCTGTTTATAGTACAGTCCGAAAGCCCCGGGCGGCGTGCTCCATCCCTTTGCATCATTTCCGGATACAAAATCCGTCTCTAACACCAATGACCCGTTTTTATAATAGTGCATATGCTGGGCTGTCAGGTTCACTTCCACATAGGTATCTCCATAATCATTGCCGGTTCTGCTGTTTGCCGTCTGGGAATAGGCCGGCTCTTTCGTCACGGTTTCCCCCTTTTTGATATGCTCTTTCAGAGCTTCTGCCTCTGCTTCTTTATCTATCTTCCACCCATAATCCCCTCCGCTTACGGTCACTTCAGCTCCATAGGAGGATTTCAGCGATTTGGATCTGCCTGCTGTATTATATGTATCCGCCAGATTAGCAATATATTCTTCTATTTTTTCCTGTGAAATCTTTGCTTTATACTTTTCATCCGCTGAAATCCACTGGCTGATGGTTTTCCCATCCAGAACTTCTTTGCTGTCTCCAAAATCATAGGTGACCGAGGTCTGCACGTACCGATTCATGGTTTCTGCCAGGTTTACTACTTTTTTAGATTCACTGGTATATTTAGGCTTTACATAACATTCCTCTTCCGCCAGTGAAATCTGATCCTGAAGATTCAGAACGGATTTTTCCAACACTTCAAAAAACTTCTCTTCATCCACGACGGTTCCTTCTTCTTCCGGAATAATGGTATAGCCGTCTTTTTCTGAATAATCTGAAATAACAGCATTCTCCGCCTTCCTCATCTGGGATTCATCCATAAGCTCCAGCTTCTCCGCTTCCTGGCGGAGAGCGTCCTTGTCGTATTCCACCATGGTTTCCACTTCTATCTCAGAAGATCCGAACAGGTATGCCGGCCAGAAGAATTCTTTCTGCTTTCTCAGTTCAATCTCCAGCCTGCCGTCAAATACCGGCCTCAGGCTGATATTCGCTCCCTGGATGACCTCCGGCGTTCCCTCTCTCGGTTCCAATTCAATCTGATATCCGTCAATTTCTTCTTTAATCAGCCGTTCCACTGCTTTTACGTTTCTGCCGGATGCCGAAACGCCGTTAATTGTCGTTCCCGGAAGAAAATGTTTACTGAAAAACACTGCAATCCCCAGATATGCCGTTAAAAACAGTAAAAAAATAAATCCGGCAATCATAAGCCCTTTGTGTTTCGTGTTTGTTTTCTTTGCTGTACTCATATATTCTGCCTCTCTCATCTGCAGTTTTTCCTGCTTTTAGCTTATGTGAAAAACTCCTGAAACATACGGAATTTCTTACATACTCTATGTACCATTATAATTCTATTTTCCGTAAAGTCAAATGATTTCAATATTCAAAATTTAACAGTTGATTTTTGTCTTTTCCTGTGCTATAATGGACAGGTATTCGGGGTATGGCTCAGCTTGGCTAGAGCGCACGGCTGGGGGCCGTGAGGTCGCAGGTTCGAATCCTGTTACCCCGATTTTTGTTTTGCAATTATAAAAACAAATTTATTCCGTTGGACATCCTTTTGAAAAAGGAACCTCTGCAGTGCATTGATACACTGCAGAGGTTCTTTTTATATCATAGGAAATGCCTTGTTACTTTGAGACGCTAAAGTCTATGACTTTCCTATGATATAAAAATATTATGCGCAGGGTCTGCCCCAGCGAAGCGAGGGTACTCGCACGAGAGGTATGATGCCGCTAACGCGGCCGTGCTCGGCGCGGCAAAGTGTCCAAGCCCCTCATGAATGAGGGGCTTGGGAGCTGATGTGGGCTTGCCCGCTTCGTTCTCTATGCCGGGGCGTTGCCCAGTTAGTGCAAGGGATGGCGCTTTTGTATTTTACTAGCTGTTTATCTCAGGATACCGCCGCTGGTACACGCGCCTCCTGCCGGCCAGCAGTTCTCCGCCGTACACCAGAGTATACATCACAATGGCCATAATGCAGCCGGTAATCACATCGAAAACAGAATGCTGTTTCAAAAACATGGTAGATGCAACAATAGATACCATCACGACAAAAGAACTTCTCCGAATCCACTTTTTCTCTCTCAGCTTCTCGCTGTGCATAACGGAAAGATGCACTCCGATGGAATTATACACATGAATGCTGGGAAACAGATTTGTAGGCGTATCTACCATATATAATCCCTTTACCAGCGTGACAAAGATATTATCCCGTTCAAATACCCTTGGGCGCAGATAATGCCCGTTGGGATATATTGTGGACACCACCAGGAATACCGTCATGCCTACAAACAGAAAAATGCAGAGCTTGTAGTAATCCTGCACATCCTTATAAAAGAAATATGCTATTGCCAATGCCACATACCCAAACCATAAGAAATAGGGCACAACAAAGATCTCCAGAAACGGAATATAATCGTCTATCGGCATATGTATCACATGAAACCGTCTGGTAACTGTCTGCTCTAAATAGGCAAACCAGGCCAGATAAATGATAAAATACGATAAAATCCATCCATGCCGGTAACGATACAGCAGCTCTTTCATTGTTTCTTTCATAATACCACCCTTTTACTTTCTGTCTGAATTATCTCACTGGATTATAGCACAGGAAATCCCGGGAAACAATGAGTTTTTCGGGATTTAAGAAATTCTTATAAATTATGACGGAAAACATAGAATTCCGAAAGAAAGAACACAGCATTTTTCTTGGAATACGGACAGAAATGCAGGAAAATCATTCCTGCATTTCCTGTATATTATAGATCAGATTTCCGGCAGCATATGTTCCACCAGTCTGGCGGAATGGGCTGCCGCCGCCTTTTCAAAAGAGGGGTAATCCATCTGGGCGCTGTCGTCTGCCTTATCGGAAATGGCCCGGATAATCACAAAAGGCACATGGTTCAGATATGCAGTATGGGCAATGGACGCTCCTTCCATTTCCACGCAATATCCCTGGAAATTTTGGATAATGCTTTCCTTTACCTGCTTATCGCTGATAAACTGATCTCCGCTGACAATTCTTCCCCGGTAAACGCCGATATCAGGGTTCACTTCCTTACAGCAGGATACCGCAAGCTGCGCCAGGTGCTGATCCGCTTTAAACGCCAGACAGCCCATCTGAGGCACTTCACCCAAGGGATAGCCGAATACCTGCACATCCACATCATGGTGAAGGGCATCGGTAGACACTACAATATCCCCGATATTGATTTCATTTTTCAAAGAACCGGCAACGCCTGTATTGATGATATGGGACACCTCAAAGGAATCACACAAAATCTGTGCGCAGACTGCCGCATTTACCTTTCCGATTCCGCTTCTTACAATCACCGCCGGGGTATTGTTTAATTTTCCTTCCAGAAATTCCATGGAAGCCTTCTCCATCCTGCGGTGAATTTCCATTTTCTCTTTCAGCGCTTCCACTTCCAGTTCCATGGCGCCGATAATCCCTACTTTTTTCATTCTGTTCTCCTATTCCTGTACAGCCGCACCCCAAAGATACAGCCCCTTGCGGGCTCCCCGGATACTTATTCCGGATACACCAGATGCTTTTGATCAATGCCATACAACGTATTGTTTAAGTAACGGTCTGCCAGATACTTGGCCATTCCAAGATTCATATCCAGATAATTGCCGCAGTCCTTAGGGCTTGCCCCCGGCACTTCCCCCTGGTAGTCACGGATAAATTCATACATATCTGTCACCAGTTTCACAACGTCTGAGGATTCATAATCGCCTGCTAAAAGCAGATAAAACCCAGTCCGGCACCCCATGGGGCCGAAATACACAATTTTCTCCTTATATTCCGGTTGGTTGCGCAGATAAGTAGCCGCCAGATGCTCTATGGTATGTACCTCTGCCGTATTCATCACCGGCTCGTCATTGGGGGATGTCATCCGCAAATCAAAGGTAGTCACCACTTCACTTCCGATATGATCCTTTCTGGAAACATAAATTCCCGGTTCCAATTTAATATGATCTATGGTAAAACTTGCTATTTTTTCCATGATTTCCTCCATTCTGTGCGTCCTGCATTCCATGTCCTGTTTCGGCAAACAAAACAGACTGCTAATATAAGAGCTCACATGCTCCTGCATGTTATACTATGATTTAAAAAACTTTTCCGCCAAATCCGGAAGCTGAGACAGCTCTGTAATATAAGGAACTTCCTCCTGAACGGAGCCGTAGCCGGTTCTGGCATGGATGAACGGAACCTCTGCTTCCACTGCGGCATAATAATCTCCCTGAACATCCCCCACATAAACAGACTGTTCCAGTTGGTTCCGTTCTACTACCATGCGGATATTGCGCCCTTTCTCTCTTCCAGTCCTGCCAAAGCATTCAAAATCATCGAAATATTCTTCCAGCTTATGATACTCTAAAAACGCTTCAATATATCCTGCCTGGGAATTGCTGACAATATACAGATGATATCCCCTGTCCTTCAACTTCTGAAGCGTCTCCTCCAGTCCCGGCATCAGCACACCGCCATGGCTTCTAATGTATTCATTTTCCCTCATACAGCAGTAGGCCAGCATTTCCCGCCGTTCTTTCATGGGAAATTCTGAGAAAAGAATGTCTGAAATCTCATACATGCTCTTCCCCATTACCCCCTGAATCATATCTGCTGTTATTACTTTCTCTATGTCGAAATGCTCGTCCAGGGCTTTTTCCCAGGACTGCGCCACTCCTTCGGATGAATCCCACAGAGTTCCATCCAGATCAAATAAAATACCTTTCTTCATGTATGGTTCCTCCTTCTGCATCAGACTGCCGATACGCTTTTTCTATTCTAGCACGTTTTTTTCACAAAGTCTATATGACATCTGCCCGCAGCCCATGTTTTTTTGTAACAGTTCAGCCTTCGCCTTCACTGTTACCGAATCCAGCCCATTTAAAGTTTGCTTTCAGCAAAGGGCTGGATTCCTGGCTCAATCTACACATTCTCACGGACTTTGCAGCAAGGCCTGGTCCGGCCGCAAATCACGGAAATATCTGACCCTTCCCAGGTCTTGCTATCTGTGTTCTGATTTTTGTCCGCCCAAAATTAATGCCGCCATTCCGCAGAGCATTCCGCCCACAGGAAACGCTACCCAGCAAATATTCCACAAATGAAACACAAAGCCCGCAATGAAAAACAGTATCGTTGCCAGAATCATGATGCAGCCGCACCATATTCCGATTTTCTGTCCGTTTTTCTTCCATTCATTCTCCAGATTGTTTTCCCTATTATATCCTGCCACATCAACATCATACTTGGCATTTCCCAGTCCGGTGTGCACCAAAAGTCCCACGCCCATGGCCGCCAGAAACAGAAAGATTCCATAATAAAATTCCTCTCTCATTCCCGTCCGCAGCGGAAGCTCACCGCCGTTCATTGCTATCAACACGCCTATCAGAATCATTCCCAGGCCCGCCGCAATCCGGTGAGGGAACTTCTCTGCAAATTTTTCTTTTTCTTCTTTTGTATAAAAGTCGGCGATTACCGGATGGCTCCTGCGGTAAACCTCATCTTTCGCTCCCGCTGTCACAAGAACCAGAACTGCCACAATAATAATGGAAAAAAAGACCGTATCCATAACAACCTCCGGCGTTCTTCCAAACCCCTCCAGCAGCTCATACACTGCCACTGCAAGGATCAGGCCCATTACGCCCAGAGAAATATTCTTTCTGCGTTTTTCCATATGGTTCTCATACCCCTGGCTGTCAGAAATTTCCAGTTCCGCCGCATTTTTTCGGAGCAATGTGTCCATGTCACAGGAAAAGAAATCGCAGAGCTGCAGAATCTTTTCCATTTCCGGATAAGTGGCTCCGGCCTCCCATTTTGAGATGGTCTGACGGGACACTTCCAACTGTTCTGCAAACTGCTCCTGGGTCATGTTTTTTTGTTTTCTGTAAAACTGCAGATTTTCTCCAAATACACTCATTTTCATTCACCTTTCTTCTTTCCGCCGGCCGGCGTCTGTTTTCCCATTGCGCTGTTGGTGAAGTTATTTTACAATATCATTCATGTAAAGTCTGCATCTTTGCTGTTGCTTTTGGAGATTTTGATGTAAAGCTGCGGTTGCATTTGCCTGCGCAGGGTTGATCTATAGCCATTTACTTTAGTGATTCACATCAATAAAGTCTTTCCTATGAAAGGACAAAGACAGTTCTTCCAACTGCTCTTTTTCCACCGCTCCCGGCGCGTCTGTCATCAGGCAGGAAGCATCCTTCACCTTGGGGAATGCAATCACATCGCGGATGGAATCGCACTGCATCATCAGCATCACCATGCGGTCCAGTCCGTAAGCAAGCCCTGCATGAGGCGGAACTCCATATTTAAAGGCATTCAGCAAAAATCCGAACTGTTCATAGGCCCGCTCTTTGGTAAAGCCCAGCACCTCTAACATTTTTTCCTGAATATCATCCTGATGGATACGGACGGAACCGCCGCCCAGCTCCGTGCCGTTTAATACAATATCGTATGCCTTGGCGCGCACTGCCCCCGGATCGGAATCAATCTTATCCCAGTCCTCTTCCATGGGCATAGTAAAGGGGTGATGCATGGCCATAAAGCGGTTCTCTTCCTCAGACCACTCCAGCAGCGGAAATTCTGTCACCCAGAGGAAATTGTACTGGTTTTTGTCCATAAGGCCCAGTTCTCTGGCAAGTTCCAGGCGGAGAGCGCCCAGCACATCCCAGACTATTTTATTCTTATCTGCGGCAAACAGCAGCAAATCTCCCGGCTCCCCCTGCATCTGTTCCACCAGAGTTTTCAGCTCTTCCTCTGTCATAAATTTTGCAAAGGAGGACTTATAGGAACCGTCCTCATTGACCGCAAGGTAAGCAAGACCTTTGGCCCCGTAGCCTTTGGCAAATTCCACCAGCTTGTCAATTTTCTTCCGGGGCATAGCGCCCTGACCCTTGGCATTGATGCCCCGGACGGAGCCGCCCTGCTCCAAAGCCCCGGTAAATACGCCGAAGCCGCAGCCTTTTACTGTCTCTGAAACATCTGTCAGTTCCATGCCGAAACGGGTGTCCGGCTTGTCGCTGCCATATCGATCCATGGCCTCCTGCCAGCTCATTCTTGGAATAGGCAGGGGAACCTCCACGCCAATGGCCTCCCGAAATACATATTGCAATAAACGTTCATTGACATCAATCACATCATCCACATCTACAAAAGACAGCTCCATATCCGCCTGGGTAAATTCCGGCTGACGGTCTGCCCGCAAATCCTCGTCCCGAAAACACCTTGCAATCTGAAAATACCGGTCATAACCGGAGCACATTAATAGCTGCTTAAATAACTGGGGAGACTGGGGCAGCGCATAGAATGTCCCCGGATGCACACGGCTGGGCACCAGATAATCCCTGGCTCCTTCCGGCGTGGATTTGGTGAGAATCGGCGTTTCGATCTCCAGAAATCCTTCCTGGGCCATAAAATTTCTCAAAAGCATTGCCACCTTGCTCTTCATCATCAGATTCCGCTGAATATCCGGCCTGCGCAAATCCAGATACCGGTAGCGGAGACGCATGTCCTCTTTGGTCTGGGAATTTTCTTCAATGGGGAAGGGCGGCGTCTCAGATTCTGACAAAATGCGGATGCTTTCAGCAATTACTTCGATATCCCCTGTTTTCAGATTCTCATTGACAGCAGCCGTCCTCTTTTCCACAGTTCCTGTCACAGCGATTACAAATTCACTCCGCAAAGATTCCGCCTTGGCAAATCCTTCGCTTCCCACCTTGGGCTCGTCAAATACAATCTGAAGCAGGCCGGAACGATCCCGCAAATCTATAAAAATCAAACTTCCCAAATTTCTTCGCTTCTGCACCCAGCCCATCACAGTTACCTGCCGGCCGATATTGCTGCTTGACACTTCTGTGCATCTGTGGCTTCTGTGCAGCCCTTTCATTGACTCTGCCATAATTCTTCCTCCTAATTTTTGTTTCTATTTTCTGCTGTAAAAAAGATTAGTTTTTCTTTTATATAATCACATTTGAAAATTTTTCGCCTTTGACTAAGAAACTGCAGCGTTTCATCTGCATTTTCATCTGTATTCAAATAAAAAAGTTAACTGCAGCGTTTAATCCCGGTTAAAAAATTCTTCTATTTCTGTATAACCTTCGGCTGTCAGTTTTTCTTTCTGGAATTTCTTATTCTTATTCATCCGGGCCACCAACACCTGCTTACCGGCTTTGCGCTGCTCCTGGGCCTTTGCAATTACCTGGGCCAGTTTATCTTTCGGATAATTCTTTTCTATCAAATATGCAATCCGTTCTGTCTGGCCGGGCACCTGGAACCCGCTTTCCAACAGCAGCAGGATAATCCGCTCAAACCCGATGGAAAATCCGCAGGCAGGCACGTCGCTTCCGGTAAATTTCCCAATCATCTTATCGTAACGTCCGCCCCCGCCGCAGCTTCCGCCGAACTGGGGCATAGCGATTTCAAAGATTGTTCCCGTATAATAAGACATGCCCCGCACCAGTGTGGGATCAAAAACCAGATCAAATTCCGCTTCTTTGGCGTCATTGACGCAAGCCGCAATCTCTTTCAGATTGTCCGCCGCGTCCTTTTCCAGAAAATCTCCCAGCTTTTGCGCCAGATAGGATACTCCCTCTGCCACATCTTCTTTTCCCTGGATGCTCTGAAACAATTCCAGGTATTTGTCGATGGAATCTTTCTCAAACCCGCTCTTGTCCAGCTCCTTCGCCACTCCGTCCAAGCCGATCTTGTCCATTTTATCCAGGATAATAAAAACCGTATCGTAAGAGTCCTCGGAAAATCCGCTGTATGACGCCATAGCCTTCAAAATTCGCCTTTCATTGATACGAATCTGGAAATTTTTGAAGCCTAACCGTCCAATTGTGGCAGTGGTTGCAAGAATCAATTCAATTTCTGCAAGATTGCTGGGTTCTCCCAAAATATCAATGTCACATTGCATAAACTGACGGTATCTGCCCCGCTGGGGACGGTCTGCCCGCCAGACATTCCCCATCTGCAGCGCTTTAAAGGGAGCCGGCAGGTTATTGGAATTATTGGAATAAAACCTTGCCAAAGGCACGGTCAAATCGTAGCGCATCCCATAATCCACCAGGTCATTTTCATTCTGTGCTGTCTCCAGCTTCAGTTTTTCTCCTCTTTTGAGCACTTTGAAAATCAGCTTCTCATTCTCTCCGCCCTGCTTATTGCTGAGATTTGCAATATTTTCCATACAGGGAGTCTCAATGGGAGTGAATCCAAAGCTGCGGTAAGTCTCTTTGATCACATTCATTACATAATCCCGGATCTGCATTTCTTCCGGTAAAATATCTTTCATGCCGTTTACAGGCTTTTTTGCCAATGCCATTTTCCGTTTCCTCCTTATTTTATGCCGCTGTTAAAGCAGGCAGCCCTTACTTTCTGTGCCGCTGTTTATGCAGACCTGATTGTTCTGGCTTACTTCTGCATTTACAGAGTATTATAACTTTTTGCAATACGCTGTGTCAATTGTTTTTCCCCGGCGACCGGCCCTGACGTTTCAAATTAATGCTCCTGTTCATGCCTATGGCGCTCATAGTAACAAATCTGGGAAACAGCGGTAAAATCCTTTGAACCTGCCTCCTGCAGAAGAAAATTATATTCAAAAAACTAACGCCTCCGGACAAAAATATGACCGGGAACTTAATTTTAGATTCCCGGTCTGCGGTATTTATGCTGTCTTACCCTTTATTAACCAACCCTCAAAAATCTCTCCAAACAGTGGAGCGACTGTAATGGCAAGACTTTCCCTCCGCGCCAAATAAAGCAACTTTTACAATTTCATTTCATCAATCGCTTCACCTGTCTGGGCTATCGGCTTGCTCAAAACTTCATTCTCCTTAAATGTGTTATTCTTTCAGGCCTCGGGGTATCTGCCTGATAGAAAAGCTGTCTTTAACGCTGCGGAACATTATTGTCGCTCACTTTACAACAGATCATAGTCACATTATCTTTCCCTCCTGCAGAAAGCGCTTGCTCCAGCAGTATTTGAATCATTTGGGTCGTTTTTTTTTGTTCTATTAAAACTTTTTGAATTACCGGCTCCGGCACCATATCCGTCAGCCCGTCGCTGCAAATCAAAAATACATCTCCATTCCGCATTCCCATTCCGACAATATGAGGATCCAACAGAATTTCTTCCCTTGGCATTCCTAAAAACTGTGTCAGCACGGGATGCCTGTTTTTCAGCCCTGATAATCTCAGCGCCTTTTCATCCGTATGCTTTTCAGATATCAATTTCAGGCTGCCGCCGCGCAGAATATACGCCGGGCTGTCTCCTACATTCATCAGATATGCATATTCCGTATGAAAAAATAGTATGGTAGCTGTAGTTCCAATATGCCCAAGCCTGCCCTGTTCCGCTTTCCAGCAGACCTGACGGTTCAACGTTTCTGTTATATGTAAAAGAATCGATTTCTCAACCCTTGGAATCCGGCATATCTCCCGGAACTTTTCTGCGGCTGTATAAGAGGCCGCCTCCCCGGCATTTTCTCCGCCCATACCGTCAAATACCGCCACCGCTTTTACTTTTTCTGCGGTAACTGTTTCTGTCAGCATTCCGCTCATACTTCCGTGCTCCATATCTAAAATATTATTTTGGAAGTAAAAATTGTCTTCATTCTTATCCCTGACTTTTCCCTTATGGCTGATGCATGCCATTTCAATTGCGTATCCCATTTATGTCTTCCTTCCTTCGGAAAATTTCGACAGAAAATTCCTCATCGGCAAGCATTACCGTATCTCTATGATTCAGTCTTACAGGCGTCCCTTCTTTCACCTGTTCTCCCCTTACATAAGTGCCGTTGGCAGAACCAAGATCGGAAAGATAATATGCATCCTTCTGCCAGAATATGCAGGCATGCTTCCGGCTGACTGCCTGGTTGCCCGAAACAAAAAAATCTGCCTGTTTGGGATTTTTTCCAATGATATATTCCGGCTTATCCACTATTGCCTCCTGCCCGCTGCCCACCTGCATCAGTTTAAGGCCTTCGGCTCTCCTGGAAAACACTTGACGATTTTTTTTCACAGATGCCCCGTTCTCACGATAATAAGACAACCCTATGGTCTTTTCCTGATCCTCGGGCTGATGCAACGCCTCCTGCCAGGATAATTCCCTTCCTGAAGCGCTCCGCCGTGCTGCCAGCCTTTTGTCTTTTTCATCCATACCATCAGAATCCGTCTGGGGTCCTGGCTCTGCCGTCTCTTGCAAACCAGCATTCTCTGGACTGGATGAAAAACTCGGGGATACCATTGCTGCTGTATTGCCTGCCGAATCTCCGCTTCCCATTTGCCTCAAACATTCTTTCTTTTTATCCTTATGGTTTAGTATCAAAAGGATCAGAAGCCAGATGCACAGCAGTGCAATCAGCCCTGCCAAAACATAAATCAATTTCTGTATTTTTCCCATTTCAGGAATCAGTTTATCCCTAGCTTCCTGCAGTTCCTGGCATACCTGCTGTATTTCCTCCGGCTGAAATTTTTCCTGTTCTGTTAATTGTTCCGCTTTTGCAAGGGCTTCCCCCAATGCTTTCAAAGAATCTTTTTTATAATTTCCAGCCTGATATAATTCCAGACATTCCATCCGTAAACTTTCCAGTTTCTGCTTTAGTCCATCATTTTTTCTGCTGCTGTAATCTATTGCAAAATTATCCAGAATCTCAGCCACTTTATTGACAGGCAGCGCATAATACCTTCCTGAATCCACATCTGAGTACTGAAAACAATTGATTCCAATTACATAACCCTCTGCATCCAGAAGAGGGCCTCCGGCATTTCCTTCCAGTACTGCGGCAGAATGCTGGATATAGGGTTCCCCATTCTGATTAGAAGCCTTATCCTGAATGCTTCCCTGATACACTTCCACCTCTTCTTCTGAAAATTCCAATTCTGTAATATCAGTAGGAAAACCCAAGGTAAAAACAGTATCTCCTGTAACAGGCAATGAACTGTCCCCTAATTTGAGCTCCGATTTCTCATTCACAACGCTGTCCAGGCTCAAAATGCAAAAATCCAATTCCCCGCTTTGGGTCAATATCTGCGCTTCGGCTGTAACATCACCCCGAATGACGATCTGAACTGAGTCTGCCAGTTGGGAGCTGCCTGTCTTCACGCCGTTTTCTTTACAAAATGCCTTCTTCTCTTTATTTGTACTTTTAAGGATACCAGCATTTGTCACAATAAAGGCCCCATTTTCTCCATTACTGATTAAAAAACCACTTGCAGACTTCATTTTGTAAAATTTCCCGTTTCCGTCAGTAAAACCGGACAAAACCTCTACGATTCCTTTCTTCGCTTCGCCGATAACGTCTTCTCTTGGAACTGTTTCTTCCTGGGCTAAGGTCTGCCCTCCGGCGGCGCTGAATAAAACAAATTCATCAGCAGCTCCTGTTTCTCCCCGTGCTGACGCCTGCAGAGGGCAAAAAAGACAGACGAAAAAAAGCAAAAATACCAGGAAATTTACTCTCATCATGTATTTCTTATTCATTTTCATCTCTTTTCATATGATTCCATTTTCTCACGAATGCTCACTGTCGTTTTTCTTCTCTTCTGCCTCAACCAGAGCGTTTCGAAATGCAAATTCTTCTTCATTCTGCATTCCTACATAATAAAGAGTTTCGATATCTTCATTGTTAAAAACATAAAGAGAATCTTTATTTAAATATCCCTCCGGAAACAAACAGCCGGAATAATCATAGGAAACATCCTGGCAAATCTGGCTTCTTCCTATAATCATCAGTTTTTTCGTTCCCCCATTTAAAGTCACCACAGACCCTATCGGCAAATATTTTTTCATTTCTTTTTCCTCCATTTCCGCTATTTCCAGAATCCTGCGCCAAAGTCTGACCAGTCAATCTTTATTTTTCCTCCAATCGGACCTAAGCCCAAATCCAGACCAATTCCAGATGTGCTGACCTCTCCTTCTGCCTTTGCCTGCACTCCAATTCCGCCTTCTGCGCCTACGTCAATCTTAACGCCTAAGATAGTAAACCCAGCCGATACCTCCCCTTTTGCCAGGAATGCTTCTGCACCTGCTCCGGCGCTGGCAGTAACGCTTCCGTCCGCATTGAGGGACACTCCGGCGCTGGCATTGGCTCCGGCGCCCAACAGAGAACCTTCTGCATTTCCATGAACATTAAAAGCATCATTTCCTGCTTTTGCGCTTGCGCTTCCGTGAGCCACCTGAGCGGAGGCGCTTGCAGATACCTCTGCACTCCCTGTCAGCATGCCGTTTTGAAATTGCAGCGTTGCTCCTGCCCCGATGCCTGCCGCAGCCGCAAAAAGCTCTCCGTCTACACTTGCCTCACCATATTTTCCGCTGACGGATGCATTTCCTGCCAGAACAGAGCCTGATACATTGGCATTCGCTCCAAGATTAATGTTTCCATCTCCGATGTTCATGTATGCATTGGCTTCTCCCATCGCGGAAAGCAAAGACATACTGGCGTTTGTCTCTCCCAGGTTACCGGCATTTGAGACCTCGGCCCCCAACAAGGCATAGGATGCAGTAATATCAGCTCCCGCATGAAAGCCTCCACCTCCAAATTCTGCGGACGCTCCTGCATGTATATCACTGTCATGAAATGAATATGAGGCTCTGCTGATCCCTTTTCCTACCACTTCTTTTTCTGCCGCCTGATACTGAGCATATATTTCGGATAATGCGTCTTTTAATTCAATTGTCTGGTTTTTTCCTGATTCTATGCTGGCAGATACCTGCTGCAGCCTTTTCTCCATAAGTTCTGCCGACAGACCCGAAAGAGCCAGATTAGATGCTGCCTTATCCAGCTTATTTTTTTGCTCATCCAGCAATTTCGCACATTTGCCCAGCGCACTGATATTTACTTTTATCTTGTCTAATTTTACCTCAACTTCCCCCACCTTTCTACCCTCCTTTTGCACTTGAAAGAAATTTTATTTCATTTCCCTTTTACTCCTTTGTTTTTCTCCCGTTTTTGTATCTGAAAGAAATCCTGTTTTTACTTCACTTTCACCTTTTTGGTTTTGCTCCAACTGCTGTAATATTTAGTTTTTCCAACTTTTACATAAGAACGGAGCCTGACGTAATAGGTCTTTTTGCTGGAAAGCCCTGTCATTACCACCCTGGATTTTTTCTTATCAAATTTGCGCCTAAGTGTATAGGACTTAAAGTTCTTTTTAGCAGAAATATGAAGTTCATAACCTTGCGCCTTTTTGTTTTTCTTCCAGGTAATCTCTATTTTCCGTTCAGCAGGCGATACAGCCTTTGCAATGGCTGTTTTTTTCGGAACCACTTTTATTTTTACCTGCTTTTTCGCAGACTTATAGTTGGCTGTTTCAGACGCCCGGATAGTAATTACCGCTGTTCCGTATTTCTTAACAGATACTTTTCCTTTTGCTGATATCTTTGCCACCTTCGGATTACTGCTGACATAACTTAATTTGCCGTCCCCGTTGGTAGAGGCTTTTAAAGTGAATGATTTGCTGCCGTATTCCCTGGTATAAGAAGAAGCCGTGATTTTCTGCGTTTTCTTTACAATTGGAGGGGTATCCGTATTGTTATTGGGGGTACTTGTCTGGTTATTGTTAGCGGGCGGAGGGGTTATGCTCTGAACTGTCAGCATCGCTCTGCTGCCTGCCACCTCATAGATTCCATTGCTCACTACGCAGTAATAATACCTGCCGTTTATGCTGGCTGTCACCTGGCTGCCCGGCACCGTATAAGAGGAGGAAGTCGCACCTGCAATCTTTGTGCCTGTCCCGGCTCCAGATACGGCATAGTACCACTGAAAGGTATAGTTCGTTGGATTTCCGCCAGTCACATTTATCAGAAACGTCACGCTCTCTCCCGCTTTCACTGTTGTGGAAGAAGAGGACACTACCGTAGGCGGAGTGTATACCGTTAATTGTGCTCTGCCGCTTACGACGCTATACTGGCCGTTGCCCACCTCACAGTAATAATATCTGCCGTTTGCGCCTGCTGTCACTTGGCTGCCCGGCACTGTATAATTCGCAGAAACCGCCCCATCAATCTTGATTCCCGCCCCATTCTGAGCTGCGGCATAATACCATTGGTAGGTATAATCTACCGGATTCCCGCCGGTTACAGCAACATGGAAAACTGCGCTTTCTCCTGCTTTTACTTTCTGTTCCAAGGGCGCTGCTACCGCCGGCGCACTGTATACGGTCAACCGTGCGCGTCCGCTTGGCACCTCATAGTCATGGAGAGTGTCCCGAACCACACAATAATAATAATTTCCATCTAATTCTGGCGTTACCTGTTCTTCTGATAGATAATAAGAGAGAGAAGTCGCTTCTTCAATTTCTACTCCCAGACCGTCCTGTGAATCAGCAACATACCATTGGAACGTATAATAATCCTCATAATCACCCTCTGCTGTCACTTCAAAATAAGCGCTTTCCCCTGTTTTCACATTCTGATCCGACGGTACAGAAACCACAGGCCTTAAATCCACTTCCCAGATCGCATATAATGTTACATTTCCATTCTGCGTATATTCATCTCCCGGCTGATAAGAAGCCGTCTGCGCATAACTGCTTGCGGACCATCCTTTGAACAAGTACCCCTCCCGGGAAGGCTCCACTGAACTCAATATCAGCGGACTTTCAGTATACTTTACCTGAGTTTTTGGTTCCCCCGTTCCCCCATTGGCATCATAGGATATGGTATACTCTCCCAGAAGTTCCAGATAAAAAGCATCATTTGATTCCGGATCGTAGGTTTCTACTGTTTCCCCATTTGCAAGTGTCAAATCAAAATATAACTTTATGGAACCCTGCTCATTTTTCAGGGACACAGGAATATAGGCACATCCTTCTTCTGTGTCATAGTAGTAATCTTTACCCTCTGTCACGCATTTTACCGTACTGATGGTATCAGCGCCACCTGCTTCCTTTCTGATATATGTCCTCACTGTACTGCCGGCAATCTTCTCAGCTTCAATTTGATACTCCAAATAAAACTCTTTATTCCGCTCTATCTTCTCATAAGACGCATTGCCCAATACATTCGCCATCACGTAGTTTCCATTTATTTTATATACTAACTTGCATTGGGCGCCTGCGGCTCTTGCGGTATACTCCGATCTTGCTGCAGCAAAAATAACCGCCATAAAAAACACAGTAAACATAACTCCCAAAACTCTGTGCCATTCTCTGTTATGTGATTTTAATTTCATTGACAGACCCTCCACAAAACGGTAAGAGCACTGAACCTGTTCCGTGCCCTTACCTTGCTATTGCAACAGTTTCTACTCTATTCTGCCGCCCGTTGTTTTCTTATTTCCTGTAAACAATTTCCAATTTCATCAAATTCTTACACAATTACATCCGATGACAATGCATTTGCTGCCGCCACATTGGCGTTTTCTGCTTTTGTATACTCCTGCGCCATGGCCTGCAAATCCGTCACATGTTCATTCACCATAGACACCATGCGGTTAATATCATCCTGAAGCCCCTTAAACTTTTTAACATACGCTGAAGCTGCGTCACCGCTCCATACTTCCCCGGTGAGCCCTGTCACAATGGTTGTCATCTGGGTGGTCAGATTTTTAATCTGATTGCCGCTGCTCTGAAAAGATGTGGCTGTGCTGGTCAATTTGGATGAATCTACTTTTAATACTCCTGTCATAATGCATTTCCTCGCTTTCTGGTTTTATTTTCTGTTGTTTTTTGCTTCCTGTTCTGTTTTTTATTTCCTGCTTCTTTTGGTTTTACGGCTCTTATTTGTATTTTCTGGTATTGGCCGTGTTCAGATTGGCGCTTTCCGCCTTTTCATAAGTTTTGACAATTTCCTGAAGGCTGCTGACATACTTTTCAATCGCATTGTAGAAATTATTCATCTGCGTAATGTCCTTACCAAACGCCTTGTGGAATGCATCGTTTGCATCACCTTCCCACATGGAGTTCAGAGAATTCTCTGTGGAAGTAAGCTGCTCAATCTGCTTTTTCAAACTGCTGTTTAATGTCTTTAACTCCCCTGCCTTGCTTGTGATTGTAGATGTGTTTACTGTAATTTTGTTTGCCATGTCTAAATCCTCCTAAAATTTTTTATTATTACTCCTGCATTTTACTGCCGAAGTAATATCTTCCAAAGCCGCCAATACCTCATGTATGAGAAAGCGCCCATGGAGTTGTAATCTGATTCCACCAGGAAGAAACCGCATTTCCTACCCCTGATGCAAAATTACTTACCTTTTCCATTCCGTCCATAACTGCATCAGATACTGTTTCTTTCAAACTCTTTCCTGTAATTGCTTCCGTCACCTGGTCAATGCCAAATACAATCAAGCCTGCGGCTCCTGCAACTGCCCACACCGGGGCTGCCACACCCGCTACAGCTGCACCTGCTGCAATTGCTGCCGTTAACCCTGCTGTCATTCCAATATCTATTCCGGTTTCCAGCGCTGTTTCTCCCCAAAACCGCAAGTTTCCAAAACCGCCATCATCCTGAAATTCTTCATAATTGGAATAGAAATTTTCCGCCAGTGTCAGTATATTACCTGCCCACTTCACTGCATTGGAAGCGGTTTTAAGCGATGCGCCTGTCTCCGCTTTTTTTAATTGATCACTGGCTTTAAACCACCATCCCGGACCGCTTGGATCCACCGCACCAATTACTGCATCTGCAGAATCTCCCAACATTTTTAAAATATCGAAAGCCGCTTTATCTACTGTCAAATCGCCGCCTATGGCTTTTATGATTAACTCTGCCATTTTTCCTAAAGGACTGGCGCTCCCTAACACTTCCCACACCATTCCTCCATACCCGGCCGCGTCCGCAACCTTCGCATGTTTCATTTCATGCCCATACACGGCAAGTTCCGCTGCATTGTAAGCTCCATAGATTTCACTTAATGCCACCGCCATACTGCTGACTTGATTTGATGCCTGGCATAATTGCTGCTCCAAACTTTCTAAAGATTTTTTTACCGATCCGTACTGGCTGCCTATGGACGAGTTTATCCCGCTCCGACAATCTGAAACACGGTTTCCTGCCGAAATCAATTTTTCTGCCAGCCTCTTTTCCTGACCGGCCACAGATTTCATTCTGTTGATCTTCACTTCAAACTCTGCCATACTCCCTTATCCCACCTTATTCTCTGGTTTTGTAATACGCTTCCAGCTTACTTAAAAACTCCTCTTGCTCCAGGTTTTCATATCCTCTATAAAAAACCTCCCGGATGTCATCCGCTTGGAACAAGAAGTTAGCTGCCTGCCCCACAAACCCTTCCGGATAAAAAAGTCCCAGATAGTCATATGGCTTCCCCTCCACGTCCTCCTGCATAACGCCGATTACCATTAGCTTTTTGGTTCCTTCTTTTAAAATGACAACACTTCCTATTGGCAATAATTCTTTTATATTTTTCATTATTTATCTCCATCACTGATAATTTCTTGTCTCAGCCAGTTCTAATGCCGTTTTTTCCGCATTGTAATTATTCTGAGCAATTGTCCGGAGCGTAGCCGCTGTCTTGGCAAGGCCGTCTGCAACTTTGCGGATATTTTCACTCACTGACTGCCCTTTGACTGTATACAGCCTTGCATTATCTCCCTTCCAGTTAGAGGAAATTTCCCGCATGCAGTCCGGCATCTCATGATCCGCAACCTTGCGGATGTCTTTTGCAATCCGCTCCAGTTCCTCCGCCTGCTTCTTTGCCCTCTGAAAATCCATCTGAATCGAATATGCTGTTTTTGCCATAGCTCCTCCTTACACAATCACATCGTCCGGCAACGCAGATGCAGCCTGCAATGCTTGTTCTTCCGCCTTTTCATAAACGCCGGCCATTTTCTCCAAATCCTCCGGATGTTCTCCCAGGCGTTTCAGAAGTTTCTTTGCATCTTCATCATTTTCTTTCAGATATCTCCGATGGAAATCACTGGCTTCCCCTTCCCAGTAGGATTTTGAATTATTCACCAGATTATAGATCCCCTGCCAATGAGACTCTATTTTCTTCACCTGTCCGGAAATTTGCTGCGCCTTTGTTTTCAGCGCATCCGGAGATACTTTTAACTGTATCCCTGCCAACTGACCCACCTCCTATACCCGGATATTTGCCACAATGTCTCCTACTTTATTTTCACAGGATTCATACTTTGCCCTTGCATTGGTTTCATAGGAATACATACTCTGCAGATTTTTAATCAGCGTATCCATTCCCCGCATATCATCCCAGAATGCTTTCTTAAATGCTTCGCTTCCCGGGCCGTCCCACATACTGTCTAACTGAGCAACATTCTTCTTCATATTTTCCAATTCACTCTGAATCCCCCGCAAATGCCCTGCAACGGATTCTGTATCTGTCCGCAGCCTGTCCGTATTTATTTTTATATGATTCAAGGCAATCCCCTCCTTCCCTTATACCAGCATCAGCCTATTTCCATCCCGAATGCCATTGCCGTACAAAGTCTGATTTTTATCCAGTGTTTTACGCTGATCCATGGAACACATCATAAATCCCTCTCTCTTTTCCAGAGGCTTCCCATTTACTTTCTTGGACACCATTTCACTGATCTCTGCAATGACCTGCCCTACGGGCACATTCTCATCCAGCATGAAATCGTAACTTCCGTCCATGGACGGAATATAAATATCCACTAGTATCATCCTTTTTTCCTCCTGGCCAGGGGAACTATAACTCTGGAAGTTTCCCCCTCTTCCATCACATCCGGCAGCAGACCGATCCCCGGCTGCTCGGCTTTGCCTTTTTCTGCAAAACCAAAGGAATCAAAATTCAAAACCGGGTTATCAATGACCTTTCCGCCGAAATGTATTCCCGTCTGATATCCTGCAAAAAGTTCATAAATCCGGTGACCTGCCGCAAGAGACCGTTTTTCCAGGGAAAGTTCTCCAATAAAATAAATATGGTGCAGCCGTCCTTTCCCGATTACATTTTCCAAAAATCCCCACATATTCCGTTCTGCCTGATAAACAAAGGGAATAAACCAACTCAAATCCGAAATAAATATAAAGTAAGGAATCTCTTTGCTCATTTCCTCAAAAATTTCTTCTTCCTCATACTCTTCATTCAAAAGCTGATTCTTCCTGATATTTCTCTCCTTAAATACCGGAAGCAGTTCCTGGAAGAAATTGAATATTTCTTCTTCCGTAGATGCATAGACTGCCTCTGCCACATTTTCATAGCTGCGCAGTTCCCGTCCAGGACTGTCAATCACGCAGACCCTGCTGTTTTTCTCCATCGCCGCTTGAATACATACTTTCATAAAGTTAGTCTTGCCGGAGCGGGCATGTCCCAACACCAGATAACAGTAATTTCGCCTGAGATCAATCCCATATATCTGTGCGTTGGCAGAATCATAGCCCACCGGAAGTTTCCCGGAATCATCTGACATCCTCCGGTATTCTTCCAATTCATGAAACTGGAGCCATACCGGTTTCGCCGGGATCTCGGGAATCCTGCGGGCTGCATCCCCCTTCCATGCCTGTTTCATTTCCCGGCATTGATCCCGTATTGTTTCTATTCTCTGGTAATCATTTTCCGTTTCCACAGCCAGAGCCGTCTGGTATTCCAATACCCGGCCCTCAAAAAGAGCAAGCCCCCGGCCCCGGATTCCACTCTCGGGCATCATCTCAATCTGGTTGTTGTGAAGCAACTCCACATAAGCATATTTATCCTGCAGCGCCAAACACAAGGCAGTATTCATGTTTTCTCCCACCCTTGCCGTAATATCGTTCATGCCGAAGCCGCCTCCTGACACTACCAGGAAAATTCCATGGCTGACCCCTTCTTTGGAAAGCCGGATTAAAAAATCTTCGTAGGCTTCCTCTGTTTTTTCTTTAAAGGAAGCATAATTGTCTATCATCAGAATAATTGCTGGAATCACAACTCCATGCACTTTCACATACTGGCTGTAATTGCCCCCTCGGAACAATTGTTTTCTCTCTTCCAGCATACCCTGAAGCATGTTGAAGAATTTGGAAATCTTATTCAGATCATCTTCATACATAATTCCGCCTGTATGGGGAGCTTCTTCAAAAGCAGACATCATTTTGCTGCTGAAATCCAGTCCATAGAAGTTGATCCATTCCGGCGTATATTTCTGAACCAGCGCATACGCCATAGTCTGCATCATAGTACTGCGCCCGCTGACAATCGTTCCGCAGATTGCAATATGTCCATCTTTGGAAAAATCAATTTTCAGCGGCATCTGACTCTGATTTTGAGGATCGTCTAATTTTCCGATTATGACCTCCAAAGACCATTCCTTTTTCGTCTGTATCCAACAGCCATTCTGAAAGGCGCTTTCTGCATACTCTGGAAATTCATCCAGATAAATCTGTTCGCCCAATACCGGCATCCAAAGCTTAAGATGGTACTGGTAACCATTTTCCTCTGCCATCGCTGCCAGATGTTCCTTCACTGCATCTAACTGGGTCTTTTCTTTCCTTTTAGAGCCTTTCACCTTCTGCGCATCTCCACGGACTCCGCTTCCGGCCAATTCTACCCGACCGCTCAAGTTCAGCAGCTTGGCAATCTCCAAATTGGCATCTGCCGTCTCTTCATCATACACAGCCCCGCTATAGCCTGACTGGAATAATTCATAAACCTCGTCATTTCCCACCTGCAGATAGCAGCGACCGGCCTGGGTAATGTAAGCCGCATCCGGTTTGTGGAGCATGTCGTTGCTGTCCTGCTTATCCTGCACTCTCAGGCACAGACGAAATTTAGAATTGCTCCAGATATTGTCATCCACTGTCCCGCTGGGCTTCTGTGTGGCAAGAATCAAATGCACTCCAAGGCTTCTTCCCACCTGGGCAACACTAATTAATTCCCTCATAAATTCCGGCTCTTCTTTTTTCAATTCCGCAAACTCATCAATAATAATAAACAGATGGGGAACCGGCAATGACGCTTCGCCGCCTTTGTATAATTTTGTGTACAAATTGATGTTATTGACACCATGCTCCGTAAAGACTCTCTGTCTTCTGCGGTTTTCGCTTTTAATGGAAATCATCGCTCTGCGCACCTGATTTCCTGACAAGTTGGAAATTTGTCCCACCATATGAGGCAGCCCTTCAAACAAGTTTGCCATTCCGCCGCCTTTGTAGTCGATAATGAAAAATCCGATATCATCCGGACTATAATTGACCGCCAGAGACATCATATAAGTCTGCAATGTTTCACTCTTCCCGGAACCGGTCGTTCCAGCCACCAACCCATGAGGTCCATGGTATTTTTCATGAACGTCAAGGTAGCAGGGCACATCGCCTGCCTTCTTTCCAATTATGCCTCTGATATTGTCATAAGTCCGGTTTTTAGCCCAGAGTTCCCGAATGGGCAAATCCTGGGGCCTGCGGATCTGAAACATGTCAAAAAATGTCAGAGTGCCCGGGATTTCCCCGCCTTTTTCCATTTCTTTTACCTGAAGGCCGGACAGATGTCTGGAAAACCGCTCCAGCTCTTGATCACTGACCTGATCAAAGGTGATTTTCTGCTTCCTGTCCTCACTGGCGGATACCTCATACATTCCCTGAAACTCTTTTGTATTTTCAATGATAAAGTCGCAGGCATTGGGCAATTCTTCGTACTGCTCTGTCAAAAGAATGGTGGTCAGACCGCAGACATTGTCTTTTTCAAATATGTATTTTGCCAGAAGCTCTCCCTCCAACACCTGAAGGTTGGACACGAACAGCACATAATAAGGCTTTGGAATCTCCCCCTTTTCCCTGTCTTTCTGTTCCCCGTCCCTGTTACGGAAAATTTTTGTCAATTCATAAAACACGTCACTTGCCTGCTCTTCTTCAGATGCAAGATATCTTGTTTTCTTATCCTCTGACCAAACATGAGGCAGCCATTTTGCAAAATTCCAGCTTTCCGCTTCATGGGAATTATTCCTGTCATAGACAAAACTCATCTTCACGTCCGTATAGCAGTTATTGGCTGCAATCTGAGCCGCTATGCATCTGGATACTTCAACAGCTCCCTTTTTCTCTTCTCCCCCGACAATGCCGATTAAATTATGTTGCCGCAAGTCAAGCGTCACCGGCACATCATAAAGCATGCCGTAATTTTCTTTCACTTCTCTGGGCTTTTCCGACAGTTCATCTCTGTAAAGAGAAAATTTCTTTTTGGGAACATCAATGGAAATCTGAAAAGGCACTGCGCCTGTCCCAAGGCGGTGATTCAGAAAATCTTTATGGGTCACATTCCGGTTCCAGAGAATGCCCCGGCTTCCGTCATAGGACAGGCAAGCGGCCGCATCCGGATACATCTCAGCAAGCATTTTTGATGTCTGCTGGTATTTCTGTTTTACTTCCTGGGTCTTTTCAATCAGATATTCACTGTACGCATCAAACCTGTGCTGGCGCTGCCCCGCCTCTTCTTTTTTCTGATAGCGGATGTTGGCCATTGCCCAGACCACACCGATCACTGCGGAAGACAGCGACATGATCAGACCAGAATACATATATAAGGAAGAACTTCCCCCGGCATTGCTGGCCGCCGCCATCATTACACAGCCCAAAAGCATTGGCAGCGCCATGGTAACAGAAGGCCCAATGGTTAAGTAAAGCGGCTGCTGTTTGGTGGGGGTTAACTGGGGAGGCCCCTCAATTTCGATGGCTGCAGCATCCAAATTTTCATAATTTCTGGGGGCGCGGTGATACATTGTTTTTCCCCCTGAAGAGAGATGCCTCTCTTCTTGCAGGAAAACCGTGCTCTCTTCATAGGAAGAGTACTTTTCCAGCTTTTTCTCGTTTATGACAGCTCCGCTTCCTGCTGTATCCACGGCCAGGATATTTCCCAAAAATACCATGGGAAGTCCCATAATATTGATGTATGATCCCCATTCCAAAATCTTTTCTTTATCCACTCTGTGAGAATCCACATAGATCCCATTAATACTTTTGTTCACAATTTTATAAGAAGTTCCCGATTTTTCTATCACGGCATGTTCATGGGAAACCAGCCGCAGATAACTGTACTGGATATCGCTTCCAAAGTCTTTTCCAATAGTAATTTTATCTGTATGTCCTAGCCGGTATTTTTCAAACACATGAAATATGGAGTCTACATATTTTACAATAATGGAAACGATTTCTTTTCCCCGGACTGAGAGATTAATTACATCATTGTCTTCTAAAAGTTCCTCCTGACACTCCTGCTGATTCTTCACCAAAGCATAAAATGAGCTCTTTTTTATCTTCCATTTTTTATCCAGCACCTCCAGATTCAACGTCAGATTATCCTTTAAATGAAAAAAATCTTTATCAAGCATAATCTGATAATCTGCATTATTCAGGGCCGGAAGTTGATACTCCTTAAATGCATTTTCCGAATAAACGGAAAGAACAATATTCATAATCCCCTACCTCCGCTTCTGGTTGGCCAATGCATCATCCAGCCGTTCTTTTTCCTTTTGCATACGCAGTAATTCATTCTGCTGTTTTCTCACTTTTCGCTTCCGTGACAAAATCACAATCCCGGCCAGCAGCAGAATCAATATTACAATCTCATATCCTGCAATTGCCTGCTGGGACAATAACATGTCTTTTATCTTTTCTGCATCCATTTGCTCTCCTTAATTAATTAAATCCCACTTGTTAATATCTTCTTCATCCGGATCTACAGTAGGCTGAGGCTGTTCCTGAGGCGCAGCCGGCTCCTGAGGCGCAGCCGGCTCCTGAGGCACAGCCGGCTCTTGGGGCTGCTGAGGTTCCGGTTCCGGCGGATTGTAACTTGGCTGGCTGTAAGATTTCGGTTTGGGTGTAGGAGTAGGCTCGGGCGTGACTACCGGCGTTTCCTCTGCCGGTTTGGGCCCTTTGCTGATCACAATTTCAACTTTTGTTCCCGGAGCCGCACTCTCCTCGCCATTTATGCTCTGGCTGACTACAATTCCCGCCTCCACTGCATCGTTATAATCTTCCTCTTCTTTTACCTTCGCTTTCAGCCCCGCCGCCTTCAGACTTTTTTTCGCCTTTTTCTCCGTCTGTCCTACCACATTGGGCACCTGTACCATTTCTTTTCCTTTGCTTACAATCAGCGCAACTCCAGTTTCTTCGCCCAATATTTCCCCTGCTTCCGGCGACTGGGAAATTACAATTCCCGCTTCCACCGTATCAGAATAAACGTCTTCTCCAAATTTCCAGGAAATCCCTGCTTCTTCCAGAACCTTACCTGCTTCCTCTTTCGTTAAATCTATCACTTTGGGTACTTTTACAGGCTCTTTGCCAAGGCTGATTTTCACGGAAATGACACTTTTCTTTTTCACTTCTGTCCCTGCTTCGGTATCCTGGGAAATTATATGCCCCTGTGCTACCGTATCGGAATAAGATTCCCCTGATTTCTGCAGAGCAAGTCCGCTGTCTTCCGCTATCGCCTCTGCTTCCTCATATGTCTTATCCTTTAAATTCGGAGTCTTCGTTCCCTGATTTCCCTGAATCATAAAAACGGCAATCAGAATTACAACGGCAAATGCCCCGGCTGCAGCCATGATAATTTTTGAATTCTTTCGGACTCCCGGCATTTTGGCGGCATCCTTTCCTGCTGCTCCCTTATCTTCTGGCACATTTTCTTTCGCCTTTTCGCTTTCATTCCCTTCCTCTGACTCTGAATGGAGCTCCTTCGTTTTAGGTACTGGCTGTGTTTCTGCTGCCGTGTCCTCTTCTTTCCCGGCTTCTTCCTGTTCCCGTTGCAGCGCTTCTCCCTCGAGCGGAGAAACAGGCTTTTGCTGTCCAAACAACCCCTGGGTCCTTTCTCCATTTCCACTGATATCCCCGCCGATCTCGTCCAGGGAAAGGAAATCAATGGAACCTGCATTCCCTGTCCTGTCACCTGCCACAGAACTCCAGGAACCGGCCATTTCCCCTGTCATTCCCTCTTCCGGAGAAATAAACTTTATTTCCTGTTCCAGTTTCAGGGCTTCCTGCAATGCATCCCGCATTTCCTCAGGACTCTGATAACGCTCTTTGGGAGCATATGCACAGGCTTTTAACACAATCTCTGCCAGTTTTCCATCCGCATTGCAGGGCATCGGAAACGCTTCTCCCCGAAACCGCTTCTCATTGGCTTTCTCCGGGTCTGTATAATGCATTGGCTCCGGAAACGGAGGCAAAAACGGATTCCTGTTATTGTTGAGAAAACGGTACAGTACGATTCCAAGAGAATATATATCCACACTTGCATTATAATCTTTCCCTTTGTACACTTCTGGCGCCATAAAACTGTAGGTTCCCTTCTTGGACAATCCGGAACTGGTCTTCTCCAGTTTCCGTGCAATCCCGAAATCCCCCAGCTTGTATTGTCCCAAGTCAGAAACAAAAATATTTTCTGGTTTTATATCCCTGTGGATAATCTTATATTTTTGGCACACTTCTAAAGCCTGGCAGATATCAATTCCAAGCTGAATTACATCTTGTACGGTAAAAGGATGTTTTTTCATATAATCATATAAAGGCGTCAGCAGCTCCATCCGCAGGTAAATGTCCCATCCCACGCCATCCGGATGAGGAATTACCGTATGATCTTCATAACTGACAATATTGCTGTTGCCCCGCAGCCTGGACATCAGCACAAATTCTTTCACAATGTCTTCCACCATACCACGGAAAAATAGCGTTGCGCTCTTCTCATCAAAACCACTGTTCAGATAAGTCGTCAGTTCCCCCTTGCTGACTGGAATTGTAATCACTTTAAGCGCTGATTCATAGGTATGGTCGAATTCTTTTCTTACAATTTTGTATACTTTTCCGAAAGCGCCTTCACCGATATATTTTTCGACTTCCCATCCAGGCCAGATTTCTCCAATATTCATTATCTTTTCTGTGTCCACTCTATTCCCCCGATTCTAAAACATCTTCTGTATACGAACTCTCATAATTACCACATAATGGAAATTATGTAGTAATTATGCAAGACTCAACGCTGTTACCAAATACTTTCCTATATGCTTCAGAAACATCTTCTAATTTTCAGATAATATATATTGCTGGCACAAAAATAGAAAATAAATGATTCGTATTGAAATACCTGGATTGGGATGATATAATTAAAAAACAACATAATTTCCATTATGTGGTATCTAAACCCAATTTTTGTTACTTTATTTATCTTGGTCTATTTTTCCAGGCAGAACCAGCCCTGTAGCTTCAAGCTGCCTCCTATGCTCATTTACCGAAGCCCGTATGTAAATTCTTGTAGTTTCAATACTACTGTGCCCTAAGATATCCGCCAATTTGGCAATATCCTTTTCGATTTGATAAAAAGATTTGGCAAACAAATGTCTGAGGTTATGTGGAAATACTTTCTCCTCTTTCACTCCGGCCATTTGGCACAATGCTTTCATTTCTTTCCATATATTGCTTCGATCCACAGGATTTCCATTGGAAGTCTGAAATACTGGGCCGCTTTTCAGCTTTTTTTTGCTGATATAATACATAAGCTTTTTCTTCAGCTTCCCCGGAATTAAAATCTGACGGGCCTTTCCCTTACAGAAAATTTCCGCTGTCCCTTTTTTTACGCTGGAAACCGTAATTTCCGGCAATTCACTAATCCGTATTCCAGTGGCACAAATGGTTTCCAAAATCAATGACAGCCGTCCCTGGCCTTTCTGTTCTGCCGTCCGAACCAATCTTTCATATTCCTGCTTAGTAAGATTTTTGCATTCCAGAAGGAAAGATCCCTTTTGGATACAGAACACTTTTACTTTCAATTCATACCAGCCCATGTATTCAAAAAAATTATTAGCCGCCGCCAAAAAAGAGTTAATACTGCTCAGCTTATACCTCTTACTGCTTTGCAGCATTTCTTTATACTCAATCATCCCTTTCTTACTTAATTCCCGGCTTCCGAAATAATCTGCCAGTTTCTTGATATCACAAGAGTATTTTCTGATTGTGGCAGGGCTTTTTTCCGCCTCAAATAAATAATCCTGAATTATTCACGGCGGTATGAGCAGGCATAAAATTTGCCGTAGTTACCGTTACAACCTCTTCCAATACCCCACTCTGCCACAAAACAGCCTAAAAATGGGCAGACTTCGAAATTTTCCATCCTGCCTCTTCCGCAATAGAACTGGATTGCCTGATAGGGTTCCATTTCCAGTGTTGTGACAATAAAGGTGTATAGATGGATCATCTGGCCATAGGGTTTTTCGATTTTGAAAACCACTCTGCGGGGATGGCTCCATGAGCCGGCCTGGTACAGGAACTCTCCATACTCGACAGCATAGTCCACCTGGTTGAATCTTGTTGCCCGGTACAATGCCTGGTTTTCCTCTTCCGCTAATCCACGGAGTTTTGCATTCTCCTTGAGCCGGATGGCATATTTGCAGTTTTTGTCCTCAAGGACTTCATACAGGTCTGGTGATGCAAAACCACTGTCGCCCCGAAGGTAAAGCGGCATATCCGGGAAATCGCAGAGAAATTCATCCAAAAGGGACCCCATAAAAATATCCGCCTCTTTGCTGCAATACATTGTGCCGTCGCGAAGTTGTGCTTTCAGCAGA
>JAETSX010000158.1 GCA_021769425.1 Eubacterium sp.
CAGTGCGTAGCCGGCGTACACGGCGGCGGTTCCCCATTGATGGAGGAGATTACCATGATGAGCCGGTATGACTTAGAAGAGCTGAAAAAGATCGCAAAATATCTGGCAGGCTTTGACGGAGTGGAATGCCCCCGCTATGAGCGCGCAACCGCAACTCCAAGGGCAATGCTGGAGCGGTTTAAAAAGACTCAGAAATAACAGGGACATTGAAATGCCAGCGAATGTTTGATATCAGACATGAAATTTTACCTCTGATTCCGGTAACAACGACATGCAGTTAGGGGAAAGGGGTTGCTGGAACATCTAAGATGCCTTTAGAACATTAAGAAGAAGGAGGAAATCGGTGAATATGGCAAAAGAAATTAAAAATATCCTAGTAGTGGGCGCAGGCGTGATGGGATGCGCCATTGCACAGGTTTTTGCTGCAAACGGATACCATACAGTAATGGCTGATCTGAAAGAAGAATTCCTGGAAAATGCCCAAAAGCGCATTAACGCCAATATAGAGGGGATGAAAGAAGAAAATCTGGCAGATGATTCCTATGGCAAAGCAGTAGAAGCCAATCTGTCCACAATTTTAAACAGCCAGATTCCGGAACATGCACAACGGTTTGATCTGGTTGTGGAAGTTATTTTTGAAAACAAAGAAGCTAAACATGATCTCTACAAAATCCTTTCGGATAACTGCAGGCCCGACTGTATTTTTGCCAGCAATACCTCCGGGATGGATGTGTTCAGCGTCACGGAAGACATTATGAAGCATCCGGAGCGGCTGATTATCACCCATTGGTTTAACCCGCCCCATCTGATGAAGATTATTGAAGTGGTAAAAGGGCCGAAGACTTCTGATGAAACAGCGGAAACGGTACGGGCATTGCTGGAAGCATGCGGTAAGAAGCCGGCGGTTTTAAATAAATTTATGCCGGGCTTTATTGTGAACAGAATGGCGACGGTAATCTGCCGGGAACTTTACTATATGGTGGAGCAGGGATGGGTATCGCCCCGGGACGCAGAAAATGCGCTGAAATATACCGATGGTCTCCGCTGGAGCTTTGAGGGGCCGCTGGAACTGTGGGATTTTGTAGGCCTTGAAATTCCCATTGCAGTTGCTTCCGGCGTAATGCCGACTCTTTGCAGCCGGACAGATTCCATTCCTCTGGGTGAAAAGCTGATTGCAGAAGGAAAGACCGGAGTTCGGGCCGGAGAAGGCATGTTGGGCAAATATCCCTCAGATGTGGATGCTTATATTAAGAAACGGAACAAACGCATCGTTGCAATGTACAAAATGATGAATCAGTTTGAGGCGGAAGACGAAGCGGAATAAATACATTGCAGCAATGCACAAAATGATGAATCAGTTTGAGACGGAAGACGAAGCGGAATAACCCCGATTAAAGTAACTTGAATTAATGCCGGATTGCTGTGAAGAATGCTGCGGCTTTTACAGCAATTCGGCATTCCCAAAAAGGAGAATACTAATTATGGCTGTTGGAACTTATGAACAATACATAGAACGAATGAAAAAGATGAAACCCAATGTTTACCTGGACGGCAAATGCGTAGACCGTATGGGTCCCTGGAACGAGGGCGGATTCTGGGTCATGAAGCAGTGCTATGACATTGCTAACGATCCGGCTTATGAGGATGTCTGCATTACCACATCTCATTTAACCGGGGAGAAAATCAACCGCTGCACCCACATCCATCATTCCCAGGAGGATTTGCTGAAAAAACAATTGATGACACGCTTAATCTGCCATCATGTAGGCGGATGTATGCAGAGATGTATGGGAACGGACGCGCTGAACGCTATTTCCGTGGTTTCCTATGACTGTGACCAGGCCACCGGAACCAAATACCACGAAAGATTTAATAAGTATCTCCAGTATTGCCAGGAGCATGATTTGATCTGTAACTGTGCACAGACTGATGTAAAAGGAAGCCGTAATTCCAAATACAAACGCGCCCATCAGCAGCCCGACCCGGACATGTTCTTACATATTGTAAAAACCGACGTTGACGGCATCGGCATAGACGGAAAACCCTGTAAAGGCATTATCGTCCGGGGCGCAAAAATCTGTAATTCCAATGCGCCCTACGTGGATGAGATTATCGCGACTCCTACTAAATTCATGGGCAGAGGAGACGAAGGTTATGCTGTCTCCTTTGCTCTTCCGGCAGACTGGGACGGCCTGAAGCTGATGGCGCTTCCGGGAAAGCATCATAAGAGAAAACATCTGCAGGCGCCCTTTAATCAGAACGGAGACAACGAGTCTCTGACCATTTTTGACGACGTGTTCGTGCCGGAAGACCGTCTGTTTTTAAATGGCTATGACAATCCTGACGTGGTTCAGTACGCAGGCTATCTTGCGCTGATGTTTGCGCATTTCCACCGCCATTCCTACACAGGCTGCAAAACCGCCGTGTCTGAGATTATCGCCTCCCAGGCGGCCCTGGTGGCAGACGTCAACGACATTGCGAAGGCAGAGCATGTCCGCACCAAAATCTGCGACATTATCGGAACTGCGGAGCTGGTATTTGCGGCGGGCCAGGCTTCCGCTTACCGTGCTGTGGAATTCCCCAACGGCTCCTGGGTGCCGGATGAAATCCTCACCAATGCCGGAAGGCGCCTGGCGGGCCACAACATTTACCATGA
>JAETSX010000159.1 GCA_021769425.1 Eubacterium sp.
ATAATTTCTAAGGAAAGAACCAAAGGTGGGTTGAATAAGAGGGCAAGCCTTTGTGCCCTCTTATTCAGCACGCTTTTGGTTTTTCCGAATTGAACAAAGTCGCGTCCGGTATATGGGGATTCAAATATCCTTTCCTGTACCTTTTGTTAAATGGACGAAACCATTTTTATCAGATTTCTTTAGACAATTCCATATTTTAAGATATATTTCCCCCTTTCCCCCAATTCTGCCAGATTTCTATTCTGTTTTTTTATCCAATCAGGCGCTACTTTTCCGAAACCTCCGCCCAGAGCATACCTCATAGAATACAGTGCCTCCACAATACGGGCATACTGTAACATCTTTTTTATAAAGTATCTTTATTGCCTGCACCTTGTCATTTTTCTTAAAACGTCGCAGAAATTCACGGCAGCCAATCAGATTCCTGCAGATTGGGATCAGGTCCCGTTTGTTATGATTGCTGAGCAGACCATAGTGACGTATCCTGACAAAGTTTTTCGGCGGAATGTGCATCAGGAATCGACGGACAAATTCACGGCCATCTAAGATTAGTTCTTTCCATCTGCCACCGCTTTTATAGTCCTTTACCCGAATTGTGACTGTGTCCTCATCCATTCGCAGGATGCGGTTATTGCTGATTGCTATCCGGTGTGTATAACGTCCCAGATAATGCATCACGGTCCCGGCACCTGCAAAAGATTCCCGGATATCCGTGACCCAGCTTTTTCCATAACAGATATTCAATAATTCCTGATATTCATACTGGTTGCGGTATTTGGAAGCCTTACCCTCATAACTGAGCTTTCCGGCTTCATGCAGGTCTTTCAGTCCAGACAGGAATTTCCCTTTAAAAAGCTTGGCCATTGCTTTCCCTGGCAGAAAGAACCCCTCTTTTTTCTGTCTCCAGTTCCGATCCGAATCCAGTCCTCCGCTGGTCGATATCACATGGATATGTGGGTGGTAGGAAAGGGTTGATCCCCATGTGTGCATAATGCTGATAAAACCAGGTGTTCCTCCCATATACGCTGGATTCCCAGAAAGCTCCAGGATTGTTTCCGCAACAGAATGAAAAAAGAGGGAATACAGCGCTTTCTGATTACAGTAGATCAATGGATTTAACTCACTCGGGCAGGTGAATACAAGATGATAATAATCAATGTCCAATACGGATTCATTTTGTGCGTCAACCCACATCTCATTAGATAATGCCTGACACATCGGGCAGGATCTGTCACGGCAGGAATTATTATGATACTGGATATGCCCGCATGTGCCGCATTTTGAGAGGTTGAAACCATATGCGCCGGTCTTACAGTTTAAGATGTGGCGAACAGCTTTCGCCTGGCATCCAGTTGGTGTATAAGAGTCCAGATATTGGGGGTAGAAATGCCTGAGGACATCCTGCATAGTCGGGTTATCTATCATTACGTCCGTCCCCCTCAAAAGTATCAAAAGGACTTTGTATTCCCATAAGTGCCTTGGATGTCATCTGCAGATATACATCCGTCGAGCCAGGGCTGCGGTGACCCAATAATTGTTGGATATAGGTGTGGCTGATCCCATCCTCAAGCGCATGGCAGGCAAAGCAGTGGCGCATTGTGTGGGGAGTCACCCCTTTAGGAAGCCCCAGCTTGTGGGCGTGCTTTTTGATAAACAGTTCCACCGCACTGTTTGTCAACGGTTCATCCCTTACTGTGCTGGGAAAAAGCCAGCCCATTGGCCGGTTGAAACGGTACCAGTATTCCGTGAGGATTTCCAGGTTTTTGTCACTAAGTATGGTATAACGATCCTGTCGGTTTTTTGACAAGGGAACGTGGATCATCTTCTGTTTCCTGCGAATATCTTCATACCGGAGATGGCAGACCTCGCTAACCCGAAGGCCAGAGGAATACATGGTCGCGGTAATAGCCTTGTGTTTATAATTATCCATGGATTCAATCAGCAGGTTTACCTGTTCCCGCGTAAGGATGACAGGGAGTTGGCGGTCACGTTTCATTTTGGGGACTTTTTTGGAATCCCATAGATATCCAAGTGTATATTCAAAGAAAAAACGGATTGCCGCAGTATAAACATTGATTGTAGAAGCTTTTTTGTTTTCGTCATCTTTTAAGTGGAATATAAATTTTCGGATATCCGCATATGTGATAGACATGGCATCTTTATTAACGAAATCCAGAAATCTCTTCACAAAATGATAATAGTCCTCGCGGGTACTTAAAGTGAAATTTTTTAACAGCATATCCTGCTGCAGTTTTACAAGATATTTTTCGTTCATTCTATTGTCCTCCTGTTATGTATAATGGAATTGAGTATCTATGGATTCCAGTTACTCTGGAGGAGCATGTGCGTTATAAAAAAACTTGTCCGTAAAAGTAAGGCGTGTTATTCTATTCATAGCAGTAGTAATGAAGATCCTGTTTGCATAAGATTTTAATCTGTGATGATTTAAGAATACCTTATTTAGGACTCATTCACTACTGCTTTATTATGAGAATTTTCAGGTGCCAAAATGCGGTTATCCCCTCACAGACAATAGCTTCCGATGACGATGAAGGGGTAGGAGCATTTGCTTTTAGGCACATCTACTTCGAAAAATAAAATCGCTGCAACATAGCCTACAACAGCCATCGCGCAGCGATTTTGTTCAATGCAATTGCAAGATGGATTACAAACCCCGGCATGGCAGTCTCCTTTCATTATCTGTATGTGTCTAAAACAACTATTTTATGATGCAAAGAATACATGTTTCCTGCTCTTTTCAATGTTTTCATTTACAATTTAACAGAAAAAGCATACATAATTTGATTTATTACTTCGCAAAAAAACTGACTAAATATATCTGTATATAAATACAAATATCCTCCGTTTTTTAATATGCACTTCACATGACTGGAATGCTGTTCTTCATACTCACATTTTTCAATATCCGCATATAAAACCGGTAAATCAATCTTACCATTTACATATTTATTAATGCTGTCATCTGCGTATATTCCTTTAGCAGTAAATACGTATCCTCTCTTTCCATTATTATTCAATAGTTTTGTGCCACAGAAAACAATTATCTCTTCTCTCTCTAATCCTTTTGCACAATATTCCAGAATATTATGGATTTGTTTCTCTTTCAACGAATTTAAAAAATATAATTTAGGAATGGAGGTACTCATCTTCGTATATTTCTTTTGAGCAGCACTATTAAACCTGAATTATTCACGGTACAACAGCATCAACCGCTGAGCCCCGGACAGTTACTGTATTTTAATTGAATATTGTCTTTCACTTATTTGGTGAATAGAAAAAGACCTCTATC
>JAETSX010000160.1 GCA_021769425.1 Eubacterium sp.
TTTTCTTGTTTCAGGTGATACCGTCACTAAATTTATTGTCTGCATATTAACAGGATAACAGAAAACAACCTAAAAGTCTATATGTTTTGTCGATTTTTAACCGCCAAAATAATATATCAAGCTTGCTGCAATTCAGGTATATCATTGTTTTGAAGTATTCAACATTTCTGAATCCACGGGCACGGCACTTTACATTCTGGATGATACTGTTCATCCCTTCAAAAATGGCATTTGTTAATTTGTATTAAAAGGGTTAATCGTATTTACAAACGCAGCCTTAGTTCTTGCTATGTAAAATATTTTGTAGAATACTAAAGCAAGCTGTCCTCTATGCTCCATTCTACCACAATTTTTCCACCATAGTCTACTACAACCTTATCAATACAGTCACCGACCTGCTGTTCCAACTCCCATTGCCATAAGAAAAGAGCGCGTACCCGTTTTGTTACAGGCACGCGCTTAATGGAACATTTTGCTGTTCTTTCCTCCAGACAAAAATACAGATCACCTTCCCGAATTTCTGTTAATGGTTTCGCATGATCACTTTGTAATTCAGAGGCATTGAGAACAAAGGGCAGATCACTTGTATCGGAGCTATTTTGTTTATTCCTGGCAAGAACATAATGAATCAATTCTTTTTGCTGCTCTGTGTCAAGAAGAACAAACAGCTTTTCTCCAATTTGTCTGCCGAATTCTGATAAATCAAGCACAGCTAATTTCCCATGCCTTCACCTCCTACTACAATATATTTATGATTAATATCCCTTACAGCCAATAAGGAATTAACCTTGCATGGCGGCTCCCTCCTAAAACCGCCATGCAAGATACACGGTGCAGGGATCGTCGAAGCAAACAGAAACGGCGTCCTTGATTACTCAAAACCGCCGTATTAGTCAGTGATACAGGAAAGCTCACGAAATCCTCTGCCCGTCAGCGGTTTTTCTTCTTTTCCCCGCTGTGGAGGCAGATGTTTGGTTATGAAAAAAAGTCATTCCACAAAGAACAGAACCCGCCGGATCAGCTCCAGGATTTCCTATTTCTCAAAAACAACAAAACCACATTCGTAAGGATGGTCGCAATACACACTTTCTTGCTTATCAGTGCGGTATAGCATACTTTTCAGTATAATTAGAAAATCTCCACCACCCGAAATAATCATAAATTCTGCCAGAAAAAATAGCAGTAATTGATTTGCCATTACAGAAACCACTGCAGCTCCACCGCCTAAAACTAATGTAGGCATAGCAGTTCCTAACAAATATTGCCACCTTTCCAACGGTTCGGAGCAAGTACAGTATGGAGAAAAACTACTCCAAATAATTCCAAAATCAATCGAATGAAAATGATTCTTTGCAAAAATCCCCCAAATGACGCCATGTATTAATTCATGTAAAATAGTTAGAGGAAGAAGCAGAAATGCCGCTACGGCAAATCCCAAAGAAATCCCCCCTAAATCAAAACCATTCACATTATAGTAAAACAAAAATGTTAAAGTTATAAATGGCAGCATACTCAAAGGTCCTAAAAAATTCGCTTGTCGAATATTGATAGTCATATTCTTAATTTTATATCCTTTTTGTTGCATTTCAGAATTTAATTTTTCAAAGTCATTTTTACGTTTCAATTCTTTTTCTGTTAATTTTCTTTTATCGTCAGCCATAGATAATTCCTCCAAATTTTATACGGTTATTCCATCGCCCGCATTTGTTCAATCAGAGATTGTTTTTTCTGCCTGCGGATTGTCCAGACAGACAAGATCAGTTCCATTCCGAATAGCGCCAGAATAAACAGTCCCATTTCCAAAACCGGGAATTTGTAAGGCACTACATTTCCGGCAAAAGCGCCTACACTCATTTTTCTGCAAGCAAAGATGGAAGCCGGAAGCCCAACGATCAGCGTTGCCAATGTTGCAAAAAACGCATAGCACAGCCCCTCGCAGATGTTCATTTTACATAGCTATTTTTGTGTCAGGCCGATGGAACGCAAAACACTGTTTTCCTGTTTTCTTGACATTTGGTTAGAGAGGGTCGTGTTAATGAGGTTGATAACGCCAAAGAGGAATACCAGCCACGAAAGTACCTCCATACTGCCAAAGGCAAAAGAATTTATCTTTTTTTCATACTCAATTATAGTGTCAATATCTTCTAATACAATATCAGTATGAGTGGCTACAATATTTTTCAATTCAGACTCTACATAGTCCGTTTTTTTCGGATCGCTTACAATGCTCCATGAATAATCAAACGAAGCTATTTCTGGATACAATTCAAGGAATAATGCTTCCGGTGCATATTCAAGTGGAGCGTCAAGGTGGAGTGTTCCATGTCCATCAGTTGGTATGCTATCGTTGTCAAACACCCCGGATATAGTAACAGGAATGGTTGATTTCCCGGAGATAAGTTCAACTGTTTCTCCTACTCCTATATTATCACGGTTACTTGTATGCGAATCAATTATGATGCTGCGTGCATCCGCCGGCATAGTTTCCTCTTTCAATGCAGCTTCAACCGCAGAATAATTTTGTTCAGTCAGTATATCATACGGCAGACTTCGTCCGCAACCTAACAAAAAATCAAAACCGCTCTTTTCTAAAAATGTAGTATAATGACTACGGAAAAATAATCGGTGACTACTAACCTCTAAGG
>JAETSX010000056.1 GCA_021769425.1 Eubacterium sp.
TATCATATGCAAGGCGGAAGAAGGAGACGTAGCGGTGGCTACGTTGACTGATGACAACGCGGCAGATGGAAATTTAGACAAGCGAAACATAAGGTTAATTAGAGTGAATCATACTAGGGGTTACTGTAAATTTTATTTCTATTTTTTTAGTTGGAACTTCCTTTCTGCTTATTTTGACAACAATTTCAGCTAATCTATCTACATATTCTTTAAATTGCATTGTATTCCCATTATTAACTGCATTATCTAACAAATTCATCGTCTGCCTAAATTCTATTATGTCCTTATGTTCTTTTAATTGAAATGCTATATTAATTGCGTCTTGAAAAGATGTAGCATACTCACATATATAGTCAACCAAAAGTGGAGTTTGTATGTTGATTATTTCTTTATCCATAAACGAGTATACTTCTTTGCAAATCTCATAAATTTCTTTATCTATGTATTTTAATACATCTTCCCTTGTCCATATTTTTTTGCTATTCCAGATTTCAAAACAAAATCTGCTCTTTGTTCAGATAACAAAATATTCATATCTGCTATCTGACTTAATGTCAAATAAAATTGCAGTAGAACAAAGGAAAGATGAAATCATAGAATTTTGTAATAAGATTTAACCAAATTCCAGTTATCAGCCAGCAATTACCACAATCACAACAAAATCATCCATTATCTTTGCCCATTCTTCATCTGGCTTTACAATCAATCTCAAATTCATGTATGTCCATTCAACAGGTAATACTGTCACTCCTCCCGGCGCAGCGGAGGATATATCCTCCAGAACCGCCTCCTTTTCCATGAATGGGAAAGGGTGCGGGATAGGATTGAATACGCTGTAAAACTAGGACGAGTGTGGCCACACCCGAATTACTTGCCGCTACTTAAATAGCCGAAAAACCACACATAGATTTGTTAGATAGTGTATAGCGGTACATACTCCGGGACGCTTAACAACATCATATGCGCTGCGTCTCTCCTCTCCTTTTACGGGATTGCTCCGCCAAAAAGACCAGTTGATGCCCAGTCATAGAATCATCCAATGCCGTACAGCAAGGGGACACCTGCGCTCCAGTTAACATGGCGATAAAATCCCGGACAATTGCCTGATCCCCTCCGCCGTGGGCGTTTCCCTGTTGTTCAGCGGAAACGTCAATCACTTCAGATATCTTACCGCTGTCCGCTTCGGGAGCGATGCGGGATATTTTGAAATGTTGTTCCTCAAATGTACCTGTAATCTCGCCCTTTGTGCCAGTGATATGGATATGCCGTCCAGACGCCGCAGCGCCGCCAGTCATGGAAAAGGTTCCGGTTGCTCCATCTGCAAAGCATACCAATACAGATTGATGGTCTACGATTTGCAGATTACAGCGATATATACACCGGCTGTATGGGTTGTTTTTCTCTGACAAGATACGCACTCGGTCTGTTTCAGAACAGTCGTCACAGCCGCATTCGTGCCAGATATTATTAACCCAGCGTTGAGGATACTCTACATACAACCGTTTTGCGGAATAGACGCACTCACGCTCCACTGGGCAATCCAGAAAACAATGCGTCCCTGAGGCAGCCGGAGCCATTTCTGGCTTGAACTGAAATACAGACCCAACGCTGGATACGCTAACAGGCTTTGTGCCGCTCATCAACCAAGCCATTACATCCAGGTCGTGACTACATTTGGAGAGCAGCATCCCGGAACCGCAGAGGGTTGGCGAAGCGTATTTCCCCCGTACATAAGAGACAGATTCATGGAAATAGCTAACCTGTTCCGCCATCTGAATATTTATAATTTTTCCGATTTCCCCGCGCATGATCGTTTCCTTGATCCTGCGATAAAACGGAGCATAGCGAAGCACATGACAGACCATGACATGGCGTCCGGTTTCGTGGACACAGCGCAGCAGTTCGTCGGCCTCCTTCTGATTGACAGCAAAGGGCTTTTCCAACAGAATATCATAGCCCCTCCGAAGCAAGGGCAGCGATGTGGAAACGTGCTGACGATCCATGGTGCCGTTTATCACAGCGTCCGCAAATTTGGGATGGGCCGCTAACTCCTCTGCAGATGAAAAGCAGCGTTCCTCTGGAATGGAAAAGAGTTTCCTCGCCAGACGAACACGTTCAGGAGATACGTCCGCCACTCCAACTACTTGTAACAGCTTTGGATGCGTTAAGGCTTCTCGGGCATAAATAGATGCCCGCTCTCCCATGCCAACAATGATTACTTGAACTGGATTTTCCATGTTATTTCCTCCAAGACGCTTAAAATTCTGTGAGTATCTTCATAAAAATCACTCATTCCTTTCGTTTCATTTAGCCACAAATAGTAATGAAAATCTTTTTTCACACTAAGCTCTTCATATCCAAAACCTTGAGCTCTATCATACGGACCATGTGTATCGTCCCCCTTTGTGCATTATTATAGTCGTTGCCTTGCTTTTTGGAATATCGTATGCTATCCTAAACTTATATTTTTGTTCACAAGGATGGCGTTCAAATGAACCAGGAAACAGGATATAAAAAACACAAAATAAAAGATGTAGTCAAAATATCGGAATTGGTATCCATTCATTATTTTGAATATAGCAGGGACTACAAATATCATGGTGAACAGCATGATTTTTGGGAAATCATGTATGTCGATTTAGGGAAAGCGATTGTTACCTGCGGGGATACGGAACATCTGCTGTCCCGGGGAGAGCTTATCTTTTTGCCGCCCAACCAGTTTCACAACATACGTTCGGATGAGCTGCGTCCCTCTAATGTGTTTATCATTTCCTTTGGGGCGAAATCAGACATAATGCCGCTTCTTGCGGGACGGGTGTTCCCTCTGTCCTCTGAAATGCGGCGGCTGATCCGCTCCATCGTCCAGGAGGGCCGCCTCGCCTTTGAACTGCCTATGCGGGATCACTGCTGCCTTCAGGAGCGGGATGACAACTTGTTTGGGTGTCAGCAGCTGATCCAAATGCGTCTGGAGGAATTGATTATTCAAATCACCCGTCAGGAACTTGCACAAGCATCGGACGGACAGTCTGATGTCCTTTCGCTCAAGTCCCGGTTCGACAACCAGATCGCCGGGGCGGTTATGGACCTGCTGAAAGGCCATATCCACGGAAATTTGACAATACAGGAGATTACTCAAAGCCTTGGATATGGAAAAACATATCTGTCTACTGTCTTTACGAGGGTTTACGGCATGAGTATCATGTCTTACTATGCACAGCTGAAAATTGAGGAAGCCAAATATTTGATTCGAGAGAATACCATGTCAATTGCGGAAATTTCTGAGCTGCTCGGTTTCAGTTCACCCCAACATTTTTCCAAACGGTTCCGGCAGTTGGTAAAGATGTCACCCAAGCAGTATGAAACCTCAGTAAAGGAGACTTGGGGGACAAGCCGATCTTGAAAATGGGCTGATATTTATGGAACTGAACCATCAACCAAGTATCTTTTGGAGCAAAGGTACAAACAATCCTTGCTGTGCCATTTTGTACAATTCCGTATCTGGGAGACTGACTGAACTGTTACAAAAATACCGCAGTGCATGTGCCATTTTGTACAATTCCGTATCTGGGAGAAGCGTGAGAGAATCCACAGAAACAAAATACGGGTTGAACTGACTGAAAAGCTCTGCACTGTTCCTTGCATTTCGGTATCCTCCGTCTTTTCCCAAACGTTTTATCATCACTACTTTCCACACCGATGCTTAGACCGTTAATGCCCATTGCTTTTTGTTTTCTAAGCTGCCATACCTCTATGTTTTTTATGTCACGGATGCTTGCAAACATAGCCATTGTCTGACATTTAATGATGTAATTCCTTACACTTAAAGCCTTAAATTTAAGATTTTCGTAACTCATGGCAAAAGGAGTTGCCCCTGTTCTGAATATTCTTCTTGCATATGGTTGCAGCCCTTTATTTTTGCTAAATCTTCCTCAAATTCTTCCATAGACGACATTCTGAAGCGCCCATTTTTATACAGGCTGCAAAACTTGCATTTATTATAGGTGCAGCCAGAAGTAGCCTGTATGATCACTGAATGTGCTTCATATGGCGATCGCAAGTTCTGCCTGTAAAGTGAATGATTGCTCCTCCTTTCCTTGTTCATGTGTGGTTTTCTACACATGATGGTATACCCGCAAGATGTTTCATTTACAGATGATGAACACTTTTTCTATATTGTTGTAATTCTTCTTCACTGACATTACCTATGATTTCATCGAGAAACGCTAACAGTTTTTCCTTGTCTTTTGGCAGTTGCCCGTGAAACTGGTACGCATTGGAAGCTCCCATTGCTGCAAAGATAGTAGGTATCCGCAAATTTTCAATCAGTTTCCGTACCTCTTTGTATTTTTCCAGTTCACTTTCCTCATGCCAGTTCTCACGCTGTATTTCAGCATAAAGCTCAGAATCGGGATAAATTGTAAGCATATTTGCCCCAATGAGCGTAGGGTGTATTTGATTGCATATATCAGCCGTTAATTTTGCTCCGATTTCTCCACGACCTGCCCCAGAAATGCTTACCAAATAAAAGAAACTGTAATGAATATTCGCTGCATCTAATCTCTGGCATTGCTCTATGATGTCTGCCGAGCTATATCCCTTGCTCATAAACCGGAGGGCTTCATCATCACCCGTTTCTATTCCTATTGTCAAACCGTCATATCCCATAGCCCGCAGTTTGGTAAGTTCCTCATCGGTTTTCGGAGTAACATCTGTAATCCTTGCAAATGAGCCGATAGATTTAACTGATGGTAGATATTTATGGATCAGCTCTGCAATCGCAGCTAATTTGTCATAGGACAAAACAAAAGGATTAGCCCCTGTCAGAAACGCTCGACGGGTACGCCTGCCGTTACCTCTAATAAAAGTGATGCCGATTCATACGGCGGTCGCCAAATTGTTCCTGTGTAATGCATAAACACATCTCCTTTCCTTATTGACGGCGTTTTCTTGCGCCATACAGGTATACCCGCAGGGTATTTCCTTGCTCCTGCACTTTTTCCTGTGCATAAAGGTATACCCGTAAGGTGTTTCCTTGCTCCTGCACTTTTTCCTGTGCATAAAGGTATACCCGTAGGGTGTTTCCTTGCTCCTGCACTTTTTCCTGTGCATAAAGATATACCCGCAGGGTATTTTTTGTAATCTATACTAATTATACTTTCGTACAATTATTTTACAAGTACTGTACTTTTTTTGTAGTACCTATATAAAATCGGTACATTGATTTACGAGGAAATGTGTGTTATTCTGTTCCGGAAAGGAGTGGCAGGAATGAAAAAAAGTGCATTGGCTGTTGAACGCTGCAAAACAGTTTCTACCATACAAAAGATTTTAAGCGGTAAATGGAAAATTGAAATCATTTATTATATCGCCTTTCAGGATATACACCGCTTCGGAGAGCTTCGCAGGCATATCGGAGATATTACGGAATCAAGCCTGACAAAGCAGCTTCGGGAATTGGAAGCAGACGGATTCATTACCCGCCATGATTACAAAGAAGTCCCTCCCCATGTGGAATATAACCTTACTGTCTTGGGGAAAAGCTTCATTCCCGTCTTTGAGCATATGAAACAGTGGGGAGATGAAAATCTCAGTGAGTAAATAAATCATGGTATCTGGCAATCGCAAAAAATAATTTAGGAAGTATTACTTATGGCAATAAATAACATACGCTACATATGCAATCCAAACATGGGCATTGAATTGGTTTTCTGCGAAAATTCAACAATATCCTACCCAACACATAACCATATTTCCGTGCTTACAATCGGTATTGTATTAGACGGCTCTATTCTGCTCACTATGGATAATGCAGAAACTTTTTATGAAAAAAATCAAACTTTTATTATCTGCCCGTATATGCCGCATAGCATTTCAGCGCATAGCAGCTACACCTTGTTAAGTTTATGTATTGATAAAAATATTGCCGCACACGATTCCGCCGATAAAATACGGAGTAATATAATGGCTCTTCTGATGAGCGCTTTAAATACGGAAAGAATCAATCAGTGCCAGATATTACAATTATTGAATTGTTTAAACTCACTTACCTCCTATACGGATTGGCGCTCTGAAAGCCAAAATCCATTTATCAATCACCTGAAAAAGCAGTTGGAGTTATATCCCGAAATTAAACTTAGTATTGAAGAAATGGCACAAAACGCATTTATCAGTAAATACCATTTTATCCGAAGTTTTAAGGCAGAAGTGGGGCTTACGCCGCACCAGTTCCAACTTCAAAACCGAATCCGTAAGGCACAACGATTGATTCACAACACCGAAACAATCACAGAAGTGGCTTTGACCACAGGTTTTTGCGACCAAAGCCACTTCATAAAGCAATTTGAAAAACAGGTAGGTTTACCTCCGCTAACTTACAAATTATCCTCCCAAACGATTAAACAAAAGGAAAAGAGTCAGCACAATGCAGGCATAAACTTTGCGAACAGATAAAGCCCATCCTCTCCTGCAATGACTTCATGCGGTACGCCAATGGGAAAAATTGAAATTATGCCTGCTTCATAAGACAGTTTTGCACCATTATTCACACATACTCCTGCACCGCAAATAACCTCATGTGTTTCTAATTGCTTCTCGTGGATATGATTGCCAATCTTCTTATTAGGAGCTATCCTCACAAGATGGAAACTGAACTGTCCATCCGTCTTTTCGGATGTTATAATATGTTTTAACTCCACGCCCGGGGAAGCAGGATGTTTAGACCACGGAATAGCGTCAAAATTAACCGTAGCATCTGGCAAAAGCAGCTTTCCTCCCCCATTGAATTTTTCAAACAGATTTTTATAATCCATTCTCAGCGCCTCCTTTCCAATTTTATTGACAGTGTTCCTGCCTGCTTATATCATAATAATAAGCGCAAAATTTAAATTGTAAAAAATTGCGGAATAAAAGCTATGAAACATGTCAAGAGATCAGAGGTGATTTTTTTGAGTATTCCATAGGGGAATTTTCAAAACTGACAAATTTAGGGATACATACCCTGCGCTACTATGAGCATGAGAATTTAATTACGCTGAATCGCAATTCCAGTAACCGCCGCTGTTATTCGGACAAAGACCTTGCATGGATTGAATTTATCAAGCGTCTGAAAGATACGGGTATGCCGATTAAAGAAATACAGCATTATGCCAGGCTTCGGGCAGAAGGCGACCTTACCTTTAATGAAAGAATGGAAATGCTGACTGTGCATCGTGAATCCCTTAATGAACAGATAAAAGTATTGCAGGAACACATGGCAAAACTGGACGGCAAAATTGATTTTTACCGTCATAAAATAGAACGCACATCTCCAAAATAATCGAAACATATTTTCGAGAATTTTCCGAGTCGGCTATGTAAGGCATACGAGGAAACAGGGGAATAAGCCCCTGCTTCCTCTTTTTATCTTAACAAAGGCATACTCCCCGTCAGCTTGTTAACCTGCTTTTTATTTCCGCATATTGCGATGCCAATATAATTTAATTTGAACTCTGAGGTGTTCGCCATTTTACCAATGAACTCATCATAAGTCTTACACCCTTGTGCCAAATCAGAAAAATCAACAACCGTCAATTCAGAAAATTGCGGCTCAAACAGTTTTTTTCTGAGGGTTTTAAGTATCTCCGTATTTCCCTTTAATATCGGTACGGGAAACTGTATAATTCCCAGGTGGGGATTGCCCTCTAAATCAAGCACATCATTCCCAACAACATCGGGTATTTTCATTCCCATAGTAATGCCGAGGATTGCGGCAGTATTAGCGATAATCCCCAGCGGTAAATTTTCATCAACCACAATTACAAATTTTTCATTCTCTACATTCATTCTGTTTTCCTCTTTTCTTAAACTTCAATTTACTTTCCGAAAGAAATAAGCCGATTAAGGTAAGTCCTGCTCCTATCGCAGCCATCCATGTGATTTCTTCCTTTAACGCAATAACAGATGTGACAACGGTAATGACAGGAACTATATAGATATACACGCTTGTCTTAACAGCCCCAAGCTCCTTGACCGCATAATTCCAAGTAACAAAACAAAGGGCTGACGCACCCAGACCTAAATATATAAGGTTTAGAGCATACTCTGGCTTTACAAACTTCTGAACATCCAAGCTGAAATCAAAAACAAAAAGGAACGGGAACATAAAAAGTATTCCGTATGTAAAGATCCTCCTTGTAGTTTGAATGGTATTATATCCATAGCCGCTGATTTTTCGTGTAAGCAAGGAATAAACTGCCCATATGAATGCCGCAGCAATGGCTAAAATATCACCAATAGGATTCAGCTTCAGTTCTGAGCCGCTAAAACTGATAAGACATATTCCTGTCATAGCGACAATAAATCCAATAAAAAATTGTGCTTTCAATTTTACTTCTGTCTTTATAAATACATGAGATAAAATGGCAGTAAAAAACGGAGCAACAGAAATAATAACGCCAACATTAGAAGCCATTGTATAGGTTAATGCTATATTTTCAAGCAGATAGTATAAGCATATTCCACATAGTCCCGCTACTGCGAATGTAAGCTCCTGTTTTTTATCCTTTATTTTTAAGCGTTTCGGATAAACGGCTATCAGCGCAAGCAATCCAAGCAAAAATCTGAAAAACAATATTTCTATTGGTGTAAAATCTGTAAGCAGTATTTTGGTGGATATGAAAGTCGTTCCCCATATTACAATCGTAATCAAAGCCGTAATATGCCCTGCAGTAGTTTTTTTATCCATGATTCTTGCCGCCCTCCTTGAAAATACGTCCGTATGCGGCAGGCGACAGTCCGATAAACATATTAAAAAAATTTGAAAAGTGGCTTTGGTCTGAAAAGCCTGTCTGTATTGCGGCGTCAACCGAGGATACTCCTTTCTCCAACAGTTCCTTTGCTTTACCTATCCGAATTGTTTGAAGATACCTATAAGGCGTAACTCCCTTTGATTTGGTAAACGCACGGAGCAATGTGGATTTACTAAGACCACTGCATTTACAGAGATTATCGAGTGTGATATGCTCTGCAAAATGTTCTGCCATAAATACGCAAGTCTTCTCTATTTCCTCGCTGCACTCTGGAATACAGTTCTCAAAAGGCTGTCCGTATTGCTCGATAAGTAATGAAATAAGGAGCAGGAGCATTTCTTCTTTTTCAAACTTTTCCTTGCCGTCCATAATTATCTGATGCAAAGAATGGAGATAATGATTCAGCTCATCATTTTTAATGACATTTTCCGAAAAACCAAGCAACACCCTTTGCCCTGTTATTTCTTCTGCTAATGACAGCATTGTTTCTTTTGGAATATTCAATCCTCTGTAATCAAGTGTTCCGCCGTCACATTGCACACAACTGTGACTATCGTTTGGATTAAACAAAAGAATATTTCCCTGACTTACTGTATATTCCTTATTTTTGCAGGACAAACAGCGTGTCCCTGCTTCTATAAAGCCAATCACATAATAATCATGAAAATGATTCGGAAACGGCTGTACGATTCCCTCAAAACGATATGCTTCAAGATATAAATCGTCATCATAGCAGGCTGTCCGTATTTCTTTTTGCATGATAACACCTCCTCGCACCCTATATTATACTCAATATGTTTGCCAATTTCTTGCAAGATATCTTCATTTTCCAAAAACAAAGCTATAACCAAGAGAACAGGCAGAGGAATAAGCCCTTTGCCTGTTCTTTTCATCACAATATTTTGCAGACATCAATCCATTTTATAAAACCAGAGGGAACCGGGCAAAAGATATGCGCAGCAGGGGGATTGCTTACCTTAAAGATAACATATTCCTATAGCCTGCTGATACATTGCTTGTAGATACCCCGCAGAAACCAAACCATACAGAAAGGGGTTTTTCATTATAAAATCATTATATGAACGGTTAGGCGGCGCATACCACGAAGAAAATGGGTATCCTATTCCAGATTTGGGATTACCCGCCGAAGAAAAACAGCCGCCAGACATTTGGGAACAGCGGCACTTGGATTATCTGAAGCAGCACCGCAAAGTTACATACACCAATCTTCTCACAAGCGGCAGGCAGGGCGCCTATCTTGCCGACATCGACAGGCAGGCACAGGAACGCTTTGAAAGGCTCATAGAGGGCATGAAACAGGCACAAGGTATAACACATCTAAAGGCTGAAAATGCCCTAGAATGGACAGGAAGAATGAATAACATAAAGGCTTGCGAGGGAGATTGTAAATAAGGAAATCATTTATATATAAGCAGATTGGCGGCAGGGTGTAAAAACTCAGCCGCTAGTGTATTGTCTGTATTATATCTGGCGAAACTCCGCAGGATATTCGTTAATCGGCAAGGCGGATTTTTGACGGCGTAGCGATGGCTACGGCTAGAAAATCCAACGCAGCAGATGGGCGAATAGACAAGGAGGTTTGGCTGAATATAATGCAGACAGTACACTAATATGATTCCTGAATATGTATCTTTTTTATTTATGTATTTATTTAAATATGCTATCTTTTTTTCCAAAGATTTCAAATTTACCTCTTCTTCTTCAACCATACTTTTTTTAACACAATTTTTGGAAAAATTAGCAGAACCGCCATTTTTATTAGCAAACTTAGATAAAAAGAAATACCGAGAACTCTGGAACCCTAGCATTCTCGGCATTTTTTTGTACGTCGCTAAGAGGATTCGAACCTCCGGCCTACCGCTTAGGAGTAGCACCGTTTACTAGTAGGCAGCTCCCTCTTAGTGTTATATAATCCCTGTATTTCCTTACTTTTCACGGATTCAGAATGTTATCTCGTACCTCCGTGTGACCGCTGATTTTAAGGCGTTTTAGATGCTCCTTTTAGCAGGTGATTAGCAAGGGGCTTGAATTTAGGGAAATGGTACGTTGTAAAACCTTTCCCGATTGATACCTGCATTTCACAACTAATCCCAGAATAGTTTAAGCTGTTTGCATTTTTTCTAAGGTCGCAAATTGCGACCTCAAAGAGTTTATCATTCCTCTTTGCTTTTTTCTAAGGTCACAAATTGTGACCTCAAAGAACTTCTTATTTCTCCGTTTCCAGTTCCAACCTTTGCAGGATGTCTTTGATGATGCCTGCATCTTGAATTAGATTAATTCCAAAACACTTTTTTCCCGCATCTTTCAAAGACGCTCCTACATGATAGGCTATTGTTCGGTCAAGAATCAAAAACCTGTCATGGAATACTTCGGTATATTTTATCTTCAATGTCGGGTACTGTGCATTGAAATTCTTAACATCGGCTTTTGTTAGCTTCGTCTGCTTCTGCGTATAAATAGTTACTGCAACATCAGACTTTTTCTTTGAAAGCAGATTCAATGTCCCAACATCTACATATCCGTCTATCAGAGTGATTTCTTTCTCTGATTTTTGAATTAGACTTACTATCAGACTAAACGCATCATAAATCTGTCCGTCAAAAAATACCTTTTGACTGGATTCCTCATGTTCGGATATGTACTCAAAAACTCTCTCAAAACGCTCATCTGTTTCCGCTTGGTAATTTATCTGGCGAACCTCCATTGCATTTAACCTCTCATACAGCAAAGAGGTATTTGCCATATACTTCCGCATCTCCACAAAAGTGTCCATAATCCTAATGCTTACTCGGATAGCAACATCACTACGCAAAACAGCAGAAAGCATTGCAATTCCTTGTTCTGTAAAAACAAATGGCAGTTTCCTACGCCCGCCATATCCATTATCATCCGCCGAACTTGAAGTCGCAATTTGCGACTTCAAGATTTCATATTCCTCTTTCGTCAGTTGGAATCGGAATCTTTTTGGAAATCTTGAGATATTACGTTTTGCCGCTTCATTTAATCGCTTTGTTTCTACTTGATACAACATCGCTAAATCGCTGTCTATCATAACCTGCTGGTTGCGGATAACATATATCATGCTTTTTATATCGGAATCTGCTGATTCAATACTTATTTCTTGGGTATCAGTATCTGCCTTTATCAGAGCTGTTTGTTCTGTATCAGCCATCTTTATCGCCCTTTCTATTTTGAAATGCCAGATTGAAACCTCAAAACTATGAGTAACTTGAAATCACAATTTGCGACTTCAAGTTCTGCTTCTTTGCATTAAACTTGAAATTCCAAATCGGAATACCAAGTTTTATGTACGCTTATTGTTTGCTTTTACAGTATATCACACATTTTTCTATGGGGATAGCTATAATCTCATCTCGCCTGTATTTTTAAGCAGTCAAAACACTAATAAATATCGCTGCAATCGAAATGATAATGGTAAGTATCATAAGTCTCTGATTATTTTTCGTATAATTTATTTCAGACAATACTTTTAGGTAGGAAAAATTATTTTCATAAATTTTCTTATACTTGGCTATATCGTTCTCATGATACTCTTTCAAGTCCTGCTTTTTCCCAAAACTATAAAAGTCCCATGCTTTATTAAACGCTGTATAGATGTCTTTTTCTTTTCTGCTTTCAACCTCCGAAACACTTTGTAGCTTATTAAGTAGCTTCTTAAATTCCTTGTTATAAGCGATGCTTTTTCTCCCTGTCGAAAATTTTGAAAACTCTCTTTCAAATAGTTTCAATTCTCTATATCCGAAGAAACAATAAAAAAACTCATTTCTATAGGTTGCAATATACTCACATATATTAAACTGTGAAAAACGGTTGTTTCCTGTAAGCATACAGTAATTGGGCTTGTCAAAATCGGAACAAATAACATAGTTCAATTTTTTATTATAATAGGCTATTACAATTCCTTTGAGATATAGTCTATCAATATCTATCGGAGCTTTCCTTACCCTATATTCCATATTAATCAGCGGATTATTTTTCCCCTGTTCACTATATAAAAAGCTTGTAATATAATGTTGACAAATTAGAGGAAAACTTTCTTCTGTCATCTGTTCCGCCAATCCGTAGTCCATATCGTCTTTGCGTTTGCCTTCTTCTTTACTTATGCGATGCCATATTATATAATCTTTGGAAGTAAGGTTCCTAACATTGTCATATACAAATTGATTATAACTCTCTTCGTCTAAAGGCTTTTTAAATGTAAAGCAATATTCAATCAGTGCAAAATAGCTGTTAATCTGCGCCCAAGTCGCCTTAATACTTTTTATATATTTATCCTCTAATAATTCAATCTCCGCAAAACATCCATAGCCAGATTCAGAATATTGAAGATGAACATAGTCATATTTATGGAATATAGAAGGCTTTTTATAATGATTATGAACTTTAAACTTCTTTTTCGGTAAGGAATAAAGTTTCTTTAATACCTTTGTAACGCCATCATTGGACAATACATCACAAATGGATAAATGGGTTACTACAGAATCTTCATAATAATCCGCCTGTTCTTCTTCCTGAATGTTTTCCTCTTTGTCAGAATCATGTGTCGCTTTCTCATATTCTGCCTTTCGTTTTATTTTTTCTTCTTTATATTTATCAGAATTTACATAATTCCAGTAGTATTCAATCCATTTTCTAGCCCCTTTTTGCATTATGTTCCTCCATCAGATTCTAATTAATTTCAATCTTAGTGTAACATATATCAACAAATTTTTCCATAAATGCAAGGGACATAACTGCTTTCGCCAGTAAAAAAGGTTTAGAAAAAACTTACCAGAAAGATTGGTATTTGTAACCTCTTGTCTAAAGAAAAAGACTTATCACTTCAATTTAATTCACTGAAAAACAAATCAATAAAAGGCAACCTATAAAAAGATTGCCTTTCTAAGCCTTATAAATTTTTTGCAAGTGATTTCAACAACGCCGCCATCTCTGGATTGGCAAGCAGTTTCAGAAGCATTTCTTGGTCTGTTTGCGATGCCGTTTCAGCCTTTGTTTCTTCCTGCACTTCCTCCGCAGCGGGAGCATTTTTTCTTTGGTAAAATTGTTCTTCAAACCTCTGTGCATTTATCCGTCTGTCATCGTCTATAATGTGGGAATACACATCAGCTACCATTTTGACCTGTGCGTGTCCAGAATCGCCCTGCACGGATTTCATATCGCCGCCGTTGAGCTTCAGCTTATAAGTGATGCTTGAATGGCGGAAGCTGTGAAAGACGACTGGCGGCAAATCATTATCCTTAATGAGTTTTGCCAATGCCCGATTGATGACCTGTCCCTCAATGGGTCTGCCGCAAGAAGAAGCAAATACCAGATTGAAGTCCATATATTCCTCCCCGAACAGCTCTTTGAGGTTTTCTATATCCTCATGCCTTTTCACAAGCATTTCCGCAACCGTCTTAGGCAGGAAAATCTTTCGGATACTGGTTTTTGTTTTCGGCTCTTTCAGTACCAGAGCGGTGTGTGTGCTTGCCACCGCAGGCGGGAACTTGAACATTACGCCCTTTTCGCCTAACTGTTCCAGAGCATTGCGGTTGACACGTTGCAGCTCCTTATTTACGAAAATGTAAGCACAATCGTTCTTAATGCTCCGTTCGGAAATATCAATACAGTCCCAAGTCAGACCGAGCATCTCTCCCATACGCAGGGAACAGGAGAAAGCAAGGTTTAACGCCAGTGACAGGTTATCATCATCGCAGACCTCCAATGCCTTAAATAAGGTTTCGACTGTCCATATGTCACGCTCCTTGTGTTCTTCTTTCGGGAGAGTGGCATTTTGTACGGGATTCCTTGACATCAGCTCCCATTTTACGCCTTGATTGAAAGCGTTGCGGAGCAGTTTATGGATTTCCCTTACTGTATGGGCTGTGAGGTATTCATTGTTCGGCTTGCGGTTGTTGACTACCTTTGCCTTAACAGTTAGCAGGCTCTGGTAATATTTATCCATCGTCCTCGGTGTCACTTCTTCCAGTTTCATATCCCCAATAATCGGATTGATATAATTGAAAATCAAACTTCTTCTTGCTTCATAAGTTGACATTGCCCAAGTGTTCACGCCGTAAATGGACATATATTCTTCAAGCAGGTCGCTGACGGTACTTGCAGTAGGGATGGTAAATGTTCCCGTTTCCTGCTCAAATTCTACCTGCACCTTACGCTTTTTTGCTTCAGCATTGTTGGCAAAGGATTCCCATTTCTGCCTTTTCACACCGTTTTCATCCGTATAGGTATAAACTACGGAATAACGGTTTTTTCTCTTTACGATTGATGCCATGCTTTTTCACCTCCTTACATTTTGCTGTCGAGCCAAGCGTCAAAGCTGCTTTTTACAATTCGGATGCCGTTGCCCATACGGACGCTCTGAAATAAATTCTTCTTTATCAGTGCATAAGCAGTAGGTCGGCTTATGCCAAGTATCTGCTGAATTTCCGCAACGGAATAGCTTTTCTTGTTCTGGGCGGTCTTTAAAGCCCCGCCCCTCTCTGCAATATGTTCTTTCATCAGTCTATAACCTCCTTATGTACGTCATCCTTTATGTAACAGGTCTGGGATTGATACCATTCTTCAAAGCTGTCTTTATAAATCCTTGTAGCTTGCCCCACTTTTGCAGTGCGAAACGCCTTTTTCTTTATCAGCTCATAGATAGAGCTATCAGAAATGCCGAGCAGCCCTGCCACTTCCCGAACAGAAAATGTGATGCCTGTCCAGTTCTTCCCTGGGGGAGTGCCGTCAGCTTTTTTGTAATGGAGCTGATTGTCATACCATTTTTCAAAGCTATCTACCATTACCCGCATTTTCCCTGCTATAATGACCGTTTCAAAATAACCTTTCTTTACAAGCCAGTAGGAATCCGTTTTCCCAATTCCAAGCATCTTCCTCATTTCTGTGACGGACATACTTTTCTTACTCATCAGCCTGCACCTCCCTCTGGAAGCCAAGCCATCTGTCAAAGCTGTTTTTCGATATACGGATATTCCTGCCTACTCTGATACAATGAAAACATCCCTGCTTTACCAAATCATAGGCTGCACCTCTGCCAATGCCTAAAATATTCTGTATCTCGTTTACGGTATATACCCGTTTTTCGTATGTAGTAAAAGGGGGAGCGGTTCTGCTGCCCTCATTCGTTTTGTATCTGTCCATTGCTTTCCTCCGTGATTTTCATATTCGGCTCGTCAGCCGTTGCAGTCTGCTATATAGCCAAGCATCTTTGCTTGGCTATATAGTATTGCATCACGGGTCAAATGTGAAACGTACAAAACCTTTTTTTCAGACACTTTCGCACACTTGACAAGAGTTCATTTTATTATCAAGCCATTCATCAAAGCTCTTTTTCGATATGCGGATATTTCCACCTATGCGGACGCTGTGGAACACCCCCGATTTGACAAGGTTATATGCGGCATTCCTGCCTATGCCCAGAATATCTTGTATCTCATCCACCGTATAAATTCGTTTCTCATACGTCAATGGCATCTCTGTTTCTTCCTTATTTAATGTTGCAATCCTATCCTCAAACATTATCCGCCCTCCTCTCTGATTTCTGCATATTCTTAACGCCAATGCTGATAAGCAGGGGAGTAGTAATTTCCTCCATGCTCCGCTCGTCAAGCTGTGTCATCCGCTCTTTCAGCCGCTTTTTATCTATTGTGCGTATCTGTTCAAATAAAATAATGGAATCAGCGGGAAGCCCTGCAATCCCATCTAAACAGAAATGTGTCGGCAGCTTTCCTTTTTTCGGTCTGCTCGTAATGGCGGCAATAATGACTGTCGGGCTGAATCGGTTGCCCGTATTGTTGGATATGATAAGTACGGGTCGTGTGCCGCCCTGTTCCGAACCGATAACGGGATTAAGCTCTGCGTAGTAGATGTCGCCACGCTTTATAATTCTATCCATAGTGTATAACCTCCTGTCTGGATTTAGGCAGATATGTCCTGCCTATGTATAAGCCAGAGTCAAGGAAGTATTTAAGGTCGGGAGAGCATAAAACAAGCCCTGTTTTCCTCTTTACTGCCGTATGGCATCAAGGTATCCCCGTAGGGATTCCATAGACCGCCTGCATCTGGCTTTATGATAGAAAGCATTTTCTATTTGTCCTCGACACCCCGAAAATGCCATTGCGATAAACGCAAGGGAAGTCGCCAAACGGTCAGCAGCGAACTGACGCCACGGGAGTTCCACCCCAACTGTCGGTCTGACAGAGCCGCCTAATGCTATAAACATTCAAGACGGGAGTACCATTATTCTCTTTGTGTGTCATGGCGGAATCGGGAGCTGCCCGATATTTTCAGTCGATATTTACCGCTCGCTGCCTTTCGGCAGGTCATGGCGTACCTCTGCACACGCTTATGCTCTCACAATCACAAAGAGGAAGTGTTTGACGAATGAGTATTCAGTTGTCAAAGAGCAGTCCCGTTTTCGTCATACAAAAGAAAATGGGGCAAAGGCTTTTTTGCCTTACACCCCATAGTCCTCGGCAACGTCCGTTTTTGGACGCTACTTTAAAATTTTTTTAATTTTTTCTTTGAGCCTGTTCACACGCTTGTAAATTGCCTGTTCGGTCATCCCAAGCAACGATGCTATATCATGTGTAGAATAACCTTGCATTTTCATCACAACGATTTGCAGGGTAAGCCTGTCCACCTTAATCAAAACGTGATACAGATGCTGATTTTCAATGCTGTCAAGGAAATCCTCTACTGTCCTTACTTCGGGCGGTGCCGTTTCCTCGGCAAATTCCTCAAGATATGTACCTGCATCTTTTAGCCTGCGGTAATACTTCCTGTCAGAATTAAAGACTTCCCAATCGTGAGTGTGGAGCTGCTCGATAGTGTCCTCGCTGACACCCAAACTCCGCAACTGCTTTTCCTCGGCTTCTTTCCAGAGCCTCCATTTCTTTTCTTCTCTGCCATAATTGAATGACATTTCCTTTACCTCCAATCTGAATTTTTTTGAAAATCCAGATTGGCAGGTGGTGAACGGCATCCAACGCCAGAAACCGCCTTATAGCGTATTCCTGCAAAAATCGACAAAAGAAAAACCGCAAAGGTTGTTAGTCCTTTACGGTTTGTGGCGATTTTATTTCTAATATGTAGAAATTTGACTTCTACTTTTAGGGTAAAAATCCCCCATGCGTTAATGAGGATTTTTTTAACAAGCTTTCCTCTTGCTTCCTATCTAATATGTATATATGAAACCCAATATCTACGGGCATGAAAAATCCCTCCAAACTTTAAACAGATTTGGAGGGTAAAACTATTTTCATATGGGCATGAAGATACAGCCCACCAAACACCGTTTTTTTATTTGGTGGGCTATAAATTTAACTATAAGTCTTATCCCAAGGACTTCAAATTTTTTCTATATTCCTGCATTTCTAGTTCATCAACATTGTCCAGAACATATTGCAGCTCATTTGTAACCTTTTCACGGTCATATGGCAAAAATGCCGTTACTGGGGTAAAGTTTGAAACCGTGTTTGCAAATAAATGAGTTCTGATATTTAAGTTGTTGATTAGTAGCTGCAACTCACGAATACGCTCTTTTTCTTCAGCAGGTACGAATAAGCCTTGCTGTGCCATTTTGTATAATTCCGTATCTGGAAAAAGCGTGAGAGAATCCACGGAAACAAAATATGGATTGAGCTGACTGAAAAGCTCTGCACTATTCCTTGCATTTCGGTATCCGCCGCCTTTTCCCGCAAGTCCTGTCATATAAACAAAATAATATTCAATACCTGCTTCATCCAACTTCCTGCATTGCTCCAGAATATCAGCCGAAGTATATCCCTTATTTGCAAGTGCAAGCGTTTCGTCATCGCCGCTTTCCACACCGATGCTTAGACCGTTAATGCCCATTGCTTTAAGTTTTCTAAGCTGCCATACCTCTTTGTTTTTTATGTCACGGATGCTCGCAAACATAGCCATTGTCTGGCATTTAATGAGGTAATCCCTTACAGTCAAAGCCCTAAGTTTCAGATTGTCATAGCTCATCGCAAAAGGATTTGCCCCTGTCCAGAATATTCTTCTTGCATATGGTTGATAGCCCTTTATCTCTGCTAAATCTTCCTCAAATTCTTCCATAGGCGACATTCGGAAGCACTCGTTTTTATACAGGCTACAAAACTTGCATTTATGATAGGTGCATCCAGAAGTAGCCTGTATGATGACTGAATGTGCTTCATATGGTGGCCGCCAAGTTCTGCCCGTAAAGTGCATGATTGCTCCTCCTTTCATTTACAGATGATGAACACTTTTTCTATACCTCTGTAATTCTTCTTCGCTGACATTTTCTATGATTTCATCGAGAAACGCCAACAGCTTTTTCTTATCTTTCGGTAGCTGCCCGTGAAACTGGTACGCATTGGAAGCTCCCATTGCCGCAAAGATAGTAGGTATCTGCAAATTTTCAATCAGTGTCCGTACCTCTTTGTATTTTTCAAGTTCGCCCTCCTCATGCCAGTTCCCACGCTGTATTTCTCGATAAAGCTCGGAATCAGGATAAATCGTAAGCATATTTGCCCCGATGAGCGTAGGGTGTATCTGGTTGCATATATCAGCCGTCAATTTTGCTCCAATTTCTCCACGACCTGCCCCAGAAATACTTACCAAATAAAAGAAACTGTAATGAATGTCCGCTGCATCTAATCTCTGGCATTGCTCTATGATGTCTGCCGAAGTATATCCCTTGTTCATAAACCGCAGGGCTTCGTCATCGCCTGTTTCTATTCCTATTGTCAGACCGTCATAGCCCATAGCCCGCAGTTTGGTAAGTTCTTCATCGGTTTTCGGAGTAACATCAGTAATCCTTGCAAATGAACCGATAGACTTAACGGATGGGAGATATTTGTGGATTAGCTCTGCAATCGCAGCTAATTTATCATAAGACAAAACGAATGGGTTAGCTCCTGTCAGAAACACTCGGTCAATACGCCCGCTGTTCCAACCTTTCATTGCTCTTTTAACCTCCCGCAAATCACACTCAATATCCTCCAAAGGGGACATTCTGAATTTGAACGGCAAATCATGATACAAGGTACAAAACTTGCATTTATGATGCGTACAGCCTGCCGTTACCTCTAACAAAAGTGATGCCGCTTCATACGGCGGTCGCCAAATTGTTCCTGTGTAGTGCATAAACACATCTCCTTTTCTGTAATTTATACTAATTATACTTTTGTACAATTATTTTACAAGTACTGTACTTTTTTGTAGTACTCATATATAATCGGTACATTGATTTATGAGGAAATGTATGTTATACTGCTCCAGAAAGGAGTGGCAGGAATGAAAAAAAGTACATTGGCTGTTGAACGCTGCAAAACAGTTTCTACCATACAAAAAATTTTAGGTGGTAAGTGGAAAATTGAAATCATTTATTACATCGCTTTTCGGGATATACACCGCTTCGGAGAGCTTCGCAGGCATATCGGAGATATTACGGAATCGAGCCTGACAAAGCAACTTCGGGAATTGGAAGCAGACGGATTCATTACCCGCCATGATTACAAAGAAGTCCCTCCCCATGTGGAATATAACCTTACTGACTTGGGGAAAAGCTTCATTCCCGTCTTTGAGCATATGAAACAGTGGGGAGATGAAAATCTTAGCGATTAAATAACTCATGGTATCTGGTAACCGTATAAAATAATTTAGGAAGTATTACTTATGGCAATAAATAACATACGCTATATATACAATTCAAACATAGGCATTGAATTGATTTTCTGCGAAAACTCAACAATATCTTATCCTACACATAACCATATTTCCGTGCTTACAATCGGTATTGTATTAGACGGCTCTATTCTGCTAACTACGGATGATAAAGTATCTTTTTATGAAAAAAATCAAACTTTTGTCATTTGTCCATATATGCCACATAGCATTTCAGCACATAGTAGCTACACCTTGTTAAGTTTATGTATTGATAAAAACATTGCCGCACACTATTCCACCGATAAAATACGGAGTAATATAATGGCTCTGTTGACGAGTGCTTTAAATACAGAAAGAATCAATCAGTATCAGATATTACAATTATTGAATTGTTTAAACTCAATTACCGCCTATACGGATTGGCATTCTGAAAGCCAAAAGCCATTTATCAACCACCTAAAAAAGCAGTTGGAATTATACCCAGAATGCAAAATTAGTATTGAAGAAATGGCACAAAACGCATTTATCAGTAAATACCATTTTATCCGAAGTTTTAAGGCAGAAGTGGGGCTTACGCCGCATCAGTTTCAACTTCAAAACCGCATCCGTAAGGCACAACGATTGATTCACAACGCCGAAACAATAACAGAAGTGGCTTTGACCACAGGTTTTTGCGACCAAAGCCACTTCATTAAGCAATTTGAAAAACAGGTAGGTTTACCTCCACTAACTTACAAATTATCCTCTCAAACGATGAAACAAAAGGAGATGCGTTAGCATAATGCAGGTATAAACTTTGCGAATAGATAAAGCCCATCCTCTCCTGCAATGACTTCATGTGGTACGCCAATGGGGAAAATGGAAATTATGCCTGCTTCATAAGACAGTTTTTCACCATTATTCACACATACGCCTGCACCACAAATAACCTCATGTGTTTCTAATTGCTTCTCGTGGATATGATTGCCAATCTTCTTATTAGGAGCTATCCTCACAAGATGGAAACTGAACTGTCCATCCGTCTTTTCGGCTGTGATAATATGTTTTAACTCCACGCCCTCAAAAGTAGGATGTTTAGACCACCCAATAGCGTCAAAGTCAATCGTAGTATCTGGCAAAAGCAGCTTTCCTCCATTATTGAATTTTTCAAACAGATTTTTATAATCCATTCTCAGCACTTCCTTTCAAATTTTATTGGCAGTGTTCCTACCTGCTTATATCATAATAATAAGCACAAAATTTGAATTGTAAAAAATTGCGGAATAAAAGCTATGAAACAAACCCAAGATTATCCAGTAATTTTCCTATATTCTCACCTAATGCCATTTTTGTGGTTGTCTGGTTAGGGCTTATAAATTCTATAAGCTGTCTATACAAATATGGTTCTCCATAGGGAGCATCAGAACTATACAAGCATTTTTCTGGCAGCTCAACTAATGCCATTTTTGTTGCAATAGAAGCAAAAGCGGCTGAAAGGTCTAAATAAACATTATTATGTTCTTTTGCGAATTTAATTACGTCTATCCAATTTGAGCCGCCTAAATGTCCGAAAATAACAGGTATTTCTGAATACTTCTCACATAATGCCATTAGCTGTCTAATGCCGTCTAGTGTAACTGGATGAAACGTATGTACCCAGACAGGATATAACCGTGTATTCTGGATTGCTTGAAATACCGTGTCTAATTCCATGATCTGTTGTTCATTGCCTGGGGTAAACTCACCTATGCCGCATAAAGAATGGGCTGTGATTTGCGTTTCTATCCATTCCTGTGTTTCTTCTAAACTTAATCCCAATGGAACAGAACCAAAGCCCAAAAAGCGGTCTGGTTTGTTTTTTATGGCTTCTGTAACCTCAAAAATATTTCTTTCCAATCGTTGGATATTATCTTTTTTACTGTTAGCTCCTGCAAGAACTTTATATAATGTGTTCATCTCCGATTCAAGCTCACTTAAGTTATTCGCTTTTTCTGGATGTGGAGCAGAACAGAAAAGAACTGTCTTATCCACACCTGCAGCATCCATCTTATCCAACTGTGTTTTTGTCGGGAACATGATGTGTTCGTGACTGTCAATAACCATATTTACGCCTCCTTGACAAATTTGTTATAATATAAGTATCTCTGAAAGAGAGTAAAATTCAAGTACGCACTTTTTTGAAATGAAGTATCTTTTTTAATACTGTACCCAGAGGTTGAAAGATATGAAAGGATGGAGATTTCATGGCAAAAACACAAGCGATTAATGACCAATGCCCTGTTGAAGCCGCTCTGAATATATTAAGTGGAAAATGGAAATTAAAAATATTATGGCATTTATCAAAAGGAACAGTCCGTTTTAACGAGCTACAAAGGCTTTTAGGCAACATTACAACAAAAACATTAACGGGACAGCTTCGGGAGCTGGAAGAACAAGGAATCGTAATAAGAAAAGTTTTTCCAGAAGTCCCTCCTAAAGTTGAATACTCTTTAAGTGAAATAGGCACAACCCTTAACCCTATCTTGTCGCAGCTATGTGATTGGGGAAAGAC
>JAETSX010000057.1 GCA_021769425.1 Eubacterium sp.
ATAGAGGTCTTTTTCTATTCACCAAATAAGTGAAAGACAATATTCAATTAAAATACAGTAACTGTCCGGGGCTCAGCGGTTGATGCTGTTGTACCGTGAATAATTCAGGTTTAGATTTGCTGAAAACATATTTCGGCGAAGTTCAGATTCCAGTGACAGTATTTTGGATAGGAGAAACAAAATATGGAGAAGATGATAATCTATCATGGAAGCTCCCAAATTGTAGAAATGCCGGAAATTAGGATAACAAAATATAATAAGGATTTTTATTTTGGATTTTATTGCACTGTTATGGAAAAACAAGCAAGACGTTGGGCAACAAGATTTGGAGAAACAGGATATGTCAGCCTTTATGAATATATGCCAAATCAGGAGTTAAAGATTCTTATGTTTGAAAAGATGACCGAAGAATGGTTGGATTTTATAGTAGCTTGCCGGACGGGAAAGGCCCATGATTATGATATAGTGGAAGGCCCTATGGCAGACGATACAATTTATAATTATGTGCAAGGATTTATTGATGGAAAGTATTCAAGGGCAGCATTTTGGGAACTGGCTAAATTTAAATACCCTACACATCAGATTAGTTTTCATACAGTCAGGGCTTTAACAACTTTGAGATTTTTGGAAGGAGCGCCAGTCTATGAAAAATGATAACAACTTGTTTTATGTTTGCAGCCTTATAGAATATATCGCAAGAAAAACTCAAAACAGCAGATTTGACATTGTGGAGCAATTGGGCGGTGATTTACAGCGCATTTATAATTATGCAGATATTTTTCATTGTGAACCTATAGAAAAAGTTGCAGATGATTTTATACAAAAAGATAGTATTGCAAATGGAAATTATGATAATTTGACAAATTGTCAGTATTCTCTTCCAGATTATTGGGATATTGGAGAGGTTTTTGCCCGCTTAGTGGAGGATTGTTATGAAAATACGAATGTAATTAATGGGATTAAAGAGGTTTATGAATCATGGCTTGCAGATAAAATTTTGAATTTTAATTCTGATTTATATTATCAGCCAAGGGATTATATAGCAGCTTGCTATAAAGAAGGAAAAATACTTTCGGCATAGTTTGACAGTCTGCATTTTGCAAGTGCAGAAAGTGGGGCAGATGTGCTGTTGGAATGGCTAGGTATCTTGAAGAATATGATAACGGAGGGCAAGGGATTATACGAAAGAGAAACATGAACAGCCAGATTACTCCATGGAAGAAATTTTAGCCATGGAAAGTAGGAACTCAATATAGAATTGGAAATGAGTTAAGGGGAGATGCCTTTGGGCATCTCTTTTTCCATGTCGTTGTTTTTTAGAACAGGTATGGATTTACCATAGAAAACCCATCATCATGCTAACTTATAGTACGGCAGGGTATGCAAGATGGCAGTTTAATATGAAAGCCCTTGGCTTCCATAGCATGGATGGCCATGCGGCCCGCCAGACGGCAGGCTGAGCATGATGAGGGTTTACTATGGAAGTCAAAGGCTCCTATAAATAACTGAATTATTGTTCAAAAAGAAGGTGACAGAAATGAAAATACAGAAACTGGACATTGCCCTTGATGGGGATGGGAAAAATATTTTAGTGGCGGATTTTCCAACAAAATATACAGACATAAAGGATTTAAGTAAGCCAGAGAGGATTGTTGAGGTTATGAATGAGACATTCCAATTGTCAGAAAAAGCGGAAGAATATATATACTTGATCTGTATGACCTCTGGCTGCAGACCAATCGGATTTTTCGAAGTGGCCCATGGCACGCATAATGCAGCGTTAGTTGGGGTAAGGGAAATTTTTATCCGGGCATTGTTATGCGGGGCTGCAGGGATTGTCCTTATCCATAATCACCCAGGGGGATTTTCAAACCCTTCAAAAGAGGATTTCAGAGTGACGGATAAAGTGTGGGCAGCTTCGGAGTTTATGGGCATCCAGCTTTACGATCATATCATTGTAGGACGGGATTCTTGGTTCAGCTTTGCAAAAGAAGGAAAATTGGCGGTTGTGTTTTCAGAAATTCCAGATTATAATGATAACAGATAATGAAGGCAATTAAAGTGCAGGCACGGATGCACAGCAAGGAGAATTTATGGCAAAGACACAATGGCATCCAGCTTTTTGCGCTGCGATGCGGTTAGAATTAAAGGGAAACAGGTCACTGCAGTTTATAAATGAGTTTAATTTAACGGAAAAACCATTGGAAGTTGATATGTTGATTATCAATAAACCTTCAGGGGTGGAAATTGAGAATGGTATTGGGGAATTTTTTGGCGGCCATAATTTGGTGGAATACAAAAGCCCCATAGACCATAATTTCAACCAGTTTTCCATTTGCCAGGCATTGGCTTACACATATTATTATTGTGACAGGCATCAGACATGGGATGTGACCTTGTCCCTGGTTGTCAGTAAAGGGCATTTCGATATGTTAAACTGGCTTACTTCCAAGGGAATGGGATATACCCAGAGGCATAAAGGGATCTATACGCTTCATGGAATAAGTTTTTTGAAGGTGCAGATAGTAGTAACGGAAGAAATAGATGCTGGCCTCTTTCAGTGGCTGTCTGCGCTGACGGATAAGCTGACGGAAGAGAAAGCAAGAAATCTGGTGGCGGCAGCCTATGGATTAGCCCAAAATGAGGATAGGCGGCTGGCAGAGGCAATTGTGCAGGTTCTTACATCTGCAAATGAGACAGTGTTTGAAAAAATGAAGGAGGATGACGTTATGGCATCAGCATTGATGGAATTAATGAAACCAGAAGTAGAAAAATATGCGGAAAAATATGCAGAAGAATATGCGGAAAAATATTTGAAAGAAAAATTTACAAGGCAGGCGAGAATCATGCTCCAGCGTGGAGAAGATATTGAGTATATCAAATTGCTTACTAATTTGACAGACCAGGAGATTGAAGCGCTGCGGCAGACTGGGCAGTGAATGAAACCTGTGGAAAAGTTTCAGTAAGCATTTGGAATGCTTATTCAAAAATAAAAAACAAATGAATAAGGCGTAAAAGCCAATAAATTGCAATGCAGCTATGGGGATACCTATAGCTGTATTTTTGTGGCTTTATGGAATGATAAAAATGAAGGATTTATCCAAAGCCTGGGAATTTTTGATTTGGGGCCAATGGATAAGAAAAAGGAAGTAAAGACGGCGGGTAATGAAATCGCTTTGAAAAGTGTGGCAGAAGAATCTAGCTTGGTCTATGGAATTCTATAAAAGAGATATCATAGGTTTTCTCATTGTTGATTGACAAATTTATCAGAAAAATTTGAAGAAATTTCTGAGAAGGACAGACGTATGTCCTCTTTTGTTTGTAAAATGAAATAAAGATGCCGGAAATAAAATTGTCCAAAAATGTACAGAAAATTTGAGATAAATATATAAAGTATTGAATACAATTGTATTTTGAAAAAGCTCTGTGGAACCGTCATAATACAAAAAAGAAATAATTTGGGCAATGGTGCAAAAAGAATAATATTTATTTTATTACCAGAAAGAGAGGAAGAAAAATGGATGATACTATAAGAAAAATATGCAGAGAGATAGCAGATGGCACGGGAGAAATAGGCAGAAAGGAAATTATGGAGGCTTTAAAAATGTTTAAACAAAAAGAAAGGGAACAGCGGCAGGAGGAATATGAAGGACAGCTGAATTATGAAACGGAAGCCCTGCTTATGCTCAAGATGGAACAAAATCGGGCAAAGATGAAGGAAGATGTGGAAAACATTTTAGATAAGATTCAACGTATGGCATTTATGGATGGGTTCAGGTATGCGATAAGAATGCTGGAAGAAAGTATTGGACCCAAAGGTTAATGAATGGTACATAGATGCATAATTTTAAGCAGAAACTGCAGATTGGACAAAGTACGCTTTGTTCTGAAATTAAATCAAAAAGCCTTGCCACCGGGATATTTGTTGGAAAACACGGAAAGTTTAGCTCAATATCCCGGCAAACAAGCTCTAGCTATTCTGGCTGTCTGGCAATGTCACAGATGATTTGTTGGACATGCGCCAATTCTGTATCAGTAAGCCCGGTAACTTCGATGTAGTTCCGGTTATCCAACCCCAGCAGGTAATCTGTTTTAACTGAAAAGAAATGTGAAATTTTAATCAGCATTTCAATGGAGGGGAGGATGTTGTTATTTTCCCAATTGGAAATGGTCTGTTTGGAAACGTCAAGTTCACTTGCTAATTGAACCTGGTTTAAATTACGGGCAATCCGCAATTTTCTGATAATTTCGCCGAACATGAAAAGCCTCCTTTTGTGGTTTATTCCCGCTAGCAATGAGCCAAGCGGCCGTGCTTGCACGGACATTTGGCGAATGCCGCGAGGGGCAAATATCCCGCTGCTCTGCAGCGTTGCAATTTTAATGTCCCATTGCTTGCGGCGGGGTATTTGACTTGCCTCTGCCTTGTCCCTTGCAATATATGGAGAGACAATATTTGCATTGTGCCGCAAGATTAGTTGCCTCTGTCTTGCCCTTTGCAATTGCATAGAGAAACTTTATCATGCCTGGTTTGCTATTGGGGGCGGATAGTGCGGATAAAAGAAAAGTTTGTATTTAGTCCCCGTTATTATGCTGAAGGGGTTTCGGTTCGGCAGGAGATATACAGGATAACCGCATAAATATACTTATTTTATACTTTACTAGGAAAAGGGAACTTCTGCAAAATACCATAGTATCGGAAAATTTAGTGAACCATTTATAAGATACGAAAGTATTGCAAAATCTGTTTACAAAAGCCCAAAGTATTGTTAAAATGGTTAAAGGTAATATACCAATGGTCGAATGTGATTTGCATATGAAAATTGAAAAGCAAAGCAGATGCGTACATTAGATAAAAAATGCAAAGGAGAAAGGAATCAATAGGAAGATGGAAAAATCAGATAATAAATACAGGCTGTTAGATATTTTCTACCGGGTGATATGGGACAATCAGGTTACAGCTGCTGGCATGGCCCAGAACTATGATGTTTCGGAAAAGACGATTAGGCGGGATATCGATGTGATCCGCGCTTTCCTGTCAGAAAACAGGACGTTAGTGGGGAATGTGGAATTGCCGTTTGACAAACAGGAGCAGCGTTATAAACTGAACAGGCTGGATGGTCTTTCTTCTCAGGAGCTTTTAATAATCTTGAAAATTTTAGTGGGAAGCCGGGCCTTGGATAAAGAAAGCCTGAGGGAAGCAGTGGACAGGCTCACCAAATGCGCAAACAATACCGGGCAGGAAATATTCCGGGATTTTTGTAAAAATGAACTGGACTATTATTGTGCGGTCAGGAAAGAAGAAGGCATAGACATTCCGAAACTTGTATGGAAACTGGAGAAAGCAATTCAGAAAGGCAAAAGTATATCCATTGTTTATGAAAAATTAAAAGGAGTCTGCGTAGACAGAAATTTATATCCCATTTCGGTTGTGTTTTCTAATTTTTATTTTTACCTGCTGGCCTGCCGGAGTGATATAGAAGAATCAGCAGTGATTTATTATCGGGTAGACCGGATAAAGGAAGTACGGGAAGGGAAAGAACGGATTCCTGTCACCCTAGAGAAAAGACATCAATTGGATGATGCAAGATTATATAACCAGAAAATGTTTATGGGGGAACGGACCAGGATTAGGTTTTGTTATACCGGGCCGTCCCTCCAGGCTGTGCTGGACCGTTTTCCCACTGCTGAGGTGGTGTGCCAGGATGAGGCAGAGGCAGAAGTTTCGGCCATGGTGGAATACAGCAGGGGAACGATTATGGAGCTGCTGCAGCAGGGAAGCTGGGTGAAAGTGTTGAGTCCGCCGAAGTTGGTGGAGGATATAAGGAAAGAACTGCAGAAGATAGAATCTCTGTATAATGATGATTTATGAGAGGAGACAAATGATGACAGAAAATGACAGATATAAAACAATGCTCAGAAATATGTATGAAGATTTCAGTAAAGAGCTAAACAATTGTGATTTTTTTTCAGAGGACTACATACGGACAAAACAGCGGCAGATGAAAGAAAAAATAGAGCCTTTATTGGTTTACGCAAAACCCAAAATTATGGTATATGGGATTTATAATGGTGGAAAAAGCACATTGGTAAATGCTATTTGTGGAAGGGCAGTGGCGGAAGTTGCGGATCGCCCCATGACAGACCGTATTACGGAGTATGATGCCGGAAAATATATCCTGGTGGATTCTCCTGGCGTAAATGCGCCCATGCAGCATGAAGAAATTGCAGACAGCCACTTGGAAGGCTGCCATATGATTCTGTTTGTTATCAGTTCAAAAGGCATATTTGAGGATAGGGTTAATTATGAAAAAATGGGGAACCTGATTCAAAAAGGGTTGCCATTCTATATTGTTTTAAATGAACGTTCCGTGTCAAAAGAAGATAAGAAAAAGCATGAAGAAGAATTAAAAAGCATTGAGAGAAAAATAATAAAAAACCTGAGCGCTTACAGCGGCGTGCCGAATGTGGAAGGAAAGTATGAGGTTATCCGCGTGAATGCAAAAAGGGCCTGGACTGGAATCGAGAAAAAGAAGGAGGATATGTTTGCCTTAAGCAACATTCCGGCTTTGGTTCGGCGGATAGAATTTATATTAGAAGGAAGGGGCGCATTAAAACAGCTATTAGCTCCCTTATCAGCCATGGAACAAATCATAGGTGAGGCAGAGAAAGAGGCTTTTGCAGAGGCCGGCAAAGAGGATTATGCAGTAAAAAGAGAAATACTGCAGAAAAAAATTATAAACTTCCGTGAGGATTTTCTGGATGGCATAAGGGATATCACGGGAAAATATTTTGATGTTCTTTATAACAGGAAGCTGGGGAATAATGGAGCCAGTATTGGGAGTATACAGGATGAAATATGCAGGGATCTGGAAGAAGATTATAAAAATAAGATTTCTTCTCTTGCAAGGTATATGGAGGAGACATTTCCTGAAATTTCCATGAACGCAAGGAAAAGCTATCATATGGATAAAACAGCATTTAAGAATGATGATTTGGTTTGGGAAGAGGGGAATAAATATTATAAAGAAGGAGAAAACCTCCGTAATGAAATGGAAGGATTTTCAGCCGTAAGAGAATCAGATACAGATAATGCACAGGATATTGCAAAAATTGCCGGAAAAGTTGTAAGGAATGTTGGCGCATTTGTGGGTGTGTTGGAGTTAAATCCGGTGATTCTTGGCGGAACAATAGTATTAAGCAGTGTTTTGAAACATTTTCAAAATAAGAAAAAAGCAGAAGAGGAGGAAAGGGCGCTCAGGGCACAGGCAGAAAAGAATAATGAAAGAATTTTAGAGATGGTAGAGGAGGATGTCCGCAGGCGAAAAGAAGCCAGAACCTATGCAAATGCCAAAATAGATGAAATGTCCGGTGAAATCCGCAGGCAGTTCCGGGATGGCATGGATCAGGAATTTGGCAGGATGGTAGATTCCTTAGACCAGATAATTGCAAAGAAAGACGAAACAAACAATGCAGTACGGAAGTTTATGGAACGGTGCAAAGGATTCCGGAACCAGATAGCCGGAATGCGAAGGGAAATAGGCTGATAAAAGAAGGGGAGGCGTGAAATGTCTTTGTTAAATGCAACGGATATAAAATTTCTTGAACATATAGTAGGAAAAGATTTTGCCACAAAGTGGAAAGGAATAAAACAAAAAAACAGCTCAAAGGATGTTGTCACGATAGCCAATACTGGGCTGTTCAGTTCCGGGAAAAGCATGTTGTTCAATGCATTGCTGGACCGGACAGAAAAGGAACGTTTTCAGGTGGGTGCAGCTCCTACGACGAAAAAAGGAGACAGGGAGAAGCTGAATGCACAGATTGAAATCATTGACACACCTGGAATTAATGCCAATGATGCGGATGATGACGAAGCATTCCGTTCCCTTATGGAAGCTGATATCATCTTGGCAGTACATAATATTAAAACAGGGATGCTGGACAAGTGCGAGTATGAATGGCTGAAACGGATTGCAGGTGAGATGGGAAAAGAAGAAATTAAGCAGAGAATGGCATTTGTATGCACCTGGATTGATGAATCTGGAACGAAAGAAGAGACGGAGAAAAAAGTAGCTGAAATAAAGCGCCAACTGCGGGAAATTTTGCATACAGACATTGATTTTTGGGAAATTTCCTCCAAAAGGTATTATACAGCAAAAGAAAAACAAAAAGCAGAATTGGAGAAAGCCAGCAAGGTTCCCCAGTTAAAGGAATATCTGGTAAAAAAGTCCGAAGAATATGTCGTTATTTCAGAAGAGTTGCGCAAAAAAGAGGTTTTGGCATTATGCAGGCAGACGAAAAAATCCCTTCAGAACGAAAGAAATCTTATTTTTACACAGATAAGCAGGAAAAGGGAGAATATCTGTAAAAAATATGATTACAGAAAGAACACATGGGCAGGTATTCTGGGTAATTTTAAGGATTACAGGATGACTGTATGGGAGAAGCTTAAAAAAGTAAGAGAAGAAGATGAAGAATATGCAGAGTTTGAAAAATATATCAAGAACATTTAAGCAGAAGGGTATTTGAAGGGAGAATAAGAGAATGGCGGTTGTGTTAGGAGCAGTTGTGGCAGTGGGAGGATTAGCGCTTACGCATGGCGATTATAGTGATTATGGAAATTATGGGGATTACAGTGATTATAGCGATGCAGAAGCAAAAAAGGAAATGCGGATTAATAATTTAAAAGAAGAAACAGAAAGCGCTGCATGCATGCTTTCTGAATATAAAGCAAATAGTGTAAATCCCGAACTGAGCAGCCAGTTATTGAAAGAGCAAAGCGCAATGAAAGTTTCTGAAACTGAAATGGATCAGGACGTAAAGGCTTCGATAGAAAAAAAGATAGATGAGGAAACGTTGCAGGATACGCAGACACTTCAGGAGGAGCTGCAAAAAATAGATGAATTATTGGGTAAAATAGGAAAGATAGAACGGGGACAGTAAAGATGGGAATGTACGAAGGAATTAATGAGTTTGTGGATGCAATGATAAGCAGTGAAGAGAAATTCAGAGATATCAAAGCATCATTTGACAAAAAGAACAGCGGAGTGGAACAATGCATCCAGAAGTTCCGGCGGGATATTTTGGGAGCAATATCTCAGAAAGTGGAAACAGAGGATGAGGACATCCAAAAGGCTTATGATGGCATTTCGGCAGAATTGAGCAATCTGCTTTCTGGAGTTGCAAAATGCATTGAGGATACAAAAAAGGGCATGAAATTTATCACTGAATATGAGCAGTCCTTTAATATTGCTGTTTTTGGCAAGGTAAAGGCGGGGAAAAGCTATCTCGGCAATTTCATCATGGGAAATGCCATCCGTGATTTGGGTAAGGAAACGTCCTATGATAAATTGGAAAGACCCAGGGTGGAAGTTTATGACAGGGGGAAGAAAAGCACCAGGGAAAGGCTGGCTGAGATTTCAGAAGAAGGGAATGAGGAATTCCGAGTGGATCCAAATGAAGCCACCAGCGCAATCCAACTGTTCCGTCTGGGAGGCATGACCTGGTTTGACACACCGGGAATTGGAAGCATTACCTGGGAAAATGAAATGCTGGCAAAAGAGTACGTGGATAATGCAGACTTGATTGTTTATACCAGCAATTCCGATGCGGCAGGCACCAGGCAGGATTTCATGGAGTTAAAGGAACTGCATCGAAAGGGGAAGGCCTTCCTTTTGCTGCTCACCCAATCCGATACGGTAGACGAGGATATGGAAGGAGATGAAATAATCAGTGTTCTGGTTCCGAAAAGTGAGAAAGACAGAAGGGATACCGAGGACTACATATGCAGTATGTTGAGGGAAAATGATATTGCAGGCCTGGATCAGGGACAAGAGGTATTGACGGTTTCCGTAAAGCTGGCATTTACAGCTTTGGAAAATGGGAATGAACAAATGTTTAGGGACAGCAATCTTGGAAAATTTTTGGAAATATTGACAGACATCACCAGAAATGAAGGAGCCAGGCTAAAGATGAAGACGCCTGGGGACAGGATTAATGCCACAATCCTGGCAATTTTAGAACAGCTTAAGGAAGCCAGGCAGGAATTGGAAAAATATAGAGAGAGCCTCATCCAGAAACAAAAGCATATGAGTGAACAAAGAAAATTGTTTGTGGAACAGATACAGCCGGAGTGCCTGAAGAAAATTGGACGTGTGATCCGGGAGAAAAGCAATGAGATTGAAAATTCGGAATCTCCCATCAGTGCGGCGGAGCTGGGCAGTTTGTTAAACCAGACAGTATATCAGGTGATATCCCATGCCTGTATCGGTGAGTTTGCCAAAAGCGGTGAAATTCTGTCACGATATACAGAAAAATTGAATGTAGGTTCTGTGGGAGAATTAAAAATGAAGACGGATACTATTGAATATAAAGTACAAAAAGTTGTTTCAACGCCCAGGGATCCGCATGGGCTGTGGGAGCATATAGGCTCCTTTTTTGGGAAAATATACAGCAGAAGCGAGTTGGTTACAAAAACAGAGATGTCTGTTGTATCGTTAGGAGTGAATGAACAGCAGATTATGGCCGTGGCCAGGGATAAAATTAATGAGCTGTTTGAGGAAACGGTTCCGGCTATGGTAAAAGAAATTAGTGAATATTTAATCGCGCCTATGATACAGATTTTGGCGGCTTCTGAAGAAAGCATTAGAGGAGCAATAGCAGAACTGGAGAGCCTGAAATGCTGAGTTTGATTTTGAAAGGCACGAATGCATGTAATTTAAGATGCAGCTATTGTTCCTTGGGAAAAAAGGAGCAGGTTCAGATGCTTGGACAGAAAGAGATGCGAAATGCATTGTTCTGGTTTTTGGAATATGCAAAGGCAAGAAAGCAGTGCAAAGTCAGTATTATTCTGCACGGTGGAGAACCTTTCATTGTGCCGGCAGAGCAATATCGGTTTTGCTTTCAGGAGCTGCGGGAGAAGTATCCTGGTGTGGAAATTCGTTATTCTGCCCAGACAAACGGGTATCAGTTGTCAGAAGAGCATTTAAAACTAATTCAGGATTATAAGATTCGTATTGGAATTTCCCTGGATGGAGATAAAAGCATTCATGACAGGCAACGGAGAGATGTTTATGGAAATCCTACCTATGAGAAAATAATGGAGAATATCCATATATTAAAAAAGAATGCCATACCTGTTTCATTGCTGATGGTTGTAACCAGTTACCATCAGCAGATGGATTTCCGTTTTTTTGATTTTCTGGCAAAAGAAAAAATACCAGTGAAAATCAATCCATTGTATCAGTCAGGGGAAGCAAAAGAACACCCTGATTTGGCAATTTCCGGCGGAGGTTACGGGCAGTTTTTAATCGCTTTGTTTGATTATCTGATTCAGCATGAAGTAGATTTGCATGTTTCGCCTTTGGAGGAATTGTTACATGCCATACTGTATGAGGATTCACCCAGAGGATGCAACTTTTGTAATTCCTGTCTGGAATCTTTTCTCTGTATTAATCAGAAAGGGGATATTTACCCCTGCGGAAGGTTTTCCGATAATGAGCTTTGCAAAATCGGCAATATTTCTGAGGGGATTTGGGCAGAAGGGAATGAAAGAATCGCTGAAATAAGAGCCAGGAGAAATGAAAAACTGCCTTTGAAATGCTTTCGGTGTAAATACTTAAGGTTATGCCATGCTGGCTGCAGCGCCTGCAGTTACCATCAGGACAGTGAGAACGTTCCCGATGGATTATGTGAGGACTATTATATGGTCTTTGAATATTTATCTGGCCTGGGGCTAATGAAATATAAAAAGTATTTAGAGGACAGAAAAAGGAAAATTCAGATAATATTAACAGGTGGGAAAAATGAGTTATGATATGTTATTGCTAAATATCTCCAGAAGTGTGCCGCAAAAAGCTGCCCATTTTCAAGAGTGCCTGGGGCAGCATTTCATTGCTTCCTATGTCAGGCAGTTTGGATATCAGGCAAAGGTTTATTCTGGGGATGTCATTGGGTGTAAGGACATCATTTCACACGAAATCCTAAAGCATCAGGTGAAAATGGTTGGGTTGTATGCGGGGGCTGATAATATTCATTTGGCATCGAATATCATCAAATGGATAAAGGCCCATTTTTCTGTAGCAGTCTTTGTGGGAGGGCCGGAAAGCTATTCGCTGGGCCGGGATTTTCTGGTTCGGACAAATTGTGATTATATTGTATATGGCGAAGGAGAAATCCCGTGCCTGAATTTGCTTCGGTTTGCTGCGGATGGTACAGGAGAACTCAGCAAGATAAAAAGTATTAAATATATCAATGAAAAAGGAGAGTTTGTTGAAAATGAGATGGAAGATTTGATTATGGAGTTAGATACCCTTCCTTTTCCAGATAAAAAGAATAGTCTAAACAAACGGTTCCGGTCAACGAAAATGATTGGCATATTAACTGGAAGAGGCTGTCCTTATCATTGCGGCTTTTGCTTTGAGGGGGCAGCTTCTAAAATAGTCAGGCTGCGCAGTATACAGAATGTGATAGAAGAAATTGAGCAGGTAAGGCATGAAAATACGGATTTGAAGATTGTCAATGTTTATGATGACACCTTTACGCTTAGCCGCAGCAGAGTCAAGGAATTCTGCGATTATATGAAATCTTCTGGATTAAAATGGACATGTGAAGGGCATGTTTCAAGAATTTACAATGACCCAACGCTGGTGCAGATGATGGTAGATGCTGGGTTGTATGCTATGCAGATTGGGATAGAAAGCGGAAGCCAGAAGGTGTTGGAGGCATATCAGAAGAATATCACCCCTGAAGAAATTATTGATGTGGTGCATATATGTAAAAAAGCGGGGCTTATCACATTGGAAGGAAATTATATTGTAGGAGGTGCGCTGGAAAGTGAGGAAACCATCCAGGAAAGTATTGCCCATGCAAAAAAGCTGATAGAAGCGGGGCGGTGTATGGTTGACATCAGTACGGTATTCTTTGCTCCTTATGCAAACACGCCGATTACAAAAAATCCTGCTGCCTATGAGATGAAAATAGAAAATTATCAGAAAGACCATACGGTGGCCACTATGGCTGAAGCAGTAGTTTCCACAAAACATTTGACGGCTTCTGAAATTGTATCGTGGAAAAGAACATTTGACCAAGAACTTAAGGATGCTTATTTTTCGGAAGCCGCAAAGTGCCAAAAGGATGAATTACTGCAAAGATGGAGTGCAAAAGAGAAAGGATTGGAAATAAACCATAAATGGCGTGCCGCCTTTCGGGAACATTTGCACATGGAAGAATTTATAAAGCATCTGGATCGTGGGGAGCAGGAATATTCAGCAATGAAGCATCCTGTCAGGACAGTCCAGGGCTTAAAACATCAGGATGGGAAAATAGAGTTTGATGGAACCATATTGGAAGGGGAGGAAAAAGAATATATTATGTTAGCGGACGGAAAGCAGACAGCAGCAGAAATTTGTGCATTGAAGAAAGAGACAGAAGAATATGTGGAAGAAATTTACAGAAGGCTGAATAACAGGTGTTTTGTATATTTTTCAGAATTTTAATAGGCTTTGAAAAAGTATGAAGGCAGAAATATTTTATACTCCAGAGCATACTTATTTGCCAAATGATTTGCTATTTTTCCTAAAATAATTTGAATCTGTTGGCAAATCATTTGGCTCACGGGTATAGAAGGGCAGAGGTGTGTCCTATGCATTGGCTAAAATAAGTATGCAAAGGATTTCAAAAGATGTGGAAGTGTGCGCACCCTGCAGAGCCAGGTGTTGGTTTCGTGGGGCAGAGGAATCCGTTTTTGAAGATATTTTAAACATACGGAATGATAAACGTGTCCAAAGCATTGATAAAATGAACATATGGGACAGTGAAACAAAGAAAAAGGAAAAAGAAAGGGACAGGTGGAGAAATGAAAAAAACGCTTAGTAAAATTCTTGCGCTTGCTATGTTGTTGTCGACAATTCCGGCGCAGCCGGCATCTGCGGAGGAGGAAATACAGGGGTATCTGGAAGAAACAGCCGGATAGGCAAAACCAGCAGGAAATCAATAGAAATATGGAAGAAATGATGTCTCAGATTGGCCTGTTGTTAGAAGAAAATAAAGAGCTTTTGGAATCAATCAGGACAGAGGTAAATGGGGCAAAGAGCTGCCTGGAAGAAAAAATGGATGCATTGTCTTCACAGCTTCAGGTAAAAGGGGGAGAAGCTGTCCAAGATAGAAAAACAGGAGGTGAAAATGAAGCGTATTCTGGAAGCAGGTTGCAGGGAGAACCAGGAAGGGTTCAGCAATGTTTTGTCTTTGCTGAAAATAATATTGCTGAATGAATTGTTAGACGATACGGAGGAAGCGTTACTGAAAATGGAGAAATAAAAGAGCAGAAAGGAGCAAGAGAAAAATGAAAAGAATCATCAGTAAAATATTAGTGGGGGCTATGGTTTTAACAGCAATCCCATTACAGCCTATATCAGCGGCAGAAGCAAAGGGAGATTCCGGCAGCTATGAATCTGCGGTTTTGCCGGAGAAATCCCAAGAACCGGCTGGGGGAGAGATTCAGTTGGATGAAAATTTGGATATGGAAAAGGCTGGCGAGCAGAGAGAAGAAGGGGAGGAACCTGCCGGAGCGGCAGAAAATCAGGAAAATGCAGAGATAGAATTATATGCGGAGAGCAGATATGGAGAGGAAGTGAAGAATTCAGAAGGCTTTGATTATGTGGTTCTGGAAGATGGGACGGTGGAAGTGAGAGGGTATACGGAAGAGAAGAAAGGGCCGCTGGTTATTCCAGATACAATTGAGGGGAAAACGGTAACCAGTATCGGGGAAAGAGCATTTGAAGATTGCAATGGGTTTACCAGTCTGACACTGCCAAAAGGATTAAAAAAGATTGGGCGTTGGGCATTTCAAGATTGTATCGGGATACGGGGAAAGTTGGAATTGCCGGAAAATATTATAAGCATCGGACTTTCTGCATTTTCAGGATGCAGCAGTATCAGTGGAACCCTCGAATTGCCCAAAGGGCTTACTGAAATAGAAGGTAGTGTATTTTATAACTGCAGTTTAATTACTGGGACTCTGGAATTGCCAGAAGGGATAACCAGTATCGGAAGTTATGCTTTTGGAAATTGCAGCGGATTAACAGGGGACTTAGTATTTCCAGAGGGGCTTACGAAGGTTGAAGGTCAGGCATTTTATGAATGTAAAGGGTTTAATGGAAAAATAATATTCTCCAAAGGGCTTGAAAGTATCGGGGATAATGCATTTTCTGGCTGCAGTGGACTAACAGGAAGTTTAGAATTTCCAGAAGGGCTTACCAGCATTGGGAACTTGGCATTCTATCATTGTACTGGACTAAACGAAAATCTTACATTGCCAGAAAGTCTTATCAGTATCGGGAACTGGGCATTTTATGGTTGCAACGGATTGACAGGAGATATAATATTTCCAAAAGGATTTACTAGCATTGGTGACAATGCATTTTATGGTTGCAGCGGATTCGATGGTAAATTGGTATTTTCGGAGGAACTTGTCAGTATCGGAGACAGTGCATTTTATGGCTGCAGGGGATTAACAGGAGATTTGACATTGCCGGATGGAATTGTCGGCCTGGGAGACAATGCATTTTATGCCTGCAGCGGATTGGACGGGAAATTAACATTGCCCAAAGGAATAAGCAGTATTGGAAAAGGAACATTTTCCGGCTGCAGCGGGTTAAGCGGAGAGTTAACGCTGCCGGAAACGCTATCCAGTATCGGCGATAGTGCATTTTCCGGCTGCAGCGGATTTAATGGAAATCTTACACTGCCAGAGGGCCTTACCAGTGTAGGAACTATGGCTTTTGGAAATTGCAATGGATTTACAGGAGATTTAATATTTCCAAAGGGATTCACTGGCATAGGTGACAAGGCATTTTCCGGCTGCAGCGGATTAGACGGTAAACTGTTTTTACCGGAGAGCCTTACCAGCATAGACGTCAGCGCATTTTCCGGTATAAATAGCCTAACTGAGCTTGAAGTTGCAGAGGCCAACCAGGCTTACAGCGCTTACGATGGTTGTCTCTATAACAAAGATATGACAGAACTTATCGCCTGTCTGATTCCCAAAGAGGAAATAAATTTTCCATCCTCTGTTACAGCGATCGGAAACAATGCGTTTTCAAGCTGTAAAAATCTGACAAGCATAAAGATACCGGAAACGGTTGTGTCCATCGGTGACTATGCTTTTTACTATTGTGAGAACTTGAAGCGTGCGGAAATCCCGGATTCCGTCACCCGTATCGGAACAGACGCTTTTCGCCGTTATTATGGGACATTGACGATTATCTGCAATCCGGGTTCTGAAGCGGAAAAATACGCAAAAAATAATTATATCAGCTATGCTTATTTTAATAACGGAGGCGCTTGTGAAGAACACCGGTATGATACAGGAGAAATCCTTGAAGAAGCCGCCTGTACGTCAGAGGGCAAAATAAGATATACCTGTATTGTCTGCGGAGAAAGCTATGAAGAGGCAATACCTGCATTGGGGCATGAGTACGATGCGGGCACAGTTACAGAGTCAGCCACTTGCGCTGCAGAGGGAAAAAAGGAATATACTTGTATCAACTGTGGCAATATATTTGAAGAGTCAATTCCCAAAAAAGCCCATCAATACGGTGCAGGAACAGTTACAAAGAAAGCAACTTGTGTTTCAGAGGGTGAGAAATCCTATACCTGCAAGAATTGCGGGAACGTCAAAAAGGAAACGATTGCAAAAACTGCCCATACATATAAAACTACAACAGAAAAAGCATCTATGGAAGAGGATGGCGGCATTATCAAAGAATGCAGTGTTTGCGGAACATCCACTACAACAGTTATTTATGCGCCGAAAGATGTGGTTTTGTCACAAACATCCTATTTTTATGATGGAAAGCCGAAGGCGCCTGCAGTTACAGTGAAAGACCGTATGGGGAATGCACTCCGTGAAAATACAGATTATGCGGTGTCGTATTCCTCTGGGAGAAAGAATATAGGAAATTATGAGGTTTCTGTCACATTTCAGGGAAATTATGAAGGAACCGAAACAGTGGAATTTGAAATAGTTGCACAGGAGGGAAAAACTTTTACCTCAGGCGCATGCAGATTTAAAGTTGTGGATGAATCCTCTGTTGCAGTTACCGGGGTGAAGAATAAGAATACTTCCAAAGTGAGGATACCTAAAACAGTGACTTATGGCGGCAGCGTGTTGGAGGTTGTGTCTATTGCTGACAAAGCCTTCCGAAAAACTAAAATGAAAGAAGTCACCATTGGGGATAACGTGGAAAGTATAGGGGCATCCGCTTTTGAAGACTGCCCTAAATTAACGAAGGCCGTTATTGGAAAAAATGTAGAAAAGATAGGCAAAAATGCATTCCAGGGCTGCAAAAAATTGAAAACTGTCACAATCAAGTCTGCAGAACTGGAAGCTGTCGGCAAGAATGCATTCAAAGGAATTTATAAGAATGCAAAAATCAAAGTGCCGAAAAAGAAATTGTCCGCATATAAGAAGCTGCTGAAAAATAAAGGGCAGGGAAAGAAAGTGAAGATTGTAAAATAATCCTAAATTTGGGCAGGAGGGGAAAACCCTCCTGCATTTTTATGCACAAGCCCCATGCAGAGGAATTATGCCGTTAAGGCGGCGCATGGGGCGCGCGGCGAGTAGTAGAGAAGGGCATTCCCTTACTCGATTGAAAGATTGCGGAGGACACAGGGCTTAGCGTCACAGAGGTTGCATAGATTGCGGAAATTACTGCAGTATAAAAGGGGCAGTAAAAATCAGAGCGTTTATGCAGAAAATCAAATAAGCATGGAAAGCCGCCTCTTGAAATACAAAAACGCATTTGAACGGCGGCTTTGCCATTTGCCATTGCCGTATTGAAATTGATTGTGAAATAAAGAGGAATGGGGTATAATATGCCTAAGCGGGAATTCAAAGGACAAAATACCATAAAGCATAACAGCCTGGAATGACATGGAGGTGGCAGCAATGAAGAAACCATTGCCGATAGGCGTTGAAAATTTTGAAGACATGGTAACGTCTGGATATTATTATGTAGATAAAACAATGTTTATCAAGGAGTTATTGGACCTGAAAGGAAAGGCAAATCTGTTTACCCGGCCAAGGCGCTTTGGAAAGACGCTAAACCTGAGCATGCTCCGGCACTTTTTTGAAGACACGGGAGATGAAAAAGTAAATGAAAGACAGAAAAACCTCTTTCAGGGAATGAAGATTATGGAAGCCGGAGAAAGTTATATAAGCCAGATGGGAAGTTACCCTGTGTTTGGACTGACGTTGAAATCAGCGAAACAGGAAGACTATGATATGGCTTCTTATATGATACAAGATGCGATCAGCACGGAATTTGAAAGGCACAGGGAGGTTGTGGAAAAAGAGAGAGAACGCCTGTCCGCCAGAGAGTGTGAACGGTATAACGCTATTGCGGAGGGGAAGGCGGATGAAAAAAACGTAAGAAATTCCCTGCAGTTATTCTGCCAGTGTATGCACAAGATTACAGGCAGGAATACGGTTATCCTGATTGACGAGTATGACGTGCCGCTGGAAAATGCGTATTTTAAAGGTTTTTATAACGAAATGGTAGATTTTATCCGTTCGCTGTTTGAATCTGCATTAAAAACCAATGATTACCTGCAGTTTGCGGTGATTACCGGGTGCCTGCGTATTTCCAGGGAGAGCATATTTACAGGCCTGAACCACCTGAACATTATCTCTGTGCTTGATAAGAAATACAGCGAGCATTTTGGATTCACAGAACGGGAAGTAATGCAGATGATGGCCTATTATGGTGTGGAAAGCCGTTTTCCCACCATGAAGGAATGGTATGATGGATATTTGTTTGGGGACACAGAGGTTTATAATCCCTGGAGTGTGATTAAGTTTTTGTATGATTTGCATTCAGATGTAAATGCGTTTCCGCGCCCTTATTGGATTAATACCAGTTCCAATGATATTATTAAGGATATGATAGCCAGGGCCGACCGGGAGATGAAAGGGCAGATTGAAATGCTCTTGGACGGCGGCACTCTAGACATTCAGGTGCATGAAGAAGTGACTTATGGGGATATGCACAGCAATAGTGAGAACTTGTGGAATTTCCTGTATTTTACAGGGTATCTGACAAAGGAAAGCGAATATTTTAAAGGGAAATATACTTTTTTGAAAGTGCGGCTGCCCAACCTGGAAGTCATGACGATTTATGAGACTACGATTATGAACTGGATGGAAGATGTCATAAAAAAGGAAGATTTTCATGATTTATACAGCGCCATGGAAGAGGGCAACGCCCAGAAAATGACAGACATATTGACTGGTCAGTTGTTTCATACTATCAGTTTCTACGACAGTGCGGAAAACTTTTATCATGGCTTCCTGACGGGAATCTTAAGCCAGAGTGAGAATTATCTGGTAAAATCCAACCGTGAATCAGGAAATGGCCGATCGGATATTATGGTGAAAAGCCCATCCCTGCGGGGAAGGTCATTCATTCTGGAAATCAAAGTGTCAGATTCCATTGATGATTTGGAAGATGATGCAAAAAGAGCGCTGCAGCAGATATATGAGAAAAGATATATGGAAGAACTACGTACAGAAGGATATCGGAAGATTGATTGTTTTGGGGTGTCTTTCTTTCGAAAGGACTGTGAAGTCCGGTTTGGGAATGGACAAAAATAATTGGACTTTTTGGAATATAAAATTATCGGGGCTGTTTTTAAACGGACAGCCCGTTTTCATGTTAACTTACATTTCTTTCGTTTCGCTCAGGCACAAATAGGCCATGAAACATTTTCTTTTCAACCTATACTCACGGCATACTTATTTGCCAAATGATTTGCTTCTTACCTTAAAAATATTGAAATCTGTTGGCAAATCATTTGGCCCACGGGTATAAGAAAGCATTGGCTTTCATGGTAAGGGTTTCCATGCGAATCAGTTTTTGGATAGCAAAAATGAAATAATTTTTTGACTGGAACTATGCGCCCATATTTTTTAGAGATTGGAAAAAAGCGTAAAAATAGACTGCCCGGCTGAAAACCGTGTAGTCTGTTAGCAGGGATATATGAAAACTATTGGTTTCCCCCTTCTGTTTTCCAATGTTGCTGAACCCATGCTTCTGCATCGTTTTCTTCAAGTTTATATTTTCCCGCCACCTTTTTAATGGTTTCTGAAACAGACAAACCCATCTCCTGATATATCTCAATCGCTGAAATTACGGATGCTTTTTTTGCAGCTTTTTCAGCGGCTTCTTTTCGCTCACTCTCCACGTAAGCGCGCATTACCTGTTCTTCATTAAACAATGTCATCATCATGTCAATAACCTCCTTTTCCCTGCTAGACAAAAATTTTTTCAGAACATCCCTGTCTTTACAGATGTTGATGGTATTGGTGACTGCTTCCCTGGTCCGTCTATATAATTTTACCTGCCCGTCATACACTTTTGCAAAAGCGATTACTGGCTGATAATATCATTGCCCTTACTATTGTATATCATTTTCACCTTTACATCAATGGCGCATTCCTCTCCGCCCCAAAATTCTTTTGATTTAGTTTTGCAAAGGAAGGGAGATTGACGGTTGAGTTTTCAGGAATTTCAATCTTGCAGCGATAACGGATGGATGCAGGAGACAGCCGGCGGCAGCGGAAGCGTGGCAAAACTTCCACAATTCAATTACATATTATAACAGTGAAGCCACTGGTTCAGGCAGGAGGGAAACCTCCTGCCTTTTTCGCGCGGAAAGGAGGCGAAAGGATGAAAGGGATTGAAATTGCGGTGATTCTCTTAAGCTGTGGCGTCCGTCTTCTGGAAATACTGGACGAAGACTGACCGCACAGCCGGGGCGGCCGGAAAAGCCAATGGACGGCCGTCCCTGTGCCACAAACACAGAGAAAAAAACCATACTGCAGAAAGCGCAGATAGAAAGAGAAGCCATACGGAAGAAACACAGAAAATGCAGATGGAAAGGGAAGCCATACGGAAGAAACACAGAAGGCGCGTCCGGGCGGGAAGCCATACGGAAGAAACACAGAAGGCGCGTCCGGACGAAGCCATACTGCGGAAACAGAACGCGGAAGGAGGAAAACGATTATGGCAGCGGAAGTGGAAAGCATGTTTTACGTAAGGGAAGCCCCCTGGCACGGCCTGGGGACAGGGGTGCGGGAGGCCCCAAACTCCAGGGAGGCCCTGCGTCTTGCCGGGCTTGACTGGAGCGTGGTGCAGGAGCCCATCTACACAGGGCGGAAAGAGTTAGTGGAAGGGCACAAGGCGAACGTCCGGGATTCCGACCGGAAGCCCCTCGGCGTGGTGACGGACCGCTACCGGGTCATCCAGAACCGGGAGGCCTTCGCCTTCACGGACGGCCTGTTGGGGGAAGGGGTGCGCTATGAGACGGCGGGAAGCCTCCTGGGCGGCAGGAAAGTGTGGCTTCTGGCGCGGATGCCCCATGAGTATATCATTTCCGGGGAACGCGTCAGTCCCTACCTGCTGTTCTCCAACTCCCATGACGGCTCTGGGGCGGTGCGTGTGGCCCTCACCCCAATCCGTGTGGTTTGCAACAACACCTTAAACCTGGCCCTGGCCGCGGCAAAGCGTTCCTGGTCCATGACGCACACAGGAGACGTCAAAAGCCGGATGAAAGAGGCGGAGGATACGCTGTTTTTGGCCGGGCAGTACATGGACAGTCTGGGGAAAGAGTTTGAAGCGCTTCGGAAAAAGAAGCTGTCAGACAAACAGGCAATGGAATACATAGAGATTTTGCTGCCTATGGAGGATGGCTCCACGCCACAGCAGGAGAAGAACATCCGGCGGTTGCGGGAGGACATGGGAATGAGGTATTTTGATGCGCCGGATTTGCAGGATGTTGGGAAGAACGCCTACCGCTTCGTGAATGCAGTGTCAGATTTCGCCACCCATGCGCAGCCTTTGCGGAAAACGGCAAATTATAAGGAAAACCTGTTCTTAAAAACAGTGGAAGGCAACCCACTGATTGACCGGGCTTACCAGATGGTGAAAGCCGCGTAAGATAACAAAAAGAAAGGAGACAACAATGCAGAAAGAAACCTATCCGACAGCAATATCTATAGGAGAAACAAAGAATGGCACGTCCGGAGAAACGGAAGCCATTGCAGAAGGGCAGGAGAAGAAAGCGGATGCAGAAAGGGAACAGTTGGAGGAAGCGTTCTGCCAGAAAATCAGCAGGGAATTGGAACATAGTGTATGGTCCGGGATAAAGGAAATTTGCCGGGATGCAGGAAAAGAAGTTCCGGAAGAAGTGGCAGAGAAAAAGAATCAAAAATATCCAAAGTCCAAAGAAGGGAGAGGGGAAAGGGAAGAGAAACCCTTAGGAATCCATGGAGGGCAGAAAATAGGGAAAAATAGTGGAACCCAGGCGATGCAGAAAAAGCGGGCTTCCGGGAAAAACCAGGGAACCCAGGGAAAGGAGCGATTGTATGGAAAAGCTGACAGCGACCAAAAACCTGCCGCATGAGGAGTGGCTGAAATGGAGGAAGATGGGGATTGGCGGCTCGGACGCCGGGGCGGTCTGCGGCCTGAACCCTTACCGGACAGCCCTGGAAGTCTATTTGGACAAGACCACGGACAGCCTGGACTTGTCCGACAATGAAGCCATGCGCCAGGGCAGGGAGTTTGAGGATTACGTGGCGAAAAGGTTCATGGAAGCCACCGGGAAGAAAGCGCGCAGGGCAAATTTCATGTACTATGATGAAAAGCGCCCGTTCATGCTGGCGGATGTGGACCGGATGGTAGTGGTGTTGCTGCCCGTTTATTCTGACTTCTAATAAATCTGATTGATTGTCACAAAATTAACCGATATAATGACATCAGCATATAGAAAGAGAAAGTTCCAGAGCACTTACTTTTGA
>JAETSX010000161.1 GCA_021769425.1 Eubacterium sp.
AGATAGAGGTCTTTTTCTATTCACCAAATAAGTGAAAGACAATATTCAATTAAAATACAGTAACTGTCCGGGGCTCAGCGGTTGATGCTGTTGTACCGTGAATAATTCAGGTTTAGTATAGCAATTCGGTTTTTCAGGTGGGAGTGATTTAATAGAGTAAAAGGTGATTCTTAAAAGCCAGCCGCCAGTCGCAGAGCAGGGAATCACTATTTAGGAAGTGTAATGTGGTGAAGGTTAATGAAAGTAATTCGATATGGGTTCATTGTCCGGTCTGCAATGGCAAGACCCGGACGAAAGTTTATGAAAACACGGTACTCTTGAATTTTCCGCTTTTCTGTCCGAAGTGCAGAAAAGAAATCAAAATCAATGTAGTACAGCTAAGAATAACGTTAAGCAGAGAGCCAGACGCATAATGATAATGCGGAGAGCCTGCTTCCTTTGATATGGGAATGCAGGCTCTCTTTCATGTTATGTATCAGATTCAATTTCAATGGCTCATTTTGCCCTTAGTACGGATAACACGGATTCAATGATTGGGATAAGGGCGGCAGACTCTTGTTCGCTGCATTCCTCAATCATAAACCGAAGCTGGCGGATTGCGGGGCTGTTTTCGATTAAAGCCGTCTGTGGGTTGCCGCTCCCCGCCCCATTCCGTTCAGAAATCTTTGCAAAAATCTGAACGGAGGAAAGGCAGATGGAAGTCACCATCAACATAGACGGACAGGCGCTATCCGTGGGGTCAGTATTATAGCGCAGCTTTATGAGGCCCAGCTGTCAGCAGGGAAACCAGGCTCCCGGTATGGGCGGATAAAGAACCTGAAGGAAAACGCCGCCCTTTTTAATTTCCTGAATGGGAACAACATCATTTCCATGGAACGGCTTTATGAAAAAGTGGCCGCCATGAACAAAGAGTATTATGCCCTGCGTGGGAAGATTGTCACCGCCGAAAGGCGTATCAAAGTGTTGGACGAACATCTCTCCATGTGGGAGAAATATGAAAGGAACAAAGGAACCCACCGCCAGTTTGACAAGATGAAGACGGGGAGGAAAAAGGAACAGTTTGGGCAGAAGCACGGTGCGGAACTGGCATTGTATGAGGCCGCTGTCCGGTATCTGGAAAAACTGAAAACCACCGGCGAAGAAGTTGCTCCGAAGAAATGGCAGGCCGAGGCCGACCGCCTGAAAGCGGAGAAATCGGTACAGTACCAGAGAATGGAAGCCATGCGGGAGGACATCAAGGCGGTGGAGAACCTGAAAAAGACAGCGGAGCAGTTGGCCAGGACGGAAACCGAACCGGCCAGAAAGAAGGAGGAACCGCCTGCCCGGAACCGTGATTACAGTGTTGAGGAAGGAGAAGCCATATGATAGAGATTACCGCAGAAGTCCGGGCGGCCATTGACAGAGCCGCCGGGGATATGGAACTTGCCGGGGACGAATACATAGAACCGGCTGACGGGCTTATCCACTGTAAGAAATGCCATGGCAGCCGCCAGACCGTTGTGCCAAGGTTCGGCGGTTCCGTCTATTTCATGCCCCGCTGCCTCTGTCCCTGCCAACAGAAAGCGCAGGAGGAACGGAAAGCCATGGAGGGACAGAGACAGCGGGGCATGAAATAGACGGAAGGCGCAGGGACTTCAAGACCGATACCTTTATGATTACACGTTCTTCAACGATAACGGGCAGAATCCCGTTATGGAGAAAGCCCACGCCTATGTGGAACATTGGAAAGAGGCATATCGGGATAACACTGGCCTTCTGCTTTTCGGTGACGTGGGAACCGGGAAATCCTTTTTTGCCGGCTGTATTGCCAATGCCCTGCTTGACCGTGACGTGCCGGTTCTGATGACGAATTTTCTGTCTATCCTGAACCGGCTGACCGGTGTGTTTGCCGAGGACAGGGCAGCCTTTATCGCCAGCCTGGACGATTACAGCCTGCTTGTCATTGACGATTTAGGCGTGGAGCGCAGTACCGAGTATGCCATGGAGCAGATGTTTACCGTCATTGGCATCCGGTATCGGAGTAAGAAACCGTTGATTGTCACGACAAACCTGCAACTGGAAGAAATCAAGAACCCGTCAGACCTTGCTCACCCAAGGATTTATGACCGCATACTGGAACGGTGCGCCCCGGTTCTTTTTTCTGGTAAGAATTTCCGGGAGGAAGGAGCCAGGGCGACCAAAGCGGCGGCGAAAGAGATTGTGAGTAAGGGATAACAAAATCTGATTGTATGAAAAGGAGAATTAATGGACAGCGAGAAAATCACAGAGGACATTACCACCACGCCACCGGCTAAGGACGCTCCCGCACTGGTGAAGAAGATTGGCCGGACAACCTGCATTGTGAGGGTTCATTTCAGTAAGACCAGCAAGGAAACTATGAGCGACAAAATCAAGCGTATGCTGAAAAATGAGATACAGCAGATGTGAAAAAGCGATAACGGCAAGAAGCTGGGATTCAGAAAGGCGCTGGCTCCCGGCTTGTTAAATCAGGAGATTTATGGTAGTATGGAGATACGAAAACGAAAGGGAAAGCAGGTGGGAAGATTGACAGTGACGGAACAGATAGACCAGAAACATCAGGAAGATTTACAGAGGCTAAGAGGCTTTCGCAAGGTTTGATATTCTTGCTACTGACAGTGCCGGCGCTAAAATAAATGTTGAAATCCAACGAGCCGATAAAGGAGCGGGGAGAAAAAGAGCAAGGTATAATTCCAGCATGATGGACGCAAATCTTTTGAAAAAAGGCGAGGATTTTGACAAGCTGCCGGAAACGTGGGTAATCTTTATCACAGAAAATGACGTAATGGGAAAAGGGCTGCCGCTCTATCCGATTGAGCGGTGCTTTTTAGGAACCGGAGAAAGATTTGAGGACGGTTCGCACATACTGTATGTAAATGGCGCTTACCGTGGAGATACGCCAATCGGGAAGTTAATGCATGACTTCTCCTGCACAGACGCGGCGGATATGTACTATGGGACACTGGCAGACAGGGTAAGATTTTTTAAAGAGAGCAAGGAGGGAATCGAGATTATGTGTCGGGCTATGGAGGATATGAGGAATCAGACATTGAAAGAGGGAATGAAAGAGGTTGCGCTTCGTATGTTGGCAGCTGGCAAATATGCTTTAGAGGAAATCGTTAATATTTCAGGACTTTCTCTTGAAGAAGTAAAGCAACTTAAAGCTGATAGAAGTGCATAGACGAAGCTATAAAGCCGGGAAATCTAGAAACCAGATTCCCGGCTCTATTTATTATTCTATTCTAATTTTGCCACCACAATAAGGACACGCATTATTATTCCAAGCAGCTGTCATTTTTGTTATGGAGATATTTTCGCCACAAGATACACAAGGAAAAATTTCTCCCGACTGAATTTTGATATGGTTAATAATAGTAGAGGGCGATAATTAGGGCTTGCAAAATAATAGTTGACAAATGAAAAATAAGGGTATATTATAAGAAAAATTGCATATTCGGTGTATAAAATGTGTTGACAAGGAAGAGTACCGATTACGAGATCTGCAGAGAGCCATGGGACGGTGTGACATGGCGGTCGGATTTTCGGGAAAATCCCCTTTGAGCAGTCCGGCTGAAGAACTTTGGAATTTGTGTAAGCCGGAACGGCAGACATCCGTTATCGTGTTCCTCATTTATATGCAGCCTTACGGCTGTTGAGACTGAGCGGCTGTTATCTTACAGCAAGAAGAGTGGTACCGCAGAAGTTTATGGCTTTTGTCTCTTTGTGGAGACAAGGGCTTTTTTATTTTACGGGAAAAGCGTAAAGCGTAGGTTTCCGGTCATTCCTGCCGTTTCCCGGCGGCAGTTGACATACATAATTATTACTATTTTTAAGGAGGAAGAATCGTTATGAAAAAAAATGTAAGATTTGTTGCTTTGGCTCTGTCGGCTGTCATGATGATGAGCCTTGCAGGCTGCGGCGGAAAAGAAGCGGATGACAGCCAGACACCGCAGGAGGCACCTGCAGCTGCAGATGAGAACAATGCTGCTGAGGGCGGAGATGAGGGCACTGCTGCGGATGCAACCGTACTTCAGCTTGGAACGACCGTTAATGAGCAGGACAGCTTCCAGGTGGCGGCAGAAAAGTTTGCGGAACTGGTAGAGGAGAGAACAAACGGCGCATACAAGATTGAGATTTACCCCAACGGTACTCTGGGCGGTGAGAGAGACATGCTGGAGAG
>JAETSX010000058.1 GCA_021769425.1 Eubacterium sp.
GAAGTCTGCCCATTTTTAGGCTGTTTTGTGGCAGAGTGGGGTATTGGAAGAGGTTGTAACGGTAACTACGGCAAATTTTATGCCTGCTCATACCGCCGTGAATAATTCAGGATTATCATGCGGTTTTCCTTTTATCAAAAGAGAGGATGCCGAATTGGCAAAGAAGAATATCTGAGTGAGCCGTATTTTTCAATGGGCATACAGTTAGAGAAGGATATAGGATAGAGACGGACACATAGATGCAGAGCTGATGAACGTTTGGGAAAACATAGTTGGTTGTGCAGCAAAGTGTTCAAGCCCCTCATGAGTGAGGGGTTAGGGGAGTTGAGGTGGGCTTGCCCACTTTGTTCTAAAAGCGTAACAGCTAATTAAATTATGTAATACCTCTATATAAGATATAAATTTTTCGATTATGAGAGATAAAAACGGTAACAGTTCAGCCCGGGACTTTGCACTGGCTGCAAAGTCCGTAAGGATGTGTAGGTTTGGCCAAAGGGGAATCCGCTCCTCGCCGCAGGTGATTTGGAATGGCAGATTCCGTAACAGTGAAACCGGAGGCTGAACTGTTACTAAAACCGGAAAATTTTATCAAATAGGATTTGACAAACGGCTGATTTTTATGCTATAATTATCTGCACTAATTTAAAGGAGAACAGTTTTATGAGCTTTTACATCACAAACGAACTTCCGCCTAAAAAGAAAATCAGCTCTGTACAATCAAATCCGATGAAACATTGTACAGAGTATAGCGTAATATAGCACGTTAAGATTTCATCGGGAAATGCGGCAGTACATGAGAGGGATTTTTATTTCTTTTTCATATATTGTTTCTTTTCTCGTGCAAATTTGTGTGCAGCAGGCTATGGACAGTGTTTTGTCCGTAGCCTTTTGTTTGCCATAGCATACGGAAGACGCTGCCAGTGGCAGGTTCTGTAGATGTATATGTATATGGGCTGTTTCCAATAAGCGGTTTGCGATGGAACGGGTATAGCAGAAGGCATGATACCAAGAGTATCTGGCTTCTGCTATTTTTTTGCCCATTTTGGAAAATCAGACAGGAAAAAGAGAGGATAATGATTATGAGTTTATTAGAAGTTACGGGATTAACACATTCTTTTGGAGAAAATTATTTATTTAAAAATGCGGATTTTACATTAAACAAAGGGGAGCATATCGGGATTGTCGGTCAGAATGGGGCAGGGAAAAGCACGTTCATAAAGATTTGCACGGAGCAGCTTATCCCAGATTCTGGCAGGATAGTATGGCATCCGAACACAAAAATAGGGTATCTCGACCAATACGCTCAAATTGAAAAAAGCGTAACGATGAGGGAGTTCCTGCAATCCGCATTTTCTGGGCTTTATGAGATAGAAAACAGGATGAATGAGCTGTACTGCCAGGCTGCGGGCGGGAATATGGCAAAGTTAAGCGCGGCAGCAAGGTATCAGGAAGAATTAGAGCGTGAGGAGTTTTATTTGATTGACACAAAAATAGAACAGGTAGCGACAGGTCTGGGCTTAAGGGCAATCGGATTGGACAGGCCGATTGAGCAGATGAGCGGCGGGCAGAGGGCAAAGGTCATATTGGCGAAACTGTTGCTTGAAAAGCCAGATATTTTGCTATTGGACGAGCCGACGAACTTTTTGGATAAGGAACACGTTGCATGGCTTGCCGAGTATCTCTCCAGCCTGCAAAATGCTTTTCTTGCAGTATCGCATGACTATGATTTTTTAGAGAAAATATCCACAGGGATATGCGACATAGACAACGGGAAAATCACAAAGTATTTTGGCGCTTATTCAGAGTTTACGAGAAAAAAGGCATTGCTCCGTGAAGATTATATCAGACAGTATGCCGCACAGCAGAAAACAATCAAAAAAACGGAAGAATTTATCCGCAGGAATATTGCAGGGAGAAAATCAAAAATGGCTCGTGGCAGACAGAAACAGCTTGACCGAATGGATAGGATGGAAGCTCTGGAGCAGAAAGAAATCAAGCCTCATTTTCGGTTTGATGCCGTCCCGTTGACTGTAACGGAGCATTTAAAAGTAAAACATTTGGATGTTGGTTATCACTATCCTATTTTGTCAGACATCAGTTTTTCCATAAAAGGGGGAGAGAAAGTTGCTATGACGGGATTTAATGGTATTGGCAAATCCACCCTGCTTAAAACGCTTATCAGTCAAATACCCTTATTAGGAGGGAGCTTCCACTTCTCGGAGCAGGTAAAGATTGGGTATTTTGAACAGGAGTTAGCATGGTCAGATACGACAAAAACACCCATTCAGATTGTTTCCGATGCGTATCCGTCGCTTGCAGTAAAAGACGTGAGAAAGCGTCTTGCAGGCTGCGGTATTTCAAGCAAACACGCCATGCAGGAAATCGGGACTTTGAGCGGAGGGGAACAGGCAAAAGTTAAAATGTGCCTGCTTATGATGAAACCATGTAATTTCCTTATCATGGATGAGCCGACAAACCACCTTGATGCGCTGGCAAAAGAGGCATTAAAAACTGCGCTGGAAGAATTTGAGGGAACAGCGCTATTGGTGTCACATGAGGAAGCGTTTTACCGTGAATGGACGCAGAAAGTGATAAATATAGAAAAGAAAATAAAAGAAGGTCATTCAACTATGGCAGAGAAGAAAAGAAATGGCGGCTCTGGAGAGAAGCCGGGGAAAAGCAGTTACGGAGTTTGAATGACAGCGAGGATACTATCGAGCAGCTCCATACTCACGATTGGGCGGTTTTTGGGTGGGATAGTTCCGTTGACAAGATAGCTATGGGGTATGTTGTGGAAATAGAATGGTTAAGTGGAGTCTGAGTGGATAACATTATTAAAACAATAAGATATTTTTATCTTTCTGAGGAATATGGCTTGCAATTAATTTTTTCGATCGAAATGCCACTATCTGGAAAGGGAAGCATTCTGCCTCATTCAAACTGTTGGGCAGGATATGAAAAGCGCTGTTGACTTTCCCCTTGGGGTAAAGTTTATACTGAGATTGGAAGGAGGGTTCGCATATGCTTACAATTGGAGAATTTTCAAATATATGCAAGGTATCTACAAAAACGCTTAGATATTATGCTGAAATAGGATTGATACTGCCGGAGGAGATCAATCCGGAAAATGGCTACCGGTACTATTCCATCAACCAATTGGAGAAAATGCTGTTGATTAACCGTTTGAAAGCTTATTGCTTTTCTTTGGAAGAGATCAAATCTATTTTTGAATCAGAGGAATTGAAGGATGAGGAGCTTTTTGCTGCACTTAATAAAAAGAAAAAGGAGATTGCGGTAAAGGTACGGAAGTTTGAAGATACTCTGCAGCAGATAGACAGCGATATATCAAATTTGAGGAAAGGAAAATCTATTATGTCTTATATGGAAAGCATTGATGTACAGTTGGTCGAGATACCGATGATGTATCTTCTGTCGATACGGAAGAATGTTTTAGAACATGAGTTTTCGGAAGAATACGGTACTTGCTTTGGGAGGTTATTCCGGGAAATGGAAGAGAAGAAACTGACAGCGGCTGCTCCGCCAATGGCGCTGTTTCATGGCGATGAGTATACCCCATTTGGATTAGATACGGAATTTGCAATCCCGATAGAAGAGTATGCAACCGGAACAAGGGATTTCTGCCCTGGATTATGTTTGAAAACAGTTGTGCAGGGTTCTTATTTACAGCTTTCTTCTGTTTATGCAAAACAAATAGAATGGGCAGAAAGAGAAGGTTATGAAAGCAGCAATGCGTTGTATGAGGTATATGTAACAGATCCGGCAGAGGCTTCAAAAGAAAGTGAACTTGTTACGGAGGTCTATTATCCGGTTAAAAAGAAAGTTTCAAAAGATCGGAATGGCAAGCAGATATTTTGAAGTGCATGAGAGGAAGAAAGTATGGATCCGATAAAAACTGAAGAGCTAGAACAGAAAATAAAAAGTAAATATGGAAATACCATAGGTATCGTCATAATAAAAGATGGAATGGTATCCTATGAAAAATACTTGAAAGGTTGTACAGCGGATAGCCGTGTTCACGTTTATTCTGTGACAAAAAGTGTTATTTCAATATTGATTGGAATTGCTCTGGATAAAGGACACATCAAAAACATTGAAGAAAAAGCGCTGGATTACTTCCCAGAATACAAAGTGAAAAGGGGAGAGAGAAACATACAGAATATTACACTGAGAGATATGCTGACAATGACGGCGCCTTATAAATATCATTTTTTTGCGCCTTATATAAAATACTTTACAAGCAGTGACTGGGTAAAATTTTCACTTGATTTATTAGGCGGCCATGGGAAGATAGGGATATTCCGATATGCTCCATTGATTGGACCAGATATTTTATCGGGAATTTTAGTGAGAGCAACAGGGCGGTCCGTATTAGATTTTGCGGCGGAGAATTTATTTGAACCGCTTGGGATTAAAGTGGAAAACAATTTGTTATTCGAAAGTAAAGAGGAACAAATGGCATTTAACCAGTCTACGGATATTAGCGGATGGGTAACAGATTCTATGGGAATTCATGCGGCAGGCTGGGGGCTTACGCTTACACCCATGGATATGGCGAAGATCGGGCAGTTATATCTGAATGGCGGTATGTGGGAGGGGAAGCAGATTATTTCTTCAAAATGGATAGAGGACAGTACGACAGAACACAGCCGATGGAAAAAAAGAAATCTGCCCTATGGATATCTGTGGTGGGTAAATGAGGATGGTTATGCAGCTATGGGAGATGGCGGCAATATAATTTATGTAAACACAAAGAAAAAGCTGGTGATTTCAATTGCGGCTCTCTTTGTACCCAAAGCAGGAGATAGAATAGAACTGATCAAGAAATTCATTGAGCCTATTTTATGAGGTGAACAAGATTGCATTATCAGTTGACTTTGCCACAAAGACGATTTAAAGTGTCATCGGCCAAGGAAAAAGGATTGACTCTCGTATTATGCGAGGGTTTACACTTCTGTACCCTGCAATGGGCTGAAAGCCTTTGATAAATCCGAATACGGATAAGCTGCCCATTGAAATAAGGCGGGTGACAACGCCCATGCCTGCAATGGCCGAATCTCCATAATCTCCAGCGGCATTGTTGATTAAGGAAATGGACACACTTGTTAAAATCTGAAATATTAATGTTGGGATTCCAATTTTGAATATTTCAGACATGATTTCTTTTGTGTATGTGCAGTCCTTAATCCGAAAATGGAATACGCTTTTTTCCCGTAAGATATAGGTTAGATATACGTAGGTTGAAACTACTTGCGAGATTGCGGTGGCTATCGCCGCTCCTGCTACACCTAAGTCAAATACATAGATAAACAGCGGATCTAAGGCGATATTGAGTATTGCGCCTGTCAGCAAGGCACACATCGTTGTTTTTGCTGCGCCTTCACTTGTTACGATGTTATTCATAGTGACGTTGAACACATTAAAAATACAGGAAACAATGTAGATATCTGCGTATGCGGCAGCGTAAGGCAGGATGCTTTGGGTTGCGCCTAAGAGCTTCAGTATGGGATGCAGGAACACCATAGAAATAATAATGATAACCGCCCCTGCAGATACGCTGCTGTATAAAGCGGTACTTGCCACTTTATCTGCGCTTTCCTTATCCCCACGGCCTAATAATCGGGAAATGTAGGAAGCTGCGCCGTTGCCAAACAGCAGATCAAGACCGACAATGACTTGTCCGAGCGGATAGACCACGGAGATTGCTCCCATCTGGCTCTCACCTAACCCACCGACAAAATAAGCGTCAGCAAGGTTGTAGAAAGCATTTACCAACATACCAATCATTGTCTGGATGCCCATTGCTAAAAGCGCTTTTGGTCTGGATGCACTGCCGAGCAGATCCATTTTTTTGCTTTGACTGTTCATTTTGAACTCCTTTCTCTTGATGTATAGTATTATTTATACTACTGTAAAATATGGTAATTGCATTGCAAGATTTATAATACTATAATTTATAGTAGTTGTCAATAGAAAAAGGAGGGACTTTGAATGGCGACCATTGATTTGATTGTATTGGGAATGTTGAAACGGGAATCACTGAGTGCATACGATATTCAGAAACTGGTGGAATACCGCAACATTTCAAAATGGGTAAAAATCAGTACACCATCCATATACAAAAAGGTTATCCAGTTGGAAGAAAAGGGGCTTATCACAAGCCGCACGGAGAAAGAGGGAAAAATGCCCGAAAAGGCGATATATTCCTTGACGGATGCAGGAAATGAGGAATTTGAAAAGTTGATGCTTGAAATATCCTGCAAGCCGATAAACATATTGTTGGATTTTAATGCCGTCATCGTTAATTTAGAGAGTATGGAGCAGGAAAGGCAGAGGGAATGTCTGGATAACATTGAAAGCAATATAAATATGCTGAAAACCTATCTGGAAAAAAATATTGCTATGAAAGAAAATGCTCCCGATATTCCTGCCACAGGTATGGCAGTTTTACATCAGCAGTTCCGATTGGTGCAGGCAGTCGAGGAATGGATAGGAGTATTAAAAAAAGATCTGTTTTAAATGTGAGGGAGATGCATTGGCACAGCCGATTTGAGATGCAGCGACCGGTTTGCCGCCGAGGGAAGGGAGGGGCGTTACCATAATGGAGCCGCTGCGGCGAAGCCGAATTGGAATGCGGCGACCGACCTGCCGTTTTCCTTTGGAATATCAAAAGAGAGCAGACCAAGTGAATAGTTGGACGCAGAGGGAGAAATATGTAATGAGTTTACCTGTTTCGTTGATTTGCAGGTCGGTTACTCCGTCAACTTTCCAAAACTTGTAACGGTGGCAGAGAGAGATGGGATTTTATTGACCCTCAAAAAGGAAATGCAAAATTACTGGAATGGTCTAGTCGGAGGAGTTCAGAGACATATCATTTTTATTTTCAGAATGCCGGGACAATTTATCTGGATATGTCATTAATTGCAGCACAGTTTGGACGAAATAACGATTCCATTCAATACAAAAAGTATATTCCCTGGTGAGCTTTGTTCGGTTACGATGTGGAAGGATACATTAATGCAGAGAGGATAGGCTGATGACGGCAGCTATATCCGGGCTTTTTCAAACAGTAACGCAAGCCTTGCAGTTTTAAACAGTCTGGAACAAAAAATCCTGCGGCATGTATCACGGCAATATGAAATTGAAAACCGGGTACAGGAAAGATTGTCTAATAACAGTTTCATACAAGGCATGGCAATGATTTTGGGGGCTTTTTGTGTACTGAGAGGATACCCTTTTGATAAACTTTCTTCTCTATTGTCCAAAATGCAAACATGAAACATTGATTGAAGTAAAAGATTTACAATCAACCGTCATCAGAGAGGCGGACATTGCTTTATTTATGAAATAGTTTTAGGGGGAAAGATTTGTTTCATGTTTTTAGATAAACAGCTATGAAGGGAGTTAACATCGTTTTAATCGGCAGTAAAGAAATTCCTTGCTCTCAAAACAGAAATAAAATTTCATATCATAGGAGATGAACACTCCTATGTCCTTATGCCCGATTGAATTTATGTACCCTGCAGATCGTTCTGCTGAAAATGCAGGGTTACACCACAAAGGAGATTGCCTCGCATGTGGGATTGACAACGGGAGCTGTTTATGCAAGGTTAGACCATCTGCGTAAAAAACTGCGGAAGTGGCGGTATTGGATAGTATGCAACGTGTATGCTGGTATGTGTAGAGTTTTGAAAAGGATTTTGCCAGAAAATGGATGACAGCTTTCGGAGAGGAGGAAAGAATTATCCGAAAAACGCAGGGAGCCTGGATGTTTCCAGCAGCAGTGTTGGCAGCGTCAGAGAGCCGATGGAGAAGATAAGCGTTAACAACGGATGATTGCAGAAACAGGGCAACGAAACTTCTTGTATTAGCGTCAGTTTTTAAGTATACTAACTTTATAAGTGAAAATTCGTTGTTTCTTGGGAAGGGGCGTCAGAGCTATGAACAGACAAGAGGTTTTTGATTATGTGAAGCAGAAATATAACGCTTTGCCGGATTATCCCTGGGCGGATCAAAATGCGGCGCTGCGGCACAGAGAAAATAAAAAATGGTATGCCCTCATAATGGAAGTGGACCGGGAGAAACTGGGCCTTTTGGATGAGGGGACGGTACAGATACTGAATGTCAAATGTGATCCCATGCTTATCGGTTCCCTGCGGATGCAGGAGGGATTTCATCCGGCTTATCACATGAACAAAGATAAATGGATCAGCGTCCGGCTGGACGGTAGCGTGCCGGAGGATGAAATCAGGAGTCTGATTGATGGAAGTTATGGACTTACAGCGCCTAAATCCAATGGAGGGGAGAGAAAACAGTGAGTGATCTGAGAAAAATCCCCGGAATAGGGGAAAATATGGAGCATCATCTGCACAATATCGGAATTCGGCGCATTGCAGATCTGAAAGGGAAAAATCCAGAGGAACTGTACCGGCTGGATTGCCTGAAAAAAGGATTTCAGGATGACAGGTGTGTGCTGTATGTATTCCGCTGCGCCGTATATTATGCAGAGCATGAACAGCGTGAGCCGGAGAAATTAAAATGGTGGTACTGGAAAGATAAAGATTACCCGGAAAAGAGCTGAGAGCAAAAATGGAAAAGTAAAATGTCAGCGCTGAAAAGATAAAAGTTACACGGAAAAAGAATGTCAGCAATCATTCAGGATGAACTGCAGTCAGACATAGAAATCGTTCGCCGCAGTACAGAAATGAAATTTACAGGAGGAAAGAACAAATGGACAAATCAACAAATCAAATTGCGGAAAGCTTTCAGTGCAAATACCAGGTATTTGAGAAGGGCTCAGACCCGGCGCTGGTGGAACAGGCATATAAAACGGCCTTTGAAAGGGGAAAAACGGAAGGGTTTTATCCGGTAATTTTTTTGCTGGAGGAACGCGGAGTGGAATGGCTGACGGAAATTGCAGCAAAAGATTATGACAGAACGGAAATCATTTCCGGCTGCAAAGACAACGGCAGAGAACTTTTAGAAGAGTATTTTCATGATTATACGGAACACTTGGAAGGGTTTCCTTTGGATGAGTTCATCGGGGAAGAGACAGAAGGAGAGGTGGTAAACAGTTTTTGCGGTTATATTTCTTTCCATGACGGAATGCTGGAGGCAGATACGCTGCTTTTGGAGATTCCGGTGCAGAATCCGTGGGAAATCATTGGGTATCTGCCCATGGGAGGATGGAATGATTGTCCCGGGCCGGAAGATATGATTTCAATTTGTAAATACTGGTATGAAAAGTACCGGGCAGTTCCGGCTGCATTTACTTCGGATGTGATGGAATTTTATGCACCCCTGGGTTTAAATGGAACAGACCCCTTGGAAGCGGCAAAGGAGCATTATGCGTTCTGCTACGATAGAGTGGATCAGGGGACCAAAAGCGGCAAGCTGTCAGAGCTGGCTGCAGGGCTTAAAGATTCAACGGTATGGTATTTCTGGTGGGATTAAGAGCGGAATGAAAGAATCTCCATGATTGATTTATCAATGCATCAAGGATGTATTCACACCGCACTGCGGCAAGTCCCTGACACATTGATTATCCCCAAGCGTCTTGTTGACAAGGAAAAAAGGGATAACATGTCTCAGATATTTCCAGGGATATACGTTTCGCGCCTAACGATAAATTTATCATAAAAACTGTCTTGACAAAGTAGGGCGCTTTACGGTACGATTAAGCATATTTTGAAAGGAGAGCGCAGAATGAACGGATTCGGTTATGTGCCAGTTTGCAGCAGCAGCGCAGCGTCAAAAACATGCAATTATTCCAAATCACGGGATTACTGCGCCTGTTTTCAGGCACTTACCAGGATGTCTCTGGGTTCAGGAACGTCCTGTAATTTTGGATAATCGGCAAAATTTTTGTACAGTGCTTTTTTATTTTTCAGGTTAAAAATACAGTAATTCCCAAGACAGTTTGACAAAACAGGCGTTATGTCAGGCTGTTTTTTTGTCGTCGTTTATGATTGAGAAAAGAGAGGAATTACACATGAACATAAAATTAGTAAACAAATTAAAAAGAAATCTCCCCTTAGATTATGTCGCTGCTTTTCTTACCAACCTGAATATGCAGAATGTGGTCTGGGTGCTGTATCTCGCTTACTGCGGGCTGAATCTGGCGGAAATCGGCATCCTTGAGGGCATTTACCATGCAACCAGCATCATATGCGAAATTCCCTCCGGAGCGGCGGCGGATTTGCTTGGCCGGAAAAGAAGTATGATGCTGAGCAGAATATGCGCTGCAATTTCTTGCGCGATTATGCTGTTTTCCAAAAGTTTCGGACTGTTTGCAGTAAGTTTTATCATTCAGGCATTGGGAAACAATCTGAATTCCGGATCGGAGGAAGCGCTTGTGTATGACAGTATGCGGTATCTTGGTCAGGAAGAACAGTATTTGAAAGTTTGCGGAAGATTAAACATTATCATTGAAGTGTCTCAGGGACTTGCAACGGTTCTGGGAGGCATACTGGCGGAATATTCTTATTTCTGGTGTTACAGCGCCTGTCTGGCGATTGCGCTTTTGGCGCTGCTGCCGGTTTTACTGATGACAGAAACCCCGTGGACGGATCAGAGGGAACGTAAGAAAACTGTTCGTGAAACGGTTGCCGCGCATTTTAGGACCAGCTTTGAAATTCTGAAATCTGATTCCCGAATTCTGAAACTTATTGTTTTTTATTCCGTAGTTTTTGCGGCGGAAACCGTATTATTTTTTTATAGCCAGCAATATTATTTTGAACTGGGATATGACAAAATTTTTATCAGTATAATTCTGTTTGGAACAGGGCTTGCCTCCTGTTTGGGCGCTGCCGTGAGCGAAAGGATTTTTCGGAAGTTCGGGAAAAAGACGGCGGTAATTGGAGCCTTTGCCATAGGGACGGCGCTTTTGTGCTATGGGTTTCGGCGTACCTTGCTTTCAGCGGCCGCTTTTGCAGCTGCAGGATTTTTCAATTCTGTTCTGTATCCCATTCAGTCAGACGCATTGAATCAGCTGATTCCGTCAGGGCAGCGGGCAACCCTGATTTCAGTGGACAGTATGTTTTTTTCCATAGCCATGATTGTTATGTTTCCGCTGGCAGGTTTTATGGCAGACCTCTGGGGCCTGGCAAAGGTATTTGCGGGACTGGGTCTGGCGCTTATGCTGTTTGTCACTGGCTGGACTGTGTCGGAACGGTAATTGATTTTATAGGATGAAAACTGGAATATACCACTTGAACTTCAAAGGGACAAGTGGTATATTCAGTTTAAAGTTAATAAATTATGAGGTGGGATCGATGGACTGGATGCTGGAAGGGTTATTGCAGGGAACTCAGTTTCAAACATTATATAACCGGAAAATCGAAACATTGCGTGAAGAATATCATCTGCGGAAAATTGACATTGATATTCTGTATTTTCTTTACAAATCCGGGGAGCACAATACGTCAAAGGATATTTGCAGCCTGAATTTATTCAATAAGGGTCATATTTCACAGTCGGTAGACCGTATGGTGAAGCAGCAGCTAATCCATACCGTTCAGGATGAAGAGGATCGGCGGTGCGTGCATCTTGTGCTGACGGAAAAGGCAGTTGGAATTATTGAGCAGACAGCGGAGCTGCGGAGACAAATGTATAATATGATTTTAAAGGGAGTTACAGAGGAGGAACGAAAGGTGTTGCTTCAGGTTTCCCAAAAAGTCAATCAGAATATCAGAAATGCCCTGCGCAATTCCTGATAGTTCAGAATGTCTGTGCAGCGGTTTTGACGCCTGGATTATCGTTCAGAAAAATCAGGAATGTCCGGTGAAATTCTTAAAACTTTCTAAAATCGGTTGGCAAGGCGGGTTTTTTATGGTAAAATAGTTTAAAATTAAACAATTAACCATGTTTCAGGGTTGGAATTGAATGGATGATTCTGCCATGGAACAACCGATATTTTAGGCTTAGGAGGGATGAAAGCTATGAGAAATGAAAATGAATTGATGGATTATGCCATGAAGCAGGAGTCAATCTGCAGGAAGAATGACAGTATTTCGGATGCGTTATTTGAGGAATACGGGGTAAACCGCGGACTTCGTGACATGAACGGGAAAGGCGTCCTGACTGGGCTTACAACAATTTCTAAAATTGTTTCTTTTGAAGATGTGAACGGCGTGAAAACGCCCTGCGACGGCCAGTTGTGGTACCGCGGCTATAATGTGCAGAATCTGGTGCGGCAGATGGGAGAAAATGGGTTTGGTTTTGAGAAAACAGCATACCTTCTGCTGTTTGGGGAAATGCCAAAAGAAGAAGAATTGTGCGAATTCTGCAAAATTATGGCTAATTGCAGAACGCTTCCCACGAATTTTACCAGGGATGTCATTATGAAAGCTCCTACGAAGGACATTATGAATTCCATGACAAGGAGTATTCTGACGCTGGCTTCTTATGACAGTCAGGTGAATTCACCGGACGTAATCAGCAACAGCCTGCGGCAGTGCATTGAGTTAATCAGTATTTTCCCCATGCTTGCGGTATATGGATACCATGCGTATAACCATTATGAAAATGATGACAGTATGTACATACACAGGCCGGAGCCGGAGCTTTCCACTGCGGAGAATCTCCTAATGATGCTGCGGCCGGATAAGCAGTACAGCAAACTGGAGGCAAAGGTTTTGGATGTGGCTTTGCTTCTGCATATGGAGCACGGCGGAGGAAATAACTCTACCTTTACCACCAGAGTAGTGACGTCTTCCGGTTCAGACACTTACTCTTCCATTGCAGCGGCCATGTCTTCCCTGAAGGGGCCTAAGCATGGCGGCGCAAATATCAAGGTAATGGAAATGATGGAAAATATCAGGGAGAATATTAAGGATATTCATGACAAGGATGAAATAGAAGCGTACCTTGCCAAGATCCTTGCAGGAGAAACCTTTGACCATAAAGGATTGATTTATGGTATGGGCCATGCGGTGTACTCCCTTTCCGATCCAAGGGAACGTGTTTTTAAGAGTTATGTGGAAAAATTAGCTGGGGCAAAGGGACGCGGGGACGATATGTTCTTGTACAACAGCATTGAAGAACTGGCGCCGAAACTGATTGCCGGCGAACGGAAGATTTTCAAGGGCGTCAGCCCTAATGTGGACTTCTACAGCGGATTTGTATATGAGATGCTGGGCATTCCTCAGGAACTGTATACCGCGATTTTTGCCATTGCCCGGATTGTGGGCTGGAGCGCTCACCGGATGGAAGAGCTGATTGGAATGAATAAGATTATCCGTCCGGCCTATATGAGCGTGATGAAAGAGAAAGAGTAGCAGTCCTGACAGGCGGGAACTGGGATTGCAGAAGAAACCGGTTCAAAGGAAATGCAGCGGGAAAGACCGTAAGAGCTGTGTTTCCTCTGGAAATTCAGGTTCAGGAAAGATTTTAAGAAATTTAAGAAATTTTGCAGCATTGAGTTATTGACAAATTTTGAAAATCATGTTATTATGCCATAGTGATGTCGATGCGTGGCTCAGCTTGGTAGAGCGCTGCGTTCGGGACGCAGAGGTCGCAGGTTCAAATCCTGTCGCATCGATTCTTGGCAATGATGCTGGAAGCCTTTAAATTCAAGGGTTTCCAGCCTTTTTTTGCGTTTATGGGAGTGTATGCTTGGGAATAAAATACAAGGCCGGGTCAACAAAGTTCCAACAAATTTTTAAGGGACGTATGTATGGGGAATATTCCAAGGGTGTTTTCAGATATATGGAAATAGGATTTCTGGCTGTTTATTTTAGAAAGGATGGATATGGTACAAAACAAAACCAAATGAAAAATAAGGAGATTTTTGGATGAAGGTAAGAATAGTAAGATAGTGGTAGAAAAAGTGGAAATTTGGGAGAATTACAAAGCCAGAAAGGTATCTGGAAAGATTGTTTATTTTAGGAAGGATGGATATGGTACAGAACAGAACCAAATGCAAAATAAGGGGATTTTTGAATGAAGGCAAGGAATTGTAAGGTAGTAGTGAGAAAAGTGGAAATTTGGGAGAATTACAAAGCCAGAAAGGTATTAGGGAAATAGCTGGATTGGAAAAATATATGGGTGGTTCGGTAGGGAAATGTAAAAATATTGATTTCCTTAGGGTAAGATTTTTGGGCTGTGCTTTTCATAGATGTAAGGCATGGCCTTTTTTATATGGCTGCGGAATGAAATGTTTTTGGAAGTGCACTTACAAGCAGTTACACCAGAATGAAACGTTTTTGGAAGTGCACTTACAAGCAGTTACATCAGGAGTGGGACGGATATGCCTGTGCAGCTTCCCTAAAAACAATGGCGCAACACTGTCTATTTCCACGTCTATGCATGGCAATATCCCAGCGTTATGATTGTAAATGTAAGGAACAGAAAAAATAAAAAAACAGTAAAAAAGTAAACAGGAGGGCATGGATATGTGCAGGAAATTAGTGGTAGTCAATGAATTGTATTTAGGGAACAGGCAGCTTGGGTTTGAGACATTCTCACTCCCGAAAGGGGAACTTTTGGAGTTCACGTCCAAGCAGTTAAAGGACATAATGAAACAGGGGAAAGATGAAGTGTACGGGCTTAAACTTTCAGAAACAAATGAACTGGCAGCGGACACGGAGCATTTCTTCTGCAATAACTGGATGGTGAAGTCACACATCAATTCCTTAACGCCTAAATTTGAAAGTGAAAGCATGGCAAACATTTTCTACATTGTCATAGGGGCGCATAAAGAGAAAGGGGGCATGGTTTATGACATGGTGTCGTCAAGGTATGAAAGGGCGGGCTTTTCGGAAGAGAAAACAAAGACTCTGCTGGAAATGGGCATCATAAGCGCAGGCGCAAAATTACAGGATGGGAAGATAATAGTCGCGCCATTGGAGAAACAACAGCAGGAGGGGCATGAAGAACAGGAAAAGGAAGCCGTAACAGCAACGAAAAAAGAAACAGTAAAGACAAAGGAAACAGCGGATAAAAAAGAGCCAGCAAAGGAAGAAAAGAAAGCTGTGACAGGAACGACAAAAGAAACAGTAAAGACAAAGGAAACAACAATGGCAAAAGAAACAGCAAAGACAAAAGCAACAGCAGGAACAGGAAAATAACATAACAGGGAAGCCGGGGCATGGATTGATATGCCCCGGCTGTATTTTTAAGGAGGAGAACGCAATGGGCAAAAAAGGACTTATGGAATTTGCAAATGAAATGAAAGCGGCGGTCAAATTAAAAACAAATAAGGAAGTGGAAATTGTAAAGAGCAGAAAGACCAATGGGTGCACGCTGACCGGGCTGTCCATAACAACGGACAATGACATAATCAGCACAGCCATTTACCTTGACAATATGTATGAGGAATACCAAAACGGCATGGACAGGGAGCAGATTGTAACAGACATCATCCGGATGTATGAGGAAAACAGGGACGTACAGGGGTGGGATGTTTCAGACTTAGGCGATTATGAAACCGTTGCGCCACTTATCCGTGCAGCCTTAGTAAATTATGGGGAGAACGTGGAAATGCTAAAAGGGATGCCACACAGGAAATTCCTTGACCTTGCAGTTGTTTATAGCATCGAAGTGGAACTGCCGGGGACAGACAGAAAAGCAGGGAACATCAATATACAGAATGCATGCATGGAACTCTGGGGCGTAAGCGAGGCTGATTTGTATGGACAGGCAATGAGGAACATGGAGCATGAAGCAATGGTTATGGATTTATGTGAAAAGCTGGGCGACTTACTTCCGGGGGATGGGCTTCAGACACAGGAGCCACATATAAAAATGCTTGTGCTGACAAACAAAAAAATGTGGCATGGCGCAGCAATGGTTTTACAGACGGAAACCTTAGACAACGCCTGTATACAGATGCAGACGGAACGGCTTGTCATCATACCGAGCAGCATACACGAAACCATACTGATTCCCCATGGAGAAGATGACATGCATGGAATAGCTGAAATGATAAATGAAGTGAACAGGGACTATGTGGACATTACGGAAGTCTTGAGCGGACACCCTTATATTTATGACAAAGGGACAAAAACGGTGTCCATGGCAGATGGGACGTAAGCAAGGGGCGTATGGCGCGCTGCCTTTTTGGGCAGGGTGGCGTGCCATATATGAAACCAGCAGCCATATAAAGTTTTAAGCCCGGATAAGTTTAACCTGCACTAAGATTAAAAAACAGTTTAACTTCCATAAAATTCCGGCTGATAAATAATTGGGAACATACTCTGGGGAAAAAATATAAAAAAGTGTAAGAAAAAAATATTTTATTGAGCTGCCATAATATAATCCGATAAAAATTCATTGGATTATATTTTTAAAATTATTTTTCAGATTTCATTTTTTGAAAAAACATAGGAAATGCAAGGGATTTGGAGAAAAAATTTCCAGAAAAAAATGTGTATGGCTGGATGGAGCCAGATTAATAAATTTTCATTGAATCCATATATCGGGATTCCGATAAATTTTCACCAAAAACCGTAAATGGGATTACAGGACGGCACATCTGTTCCAAATGTCCCAACTTTCCCGGCAACATAGGAGCGAGCCTGTCAAAAACATTTTTGGAGGTGAAGGGGAATGCTGAAAAACATGCAGGAAACCTTAGAACAAGGGTTTGACGTGCTGAACAGGGTTTATTTTGGGGGAGGGCTGCCGCCTGTCGTAATCACCATCATGAGCAACCCAAGGACTTATGGGCATTTCACAATTGGCAAGGTGTGGAAAGCGGAAGAAAACCGCTACAATGAAATCAACATCAGCGCAGAGCATTTGGACAGGAACATGGAAAATGTGATGGCGACACTTCAGCATGAGCTTATCCATTTTTACTGCCAGCTGCATGGCATTGCAGACACAAGCCAGAATGGGAGGTACCATAACAAGAACTTCAAAAGGGAGGCGGAGGCAAGGGGGCTTAAGATAAGCTATGCAAAATATATCGGCTATTCCGTCACGGAACCGACAGAGGGGTTTATAAGGACACTGGAGGAGCATGGGATAAAAAAACCACTCAACATCAACCGTGACGGGGCAAAAGGGCTTATAAACGTTGGAGGGGGCAATGGGGACAGTGGGAAAAACGGAAAGGGCGGGGCGCAGACAGGGAAAAGGAAAACCAGCACAAGAAAATACCAGTGCCCTTGTTGCGGAAACAGTTTCCGTGCGACAAAAGACATAAATGTCATGTGCATGGACTGTAACAGGCAGTTTGAAAAAACAGAAAAATAAGATTTGAAAAGCACACACTAAAAAAATGTCGGGCATCTCCTGTATACAGCATATGGGGGAACCCTGGCATTTTATTATGTAAATATATATAAGGTAATTTTGTAAAGTGTATGCCAAGAATTATATGGACATCAAGATAATTTTGAGAAGTGTACGCCAAGAATTGGAAACATCAGGGTGTGGCTTATATGCAGCATATGGGGAATGCAGCGACATTTTATTTTACAGGCGTATACATGTAAATGCGCTCTAAAATGAATAGGGGATATAAATGATATATGCGGCAAAAGCCGCTTTATATATCAGGAAAAAGCTCTATTGGGATAATTGGAGGATAGGTGGATTCTGCAAGGTTAGGGTATAGCCAAATGAAACAGTTGTGGAAAAGGGATTTTGGGGAATATGGCACATTTGCCAGACTTGTTGGAAGAGTGGAAAACATGGAGTATATGGAAAGGGGTGATATATGTTTTATGGAGATATCCAAGTACATCCATTAAACTGGTTGGAAGAAAATGGACATGGGGCATATGAAAAGAATTCTGCAAGTCTGACAGGAAAAACAATATCATCTGCCAGACTTGTTAGGAAGAAAATGGACATGGAGAATATGAAAAAATTTGTATGTTTAACAGGAAAAAAATATCATTTTCCAATCTTGTTATGAAAAGGAGGCACATAAGATTATGAAAATCGGCTATGTAAGGGTAAGCACACAGGAACAGAACACCGTACGCCAAGAGAAATTAATGGAAACGCTGGATGTTGACAAAGTCTATATTGACAAAACCAGCGGAAAAAATATGGAAAGGCCAGCCTTAATAGAAATGATGGGCTTTGTGCGTGAGGGTGATTTAATCGTTACAGAAAGCATTTCAAGATTTGCAAGGAACACCAAAGATTTGCTTGAACTGGTGGAACAGCTACATAAGAAAAAGGTAAGGTTCGTCAGCCAGAAAGAGAACATTGACACAGACACCCCGACAGGGAAATTCATGCTCACAGTCTTTGGGGCAGTGGCAGAGCTGGAAAGGGAGTACATCAGGCAAAGGCAAAAGGAAGGCATAGAGATAGCAAAGGAACAGGGGAAGTATAAGGGCAGACCTGCAAAGGAATTAAACGGCTTTGAGGATATCTATTCGGCATGGAAATCAGGGAAGATAACAGCGGCTGGTGCAAGCAGGCAGCTTGGAATAAGCAGGAGCACTTTCTATAGGAAAGTGGCAGGGCATGAAAACAAGGGCACGGCAGAATAGAGGGTGGCAAACAATATATATGACAGCAAGTACAATAGGTATAATAGCAGGCACAATACAAAATGAAAGCAAGCACATAATCATTTTATTAAGTGATACATTACAGTTTAACCAGTAAAATGTGTATGGCAGCAAGTACAATAAGTATAATAGCAAGCACAATACAAAATGCAGGCAAATACATAAGCATTTTATTAAGTGATACATTACAGTTTAACCAGTATAATATATAAATTAGTATGTACAATATAGAATTTAAGCCAAGTACTTGATGACAAAGCCAAGAACAATATAGAATTTAGATAAGGACATAGGCGGTTTGGGTATCTGCGGTAACCAAAATAAAGGATGGCTTTTGGCTACCGCTGTTTCAAATGTTTCAAATGCCATCAAGGTTATGTTTTTTTCAAAGCCACCATGTAATAAATGACTATAAGACAGTTATTTGGAAAAATAGACATGGAAAGGAAAAATGGCTACAATATGCCGGGGCAACAGGACTTCCCAATAAAAAAATGGACATAATTCTTAAAAGGCTACAGGAAAGGGCAAAATTATATGCATCCATTTACTTTCTCCCACATATGGATTTACACACCATACATAAGTGGAAAAAACTGCATACGGCAAAACCTACAGTAAATGGATTCATTCTCAACAATCCACCACGAAAGCAAAATAAAAAAGTATGACCGTATCAGTTTTATACTTGTATGGTTAGCCAGAAAGATTGGGGAAACATTTACAAAAGCATATGAAAACATATATGGAATTTCACCCACATGCATAATAAGCAGGTGCAATTGGCAGACGGATGGCAAAGCATTTAAAAAGCGTAGAAAAAACATTTAAAAGTTATATTCCATACATGTTTTAGGATGTGTCTGTCTATGCCAACATATTTAAAAAAATATACCAGCCAGAATAAAGAAAACGGACAAATGATAAAAAAAGACATACGCATGGAAACAGAAAAGGGTGCTGTGGTTTATCGGGGGAAAGGAATGTATTTTTGGCAGTGCACTTCCAAATGGGTTGCATTGGACATTAAGCGCACAGCAAAGACAAATATCTGTGGTAGCCAAAATAAAGTACAATTTTTGGCTACCATTGTTTCAAATGTTTCAACTATTATATATAGAAGAAAGTGCAATGGGACATTTAAAACAGGGCGTGCCTTTTTAATTACACTATCCCCTGAAAAACATAAAAAAAATCCAAACCCAGTCTTGACACCAGATTCCACAGCGTTACAATCCCATCCCAATAAAAACATATGAAAGGAGAAAAAGCAATGAAAGGAAACACAGACGGTATGGAAAAAGGGAGGGGGGATTTCAAGGAACTGTTGGACGAAGCTGCAAGCATAGCCTTACTGCTGGAAGAAAATTTAGAGCTGACAAAGGAAGAACGGAACACACTTTATGCAGTAAAAGCCCTGCACAGGATATTGAAAGAAATGCAGGGAATGTTAAACGGCTTACCCGAGGGAGGAAATGAAACTCTGGAGTAAGGACATCTGTTTATCCGAGAGCATGGGGCAGTCAAGCAGCCTGTCATTGGTGTCTTTGCTAAGCCCAAGGAGATAATCTGTGGAGCAGTGGTAAAGGCCAGCCAGTGACATAAGCATTTCAACGCTTGGCGTGCGTTCGCCATTTTCATAGTTGGAAATAACGGCAGGTGACACGCCAAGCATGGATGCGACTTCTTTCTGCGAGAGTTTATGCAGCATGCGCTGCGACTGTAATTTTTCACCAAGACCACGAACCATAAGGGAACCTCCATAGATAATAAGATTTTATACCATCATTTTACAGTTCCTTTTATATCAGCAGGTTAATAAAAATATGCTACAAGCATTGAAACGATTGCTCAAAGATGATATAATGTACCATACTAAAAATGCAAAATGAAAATCTGGAAAGATATAAATGATAAAGCGGCTGACAGGGGAAAGGAATACATACAACATAAAGAAATGTGAGATAAAAAAACAACCAAACAAACACGAAATAAAAAATTTCAAACAAGGGAAAGGCGGTAACAAACATGAATAAAAAATTTATGAAAGTCAGGAGAATAGCAGTACCCACATTAACATTAATAATCATGGCATCACAGTTTATGGGCTGTGCAGCTAACACACAGGAAACAATGAAAATGATGGAGGGGAACCAAGAAGCAGAAACGGCAGATTTAGACAGTGACAAAGCAACATCAAATAATGAACAGACAGGGGATATAAAAGGGAAAGAGGAGGAATTAGGCTGGACAGAGTTAGCATCCTTGGAGACAGTGCCAGAGATTAGGGACGTGTGGAACCAACTAACAGAGGTGAGGGATGTAGAAACAGGCGAAAGCAAAGGGCAAATGTTCTATGTTAATAGCAAGGGTGAATTTGATGACAACAACACACTTAAGGAAGCTATACAAGCTGACACAATTTCAACATTAAACCAAGATATAGTGGAATTGCAGAAATATTATCGGGACGATGTTGTAATTGATTACAGTGAAGCGAAAGAAGCTTTGGAAACTTTTGCAGGATTTGCATCAAATTATTATGCAGACATAGACAGCAAGGACGTGGATACAGCATTCTTAGCAGGGTTAAATGCATATTTTAACTTACTTCCAGACACAGAGCAAGGCAAAGCCAACATGGATGAATCTTTAACGCGTAAAGAGTTTATGGCAATGGTTTACCGAGCAGACACGCCAGTTCAGGAACTTACAGAGGATAAAGACTTTACAGATGCAGTTGGAGAATCAGAATACAACGTGTATGCACAGAACCTTAAGAACAACAGTTATCTCACAACAGACAGTGGTGACCTTAACAAGGACACATATAATTCAGCAATCAGCAGGGCAGAAGCGATATACATTCTTGTAAACAGGTATTACAGAGATGAATTATTGCAAGTAGGCAATAGTTCTAACGGTAGCGTTAGCGGTTATACATATGTAGCAGTTAAGGATGGCAATGGTGATGTAGTAAGGGATGCAGATGGGCTTATAAAACGTGAAAATACAGAAATACAGTTTACGGATGCAAAATTAAACACAGAAATAACAGAGAATACATTAGAATCATTAAACGAAGCAATTAAAGACCCGGATTCAGGCATGCCCAAATATCTTTATGCATCATTGATAGTGGCGGTAAAGCACAATATCATAGATATGGGAAAAGATGTACGCTGGGATGAATCACTTACAAAAAAAGAAGCATTGCAATTGCTGGTAGACGCGTATGAATGTATGTCAAGGGCAGCGGATAAAGAAAACATTCCAACAGCAAACACAGAGGAGTTTGTTACAAATGAACAGCAGGAGGAAGCAGAGTTACAAGCAGCTTATGACGAATACAAAAAAGCAATGGCAATGACACCCGAAGAAAGAGAAAAAGCATATAGGACAACAACTGTGCATGATAATGGAACGACTGAAGTATATAACGAAATGGCTGTAATTAAAAATAAAATATTAGCTGACAGGAAAGAGAAAGGGCTAAGCAATGGAAATTACGATTTTGAACCTGGTTATGACCTAATGCAGGATGAAAATGGCTTGCACTATTTAAAAAGCGTTATAGACGGTCACGAAGTACACATTGGCGAGCACTGTGACACGGGCTGGCAGTACAAGGGGGAACTTAATGACTGCAGGGAGGATGCTATATATTGGTACAGATTATGCAATCCTGACACAAAGATGACAGATGATGAAATTGCAGCAAGCTATGGTTTATAAGTAGCAGAAGAGAAATTTTTTTACAACAAAAGTATGCTTAGAGCATAATGGTTTATACAACAAGCAATAAAAGAACATAGTTTAACACAGTATTAGATGGCAATCCATTCAGTTGGATTGCCATTTATCATAAAAAGCGTGTAATATATGAAAAATACAGCAATTAAAGATAACAAGACATTAAATGCATATTCACTATGTTTAGCAATAAGTATACTAGCCGTTTATCCACACTTTTTTATTGAAAACAAGGGAACACACGAGGACACAAGAAAAAGCAAAGAGAATACAAGCAGTATAAGAAATACAAGGAGGAAAAGTGTGGAGATAGGATAGATATGATGGCACAATCCAGAAAACAACCTAAATACATATTGAAAAAAGTGAACACATATTAAAAAGAATTTATCCTGAATTATTCACGGCGGTATGAGCAGGCATAAAATTTGCCGTAGTTACCGTTACAACCTCTTCCAATACCCCACTCTGCCACAAAACAGCCTAAAAATGGGCAGACTT
>JAETSX010000162.1 GCA_021769425.1 Eubacterium sp.
CAGACTTATTAATATTTTCCATGGCTTTTCCCTCCCAAAAGATATGTTCTTAATTATAGCATATCTTTCGGGAGTAATTCATCTATTTTGGCAAATTTTATTGCTCGTGAGTATATTTTCCATAATCAATTCTTTGCACTTCCATTCTTCATTAAGAATACAATATTTTTCTGTTGTATCAAGAACTACATCGCTAAAACCGACTGCTTTATAACAATAATATGCTGGAAGATTATTCTCAAAAACACCTAATGATATTTTTTTGGCTCCATATATTTCAAATGCAAATTTTAGACCTAGCTGGAGCATAGCTTTTCCATAGCCTTTTCCTCTCTTGTGAGGATTTACAATAACAAATCCAAAGCGTAATTCATCAAATGATTCATCAGGGTTCCTTAGTGTAAAAAAGCCAACAATTCCTGTTTCATCAAATGCAGTAAACGGCATTAGAGATTCAACAAAACAAAATTCTTTTTGTGTTATAGGGTAATTACCGAGTATACCTGCTGTCCATTGATAAAATGCTTTTTCATCTTGACACCACGATAATATCGTATCTACATCCGAAGCTTTATATGGTCTTATTCTAATCATATGTTTTTCCTCACAAATTTCGATTGTCATTTTTATGATATCCGGCTTGACTTTGTCCTTACGCTCTCGATAGAGGACATGCAAATCATAAAAATCCCTGGCTCTCCCTCCAGCTGTATTCCTCTTACAGTTGTATCCGTGTCCATTGTGGTTCTGGCTCCGACCCCAATCATCGAAGAAATCAGCGGGCCGCCTTTCAGGATAAAATTCTGTGCGTAGGGCGATACGGCAAGCCTTTCCAAAATGCGCTCAAACATAAACATATGCTGCACATCCAAAGCCCCCAGATGATTTTTACTATGAAAGTCTTCGACTTTCACAGCATGGATGGCCATGCGGCCCGTCGCACGAAAGGCTGAGCATGATGGGAGTTTACTATGAAAGTCTTCGACTTTCACAGCATGGATGGCCATGCGGCCCGTCGCACGAAAGGCCGAGCATGATGGGAGTTTACTGTGAAGTTTCGGATTGCTCCCTTTAGCTGTTCCGGTGATAAGCCTTTATTTTTTGATTATCTCGAAGCAATCTTGAAATATTTTCCCCTTGTGGAACTGAGATATCGAATGTATGCGGGATAATATCAGTCAATCCCCAAACATAAAGGACCGTACCATATGAAAAAACAAGGCTGGAACACTGAACCTGAAGCAATGCAAACTCATCAATGTCAGCATCAATCGGAACAAAAATGCCTTTTCGGACCCGTTCCAGTAAGCCGCTGTCGACATATTTCTTTATGACACCGCGGCTGATTCCAGCTGCTTCAATCTGCGAAGTCTTTACAAAGCCGTTGCTTTCAGCAGCTATCGACTCAATCTTATTATAAATCTCATCCATAGACACCGCCTTCTTGCATCGTGTTGCATTCTCTCTTTATATTGTGCTCACTTAACGAATGAATGTAAACACCTTTTTGGCATTAGTATATCCGAATTTATAGAAAAAATACAATTTTTTCTCCGAAACGACAAAGGGGATGCCACAAAAGCGACATCCCCCTCGTTTCAAAAACTGTGCTAATCAAATATCCTCTGAAATTTTACGGAACGCATCCACGCCCGGAAAGATGCCAAGACGCGCTTTACCTCCATACTCATTTTCTCCTTAATTCATTTTTTACCCAGTCTCCAAAGCATCAGGACTGCCATACGCCCGCTTTCTAAGTCTGGCGCCAGTATGCCTTATCTCATCATCTCATCCTCCTCTTCAGTTGCGGTAGTGTCAAATCCCACCTTATTTTTTGTTATAAAGCCTTGATTTACGGGAGTCTGCAAAGAAAAAGAGCAATGACCTCCCTTTTCTGGTATAATGTCTATCTCCAAACAAACATAACCGAAGGAGAGAATCGAAATGGAGTATTTAAAGGTAAAGTGTCGCCGATGCGGCAATAGTTTCCATCTCTATAACAGGGATATGAGCCATGAGGAAAAGCCACCCATGTGTCCTCATTGTCTGACAAGAATGGATAAAACGCAGTGGGAACGGCTGATTGATGCGTATTTCACATTTGCAGAGGTCAACAAAAATTTCCGCAAGTACCACACAGACAGGGGATAGCCGCTTTTACAGGTTGAACTATTGACGGAAAAGAAATATGTTAAACCGGAAAAGATTGTGTTATATGACGGCTTGAGGGGGCGGACAGATGCAGGAATGAGCATGGAAGAAGCCTTAAAGGCAATGCCAAAACCACTTGCGGATATTGTAAGAAATCCAGTACCAAACTGAAATATTGCAGATTATGAAAATCAAAAGAAAATGGAGGATTTACCATGAAAACAACTGATTTTTACAAAAAAGCAATCACACGGGCATTGAACGCAAGGGAGAGTATCGAGGCGGCTAAGTCGGCTTACGAGCATGAATGTGAACTTACTAAAAATGCGTTTGATAGAGGGATTCTGGGAGAAAACGGCTATAAGGAGCTGCTTGAAAAGCTGGCACAGGAAAGGGATGCTAAAATCGAGGGAGCATTGAGCCGTATTGATGAAGTGGCGGCTGAATATTCC
>JAETSX010000059.1 GCA_021769425.1 Eubacterium sp.
TCCAGAGTTCTGTCTTCGTAAGTTCATTTTCATCCATAGGCAATACCTCCATAATTTGAAGTTATTGTATCAGAAATACAAATGAATTGACAGATACGGATTATTTCCTACTTACTCTTTTCTGTAATTGCAGTAATAACTTCGTCATAAATAATTTTATTATCTAAATCATCTTCTGGTTGATCTATAAGAATAATATCATTATCAGACTGCATAAGTATAAATAATATAAGAGCCGATGCACGCTGACCTATTGAATGATGACGTAATAATTTCTCATGGTAATATATTTCTACCTTATTTGGAACCTGATACTTCAAAAGCTCCGAATACTGATCCTGCAATTTTTTATCGAGCTTAGTATATTCCACAGCTGAAATAATCATCTTAATTTTTTTGCCTTCACACAATATCCAATCTTCTATAAGCTCTACATAATCACTAAATTTTTCACACAACGATTGATATTTCAAATCAGAAATGCCAGTACCTCTAAAATCCGACTTCATCTGTGCTTTAAAATTCTCTCTGTCGCCTTTATAGTCAATAGTAATTTTTAATTCACTCTGGTCTGCATTAATTCTCTGAATTTCAACTTTATACGCATTAAACGATTCTAATAATGTATCATTTCTCTCACGTGCTGCTTTCTTAAAAGCACTTTCTATTTGCTCTATCGATTTAGCCCGTTCTTCCAGTTGTTGTAAATTATCTTTATATTTTTCTAATTCAGCTGTCATCTTGACGAATCCATCAATATCTAATGTATCATCTTTGATTTCTCGTTTAATTTCAGCAAATTCATCTGAAAGGCTTTCTATTTTTTTCGATAGCTCTGTTATTACAGTTTCAAATTCAGAACAATCATTTTCTATTTGAGCGACAGCCTCTCCAATTTTTGTAATCTCGTTGCCGATTTCACCCAAAATATCATTTGCCTTCTTTATAATTTCTTGATTATAAGCACTTTCTGCTCCCTGCAAGCTAAGAGCCACATCTTTATTTTTGACATAAGTTTCTTTTAATCCTCGCACTGTCAAATCAATTTTATTTTTTACAGAATCTAACTTTGTTTTATCCGTTGTATATCCTGTTTGTTTCTTTAATTTCTCTGTAACACCTTTTTCCTTATAAATAGACATTTTATGTTCAATTTCAGATTTTTTAGTTTTACACTCCTCTATCTGTTCTGGAATTTTGTTTGCGTCTAACAATTGAGCAACCACAGTTGTTAACTCTTTCACACTAGCTGTTATCTCTGCTTTTTTCCCAATTTTTCCGCCAACAAGCTTCTCAAGAAGTCCATTTTCGTGATCCGCACTATTAGCCAAGTCTTTCTGCCCAAAATATTGAATACCATCAAATAAACTCAATGGCTGTATATTTAAGGCTATTCCATTTTCATCTACAACATTACTATGTTCTCCATATATACGACTAATAGTATAATGTTTGCCATGTTTATCAACAACAGATAATGTTGCTTTTCCTCCAGATCCAAAAATATTTTTTATTAGCGATTCTTTATACTCCTTATCCGTTTGTAATGGTAAATCAAATATATATCTAATCGCTTCAAGTACAGATGACTTCCCACTTCCGCGAATTCCAATTAAAGAATTAAGTTCCGATGAGAATTCGATTGTCTGCCCATCAAATTTTCCACCTTGAAAACTTATAGACTTAATATACCCATGTTTTTGTTCCGGCAATGTTTCTGCCACTCTATTTTTATAATCCTGTAAAGCAAATTTAATCGCTGCATATGAATATTCTCCGATTTTTAAATAGGTTCGTTTATCATCTTTTCCAATATCGTTTAACGATTTTGGATCTGATCCTTCTATAAGTGCCGGAATATATCCAAAGCAACGACTGAATTTACTTATGTTATCTCTTGTCCTAGATTTCTGTATTCCTAAAACTCGTTTTTTAAACGGTGCCAATCCTGAAAGTGACTCCAAAAGTCCACCACCACATTCATTAAATAGGCCACTATTTTGATCCACATGGGCAAATATTACAAAATAATCTTTTCCGTATTCTTCTAGCTTTTCCAAAGTATTTTTCAAATCATAACAACATTTTGTGTTTCTGTTTTCAGGGTTTGATATTGTTGCAAATGCAGCAGTTAAAAATGTTTGAATGTGATTATTTCCATTTTCTAACCATTCGTCCGGATTGAAAACAATAAGAGTATGTATACCATTCGAGCCTTCTTTGACCGTCAATTCTACACCCGGCAATATAAATATCTGTTCCTTACTTGCTGCTTTTTCCAGTGCCTTATATTCATCTTTATCAAACTTATTATGATTTGTAATAACTCCAACAGAAATTTTAGCCTGTTTTAATGCTGAAATATACGCTTTTACAAAATCATTGGGTTCTCCTCTATAAGAAAATTCCTTATCTTTTTGCGTATGCAAATGAAAATCTGCTCTTAAAAATTCCAGTCCTGTTTCAAACATTTTATCCCTCCTATTGTTTATTCTACACCCAATGCCTTAAACACTGCATCCTCCGCACTCTGATACGGAATCAGCTGAAATGCACTCATCAGATCAGCCGGAACACTTGCGAAATCCACAAAGGAGGTACTCGGTATCAGAACCTTCTTTGCTCCGCTGTCCAGGCATACCTGAAGCGTATTCGCAAGCTCATCCACTTTTATCATCGTTCCACTGATTGTAATATCACCAAGCACCGCCAGATTGCTGACGACTGGTTTCCCCAGTGCAATCGAGCAAAGAGCAATCAATGTAGGCAGTGCCAGCTTGTCCGTCATTCCAATACCCTGTAAGTCCTGATAATTGATGATATAGTCCTTGGTCGAAGTGCTGATCGAACCGCTGATCCTGTTGCCATTGGCTTTCAGGTAGTTAAATGCCGTATTTACAGCTTCCTTACACTTAGAATCACTGCCCAGTCCGGTACGCTCAATCTTGCCATTGCCCGGCAACATCTGGCTTTCCAGACGGAATACACCAAGCATACCGCTTTTCCCTCTGGACACGGTATAAACCTGTCCCGGATTGCACATTCCATCCGGTATCAGCTTGCCGCCGCCCTGTTCCGGTACAGAAACATAATGTTCCGACATATCATCCAGGTCGATATAGGAGAAGTTTACATCATAGAACTCCATGCCGCCCAGCTTTTTCAGCTGTTCCTTGACACGGCGACGCATTTCCAATGCAATCTGAATGACTTCTTCCAGTTCTTCTTTTGTAAATTCACCATCTGGATACATCAGCTTCAAATAACCGTCCACCATACGGCGAACTGCTATGGTATCTCGCTGATTTAAGTTCTTTCCCAAACGGAAGTAGTGGTCAAGTGCATCACCATATTGTTCCTTACGAAGTTCCCGGATAAACTCTGCCAGATAATCACTGATAAAACCGTAATCATTGGTAAAGTGTTCCGGTCGAAACTTTGGAATCTCCCAGCCAGGAAGATAACAGTGCATACGGTCAAGAAATGCTGTATCAGTTCCCATTTCTGTTGGGAATGGGTCAAACAGGCTGGAGGTTTTCAAAAGCACATCCACACTCTGATTGATATTTCCTACAAACACCATAGAAGCAGTTGCAGCTTTTTCTTCCTTGCCACGAGCAAAAGAACCGGATGCCATGTAATCCTTCATAATCTGGATGCCATCTTTGTCCTTGAATTTGATTCCGGCAACTTCATCAAATGCCACGCAATCCCATAATCCAACCAGTCCTACGGTCTTTCGTCCCATATTGTAAAACAGGTTTGCAACCGTTGTCTGTCCGCCGGAAATCAGAATACTGTTCGGAGAAATCTCTTTGTAGAGATGGGACTTACCAGTGCTTCTCTGTCCCAGCTCACAAAGATTAAAATTGTTCTCAACCAGCGGAATCATACGGGTTAAAAGCAGCCATTTCTCACGGTATGTAAATTCATCCGGCTCCATACCAATAGAACGCAGAAGAATGTCCAGCCATTCGTCCTTGGTAAATGCTTTTCGTCCCTGTTTTAATTCATCAATATCAATATGTGGCATCTGGATCGGTGTCAGCTTGCGGATACTGATTGGCGAAATATCTTTCTGCTTTTTCTGTTTGGAACGAAGTGGATTTCCGTCAATATCTTCGATGCCAAAGTTGTTGTCGCCTTCCACTTCATAGTCCAGCTGAACAATACACCAGATACCGCCACAAAGCAGGCGTTCAAACTTTTCCGGGTATTTATCCGCAATCGGCACATTTCCAACACCCAGATTAGAAAACTCTGCAAAGAAGCAGTCCTTTTTCATATCCAGACGAACCGTTACCATATCAATGATTGTGTGACTGCCTTTTTTACGCAGCTGAGAGAGAATTTTCTGTGATTCATCCGGGCGTACAAAATTATCCGCAAGAATCCTCTTTACATTCTGTACGCCCTTTTCGAGCACCGTTTCATCATCTGAACTGCAATATTGACCCAACAGGAACTCCAACACATAAACCGGGACATTTGCCCCTTCCTTGATTTTTCTTTGTCAGGTCTTTGCGAACAATCTTACCGTCAAAGTTCTGGCGGAGCTTGTTCTTTATTTCTTCACGGGTACTTTCACCCTCTGTAAATTGCTCCATCTTTCCATCCTCCCACGGTACTTAACTAAAGAAATCAAACTCATCCACCGCAAAAGCGATGTCAATCTGGAACGGCTCACGCTGCGGCATCTGCAATCCCTGTTCATCTGCAATGACCAGATAATAAGTAGCGGTATTGCTGTATTTCAAAGACTTCAGATTGAACTGGCAGCGGAAAGTACGCTCTGCACCGTTGTCGCTTGTCTTATCTGCAATAATCTTCTGAACATCACTGATCTGCTTGCCATTTTCATCTGTAAAGTAAACCTGATAAGTAGCCGCTTCACGGTTAGCACCGACAGCATCCTTCTGATAGAAATTCAGTGAAAAAATCATATTGCTGATTTTACGGTTTGCTGACAGCAGATTGACCGTTACCGGCTTCGTATCATATTTCTGCTTATTGCGTTTGTACTCCATAGAATCATTGCGGAGATAGTGGTATTCAATAACCGGAACAACCATTTCCTGCAAGCTGATACCTCCATGCACGAAGTTCATGCCGCCACCATTCATCTTGATACGAATGCTTTCTCTCGGTGCAAATCCATCATATTCCGTATTGCCACCCAGGAATTTTATCGGAAGCAAATAGTTCGGTTTTGCTCCTTTCTGCATAATAGCATAGCGTCTGCCATATTCCACATCCATTCCATTAAAGCTGTCCTTGCCAACCTTGTCATCCTCAGTCAGCGGACTGTATGTATAAAGGAATCCATGGTCAGCAGTAATCAAAATATTCGTGCCGCCAAACTCATTGACAATAATACGGACAAGATTCTTCAATTCGGAAATAGCCTTGTCGCAGGCAGCAAAAACAGCCGTATCAGAAGTATGGCTTGCTTCATCAATGGTGTCGTGATAGATGTAAACCACATCCATTCCTTTCACCAACGCACTTCGTTCTGCACGTTTCATGGCGATAATGTCATTATATTTCAAAGTGACACTTGCCGGATCTTCTGTTTTCAGTACCTTATCACGATAGCCGCTTGCCGTAGACTGTCCATCTGCAAGCACAGTCAGAATCTCATTCCGAAGTTCTACCGTCAGTTCCTTGTGAGGAAGTAATGCCGCCATACCGAACTTCGTGATAGAAGGAAAGATGCTCTGCATACTGCTGATAGAAACCTTACTCTGGGTTTCTCTGCGAAGCTGATCTGCCATTGTTGCCGCCACTTCATAACGCATGGCATCTGAGATAATCACAAACACCTTTGTATCTGAAGTCTTGATGCGGGAACGATAAAATTCTTCCTGCTGTGGCACTTCCAGAACCTTGCCATAAGTCGCCAGTTCGTCTGCACACACATCCGACCAGTTATTGCCCAGTTCGCCCAAGAACCAGTGCGTATAAAGTCCTTCCACCTTGTCTACAACGTGCTTGAACAGGTCATCCAGCAGAATGTTGGAAGTTTCCAGACTCTTTTGGAAACTCAGGTGGAACAAACGGTAGTAAGTGTCCATCTGATAATAGCTTTCAGTGTATTCCTTCCAAATGCCTTTTGCTTCTGCGGTATGGAATCCGGCAGAGTGTTCTTTGAAGAAGCTCTGCATATTTGCCACCTGTAAAATACCGTCATAGAAGTTTTCAAACGGCTCATACCATGCACAGGTTCTCCGTTTCTCTACGGTAGAAGTAATAGTATCCACATCAATGATATGGTCACTGATTTCTGTCATCAGCTTTGTCAAAATTACTTCATTGATGCACGGGAAGCACTCTGTACCAACCAGATCATCCACTGTCAGTTTTTCAAATCGCTGATGCAGACGAGTTTCATCTTCAACATATCTTGCCACATCATAAAGCTGTTCTTTATCTTCACTATGAAGCCATTCAGAAATAAAATCATAGCAATATGCCTGGTGTGGCATGGAAATAAAGCCATCCAGTCCGGCAAGATATTCCTGCCGCATGGTGCGGGTAGCAGCAGTCAGCAGCAAATGAATTGCCAACCGTCCAAGATCAGGTTCTTCCTCAGCAAAGCCGCATCCCTGACGAACCATTGCCCAGAACGCACCATCTGCATGATACTTTACAAAATCCTGATAAACCGCATTGTTATTCAAATCAAGTCCCGCACGGAACACACTGCGTAATATCAGATTCGGCTGTGCATCCTTCAATCCGCAGATTGCCGACATAACAGCCATGTGCAGCTGTGCAGGTGTTGCCGGAACTTTATTCTGCGTGCTAATCTTCAAACGGCGGTCTTTCGCATTGAAATAAGCACGATAATTCTTGACCTGTTTCCGCATAGCCGGATTCGATGCAAGCCCCATCTCATCCATCCAAATGGAAATCAGATCTGCCCGGAACCCCTCGCTGTAAAGCTCTATATCCAAAAGCCAGTTATCATCCGGGCGATTATAGACACACGGACTGTAAACCAGATAATTCGTAGTCAAATCATCTACTGTAAGCAGCTTTTTCACAGAAAACGAATTGTTTCCGGTCAGAGCAATCACTTTTGCGTTTTCCAGAACTACTTCGTCCAGCTTGTCCTCAAATTCTTTATCTTCATCGTACCAGAAGATGATACGACGCTGATAAAATTCCGGCAAAGGGGCAGCAAACCGCCGGTTCAGGTCTTGTATTACTTTGTCGGTATCCATCCTCTACCTTCCTTTCCTGTTTTCTTTAGAAATTATCCTCACCCAGTTCTTCATCTTCCTTTTTTTGTAAATAATAAAATCTCTTTTGGATTTCGATTTCTTCTCGAAGCTGTTCTTCCGACGGAAGACAAGTTTTGTACTTTGATGCAAAAAGCTGTTCATGTCCATGAAGAACCGAATATTTTGCAATATCTTCATCCGTATCCGAACATAAAATAATGCCCAATGTAGGGTTGTCTCCCTCATTTCGTTTCATTTCATCATACATACGGATATACATATCCATCTGTCCGACATCCTGATGCGTGATTTTCGTTGTTTTCAAATCAATCAAAACAAAGCACTTCAGGATATAGTTATAGAAAACAAGGTCGATATAATAATCCTCTTTTTCTGTGCGGATATGTTGCTGTCTTGCAACAAAAGCATATCCTTTTCCCATTTCCATAAGGAATTTTTGAATATGCGTGATAATTCTTTGTTCCAGTTCGCTTTCCGTAAAATCCGTATTGGAAGCCAAACCAAGAAATTCTGCTATAACCGGGTTCTTGATAAATTCCAGCTTATCTGCCTGATAAGAAGCTGTCAGCTCCTTCATTTCTTTTTCAACAGGTTCTGTATTTTGAGACATCAACATCCGGTAATAATATTGAGAAGAAACGTTCCTCTGCAAAGTACGAACAGACCATGCCTGTTCCTGTGCTTCCTTTGCATACCAAGCTCTTGCTTCTGGTGACGTTTCCTGAAGCAGTATTCTATAATGCGTCCATGACAACGGACGACCAAACTTTGGACTCAGTGAGTCCAAAATTTGAGGGAACTCCTGATGGAATCTCACATACTTATATAAGCTGCTAAAGTCAAAGCCTTTTCCATATTTTTCTTTCAATTCAGCAGACAATTTTTTCATTGTCTTTTTGCCATAGTCAGCTTTTCCATTTTCATCCAGACATTCCATGGCAATTCGCTTACCAAGCAACCAGTTTCTCTGAACCAAAATCGTATCAACGGCAGCATAAGCTATGCTCTGGGCACTTTCTACAATTTCACAGGTATCGGCAAATAAGTCTCCGGTTTCGTGATAAGTAATCATGCTTTTGTTGAATTTTGGACTCACTGAGTCCAAAATTGCAGTTTCTTCTTTATGATTTTTTTTCGCATTTTGAGATTTCTGTTCCACTGCTTATCAGCCTCCTTTACTTTATTTTAGCCAAAACATCCTGGAAAATTGCATAATTTTTCTTCACGCCATCGTCCAAATCAATAGAGATCATCTGATCGGCAAGGTGGTGAATCTTTTCCTCGTAAGTACGGATTTCGGTATCCTGTGCCTGCAAGTTGGTCAGCTGCCTGTTCAGCTTCACACGCTCACCGGTGGAAGCATTGGCAATACGCTGTTCCAGATCTGCAATAGCAGTACGGTAACGAGCCTGCTGTTCATGCACATAATCGGTACGGATACGGGCAATAGTGTCCGGCTGATAGCGGTGCATATAAATCAGTGCCTTGAAGCCGTTCTTCTTGCCGCTGTCAAACAACCAGTAAATCGGGCGTTTCTGGTAAATCTTGCAATGGTCAGAATAGAAATCGTTGAGGAAGTAATTCCGAATCACACCCTTCGGCTGACCTTTACCGCCCAGTGCATCGGCAATGAATTTCAGGTTTCCATCCAGTGTCTCTGCACCGTAAACTTTTTTCACGAACTCCACGAACAGACCGACAATATCATCCTCAAAATATTCATCATCGCAAATCGGAATAATATTATCCTTATCAGCTGGGAAGGACGCATATTTGCTGGCATCCCATTCACCACCAGCATAAGCAAGACCATCTACATCCAGAGAATAGCGACCGAACATACAGCCAACCGAATAGGAAATGAAAGAGCGAATGTCCCGTCCAAGGTCTGCCTTGCGGACGGTCACATCCTTATCCTCAACCTCCAGTGTCAACTCATCCTGCAAGCCGTAAATGTCAATGAAGATACGGTTCAGTTCTTCCTCGTTGGATTTGAGCTGGTTGAAGCGGCTGTCGCATTCTTTCTGCCACTGGTTAAAGGCTTCAGCAACGGTAGAAACTTTACAAAGTAGCGGATGCTGTTGGAAATCCCACGAAGTTTCAAAAGAATCCCAGTCTGCTTTTTCTCCTTCAATATTTTCCTTGACATTCTTTTCAATATTTACAACTTCGCCATCATCAAAAACAATAGGCAGTTTATTCATATTTCCCGCTGTCAAATTAAGCGTTGGAGCAATAAATTTAAACATTGATAATGCCACATTTGTATTAACAAAGCCGAGTACATAATATAAGTTGTGTTTGTCTTGTAAAAACATTGAATCTCCAGCCTGATCAATAATAAATCCCTCTGGCAGATATCGCAAAAAGAAATCAGAGCTTCCTATTCGCTTCCAACTAATTCCCTCTTGAAAAAAGTAAGCCTCATTTCGTATAACAGAACCTTTTTCATGCTTTACAGCATATCCGTTGTTTTCCCAATTTATTACCCGCCAATGATTTCCATACCATTTGCGGCTTTCTCCACCACAATTATATTTAATCCATTTAGCTCCAAACGATATATCTTTAGAATTAAAATCACACGCACTTATTTCAAACCAATAACGGACATATTTATCATTATTTCCTGTTTGCATTCCTGTGCAACAGTCCGCAATCTTTTCTAATGTCTTTCCATTTTTAAAAACATCCAGTACATTAGAACTTGCCCAATAAGCCACTGGATTACCCGGAATTTTATAGAAGTTTGACTGCTCGGCTTCATAGCGATTTCCACCCGTAAGGAACATATCCTCTTTCCCTTGCTGTGTTGTCGGCTCTATCAGCCGGCAGTATTCACCTTGGTAATCGGTAATATGACTTTTACGCATTGCAAAGCTCGTTGTCTGTACAACCTCACCGCCAATTTCCTCAAAAGCCCTTGCTCCGAGATGTGCCATATTGACAATATCCATATTTAGTAGTTTTGTTCTCAGTTTTTCAAAACTGGAAAGGAACATCCATGCGTGCTGTGTAATCATTGCCTGGTATCCATTTGTTTTCACCATCTGTCCGCATTTTTCAATAAATACCGCAAACAAATCAGACTTACTGTCTGGATAATATTTTTTTACAAATTCGGATAATTTAATATCTACATCTCCAATTCCTCTATACGGCGGATTAGTCACCACTACTTCATACTTCTGTGCCAGTGCTTCTGCCACCTGCACCAACGGCAACAGTTCTCTGAGTGCCGTTTCACGGGACATATTGATATCCTCTGTAATCTCTGCAAAGCGGTCATACAGAGCAGACCAATCCTGCTGTGTAACAGTCAGAATGGAGCCGTATTCCTTTGCGTCATGCAGTTCACTGAGGATGGTATTCATAGCTTCTTTCAGCTTGGCATCTCCATTACAGAAATATTCCACAGCAAACTCATCTACATGGTTGCTCTCCACAATGGCATACACATGGGGCTGAATACCACGACTAAAGAAGCGCCGGTCGTACTGGCGTGCTTTCATCATAACTGCAAAATAAGCCAACTGTGCTGCACGGTCATCAATATCCAGACCGTAGATGTTATTCTCCACAATGCTTGCCACTGCTTCACGAGTGGTATAGCCGTAGGATTCATAAATCTTCATCAGCACATCAAACATATAGGCAAGAATATGACCGGAACCAGAGCATGGATCAATCACTTTCAGCTGTTCTGGTGTCAGTGCAGCATATTCCTTGCGGATTTCTGCCAGTTGTGCCTGCACTTCCGGCTCCTGCTCAGCTTCTTCCAGATAGTAATGCCATTTGGTATCCTCTGGATCACGGTTTCCGGCAACATAGGAAGCCTGTTCTTCCTCAGTAGGCAAAAGCTGATTCTTCGCATCCGGGTGTCCTTCCAGCCACAAACGACCAAGGCTGTTTTCTACCATATAACGAACGATCCAGTCCGGTGTAAACAGCTGGGTAGCGGCAGGGATATTCTCTTTCGTGATTTTTATATTCTTTTTCAGTGCAGCAAAAACATCGTCCTTTTTCTCGCTGTTGTAATACTGATACAGCCAGCCGATGATCTGGACAGCATCTTTCCAGTCGTTCTCGGGTATCAACTCGATCATCTGCTGAATCACACTGCCATCACGGAGAAGATTGTCCGGCAGAAGAAGCTCGGTGTAATCGCTGATTTTCTGAAACATTCCCGGCAGAATCCTGTTCAATGCGTTGCACTGCACAATCAGCAGATATTTATACAGTTCTTCGGTTTTTTCAGTTTCTTTCAGCTCATAGACCTTCTCCATATCCAATCCATCCAAATCCAGATGAATGGCTTCAGTGATAATCTGTGGCTTGAAGTTGTTTTCCTCGTCCGTAAACACACGCACATGGGAAGGGAGATAGCCATTGACCTCCATAAAACGCAGGGCAGAGAAGCGGTTGAACCATGTGTAAGCGACCTCCTCCATAACCTGCTTATATCCTTTATCGTTAATCTCGGCAATCAGAGCCTGACGCTGTTTTTTCTCCGCATCGGTCAGGATTTTGCCGCCCACGCTGTCAGCTGCAGCATCAACGATATTGTCCTCTGTAATGCCGTATTCCACACCTTTCAGTGAAACACGGGCGATCAGCTCTGTTCTTGCCCAGACAGCAAACTTTTTAATCGCATTTTTATCCATATATTATTCCTCCGGCTTCATAAGAACTGCTTTACACGGATTCTCCTCCGTTATCTTTGTTCCAGCTGTAACCGTTATCTCTTTCATTGGAATTGCATACTCAAAATCAAATTGCATATTCTCTATTACAGCTCCCATTGATGGATTCTTTAATCCGACAGGAACTAAATAATATTTTCCTGCCTTGTTATACATATCCAAAAACTGATCTCTATTACCTGATCCATTATTTTCATCCATCCACTGGTAACGTGAAACCGTTGCCAAAAGTAGTTGTTGCATTTCTATTCCACAATCATTTGCTCGACTAATGCTTGCATCAATATTTGCACCTATATGCAGGAAATATCCTTTTCCATAATTTCTGTCATATGATTCATATACCCAACATGACTTAGGAAATGGCGGGACAATATAATCAACCTTCAAAAAAGTATCTGCGAATTCCATATCTTTGTATTTTTTCTTCCACTCTTTGAAAATTTCTTTACCCGCTGAGTAATTTGTAAAGAATAAACCTATGGCAGGTGCATCCCCACCCCAAAGATATACTGTTCCTCTCCACTTTGCAGCATTCCACTTTTCAAGGTGAATTGGTGAAGAAAAGAACATTGTTTTTCGTTCCTTTTCTGGCAGTGGCTTCAATTCTCCCAATGGAGGTTTTTTACTATTTGTAACACCTCTGAAACGCCAATATAGCCTGTCATATTGCTTTTCATCTGAAAGATTATAGTATGTGTATGGTTTCAACGGTGTAGGTATATACTGTTGGTCAGCCTCATCAAAAAATGCCGCAATAAATTTATTTGTTTCTGCCGCTGAGTCATATAACATTTGATAAACAATATTAGCCTCCCATACAACGCCTTTCCCCTTTTTCTCTGAGTAGAGTTTTTGATGATATGTTTCTTCACATAAAACAAGGACAAACTCTGACTCCATGATTTGATGCTCCATCCACCTTGGCCATCCTTCAGAAGGTGCTTCTTCATATTGGTCTATCATCGCATCAATGCCTTCTGAACGTAGTCTATTTGCCAATTTCAACACTTTATCCTCATATGCTTGATTTTTATGGGCATATGAAATAAACACTTTTGGGTTATTTTCCATATCTGGCTCCTAATCTTTTTAATTGATCCCAATATTGCTTCTAATATTTGACCTTATCGCAAACAATGGGACTGGTAATATTCCTTTTGCTTTTTTCTTTTCAATGCTAAATGCAGTTACTTGACATTCCTCAAAATGTTCCCTCTGGCAATGCCATTCCAATGCGTCTGCTTCCTGTTCAGATAAAGTATATACGGCATTATGGAACGGCAATATAATTCTATCACTTTCTGGCATTTGACAATCTACCAATATTTTTTTCTTATAGCAAATTACGAAGCTTTCCAAAACGAAAGGCTTTTCGCCAACATTAAAGATTTCAATTCCATGTTCAGAAGAACTTTCTTTCACACGATATTCTTTCTCTGTCAACTCATTTTCTGGGGTTGCTACCATTTGGAAACATAGCTTCGGTCGTCCTCGAAAAATAGTAGTCAGCTCATTTAACAACCAGCCAATAATAACTCCTAAAATACCAATAGCTGTACTAATCAGTTCCATCCTCTATTGTTCTCCACCTTTAGTTCAGCTTAATCTCGTCGCAATTCTTCAGCAACTGTTTCAGCTGAGAACGAATCTTCTCTACATAATCATCAATATCCGCATCCGTCTGTAACGTCTTTGCCTGGAACACAACCTGACGGTTATACGCACGGACTACCTTTTTCTTTGCTGGAGCCTGTTCTTTTCCTGTCTGTGTTGGCTGAACTTGCGGCTTCGGAGCAGGCGGAGCGAGAACAGTTTCGATATTGCTGACCGTATCATCCTTGTACTGGCACATTGGCAGGAACATCGCATCCAGAAAGGCAAGGCTCTTTAACTCTGCAATCTTTTCCTTGCACTGACTGAAATACTTATCTGATTTTTCAATCAGATGCGATGCCTTAGAATCTCCATTTGCGGCAGTGTGAGTTGCTTCCATACACTGACGAACGGTTTCCAGAACCTCGGCACGTTTTTCTTCCAGCATTTTATCATGAGCAGTGCGAACCGTATCCATCAGCGGGTTCAGCTCCCGAATCCGGTTATAATTGAACTTACTGCCTGTCTGAACCATCGTAATCAGACGAATGGTATTCAGTGCTTTATGAGCTTCTTCGTTTTCCGCAATGCGGTCAAGGTCATCATGTAGCGATTTTTCAAACTGCACTGCCTGGTCGAATACCGTCACCTGGGTTTTGAAGAAATTCTCAATGCCATTGCTCATTGCTTCTTTATTATCAAACAAAGCATCTTCTTTTTTCAGAACACGCTCAATCAGTGCGATATTGTCTTTCTTCTGAGAAAGAACATCATCCATAAGACCAATCGCTGTCTGAACCAATCCACGATCCGGGTACTTATGACCTTCATAGCGGGCATTCAGAGAAGCATAGTAGTCACGCTGTTCGCTGAATTTCTCGGTCACAAAGCGAATCAGACCATCTTCATCATCCGGCACATCCATGATGTCGAAATACTCACGGAGCATTTCTTTGACATCACGCATCATCGTAGCGGAAATGGTTTTACGCTTGCTGATGGAAGTCTTGCCGATTTCACTCTTTTTGCGAAGCATATCCGGCAGTTTTGGGTCGTCCGGCTGAATGGTATTGCCTGCATATTTGATGGTTACTTTCTGGGAATAAATCAACTGTGCTACAACCGCAGCAATGTCAATTTCTTTCCATCCATACGGAATCGCACTGTATTTGCTCTGCACATCTGCCATAGAAGTCGGCAGCTTTTTCGCATCCTGCATTTCCAGATATTCTTCCATCGCAGAAGCAGCATCACGGTTTGGTTCCATACCTGGGAGCATGGTAACAGTACCGGTCAGAATCGCAATAATATCTGCATCACTGCCTGCATTTTCTGTGATTAAATCGAGCTTGCTATATACATGAGCAACCAGATATTCCAAAGACTGGTCAATCTTAGCTTTGGCATTTCCGCCTTTAATTTCCAGATGCTCCCCGTCTACATAGAACTGTGCCCCTTCGATGGCATTTTGCAATTCTGTCATAGCACTCAGCTCATATTTTCCGGCTTCATCCTGCTGGTCGCTGATGATTTTCTGCACACTCTTAGGAAGCTGGCTTACATTTCTCAGCTTTACATATTTACGAATCTTCATGGCAGATTCCAGTGATTCATAGTAAGGAGTATCTGCCAGAACAACGATGGCTTCATTGCCTTTGGATTCTGTCATCAGACGAAACTCTGTTTTTTCGGTAGCATCCGTTGCAACTGTCAGGAAACGCAGACGCATACCGCCTGTTGCTACACCGACCGTAATTCCATCTACCATCTGGTCAAAAGCAAAGTCATATTTGCCATAGCGGAATTTCTTGGTTGTAAAAATATCTCCGTAAATCATCTGGGCGATACGCTCCACGATAGAAGCAGTATCCACATTGGTATCCCGGATTTCACGCTGAATATCCTGTTCTTCATCAGTCAGGAAGTTATAGGTGTCGCCGGTTCTGCCGATATAGTTCTGGCTCATTAGACGGTCAAGGCAGCCACGGACAGCTTCACGCATGATAATCTTATCCACACGAATATCGTCTGCCATAAGGATCACGATATTGTCCAGATTAGAAGGAATATCATCAATATAGCGAATCAAATACAAAAGTTTCAGTACATCCACATCCTGCTGTTCAATACCATCACCATTATCAGCAGCTTTCTGGCAACGTTCGATCACCCGACGGATCGAACCGTCCAGGAAAGTATGTACGGTATCATAAAAGCGGAAGAATGGAACCAGTGCATACTCGTCCTTCTCCTGAATTTTCTGAGCAGCTTCCTGGAAACCGGAGAGCATGGAACGTTCACCGCCGGAAAGATGTTTGCCGGAATTTCCGTGCTTCCGGATTTCAGCAAATACTTTCTGCATGATGATAAATTGGTACGGCACAAACGGGAAGTTCTCTGTAAACTCTCTCGAACCGGAATAGCCTTTGATGTCCAGAATGGAACCACTGAAGCTGAACAGGTTACGCAGAACAGAGTCATTCTGCTCATAAACAGTTTCCAGATCAGCTGTTGCTTCCGGTTTCTTTTTCAGAATACGTTTCTGGATGACTTCATCCACAGAGGAAGAAGATAAACTCAATCTTGTTTTGAAACGAGCCTGAATACGGGAGAACTCATCGGCACGGACTTTGATGATTTCATCAATCGCTTCCTGTCCGGTACAAATCACCCAGATCTTGCCTTCACATTCGCTTCCGATTTTTTCTGTCAAAGACTGGAGATTCAAAAGCATATCGGTGTCTGTGCCGACATACTGACCAACCTCGTCGATCATAAACAGCAGACGGAAGTTTGCCGGTTTGGTATCCACATAGGCTTTCATATCTTCTACAAGCTGTGCAATGGAAATTTCTGTTGCTGTTTTATCATTGAACCACGCCTTGGCATCGTCCTCACTCATATCCAAAACTTCCATCAAGGTCGGGATGATGAACTTGCCATTGAACGCAAATGCACGACGCATTTCCAGCCAGGACTTGCCTTTCTTTTCTTCAAAGACTCTGCGAAACTCCTCGGTCTTTCCCTGCTGGTCAATATAACGCTCCATCATGGCAACTTTCAGATTTTCACCGTAAAATCCCAGATGGTTATAGAACATTTTTGCGAAAACACGAAGAACAGCCGTCTTGTCTTTATTGCTGAATCCTTCGATGTCGATATTAAACAGAATCGTCTCAGTCGGTCCTTTGGTAGCACGATCAATCAGCATAAAGGTTGCCGGATCGTCCTCAAACTTTTTACGGAAACGCTCTACACTTCGGATGCCTTTTACTTCTTTGTTTTCCAGAAGATAGGAAAGCATTTTTAAGAAGTGAGATTTACCACTTCCAAAGAAACCGGAAATCCAGACACCCATATCGGCAGTCGGCTGGTCAAAAGCATCCCCGTAATAATTGAAGAATGTAATGAAATGTTTCTTCAATTCTCTGGTAATGACATATTCATTTAATTCCTGCTCAATTACATCATCAGCAGCCTGATCGACTTTAATAACACCATTGATTTTGCGGTTGATGTCATCCGCAAACATATCTCGAATCATCATGGCTTTATCCCCCTTAATCTATCACGTTGAATGCCCGGTAATAATCATTTGGTGTCAGACGATTAAACAGTTTTACATGACGACCATCAAACTCACCCGGATACATAACAAGAATCGGAACATCCGAAAAATACGGCTGCAGGGCTTCCAGTAATGTATGGATTCTCATAAATGGAAACACTTCACCCACACCCGTCAGCATCAGTACATCGCCTGGTTCATGCGGCTCGTACTGAATTTTATCAATGAACTCTCCATTGCCGATTGCGGAATTTAACTGTTCCAGAAGATACTCACTTCCGTCAGCTTCTTCCATATCGGGAATCGCATCTGTGATGTCCATGTCATCGCAAATAGAGAGAAATGTTTTATATAAATTGCAAATTTTCAAATGGCACTCTAAGGACTGATCGGTTTCCAGCTGATTTACAAAATGCCGAACCACCATTTCATTTTCCGGCTCATAACAGAAGATTCTGATATTCACCTCATTGCTGAGTCCTTTGCCTTCCAGGAACTCCGGTTCCTGAATCAATGCCCGAACTTTGTCCAGACGTTCTTTTATTTCACTCATTGGCTACCTCCTACGAAAAGCAATTAAACGCTGGCAGTACCGCCGTGTCGCCATTGCTTCTAATGGCATTCTCCAAAACAGGATGCAGCCATACTGGATTCAAATGATCTGCCTTGAGATTGTCGAGATACTCTGTCTCCACAAGCACTCTGGCAATAATCTGTTTTAACTTAGTTATCGTGCTGTCGCTCCAGGAAGCTACGGTATCATTCTGCTCCTGTAAACGCATAAAAAATGTATTCAAGTCTATCTTACCAAAGGACGTGTCCCTTAATCTGTACTTCTCTCCAATGACTGTCAGCATAAACTCCCAGACCAGACGGCTCTGCTTCATCATCGCATACAGACAAATCTGCTTTGCCTCGTCTGTCGGCTGTGATGCAATCGCCATCACCAGTGTATCATCTTCCAACGCATGAAGCCTTTTGATACAGGCTTTTGCCATCCGGGTAATCGACTTCTCCGTCGGATACTGGAAAAGATTCTGTCGGACAATTTCTTCTGCAATCGCTTCATCAGAAAGACCTTCGCTCATCAACTTTGCGGTGGAACGCATCTCATAGAAAAGGAACGGCTCTCTGGTCAAAGACGCAATATAAGGATAAGAATGATCCATGATGCCGTACCTCCTTACTGTTCCTCTTTTTTATCAGGAACGAACTCCATGATGTCTCCAACATCGCAGCTCAAAGCCGAACATATCTTTGATAAAATTTCAGTACTCACATTTTCATCTTTGGATAATCGCGACATTGTTGTTGTGCTGACACCTGTCATTGCACGCAAATCCTTTTTCATCATGTCTTTATCAATCAGCAATTTCCACAGCTTCTTGTAACTAATTGCCATTTCTTCACCTCAGTCTTATTCACTCAAAAATAATTGTTCATATGGTTATTCATCCTTGCATTTATTATCATATCATAGGAATGCGTTTCCAACAATCTAATATATTCAAAATCATATTTAAATTCTGAAATATCACATTTTTACATTGACAGAGTTATAAGAAATATATTCCAATGATATAGCAGGCAAATATTATTGCCATAACATATCCGATTCCACAGAATACTTTTATTTCTTTTATTTTTTCTGATTGTAATTTTATTTCTTTTTTCAATTTTTGTATCTCTTTTTGAACTTTCTTTTTATTCTGTTCCGCCTGCCGCTTTGACAAATATAATTGTTTTTCTGTCTCTTTTTGCTTTTTACAAGCCTCATCGACCGCTTCAATGGATGATTTATTAACCTGAATTTGCAATTTAAAGTTCCGGTCCCGAACGTCTTTTATTTCTTCTTCGAGCCGCTCTTGCTCGCTCCTGCTCATCAATCCGTGTCTGTTTCTCAAATCGTCGTTGCTCTGCTGTAAAGACTGATTGAGTTTCCGCCTGTTCCTTCGCAAGCTGCTTCCACCTGTCGGTAGTATCCGATGAGTTCTTTGTCTGCTCCGGCTGTTCGTTCTGCTTCGGCTCGTATCCTTTTGTAATTTCCATTAAATTCATTCTCCAATCCCTCCTTGCTAATATCCAGATGAAAGGTTTTGGACAGATTACTGTCACGCACTTTCTTTCCATCCTGATTCTGGAACGTGATGTGCTTTCTCTTTTCCGTCCAGTTCACACTCCATCCAAACTGTTTCATTTTTTCTATAAACTTTTCTTTGCTGATACAATTCTCCAATGCTTTTAACACCGCCATTGCACAGTCAGCCACAAAGCTGTCCTTTGCCTGTTGTCGGAACAGATTATATTTATCCTTGCTCCATGCAATAACTTCTCCTTTTTCAATCTGACTACCATCAAAATCTTTTCCTTTTTCTGCAACCGTCAGTCCACGTTCCCGGCACATCTGATTGGTAAACTGCTTCATCCGATCCAGATCTTTTTTCGTAGTATGCAGTTTCTTTCCATCCTCATAACTGACAGAATTCGTCACCAGATGACAATGAATATGATCTTTATCCTTGTGGACAGCCACTAAGGTCTGGAATCCCTGGAACCATTTTTCTGCAAACTCTTTTCCAAATTCATATGCCTGCTCTGGTGTGATCTGCTCGTCCTTATGCCAGGAAATAATATTGTGGACGTACATTCTTCCGGAGTCTTTATTCCATAATTTCTTTTCTTCCAGAAATGTCTGATACACAAGAGCATAATTAATTGCATCATGGCAGTACGGGCCAGTCACATAGGCAAGCTGCTCACTGGTCTTGTCCTGACGCAATACATATTCGATACAGTTTCTCATTGCTCCATGAGAATTTGTCCGCTTATTAACTGTCTTATTGACTGCCATATCTTTTCACTCTCCTTCCGGTAGTTGAGGATATTCTGATTGAGATAATGCAAAATATCTTCTCTTGGTATAAAGCCACCAGCATTCATTTTCCGTGCAATCTGGTTGATATTCGTAGCAACACCACGAAGCCGGCTGAGTATCTCTGCAAGCATCAGATTCAGCTTTTTCAATTCTTCCACTTCCTCTGCGGATGCAATTTTTAACCCTGCTATTGCATGAATTACAATCGCCTGCTGAGTCTGTCCAGACTCCTTTACTTTATTTTGGAGCAGATCATACTCTGCTTTATTCATTCGTATCGTTACCGTATAATTTCGTTTTCGCATAAATTATTGTCTCCTTTCTCCACTCTATTTTTTAATCAGCCATGACCTTTCCGGCTGTAAATTAGCAGGGGATTCCATAAGGGGAAATGCAATATTCCCCTTAGGCAGGTGCAGGACAGCGTCCTAGTCAATCAGTAAGTCTTCCGAAGGAATGTCCGGTGGACATTTCGCAGGATTACTTACGCTATTGACGTGCCGGGGTTCCAAGGGGCAGACGCCCCATGGCAAGTTTAGGAACAGCCCAAAGGCTGGCTCCGGTGTATAGTGGCTTGCCACTTTGTGAAACTTGCCTGTCATCTGCCGCCACAGCAAAGACTTCCTCAATGTTTCTTCCTGCGGCATCTTCCAGAATAAAAAGCGGCTGATGATGGTGGTTTTGTGGTGTGTGAAAAGGCTGTGGAGGAAATCCTGATCACTCCCCTTTGCAGAGTATTCCAGCTTTCTGTAACAGACTTTTCACATGCCACTCCGGTGCGAAGTACCGGACAATCCTATGCCGTATCCGGCACTTTTCTCTTATCATCCCGGCCTATATAGTCCTTTCTTTTGCACTACTCCTTTTCCCGGATTATCTCTACCATCGTTCCCGCTATTTCTGCTACATTACATCTGAACCACTTTCTTTTTCTGCTACAAAACATAAAAATAGCAGTCATAAACATTTCCCAGATTTTCGCCTCAGAAAATGTCACCACTGCTGATCTCTTTTTCTGTTATTCTCTTTTTACAAACTGTTCTGTCCTGCCAATTAGGTTTTACATTACTTCTATTTCACTTAACAGCATTTAAAAACTGTCTGCAAACTCTAAAGCCGCATCCATATCAGCTTCCTGCTCCCAGTCCATTGCATCTTTTGTATCCTGTTCCTCAGACTTTTTCTCTAATCTGCCAGATGATTTGTTTTCTCCCACCGATTCTTTTACAAATGGCGTCAGCATTTCAAACAGATTCTTTGCCATAGCCATCGGGACAGATTCTTTCACTCCATCCCGGATAGCTGTCTCTACTCTTTCCAGAAAAGCATCTTCCTTTTCTCTGGTTTCCAGATATGGGTCTTCTTCATTCCTGTACTCTCTGGCAAAATAATCATTCAACGCTGCCACAACTGCTTTTGTATAGGATTTATATTTCTGTCTGTCCATTGTCTGAAGATATTCCCACGCCTGCCGATCCTGCTCGTCACAAAGATTCAGGCGTATATTGGTGTTGATGATTTTCATGATTTTCCGTTCTTTTCTCATACCAGCATCCCTCCGTTTTTCTGAATTTTTCTTACTGTCATAGCCTCATATCCTTTGGCTGTTGCACAGATGTCTCGTACAATCGTTACTCTGTCTTTGTCATAATCTCCAAAGTTCTGAATTATGCAGCCACCGCCACCAACTACATATAAACGCATCAGCTCCGAATTGTATTCCCGTTCTCTCAGCTTATGAAAAATTTCTCTTGTATAATCACTGGCAGCCTTACGGATTACAGCCAGATACTTTTCTCCGATGTCTGCTGTCCCTGTACGGATCACCTGTTCAATCACAAGATCATCTACCACCGTTCCCAATTCTTTCAGCAAACTTTCCCTGACTGCCAGCACACACTGGTGTGTTCCATATTTTTCTGTAAAACATTTCTTCTCCACCGGGCGGGAATTATTGATATACATGATGTTCATAGTTCCATTTCCAATATCAGCCAGCATATTGATTCCCTTGAAATCCTGCAAGCGATAAAAAGCTGCCGCAAATCCCTGTGGATAGATATCCGCTCCTTCAAAATCAATGTGATACTGTTTATTACGAAACGTAAAATCCACGCTCTCATTCTGAAGCAGGTATTTCTGAAAATCCTCTTTCTGCGTAGCCACCCAGGTCAGAGGTAATCCGGCTGCAATGTGAATCTTTGCACTGTTCATTCCTTTTCCTTCCAGTTCTCTTGCAATCGCAGCCAGTGTCAGTACATAATAGTCCTCGTCCTGCGTTTTCTCCGCACAGAACTCCTTGTGTTCCTCACCGTTCTGATAATACATACCATATGTAAACAAGAAGGTTATTCTGGAAGATTGGCTCCTTCTCATATCGAACCACACCGGAAGGAAAGCATCTGGTTGCGGTTTTCATGTTGCCATAACCGTGATCAATCCCGATCACCATAATTGTCTCGTTTTTGCTTGTTTTCATCATTCTCATAATCATATACCTCATTCTTTTCTGTTCTTATCGTATCAACCACTATTAATACTTACATGAATTGATACGATAGATTATTGATTAACCTGAATTATTCACGGCGGTATGAGCAGGCATAAAATTTGCCGTAGTTACCGTTACAACCTCTTCCAATACCCCACTCTGCCACAAAACAGCCTAAAAATGGGCAGACTTC
>JAETSX010000060.1 GCA_021769425.1 Eubacterium sp.
TATCTGAATGACACAGATATGAAAACAATTATCGAAGCTGTCCAGGAAGAGGATGCGGGCAAAACCACTGTGAAAGATCAGCCGCAGGTTGGTGCGAATCTGGATTTGAAGATATAAGAGGAGGCGAGGATATGAATATCAACAGTAACAATATGAAATGGTTTTCGGGATATTCCCTGATGAACAGGCTGTTTTCGCAGAAGAATGGAAATAAAACAAGTACATCTAGCCAGATGGGTGCTGCTATCAGCGGAGGGGTAAAGCATAAGCACAGCAATTTATACTATGATGAGAACGGTATTCCCTGGATGTCAAAAGAGCAGGCGGACAGATGTATATCGGGGAGAAGTGACTGGAAAAAAATTGTGTCTGTGTCAGATGAAGTAAAGGCAGAACTGGCAGAGGTGGTAAAACAGGATTTTATCAGCACCAATGGAAAGAGCATACCGGAAGGAACCAGGAGAAACGATGTCATCAATAAGTATTTAAACACTCTTCCTTCAAAACAGCGCAGTTCTGCTTCGTGGACATTGGACAGAATGGCAGGGGATTATGGAAGCCGTTTGGAGGCATTGGTAAAACAGAACAATCCGGGATGGAAACCGGGGGACGCTTTTGACACCAGTATTTTAGACCAGCTTGATGGGACGCTCGGCGGAGTGGATTTCAGGGCGTAAATTTGGAAATGGAGGATTTGATATGTCAGTAAATATAGAGGGAAATATAAGCCAGGCGGGTGCAGCAAGCGGATGGTATCAGAATAGCAGAGTGGCCAGTCCGCAGGAGAAGGAAAAGGATGCGCTGCAACCGAAGGCGGACAATGCGGTGAAGGTTTCCATTTCGCAGGAAGGCATTGAGAGCTATCGGAAACAGACCCGTGAAAAAGGGACATCGGGCAGAGTTATTGCAAAAGGGAATAAGGAGAGCGTTATAAGGCAGGCAAAACAGACGGCAAGCGCACTGGCCGCAAACGCCTATGGCGGTGAACTGGCCGGAGAATTGGAAAAGCTGAAAGGGCAGAGGACAGGAAGCGCATACGCCATTGCAGACCAGATGGAGGATTCCGTCAGGGCGTATGGCAACCTTTATGATGAAATCGTGCGGGGCTACCAGAACGGCACAAGGGAGCGTTATGTGGAGGATGAAAATTCAGAAACGGGTTTCCGTAAAATGACAATGGAAGAAGAATTAAGTGAGCTTGACCGGGCATTCCAGAAGATAGCGGACAGAGCGGATACCAAAGAAATGATAGAGGGCGAGTTTCAGAGGCTCAGAACTGAGGGAGGGAAGGGGCTTTCCACGAATGTCTCTAAAAAGCCGCAGGAGACAGATGGAGATGCCCCGGAAACAGCCGGAACGAAAATGAAAAGGCTGGCGCAGGAATGGAGGGATGCCTACAAGACTTCCGGTTCCAAGGAAAGCAGCATGGAGAAAGTGTTATCCATGCTGAATGGTATGTTTGGCATTCATAAAGAGGCGTAATTGGATATACACATATAATTTTTACACCCTATTCCGCAGAGGCGCATAAGGCTTTGCCTCTGCGGTCTGCCCGGAGGCGAGGGGGAGTGTATTTAAGGCAATGAACCGCTCGGACTTATTACGAGGGAGAGGGTGCGGTGCTGAATGACAGAGGGGCCGCAATAATAAAAATAATTGGGGATTTGAATCATGAGCATAAACGGAATAGGGGCGGGATATCCCGCATGGCGTGATATGGGAAAGGCACAGAGGAATGGTTCGGGAACGGGCTTCGCGGGCAGGATGGCGGATGCAGATGCGGCAGGGAGCAGTTCTCCCATCAGAAACAGCATGAGGGCGGCGGGGCAGACTTCGGTGCTGGATGCGTACCGTGCATCGGCGGCATCCGGGGTACGCAATGTGAAGCCTGCCTATGAAACATACGAATCCGAGAATTACAGGATTGTGCCGGACAACGAGGCGGGGTGTTTCGATATTTACAATAAACAGGGAGAAAGGATAGACGCTTTTGACTATTCTGACATCAAGGTCAGGCAGGACAGCCAGACAGGAAAGCAGTTCCTGATCTCGGAGCATGGAACCATGAGCTATGATGCTATGGTATTGGACGGCGAGCTGAAAGACGCCCTGCAGGATGTCATGGGCGTGGAAACGCTGGAAACGGAGGAACTGTCCGGTTTCATATTAAAGACCCATTCCGGCACTGGCATACAGTATCTTGTGTGGGATGGCGAGGAAGGCCGTTGGGGAAAAGTCCTTTTGCAGAGCGAGGCAGACAGGGAAAGGTATGAGACCCTTGCGGAGACCTACTTCAATAAATATCCCAACCTGATCCACGATAAGAACGCCGCATACATATGGGCTGATCTGGAGATAAAGGGGCTGGCGCAGCATACGAAGGATGGCATTGTCTCTATGGGCTTTAACGGGATGTCCTATAATGACAATACAGATTATAAGAACAACTGGAGCGTCCTGTTTTCGGAAAATACCTATAAGGCGGTTTTCGTTTGGCTGCAAAACAACAGGGGCAGCATTGAAGAAATGCAGAAGTTCGCCACATGGCAGGATGTGTTTAACAACATTGGCAGCTGGTATGACCGCATATGGTCTGATGAAGAAGAAAAGCAGGGGTATCTGAATAACTGATAAGCCACAGCCTGACAGGACAGGCATCCCCGGTTTTCCGGCAGATCGGGGAAATTGGGGAGAGGGAGTAGCTTCATGTTTTTGGAGAAGGAGGCATTATGAAAAGAGGCAACAAAAAAGATAAAGTGTCTTATTATGTTGGCTGGGGTATAGCTTACGGAACATTTGCTGGAGGAATGTTTAGCATTTTACTTCTTGAGCATTTGTTAATTGTTCTTTTCATGGGAAGTGCTTTCGGAGCGGTGATAGGCGCGATTTTTGGGAAAATGAAAACACAGTATGCAAAAGACTAACAGTAGCATATCCCCAATAAGCCACAGCCTGACAAGGCAGGGCAGGCATCCCCAACGTTCAGGCAGATAGGTGAATCGGGGAGCAGAAAATTTTGTTAATCAAAATGTATGTATGGGAGGTTCATAATGAGAAAACAAGACAAAATACTAAAAATAATTTGGTGGGTGTATATTGCCTTATTGTTGGTCTTTGTCGTTGTTAAGTTCAAAGGTTCATTTTATGAATTAACTGATAGGATTAGTACCTATTCAATGCAAGGTTCAATAAACTATAATCTTATTCCATTCAGGAGTATGTCCACTCAGATCAAGTACATTACCCAGTGGTGGGCATTAAAAAACTTATTGGGAAATATAATTCCATTTATCCCGTTTGGCTTTCTTTTGCCTATTGCATACAAAAAATTCAGTTCAACGATAAGTGTTTTCTTTACTGGCCTAGCTTCGATACTGTTAATAGAGATTTTTCAATTCCTTACTAAACTTGGTACTTTTGATGTTGATGATATTATTCTTAATATGATAGGAATTGTTTGCGGGTATTTGATGTTTTTGGTCATTAAACGTTTTTGTGTAAGAGAGAAAGGGCTATGAACGATACTGCATTGTAAAAACTGTTATGGATTTTGGGAAAATCGGGGGAGCAGGAGTGGCTTTGATAAAATGAAAGGGTGGAGAGGAAGTATGAAAAAATGTATCATGTTAGTCTTTATATTGACAGTAGGTATGTTTAGTCTCGTTGGTTGTGGGGATAAGACAGCTAAAAGCAATGTTTCAGATGCAGATGGAGCGTATTTCAGTAACAATGAAGAAAAAAAACAATTTACTGAAATTATTACAGCTTCTGGTGAGACGATTGGTATCATTGACAATAATAAAGAAATAGAAAGGTTCGTAAAACAACTGGATATTGAATCCTGGAATGATATGGAACAGCTGCCTGAAGATATAGACCTGGTATATAGCTATATATCATATGAGGTAATTGATGAACCTATATTTTTACAGGATGGAAAACAGTTAGTTAATAAGAGTACCTTAGAATTTTATATTTCACAGAAAGGTGAATATATTATACGAGATTATAATCAGGAAATAGAAGCAATAGCCAGAATATCAGAAAAGGCGGGACAGTTTCTTAATGCGCCGGAAGACTTAGACCTAAATAAGAATATAACAGCGAAGGATATACTGGATGGGTGGGGACTTGATTTTTATGTGCCAAATAGTGATATTGAAAGTGATATTGAAAAAACAGATGATATAGAGAATGCCCGATATTATATAGGTGAAACATCCTTTACAGAAGAGGAACTACGCAAGACTTCTAAAGAGCAGAAGATACAGTTTTACGGAGCAGACAAAAACACGTTGCTGAATGAAATAGACGATATTTCTGAAATAGCGCAATATCTTAACGGGTTGGCTTTGGATCAGTGGGAATATGCAGATGATGCACCAAATCCAGAAGAAGTTGAATGCCAAATTGTCAGATTTATGTTATCAAGGCATAGTAATGAAAAAGAGTTAAAAGAAATGGATACCCAGATACTTTATAAAAGCGATGGTAATTACTATATTGAGGAAATAATTCCGGGTGAATATAGTGATCGGGGAGATTCTATAACACATTATCAAGTGTCAGAGGAGATAGCAAAATATATCTTATCATATTTAGAATAGGTAAAATATATAGAATGCATTGTTTCTTTTCTGTTTTTTGGCTAAGTGATAATGGTAAATTTCTCAAACAAGATTCGAAATGGATATAGCAGGAATAGCAAAAAGCTATCAGACATACAGCCACAAGACGGGAAAGACATCATCCCAAAAGGAATGGAAGCTGTCCCAGGAAGACCTGGCTGGATTCATCAAGAAAATTCGTTCCATAAATCCTAATGCAACGCAAATTTTCGTAACTGCAACGATTAGTTGACACCAATTAAATAGCTGTTGGTGGTATGCAACTAACAAATTATTCTATTATGTTCACAAGGAGGTAATTAACATGGACATAATGGAAAATATGCAAATGGAGGTGATGAACATGGACATATCGGAAAGGCTCCAAGAGCTGCGTAAGAAAGAAGGCTATTCACAGGAGCAAGTTGCCGAGATGTTAGGACTTTCCAGGCAGGCAATTTCCAAATGGGAAAGTGGACAGGGAAAGCCGGAAATTGACAATATCATTAAACTAACAGAAATTTACCATGTAAGTGCAGATTATATTCTGTTAGGTACTGAAAAAGTATCTGTTCCAGTGCCGGAAAAGAAGGAATTGAGCCAAGAATACAAAAAAGCAATAGGCATAATTGCCATAATAGCGGCAACAGCAATAGTTACAGTGCTATTTATTACTGCATTAGGCTTGCTTTCACGATTAGGAATTTAGGAGGAAAAATTATGGAGCGAACAGGCAGGATTTCAAAGTTGTTTCTTATTATTCTTATGTTTAGCATGATTGCTATAACAATGAGTGGCTGTGTTTATGCTAATAACAAGAATTGGGACGACATGACACCCGAAGAACAAGAAGAAGTACGGCAAAATTTTGAGGAGGAACGTAAAGAACTGGAAGAGGATTTCCCGAGTGATAGTGTGGAGGGTAAATTTACATCATATATTCTTGACAAGGTTGAGGAAGGTATTGAAGATTAGTGAGGCGGACGAGGGGTGGCTGCGCCTCCTGTTCGGGGAGCCGTATGAAGTCAAGTTCCAGCCGGAAGATACGGGTTCTGCCATCCATGTATATGACGGAAACGGTGACGAGATACTGACCTACACGACGGGCGTGGGCTGGCATGAGAAGGAATCGAAAGCGGAGACGCAGGTACACGGGACTTTGAAGGCCGCCTACTATGATGCGTTCCGGGCGGCAAGGCAGGAGATAAATGCTGGTGTTGCCGGAATGGAAATGCAGGGCGGATTTGATGCGAGGGCATAGGTGGATATAGAATTTGGAAACCTGAAAATGCGCCATTCATGATAAAAAGATATGACAACCATACTGGAGGTGAATGCAGCCATTGTAACCCTTTTAAGCGGCTTTGCAAAGCTGGAAGATGAAATATTCCATTTATATAGAAGGCAGTTACAGTCGGAAATGAAAAAATAGAATCTCTTTAAGCCCACCAAATAAAAAAAACGGCGTCTTTGGTGGGTGTGATTTGGCACGCCTAAATAGCAGAAGCATAGATTTCCCTTCAAACCCGTTTTGAGTTTGGAGGCATTTTTTGTTTGTAAGTAGTAGCTTTTATTTTCATATGCTTTACTGGGGCTGGGTGGATTATCTGATAATAAAAATCCCCGTCAGCACATGGGAGCTTTATGATTTAAAAATAGAAGCCAAAAATCAACATAATAAAATTAAATTCTCCACAAACCGTAGAGGTGTGACAGCCTCTGCGGTTTTTCTTTTGTCGTTTTTTGTAAGAACACGCTGTAAGGCTGTTTTGGGTATCGGCTGCCGCTCACCGCCTGCCAATCTGGATTTTTAACAAAAAATTCAGATTGGAGGAAAGGAATATGGAGGGTAACCGCCCAAAAAGAAGAAAGGATAAGTATAATCCTTATAATATATACGAAAAGGACAAGCATTATTACATTTCATTTAAAGACGGACAAGGAGCTTTACATAAACTGGAAATCAGCAGGGCATTGTATGACACGTTTGATTCATTTGAATTAGATGATCTGGTGTATCTCAACGTAGTGGACAGGCATATTGAGCAGTCCGAGGTATGGGAAGCGACTTTGAATGTGAGGGCAGTAGAAAAGCCGGAGAGCATAGAAGAAGTCGTGCTGAAAAAGATTCAGATTGAGGCATTACATACAGCAATGAAAACATTGCCGGAAATGCAGCGTCGCAGGATGCAGTTATATTATTTTGAGGGCATGACCTATGAGCAGATAGCAAAAAAGGAAGGCTGTACGAAAATGCCAGTCAAGCGTTCCATTGAGGCTGCTGTTGAACGTCTGAAAAAAGAATTGAAAAAAATTTAAAATCAGGTAGCTACTTTTTGCGTTTAAGTGAGGAAACAGGTGAGGGAGATAAAAAATCCCTTGCCTGTTTTCCGTTTTGCGGTGAATGGGTTTGTACCATGAAAATTTCATACCCATTCACCAAGCACATTCCTGTTGTTATCGTGATGAGCGTAAGCCACGTTAGCAGGTACGCCATGAGCTGGATGGGGATAAAAGCAGCGGAATCGCACAGACAGAAAGAAAATGGTTTGCGGCTGTCCTATCCCCATCTAAGGAGCGGGAAATACCGGGCTATAACTACCAGTTTGCTACTGATAGGGCGATAACAGGCAGCAGGGACAATGATACTCCCGTCCAGTCACAAGTCGAGCGTTAGAAGCGTCGCAACAAATGAGGGCGGCTCCGGGCGATCCCCGGAGGGGTGCGAATCCCGTGGAACTGGCCAGCAGCCAGTCGTTTGGTGACTTCCCTTGTGTTTCATAACGCAATATGTCGGGGTGTCGGGGACAAATAGGCATTACTTATTGATTTCCGCGAGCAACGAGCCAAGTAGACGTGCTTGCACGGACATTTGGCGACTGCCGCGAGAGCCGGCAGCATAGCTGTCGGCATGTGGAGGATAAAAAATATGTTAGGCAGAATATACCGGGGAGAGATGTATTATGCAGACTTAAACCCCGTGGTAGGTTCAGAGCAGGGCGGATACCGCCCTGTTCTCATTATCCAGAACAATACCGGGAATTACCACAGCCCTACCGTGATTGTGGCGGCAATGTCAGGAAAGATCAGCGAAAAGCCTGATTTGCCCACACACCATAAGGTGAAATCATACGCAGGGCTGAAAGAAGAATCCCTTGTGCTTCTGGAGCAGTTACGGACGATTGATAAAAAGCGTTTGCAGGAATATATCGGGCGGCTGAACCGGGCAGATATGGAACAGGTAGACCGCTGCCTTGCTGTAAGCCTTGAGCTGTGTGTTGGCAGTGAAGCCGGACAGCGACCTTGAAAAAGCGGCAGGGCGGGCAGGAATTGTCTGCCCCTGCGCTACATAGGGAGGGAAAGGAGGCATATTATGAGGTCAGCAGAACAGCAGAGGATGGAAAAGGAGATAAACGGCTGCCAGATTACTTTGTCTTTTTCGGCAAAGCCAGTGGACGGGGTAATGGATAAGATACAGTCTATTTTATCAAAAGCATATGATGAGCGGGTGCAGAATGACCTGATGGATATGATTGGCTTAGAGCTTCCTTGCAGGTGACAAGCCTTGCGGGTGACACTATAAATTTCAAAATCGCACATTTGCGGTTGAAAGAGTTCCTTCCTATAATAATGGCACAGGCGGATAGCCGCCAGCGAACCTTGAAAATTCCATATAGTGCATCCCGTATGAAATTTTTATTACGGGAGGATATAGCCAATGAAAAGAGTTTACACTTTATACAGAGTTTCCACAAAGAAGCAGGTAAACATCAGCGAGAACCATGACAACGACATCCCCATGCAGCGGGGAGCCTGCAAGGAATTTGTAAAATACAGGCAGGATTGGGAAATCGTAAAAGAATATGAGGAAAAAGGCGTCTCCGGCTTTAAGGTGTCCGCCAAGAACCGTGACGCAATCATTGATTTGCAGGAAGCGGCACTGAACAAGGAATTTGACGTGCTGCTGGTGTTCATGTTTGACCGTATCGGACGAATTGATGACGAAACACCATTTATTGTAGAATGGTTTGTCAAGACAGCGGGCGTTGAAGTGTGGAGCGTGAAAGAAGGCGAGCAGAGATTTGAAACGCACGTTGACAAGCTGACAAATTATATCCGGTTCTGGCAGGCGTCCGGCGAGAGCGAAAAGACTTCCATCCGAATCAAGACCAGAATCCAGCAGTTGAAATTAGACGGACTATATACGGGCGGGGCATTGCCCTATGGATACCGGATCGTGCCGAGTGGGATGAAAAACCGGAAAGGGCAGGAGCTGAAGAAATATGAAATCGACCTTGAGCAGTATGTAGTGTACCGGAAAATTGTTGAAAAGACAATCAACAACGGCACAGGCAGTTATGTCATGGCGCATTTCCTGAACGACCAGGGATATAAGACAGCCAACGGGAAAAAATTTACCAGCAAGTCGATTCTGCGGATACTGTCAGCGTCACTTCCGAGGGGTTGTACCAGTGAGGGCGAAACTTCGGAAGCATTGCAGCGATTAAGGATTATCAGTGACGAAGAAGCAGTAAGGATTGACGAGATTCTGAAACAGCGGGCGCAAGTCGATGAAGAAAAACGCCAGCTTGCCATACGGACAAAGGGTGAGGCGATGTTGTCCGGCAATATCTTCTGCCAGCATTGTGGCGGGAGGATAACCACCACCCACCATAAAGACCATTATTTCCGTAAGGACGGGAGCGAATATCTGAAAGATGTATTGAAGTACCACTGTTACCACAAGGCGAACAAACTTTGTGAGTGCGATGGGCAGACAAACTACATTGCCGCAAAGGTTGATGAAACAGTCAGCCAGATTATGCGTCAGGTATTTGAGGGCATGGACGGTGCGCCGGAAGAAGAAAAGTACAAGGAAATCCTGAAAAAACAGCAGGCGGCACATACCGCCAGCAGACGGAAAACCGTGTTTGAACTGGACAAAGATAAAAAGCAGTTGGAAGTCTTGCAGCGTGAGATTGGAAAAACACTGTTGGGAGAAAGCCTATATTCACCGGAAGATTTGAAAGAGGCAATCAATGTGGTAAAGATAAGAATTGCAGACAGTGAAGAACGTCTGGAAAAGCTGGACAGCGATATGAACCAGAAGAAAGAGATGGTAGAAGCCATCCTGCCAGCCTACCGCCGCTTTAAGAGCTGGGCAGAGGAATTTGACACGGCGGACTTAGAGCAGAAAAAAATGATTGCCTGCCAGTTGTTCGACCGGATTGAGCTGGGGAAAGATTATAACATTATCATGCACATGAATGTTACCTACCAGCAGTTTTGTTCAGAGTGGAAATCGAAAAACAGCAGTCAGGTTACAGCTTGATGATGATATAAAAGTGTGCTTTTCATTGAGCAGAGGCATTATGAGTGTATCCTTGTTGCATATATACAAAATGCAAGTTGATATGGAAAGCACAATACACAAAATTTCCCAAAAATCAAAAAACTGCTTGCAAAAGTTACGAAATCATGATAACATAAACAAGTCGTGAGAACGACATTGAGAAAGAATATTTCTCCCACTCTTATCGGTGTGCGAGCGCACCCGTTGGTAGAGCACACGGCTGTTAACCGTGGGGTTGTTGGTTCGAGCCCAACTCGGGGAGTTTGGAGAAAACCTGTAAACATTGGAGTTTACAGGTTTTTTATTGCAAATATTTAATGAAAATGTAATGGTAGACCTAAAATCAAATACATATCTATGGGATGCATGAAAAGATAGATGCATCCGTCAATGCCTCATACAAATCTGTATGGGGTTTTTTATTTTCCAAATTTTAATAGAATGATAACATTCCCATACATATTACATAGTAATAATTAATTTATTTACTTTCTTGTAGGCAAATAGATTTTTACATAGCTGTCTCTATTTTTTGATAAAGAGGCAGCTATTATATTTCAAAGGAAGGAGGGAACCGAAATGGCGAAATGCAAGGTAATCGCAATCGCAAACCAGAAAGGAGGCACTGGAAAGACCACAACTACGGTCAACCTGGGCATAGGTTTGGCGAATGTGGGGAAGAAAGTGCTGCTTGTGGATGCAGACCCACAGGGGGATTTGACAACCTCTTTGGGATGGACAGACCAGGATAGTTTACCTGTCACATTGTCAACACAGATGGAGCGGGCAATCCGTGATGAGCCACTTAACCTGCAGGAAGGAATTTTACACCATGAAGAGGGGGTAGACCTAATCCCGGCGAATATTGAGTTGTCCGGCATGGAAATGACGCTGGTAAATGCCATGAGCAGGGAGTTTACCATGAAATCCTATCTCGGCGGGCTGAAAAAAGAGTATGACTATATCCTGATTGACTGTATGCCAAGCCTGGGGATGCTGACCATCAATGCGCTTGCGGCAGCGGACAGCGTGATTGTCCCCGTACAAGCCCATTACCTGCCCTTAAAGGGAATGACACAGCTTGTAAAGACCATTGGCAAGGTACAGCGGCAGATTAACCCTGGCTTAAAGGTAGATGGGGTATTGCTGACACTGGCGGATATGAGGACAAATCTTGCCCGTGCCACAGCCGAAAGTTTGAAACAGAATTATGGGAGGGTAATCAATGTCTACCAGACCATCATTCCAGTTGCAGTAAAGGCAGCGGAAACCAGCGCGGCAGGGCAGAGCATTTATAGCTATGACAGACACAGTGCAGCGGCAAAGGCATATGAAGCGTTTACGAGGGAGGTGATACGGGATGGCGAAAAACAGCGGCATAAAACTGAATCTTCCCTCAGCCGATGACCTGTTCAGCACACAGGAGGAGCGGGATGAGGAAAGCAGGGAATCCATTCAGGACATTCCCATTGGGGAAATCACTGATTTTCCAAACCATCCATTTCAGGTGAAGATGGATGAAAGCATGATGGATATGGCAGAGAGTGTAAAACAGTATGGAGTGTTAGTGCCAGCTCTGGTTAGGGAAAAAGCAGGGGGCGGCTATGAAATGATAGCCGGACACAGGCGAAAAATGGCAAGTGAGCTGGCAGGGAAAACAGAAATGCCATGCATCATCCGAAATGTGACAGAGGATGAAGCAGTGCTGATAATGGTTGACTCAAACCTGCAAAGAGAGGAAATCCTACCATCAGAAAAAGCCTTTGCTTATAAGATGAAGTTGGAGGCAATGAACAGACAAGGCAGGCGTACAGACTTAACTTCGACACCATCGGTGGCAAAGTTCCGAACGAATGAAACTTTAGCAAAAGAAGTGGGTGAAAGTCGGGAAACAATCCGTCGCTATATCCGTCTGACAGAACTCATTCCCCCTATCCTGGATATGGTGGACAACGGAAAAGTTGCCATGCGTCCGGCAGTGGAATTATCTTATCTGCCCAAAGACCAGCAGGAAACATTGTATGACACCATGCAGTCAGAGGACTGCACGCCAAGCCATGCGCAGGCAATTAAATTAAGGAAGTTTTCAGAAAGCGGGAAACTGGGGGAGGACGTGATACTGTCCATCTTGTCAGAAGAAAAACCGAACCAAGTCGAGCAGTTTAAAATACCAAAAAAACGCATTGACAAGTATTTTTCGCCAGGGACGTCCATGAAACAGATGGAAGATACGATTGTCAAGGCATTGGAACTGTACCGGAAAAAGGAACGGGACAAAGGCCGGGAACGGTAGGCAGACCCGCCAGGGGGACAGTATGCCCAAATGTAGGGATTTTCCTGGTTCCCCCTCCCCACACCCTACCCCTTCCAGTTACCAGCCGATTACCAGCCGAAAAAACAATATAGAGCCACTGGCTCCGTATGGCTATCCATTCCCTGTATGATACCGTGGGAAGGACAGCCCCCAACACCCTGCAAAGTGCAGGGATTTTTTATTTATAAATCTATGGTTAGAAATGGAGGATATGAAAGTGAAGAAGAAAGTCAAAGAGAGATTGAAGAGAGGGTTTGCCCTGTTGATGGCAGCGGCAGCAGTTGTTTCCATACTCCCATCCCTGCCCATGAAAGCGGCGTCGGAACGGGCAACCATAACCTTTGAGAACTGCCTGGACGGGGAGGGCAATGCCATCCGCTACCAGCAGTCTGTGAGCCATAACGGGCATAACTGCGGGGACGCAGGGGAAGTGAGGACAAGGATCTATGCAGACGGGGAGCCTGCCTTCTGCATCCAGCCTGGGGTTTCCCTGCATTCTGGGAACACCTTGCAGGCCAACGCATCGGACACATGGAACGCTTTAAGCGGGAGCCAGAAAAGCGCAGTAAATCTTGTATTGCTCTATGGTTCCCAGGGGAGTATGGCAGCCCTTCCAGGCTCAGAGGATGAGAAGGTGGTAGCCACACAGATCCTTATCTGGGAGGTTGTGACTGGGTGCAGGGGTGCAGACACCCCCTATGCGCTTGTGGATGGCAAGTTCTATGAAGCGTTCTGTGCAGGCGGGGCAAATGCAGGCGTGTCCGCCGCCTACCAGCAGATTGCAGCAAACATGGCAGGGCATGGGACAATCCCAAGCTTTGCATCTGCAGGGAAGGACGCAGAAGCGAAACAGATGGAATGGGACGGTTCCCAGTATGTACTGAAGCTGACCGACAGCAACGGGGTATTGTCCCAGTTTGCCTTCACATCCCCAGACAGCAGTGTGAAAGTAAGCGTTTCTGGGAATACGCTGACCCTGACATCAAAAGATGCCATCAAAGACAGAGTATTACTGTCAGCAGTAAAGACAGGCCCTACCGTAAGCAGTGAGGCAAGGCTGGTGGCATACGGCGACCCTTCTTTGCAGGATATTGTAATTGGTGTGGAGAATGCCGCTGACGTGGCCGCTTACCTAAAGGTGGAAGCTGCTTATGGTGAATTGAAACTCATTAAGACTTCTGAGGATGGGATTGTAGAGGGCTTAAAATTCCAGGTTACAGGCAAAGGGATGGATAAGACCGTAACGACAGGCAAAGGCGGAATCATCGAAGTGGGGAACTTAAGCCCTGGTGTCTACACGGTGACAGAGCTGACCGAAGGGCGCTATGAAACCCAGAAGGCACAGAAAGTCACCGTCAAAGGCGGGGAAACCGCCAAGGTGGAGTTTGCAAACACTTTAAAACGCGGCAGCTTGAAAGTCATCAAAAGTTCTGAGGATAGTTTTGTGGAAGGGGTGAAATTCCATCTGTATGGGAAATCTCTTTCCGGTGCGGACGTGGATGAATATGCAGTGACAAATAAGAATGGAGTTGCCATGTTCAAAGATATTTTAATCTCTGGCAACAAGCCATACACCCTTGAGGAAGTGGACACTGCAGCCCGCTATGTCGTGCCAGAGAAGCAGCAAGCCGCAATCCAGTGGAAGGAAGTCACAAAGGCCACTGTGACCAATGTTTTGAAGAAATTCCGCGTCAAAGTGACAAAGGTGGACAAAGAAACCGGAAAGCCCCAAGGGGATGCGACGTTAGCAGGAGCCGTTTATGGCATCTATGACGGGGACACGCTGGTGGACACCTATACCACAGACGGCAAAGGGCAGTTTACCACAGACTATTATCCCTGCGGGGAGCATTGGAGCATCCGCGAGATTTCGCCATCGGAAGGGTATCTGCTGGACGAAACCATACACCCAGTAGGCGCAGAGCCAGGGGAATTTACCGTTGAGCGGAATTCGGTACAGACAGAGGTAAAAGAACAATCCATCAAAGGAAAGATTTCCATCCTCAAACACACGGACGATGGCAGCACACAGGTGGAAACGCCGGAAGAAGGCGCCCAGTTCCAGGTATATTTAAAGAGTTCCGGCAGCTATGAAGCGGCAGAAGAAAGCGAGCGGGACGCCCTTGTATGCGATGCATACGGCTATGCAAAAACCAAAGACCTACCCTATGGGACTTACACCGTACACCAAACCAAAGGGTGGGAGGGCAGCGAAAAGATTGCAGATTTTGACGTGTATGTAAACAGCGATGGGAACGTATACCACTACCTGATGAACAATGCGCCCTTCCAGTCTTATATCAAAGTGGTAAAAAAGGACGTAGAAACAGGCAAGACCATCCCCCTGTCAGGCGCAGGATACCAGATTTATGATAGGGAAGGAACGCTTGTGACAATGAAATGCACCTATCCAGAGCCAGCCGATATGGACACATTTTATACAGCGTCCAATGGTTCCCTGGTTACGCCCGAATCCCTTCCTTGTGGAGAGTATAACCTGGTAGAAGTGCAGGCGCCTTATGGATATGTGCTGGACAAAACACCAATCCCATTTACCATATCCGAGGATAACGCCACAGAGGAAAGCGGTGTCACGGTGGTTGGATTGGAACAGCAGAACGTGCCGCAGAAAGGGAGACTGTTGGTGGCAAAGAATGCGGAAGAGTTTGAAAGTGTGCAGATATCCAGGGATGGCGTACCGGACAAAGAAGGGAACCTGGCAGAAGGGGAGGCGATTTATACCCCAGTATTTGGCACGGCGGCAAAAGAGGGGGCAGTGTATGAGGTTATTGCAGCGGAGGACATTACAACGCCAGACGGAAGCGTAAGGGCAGCGGCAGGCGAGGTTGTAGATACAATCACTACGGACGGGGAAGGGAATGCAGAAACAAAGGAACTGTATTTAGGGAAGTACCAGGTAGTGGAAAAAACAGCGCCATATGGCTGTGTGCTGGACACAGAGGCAAAGGAAGTGGAGCTTACCTATGCGGGGCAGGAAGTTCCTGTAACAGAGATGGAAACCGCTTTTTACAACGAACGCCAGAAAGCAGCGGTTGAGCTGGCAAAAGTATTGGAGCAGGATGGCATTTTTGAAGTTGGAAGCAAAGGGGAAATCCAGAATGTTGCCTTTGGCCTGTATGCAGCGGAAGAACTGACGGCAGCAGACGGTGCTTCCATCCCAGCGGACGGGTTGCTTGAGATTGTATTCTGCAACACAGACGGGCTTGCAGCATTCCACAGCGACCTTCCGTTTGGAAAATATTATGTGAAAGAGGTATGCACAGATGGGCATTACCTGTTATCCGATAAAAATTATCCTTTGGAGTTTGCTTACCAGGGACAGGAACTGGCTGTGGTAAACATCACCGCAAATGAAGGCGGCGCAATTGAAAATGAACTGTTCCGCGGACGGATTGAGGGCGTGAAGGTTGACACAGAAGATGCAGGGCTGGAAGGGGCAAAAATTGGCCTATTCCCAGCAGATGCACAGGAATTTACAGAAGGAAACGCAGTGCTGGTTACAGTGTCGGACAAAACAGGCGCATTTTTCTTTGAAAATGTAGTCTGTGGGAATTATATTGTGCATGAACTGGAAGCGCCGGAAGGGTATCTGCTGGATGGGCAGACCCATTATGTCTGTGTTACAAAACAGGGCGCGATGGTGAAAATCAAAATCACAGACAAACAGATGACAGGCAGCGTGTGTCTGAAAAAAGTCGATGCGGACTATCCGAAGAACAAACTGGGCGGGGCAGTGTTTGAACTGTACCAGGATACCGATGGAAACGGGAAATTTAATCCCAAAAAGGATAAGCGGATTGGCAAACTGAAAGAAACCGCCAAAGGCATTTACCAGAAGGACGGGCTTGTATACGGCGGCTATTTTGTAAAAGAGAAAACTGCGCCCAAAGGCTTCAAACTGGATCAAAAGGCATACTATTTTGAAATCAGGGAGGACGGCAAGGCCGTGGAAGTGGAGAACAAGGCAGGCGTGGGCTTTGTGAACAAACCAAACACTTCAAAGCTGGAACTGACCAAGAAAGACATTTCGGACGGGAAACTTCTGCCAGATGCAAAATTCCGCATCAAAGACCAGGATGGGAATGTGGTGGCAACAGGCGTGACCGATGAAAAAGGGATTGCCGTATTTACCCTGCGTTATGGGAAATACACTTACCAGGAATATGAAGCTCCCAAGGGCTACCGGATTGACACCAGGGAGTTTCCGTTTGAGATAAAAGAGGACGGGGAAATCATCAAAGCCACAATGACCAATGAAAAGGAGCCAGAGAAAAAAACCACCACGCCAAAGACAGGCGACGAAAGCAGGACAGGGCTGTGGATGATGTTGTCTATATTGGCAGGCGCAGGCATGGCAGGCTTTGGCGTTTTAGCAGTTAGAAAAATAAGGAAGAAGAAAGAAGGGAGATGAAACGATATGGACGGAAAGAAATGGATTTGGATTGCGCTGATTGCATTCGTGACAGGCGCGGCGGCATGGCTGGGGAACCATAAAAGGGAGAAATAGGCTATCCACAAGACAGCCTTGTGTTGGGGGCGGCGACTGCCGCCCTTGTTACATACTGAAGGGAGGTGAAAATGGCATGGAACAAAGGTAAGATAAAACATGGCATTTCCAGATAAAAAGAAGCTGGGATCTTAGTGCAGGGGGAATAGAATGAAAGCTGTTTTGACCGTACTGTATGGTATGGCAGCAATGGAAGAAAGTGAGGACTGGGCATATGAGTGAAAAAACGTTTGTATATGGCGGGAAGCAGTTTATTCCAGTAAGGCAGTTTCATGGAAAGGAGGGAGATTTTTTTGCAATTACACGCAGGCTGCGGACAGACCTGGGACTTGGATTTTTCCAGGAAGATTATTACGGAAAGGGAAGCAAAAAAGCAGATTACAGTCATGAAAGTTTTTATGCGGCTTCCACAGATAAAAACTGTGATATTTTCCGATGCTTAGAAAATGGAAAATTATATGTCCCATGTGAATATGAATTGCAGGAATATATGGGACATCCGCAAAAGGCCAGGAGGAAAGATTATGAGCGATAAAACAGAAAAGCGGATGGCAGGAAACTATGAGGTGACGCAGGGAATCCAAATTGGCGACAGGGAAGTGGTCTTTGGCGTGGACGAAAAGGCAGAACTGCCTTATTTCTGCGCCTTTTATAAACAAAATGGTATTTTTGAATCTTACCAGGAAGGCATAGCAGGCGATGACTATGTGGAGATGGCAGAACTTTTTGCAGACAGGGTGAAAGAGCAGTGTGGGAAGGCGCGCGGGGAACAGGAGGCTGTGACTGTGCCAAGGGTTAAAATCACGGCGGATATGTGTAAGCCTATGTCCCAATGCGGGGACATTGCAGGAAAAGTGATGGCAGTCAAGCCAGAAGTGTTAAGGCCAGAATACCGTTCTGCAGAAAACCAGTTAATCTATGTCATAAGAGGGAATGGCACCAGGGAACATGGGACAGGAAGCACCTGTTACTGCACCGCCCTTTATTCTGGAGAGAACCAGCGGTGGGAGCGGTATGATTTTGCAGGCGAGGTCAAAAGGGAATTTCTGCCCCAGTGGGCAAAAGAACGGGTGGCAGAGATTGTCAAGCAGCAGGAAGGGGAAAACAATAAGGATAAGGAAAAAAGATGGGAGGCGAGGTAGATGGATGGAAACAGAACCAATGCAGGGTATCTCATCACAGCTTCTATCCCTGTTGGGAATGTGGAGTTCGTGCTTGGCGTGGACCGGAAAGGCCAAGAAAAATATGTCACCTGGGAATGCAGGAACAAAACAGAGTATTCCTTTGGGCATTATACAGATGAACTTTTCAAAGCTATAAAAGACTTATGCCAGCGGGCAATGGCAGAAGTGCAATACCTGGAACAGCATGAGCCGTGGGAGATCCGGCGGGATGTGGATTTCTTTATAGCTATGGTGGAGTACCAGGGGAACCATGCAGCCATCCAGTTCCCAACAAGGGAGCTTCCCGACCTATTGGGGAGCATTGGCATTACACTTGCGCCAGAGCGCGTCTACCTGGGCAGCAGGGAGATAAAAGTGCAGCTTCAGCGGGGAGGGGATAAATTTGCCGATGCGCTGGTGAGCTTGTTTCAAGAAGACAATTCGCTGCGCATGGTCAATGAAGTGGCGAAAGAAGTATTATGTTCTGACTGGCGGGTGAAAGGCTGGCTGGAAGAAAGGGTGGGCAAAGACACTTACCACGACATTGAGGACGTGCTGCGCGATGCGGTCATGTATAAAAAATATTTAAAAGACGTGGAAGAAAGAGGGAAAAAAAGTGGATGGGAACGGTAAAAGTAAAAGAGAGGAGGGCTTATGATGGCAGTCAACCAGAAAACAGTCCGGCTCTTGAACAAAGTGTTTGAGGCAGGATTTTTCACAGAAAAAGAGATTGTAGCAATGACGATGGATGACATTTTAGCCATGCAGGGCATTACGGTGGCAGAGATCAGCATGATTAATGGGCTGCAAAAAGCGGTACGAGCAAATAAGGTCATCACATTTCTTAGCGGAGGGGAGGTTTAGCCTCAAACCGCCATATGGAACAGAAAGGCAGGGGAAGCGATGGTAAACAATAACGCGAGGAAGGCAAAGAGAAGGAAAGGCAGGGCAGTGTATTGGCGAAGAAAAAATATGACATGATTACAGAGCTTTATGAAAAAGCAGCCAGGGAAGTGTCTGTGAAGCCAGAAAACTGGATGGCATTTTTAAGCTCCGCCTGCCGCAATTACCGCCTTCCTTTTGACGAACAGCTTTTAATCCATGTGCAGCGGCCAAACGCAGCCGCAGTATTGCAGATGGAGGACTGGAACAGGAAATTTGGGCGCTGGGTAAAACGGGATGCCAAAGGGATTGCTGTCATCGACCAAAAATCAAACACTATGCGGTTGAAATATTATTTTGATATTTCCGATACCCAGGAAGGGAAACATAAGCGGCTGGTGCGTCCAGTGCCTTTGTGGAAGGTAAACGCCGCCCAGAGGGGGGCAGTGCAGGAAACCCTTGCGAATGCCTTTGGGGTAAAAACAGGGGGGACAAAGTTTGCAGAAACAATCCTGGAAGCGGCGGGGAATGCTGCGCAAGATAACTTGCCTGATTATCTGGATGACATTCTTGCCAGCAGGGAAGACAGTTTCCTGGCAGGGCTGGATGCACACAGTATAGAGGTGGAAACGAAGGAGCTGCTGAAAAACAGCATTGCCTATATGCTCCTGGTGCGCTGCGGCGTTGACCCAGACGCATATCTAAGCGCAGATGATTTTCGGAATATCATAAATTTCAATACCCTGGCATTGGTGAATCTGTTTGGGGCAGCAACAAGCGGCGTGTCAGAAATGGCGCTTAGGGAGGTTGCGGACACTGTGGGAAGGCTTTCCCAGGAAGAAAAAAAGAAAAAGCGTACCTTTGCCGGAATGGAATCAGACAGATATAATAAAAGGGAACAGACAGAAAACAGCACAGAAGGGAGCCTTGAACATGAGGGAGATAAAATACAGCAGGCAGGGAGACTATCTCCTGCCCAACATTACCGTGCCAGAAGAAGCGGAACCACATCTTGGGAAGTACGCATCCCTACGCCGGAATTACCTGAAGGAGCAGCATTACGGGATATTCATCACCCTGCTGACCCAGGGAAAACTGACCCAGCACCTGAAGGAGACACAGGAAGAAGCACAGAACCGGATGGGGCAGCTCATCGCACAGATGGCACAAGCGCAGGGCGTGACGGAGGAACTGAAAGCGAAAGACCAGATGGCATGGGCAGGCAGAATGGGGAACATTCATCAGGCGGCAGAGGAACTGATTATGGAGGAACTGATTTACAACTGACGTCCCAGGAACTGGAGCCGGAGGCGGACAATGATTGGCAGTCGGAAGGGGTGCCAATGGTGCAACAGACATCCCAGGAATTGGAGCCAGATAATGTCGGACAGGCGGAACCAGAGACACAGTTAAAATGGCATGACAGGGGCAGCGAGGACAGGAGCCTTCCTTTTTTTGGGAAGGATAAGGATATCAAATCGCTGCTTTTATCTACTCCACATTTAAAAGCAGAGAAAAAAGAGATACGGGCATTCCTGGAATCCAATGAGGATAAGGAAGAGCGCACAGCGTATATCAAAAGTATTTTTAACCATGAATATACCGAGCTTACGTTGGAGGACGGCAGACGTGTAGGTTATAAAGCATACCAGAATGTACTCCATATGTGGGAAGGAAGTTATTTGTCCCGCACCTCACAGGCTTATTATGACTGGGGCGTTCTGGCAGGCTATTTTGACGGGATGCGCCTGCTGGGGGAATTGAAAGACAAATGCAGCCCTCTTCCAACTGTGGAAGGGCAATTATCACTCTTGAAAGAGATGGCAGAGGAAAAATCTTCTGCCTTTTCTTTTTCCCAGGAAATCATAGACACAGTAATCCAGTCTGGAAGCAATATACAACATGGAAAATACAGCGTCTATTCTTATTTTACCAAAAACCATACCAGGAAACAAAAAGCAGAGTTCCTCAAAAAAAGCTATGGCTTTTCCGGCAAGTTTCCAGTTATCCTTGGCACAAATATTGACATGATGGCCAGTGGGAAAGGGCTGGGGCTTAAATGCAGGGAAACAGAACTCACTTTAAGCTGGGAGAAGGTGGCAAAGCGCATAGAGGAGCTGATGGAAGCCGGACGGTATCTGACAAAACGGGAGATGAAATATTTTCCAGAATATGAGAAACATCACCTTGCGGCTGAAATTTTTCATTTTTATGCAAAGCAGCCGGAAGAAGCCATGCGCCCTTATCCCTACGGGGCAGATTATCAAACGGCAGTTGCGGCAATCCGTCCACAGCTTGAAGAGGAAGGGCGGGTAAAAGAAATGTTAGAGGGCATAGCGGAAGTGATGGGGAATATTGAAAAGACAGATCCAAGTTATAACTATATGCGGCATATTTTCCAAGACCTTTCTAATTACCAGAATGACACGTTCCAATTGCTTATGCCATTACACAGTGAAATACAAGACGGGAAACGGGCGGAGGGGGACAGGCAGCCGGATACAGTCATACCCTTCCTGCCTGGACGGACCGCCGCATCGAACGGAGAAGAAGTCCTTGCAGAAAAATTGAATGAATTTTACCAGGCTTATGCCCCTTATGAATACCAAATCAATGTAGAAGAGGGACAGACACAGGAAGAAGTATTGGCAGAGTTGGAAGGGCAGCTTTCCCATCCCCAGTCGGTAAGGGAAATTTATAGCTATTTATCTGATATTTTTGGGGAGATGGAAACAGGGGATGGGCTATATCCAGGACTGAAAGAACTGCTTGCAGGCATCGAAAAACTCCCATCCATGCATCCCCCTTATAACCTTCAAGTGGACACGTCTGTTTTTATCGGCGCCAAAGAATATAGGATTGAGTTTTTGTCCGATGAAATGGCAGTATTGCGGGATATGGAGTACCCTTTGTTCACAGAAGAAATGTCCCGTGGGGAGCTTGAGAAAAAAATTAGGGAAAACCCTGCCAATGACCACCTGCAAGGAAGCCAGCAGAAGAATGGGGCAGTCCAGCCGAGCCTGGAAGCAGGGGATGGTGAGGTAATCCAGGAGATTGAGGCCAAAGAAGAGGCATTGGTGAAAGACAATACACTTAACCAGAAAGAAAAGGGGGCAGAACAAGGAACAGAAGATCGTTTGGCTGGAAGCGGCTTTGTCCCAGCTTGGGAGCAAAAAAAGGCTGCGGGCAAGCCCAAAAGCTTTGACCTGCATCCTGAAATTCCCAAAGAACAGCGCAGCCAGTACCGCATTATGGATGATGCATTAGGCCGCGGCACGCAAAAAGAGAAGTTCCACAGCAACCTTGCAGCCATACAGCTATTAAAAAAATGTGAGGAAGAGGGCAGGTATGCAACGCCTGACGAGCAGGAAACCCTTGCAAAGTATGTAGGCTGGGGCGGACTTTCGGATGTCTTTGACGAAACCAAATCTTCATGGGGATATGAATACCTGGAATTAAAAACGGTGCTGACAGAAGCGGAATATTCTGCTGCAAGAGAATCCACATTGACGGCATTTTATACGCCGCCCGTAGTTATCCGAGCCATTTACCAGGCATTGGAAAACATGGGATTAAAAACAGGGAATATCTTAGAAATAATCTTACTGAGTTTAATACAATGCCGTGGAATAATTAAAAAGTGTTCCTTTGCGGTGTAAAATCAGTCGTTGCGGTGTAAAATCCGAAACGGCTGTTTTTATATGCACAGAAAAGCTCCTCACCGCCGTAATGGTAGTGAGGAGTATCTTTTTTATCCTTATGGATTTCTTGTCGGCAAGCGCGGCTTCAATTTCCTCCAGCCGAGCCTTCGCGGTATCGAAACGGGTGGTGAGACCGTCATAGCGTTTCTGATATTCCGTTTGGTCGAGCGCCACATGAGCGTTTTCGTAGATGCATTTTTCGATAAGGTCTGAGACGACCATGATCTCATCCTGCAGTTCTGCGACTTCGGTTTCCAGTGCAGATGTGTCGAAAGCAACGTCCAGCGAATTTCGGAGCGGCGAGATAATCGCCGCTTTTTTGCCAATCAGCTTGTTTGCCGCTGAGACAAACATCGCTTTAATTTCATCCTCCGTCAAGTGCGGCGTGGAGCATTTTTCCTCGCCGTCATACTTATGATTGCACTGCCAGATAACCCGGCGGTATTTGCTGTTGGAATGCCAGACCTTCGAGCCGTACCACTCGCCGCATTGTCCGCAGCGTATCTTACCGGAGAAAAGATGGACGCCGCTGTGTCGCCCACGGCTGCTTTTTCTACGCTCCAGTTCCTGCTGAACCAGCTCAAACACCTCCGGCTGGATGATGGCTTCGTGGTTGCCCTCCACATAGTACTGCGGAATCTCTCCCTCGTTGACCTTTTTCTTTTTGGTGAGGAAATCCACCGTGTAGCTCTTTTGAAGAAGCGCATCGCCTTTGTATTTCTCATTGGTGAGGATGCTGCGAACAGCTCCTGCGTTCCATTTATCCTTGCCGCCCGGCGATTTAATGCCGTCAGCGGTTAGCCTGGCGGCAATGCCGTGCGGCGTCATGCCTTGCAGGAACATACTGTAAATGCGGCGGATGATAACCGCTTCGTCCTT
>JAETSX010000163.1 GCA_021769425.1 Eubacterium sp.
TTTTGTTTGGTATTCGGTAAAACGTGGCTGTATAAATCCATCGTCATTGCAAGGCTGCTATGCCCCAGAATGGTTTTTAAGGTCTGCGGACTCCCTCCCTGTTCTATGTACCGTGTCGCAAAGGTATCTCTTAAAGCGTGCGCCGTGAAATGCTCTATCGGCTTGCCCTGTTCTTCCAGTCTAGAAATTGCATTGCTGATTGCCCTGTTGACATTACAGTTGTCTACCATCTTCCCATACACTGATACAAATACCCGGTTCTCTGCCTTGTCTATCGAAATTACAATGCTCTGTTTCTTCCTCTGCTTTACCAGTATGCCTTTTATCGTATCATTCAATGGAATATCCCTTATTCCTGCTTCGCTCTTTGGTGTTCCTGTAGTCCGTGTGTTATCCTCGTTGAATGTGGCTGTTTTTGTAACGTAGATCACATTCTGCTTATAATCTACATCGCTCCATGTCAGGGCAGCAGCTTCACCGAACCTCATACCAGTACAGAGAAGAAAAGCCACAAACTCATAATAATAATCGCTTGCCATCTCCTGCATGAAATCCTTTTGCTCCTGTTCGGTCAATGCCCTGTGGTATGTCTCCGCCGCCTTTGCATTGACTTCCTTTAAGGATTTAATGCCCTCTGCCGGGTTCTTCATGATGATTTCATCCGTTACCGCATCTTTCAGTATGATTTTAAGGATTTTCATAATATTATTGCACGTCCTGATAGACAATTCACCCTCTGACAATTCTTTCTGAAAAGATAATACTTGTCTGCGCTCAATCTTCTGAAGCTTCACATTCCCCAGGCATGGGGAAATATGCCTCTGATAATATGTCGCATACCATTTAAGGGTATTCCCCTTTATGCTCCCCCTCTTTCCATCCAGCCATTCATCAAAATATCCATCCAATGTAATATTGCGGTTGTCCGTGTAAATCCCGGCTTCAATCTTTTTCCTGATTTCCTGTTCTTTCTGTGAAATCTCCTTTGCGTTCTTTCACTTCGTTACCTGATAAACCACATTGCCGCCTGAATCACATTCCCGGCCAGTGAGATAATCAATGCCACCCTGCACCGCCATAACTTCCTTTTTGCCATGCTGATAATCTCCGTTGCAAGGTTCTCTCTGCGCTCTGTCCTCTTTGCCATTATGCAGCACCCCCCCCCTTTCCTCTTTACCCTGATAACCATTCTAAGCGGCTCCGGCTCATTCCCGGCATATTCTTCAACTGCTGCCACCGTAACCACTCTAACGCCCCTCTGTGTATGTATCAGCACCTTATCCCCGGCAGATACCCGGTCAATCAGAATCCCCGGCAATTCCCATGTGTACAGCTTGCCGCCGGGCTTGTGGCTTGCCCTCACAATCTGCCGCCTGCCGTACCTGATAGGCACACACTGGATGCCGTGCGCCCTTGCCAGTAAATAACTTGTGTAACCGTCAATCAGGTTGCCCCGGCTGTCAAGGATAATCTGCGACTGCAAAAGCCCGGTTTCCGTGAAATACTGTTCTTTCTGCTCCATCTTCTCCGGCTTCGGCTCATGCGCCGCAAAGCACGGATAAATCTTTATTGCATCAGTGGGAATGTCAAACACTTTCCCGGATGCCTTAACGCCCTGCTGATATGCGTCATTGGAATACTCTGTGAATACATCTAAAAACATCTTGTCAACCTCGCTTTCCATTTCCCTGTCAAAGTCACGTTTCTGCCATGCTTTCAGCATTGCCACTGTCAAACAAAAACCGCTGTGCGCTGCTCGCTTTCCCATTTCGTAAGTTGCATTTACCGAATTTATGAAAAGCTGTAAAAATTCCTTGTCAGAAATCCTTTCAAATTCCGGCTCCCTCTGAAATCGCTCTATTGCAAGTGGAAAATTCATCATATAGCACCGCCTTTCATTACCACGATACCACGCATGAACCCCTGTTCAAAGGCTTTATGTTCCGAACTGATACAGCCCTCGTATATTGCGCTCTCAATATCCATAAATTCCTTTTTGGTAACTTTCGCTTTGATGAAATCCATTGCTTTTGTGAATTTGTCCGGCATGGGAATTTCCATACTTGCCATAGCTTCATACTCGCTCTGCATTAAGTCTTTTAAATTCATTGTAATCAAAATCCTTTCTTTACAGAGGGCAGCAGGCATGATATACTACCTGCAAGCCCCCAATTTGCTAGGTTGTCGGGCTACTTGCTCCTATCGGTATTTGCGGTACTGGTAGGGGCATTTTTCTTGTAACGGCTCTGTATTTCATCAGCCATTTTCATAATCTCGTTGTGTCGCTCCATAAACTTCGGGCTGTTCACTCCAAGACGCTTTTCCTCTGCGGCTGTCAATGCCGCCATATCTTCCAGTGATAGCAGATTACCACCTCCCATATTTTTGTTTGGCTGTCAGATAGCCGGATAAGAAGTGTATTTATCACAAGAAAAGTGATAGATATGTTTTAATTGTGCATAGGTTGTATAACCTTTACACAACTATATCATGCAATAACGGTTGTGTCAAGTATGAATCACCTTGATTTTTCTGTTGTGTTATGGTAATATAAACAAAAAAGAAAGGCAGTGATTTTATGGCAATCTCTGATTCAAAACAAAGGATGTCTTTAGTTATAGAAAAAAATGATAAAGCAATTTTGGAGGACATAGCAAAAGAGAATGACCGTTCTGTAAATTATGTAATCAATCAGGCAATAAAGGACTTTATTAAAAAAAATACACCTAATACCACTATGTTAAAAGAATCAAACAACCAATCGCGCACAATCCAACTTATTCGGCAGGAAGAACCAAGACGCGAACCTATTGAATACCAACTTATTCGGCAGGAAGAAAAAGAATAGTTATGGCTATAGTATCTCTATCTGCCCCATATCGGGCTTGTACTGCCTTACCTGATAAGAAACCATCCACGCCGTTATAATCGAAAATAGGGGCTTGTGAAGTGTCCTGCAAGGGGTTTCCATTTCGGAGGATGCCTTATTAGGTTCTCCGATTTCAAATCGGGATATTATCGCCAGATGCCTACCCGGAAATTTCAGGGTGGCGGCTCTGCCTTGTTTGGTAACGGTTCTTTGGGGAATGTCTGACAAGAGAATGAGAGTACAGCAGGCAGGCGGCTTTTACAATCACATTACAATAAACGTGTATTTGGCTCTTGAAACCTGCCGCCGGATGTGCTATATTAAGCATAGAAAAAGGGAAAGCCATAGAAGCGGCTCTACCCCTCGAATGACAAATTATAACCTCATATGAGGTCAGCCGT
>JAETSX010000164.1 GCA_021769425.1 Eubacterium sp.
GTAGGCTAAGCACCCAGCGCCTTGTCATATTTCTATGGTAGGTTTCCGAGTACTCGCCTCCGAACCGGACTTACAAGTCTCCCTGTATCCGGCTCTCCACTAATTAATTCAGTCTGATTCTTCGGTCGGGGTCTATTTTTGCATGACACTTTGAGCAGACAGCCAAAGTTTTTCGTCTTCGAGCTATCATTTTCTTTTCCCAGTCGGATTTACCTTTCAGGTCTTTAAGTTTGCGAACGTGATGCATTTCGAGTTTATCGGTAGCACCGCATAATTCGCAAACTTGGAGCTTCAGCCTTTCCATAAGGCTGTTACGTCCACCTGTTATGGAAACTGTCCGTGGAATAGTGTCACAGTAAATATTCCCTGCAACCTTTTTGCGTTTGAAACCATCATGATAAAATGATTGGTAAAGTGTCTTACCCTTGCTATTTTCATATGCCACTTGGAAAACCTTGTTCTTTTTATATTTCAGAAGTATTTTCTTTACAGATGATTTGTATTTGTTCGCAAATACCTTATACATGCTGTATGACATAATGTGATAGAAAGAATTGATGACATAGCTGTTATTGGCTATTGAGTAGTAATTATAGAACCCTCGGATTTCGGCATTGAACTGACTGACTATTTCCAAGTCATCCAAGTTCAGCATGTACGTTCTGACGATGGATTTCCAAACCTCTTTGCCATTGACGACCGCGATTCTTGCGGCTTTATAATCAAAGAGTTTCTTCCGCATCGTTTCAAAATTCAGGTACAATACAGGCTTGTGTCCGAATGCACGAACCGTTTTACCGTACTTATCCTTACGTAAATCGTTACACCTACGTATAAATACGTCATATCCGAGAAATTTCGCTGGTTTCTGCGCATTGGTTATCAGTGTCTTTTCGTCTGACAGTTCCAGTTTAAGAGCTTCATTCAAATAATTCTTAATATCCTCTTTTACTGTTTTGCAGTCTTCAAGATTACCGGTAATTCCAATCAGAAAGTCATCTGCGTATCTCACGTATTTTAACCGTTTGATACTGCTGTCCATTTCATTACGTGCCGGATAGTTGTTCCGTTCTTCTCGTAGCCGCTTAATTTCGGCGGTCATCTGTTTCCTTACCTTTACATCTTTCTCATTCTTTAGTTTCTTTGCCAGTCGGTATCTTCGCTGTTCGTAGAGCTTGTATCGAGCGTCGCCTTTTCTTGTTACCCCTTTATTGAACCGATTGATGTATTCCTTGATGTACTTGTCGAACTTGTCAAGGTAGATGTTAGCCAGTATTGGGCTGATAATCCCGCCTTGCGGAGTTCCACTGTACGTTCTATGAAATACCCAGTCTTCCACATATCCGGCATTCAGGAATTTTCTGATAAGCCGCAAAAATCTCTCGTCGGCGATACGTTCCCGAAGAATATTAATCAGTACGTCATGATTGATATTGTCGAAGAATCCTTTAATATCGCCTTCAATAAACCATTTCACGGCAGTGAATGTCTTTTGTATATCTATAAGAGCAGTATGACAACTTCGTTTGGGACGAAACCCATGTGAAGTATGTTCAAAACTACCTTCATAGATTGCTTCAAGTATCATTCTGACTACTTCCTGTACCAGCTTATCATCAAAAGAGGGTATGCCAAGCGGACGTTTTTTCCCGTTTTTCTTAGGTATGTACGTCCTTTTGGACGGATTAGGCTGATAAGTCTCATTTTTAAGACTGCCAATCAGTTGTTCAACTCGGTCAATACTCATTCCGTCAATGGTTTTACCATCGGCTCCTGCCGTCATGTTGCCTGTCTTGCTGTAAATATTCTGATAGGCTACATAAAACATTTCCTCGTTAAACAGCACTCTATACAGCCGCTCAAACTTATAGTTCAAGTTACCGCTGTGTTTACTCAGACTGTTCAACACATTTTCTGGATTTCTCATGTCTCTCACATCTTCCTTTAAATTGTTAAACTTAATTAGCTGCTCCCCTTCGCCATGTACAGGGCGTTACCCTGCTCAGACTACTATGGAAGCTCCGTTGCCATGCCGGATATTCAGGGGCAGACCCCATAGCCCTACAACTGGCTTTCCGGTTTAGGCAATCCCCGTTTAGAAATTTGACGACTATTTGGCTCGATAGATTGTCGGATACGACTTTCGTCCTTTACTACTTATGGTAGTTGCCTTGCGGTAAGTTTATGCTACTCCTGCTACGTGTCATCAGTGTAGTACCGCAACATAACGGTATAATTCCGAAGAATTATTCAACTGTCTTCCGTCATTGCCCAAGGATACGACTGCTCGGACTATCGTTCAACCAATGCAGGCTTTATCCTCATATCTATCATTTTAACTTGCCATTCGGTCGCAGCCTGACAGTTGGCTGACTTATGGCTTTACCAACGTGCTATGTTCCCTTGTGGGGTTTTCCCCTCCGGTTAGCGGTTGTTAATGGGCATTTTAAACACTTGCCCAGTCGCTTGCCAAAGCGACATTCGTCAAATTCCCTTTACGGGCGCAC
>JAETSX010000165.1 GCA_021769425.1 Eubacterium sp.
CCAAGCATTATACCGTAGTAATTAATGTAAAAGAACGCTGAAATTAGCAGCCGTTCATTAACGCCGGGCGGCCGCTGGGAAACGCATCAGCGACCGCCAACTGGCGCAAATTGCAGATGAAGAATTTGAAGACTGGCTGGAGGCAGCAGAAGAACGCTCGTGTTTTGAAAGCGAAGTTCCTTTCGCAGTCACAGACCGCATTGTGACGCTATCCACCTGCAGCTATGAATTTGATAATGCGAGGTTCGTTTTATTGGGAGTTATCCGTGAAAATTGAATTCATGGATATTTGGAATTTGTCAAATAGCTGTGGAGGTCTTGCAATTCGGCAATAAATCTGCTATACTCCCGTCTTTGACAGTTTTGAGAATAGAAAATCGCTGTAAATGCCAGTAATAAAGGCTTTACAGCGATTTTTTGTGATTCACAGAATATAGTAATTTACTCCCTGCACTTGCTTTTCTTTTGGATGTTTTTCATCTGCCTTTTTGTAATGAACTGATAGTCGGTTCTAAATCCACTGGCGGTATGAAGGTCATCTGTTATGTTTTCTCTTTTGTAAACGGGTATGAACCCCTGTCCTTCTATCCCTGCGAAGTTCATTTCTTTCAAAGTCCCAAGGATTTCTTCACACGTATATTTTTTATTCAGTTTCTTTTCCAGCATCCGGTATACCAGCAGCGCCAGAAAACATGTAAGGAAATGGGCTGTTATCCGGTCTTCGCGCTGCACATAGACCGGGCGGGCTGAAAAATCTGTTTTCATTGTGCGGAAGCAGTCTTCGATCTGCCATCTACCTTCGCTTACCCGGAGGATGTCTTTTACAGGATCATCCAGAAGGTCTGTGCAGACAGCATACAGACCATCATACTTTTCTTCTTCGGCAATTTTTTCTTCATCAAGGTAATAATGTATGCCAGCCTTTTCTCCATCTTCCGTTACTGCCACTTTCCCGACAAACCTTGCCGGGTCATTTGGGTTCTTCCTCTGTTTTTTCATCTTTCCGTCAGATACCGTTTTTTCCGCCCGTTCTATCTGTTTTCCACGTATTGTCTTTTGGTATTCGGCATATTTAGGTGAGTAGGTGATGATCAGCCGCTGATGCAGCTTTTTTGTTGTATAAGGCTCATCTTTATAAAACAGGCTTCCTTTGTCCCCGTCATCCAGACTGGTTATGTCTACAGCGCTTTCGTCCGAAACACGTTTAAAGCCTGTTCTTTCCAAAGCCCATTTCTTTTCTTCCGCAGGGAGCTTTTTTATCGACTGCGTGACAATGAACGCGCGCTGTCCCATATGGTTGAATTCCCTGTTTGCTTCAGAGCCAAGACCCGCATCGCTGCAGTAGATAAATTTGTCGTGTCCGAATTCCTGTAGGATTTTTTTCTCCAAAGGCTTCAGCGATGTCTGTTCATTGCTGCTGCCGGGAAAGAGCGAGAACGCCAGGGGGATTCCGTCCCCGTCGGTAAACAGCCCCATCTGGATGATTGGATTAGGGCGGTGTTCCTTGCTTTTGCCATATTTTTTTGAGCCTTCTTCCTGCTCAATTTCAAAATAATAGTTTGTGCAGTCATAATACAGGATGCGGTCGCTTCTTTTTCCAAAGAAAAAGCTGTTTTTATAGGCCTCGGACTGGATAAAGTCACATTCATCAGCGAGGACGGACAGCGCACGGTAAACATCATGGAGCGCGTAAGAAGGCGGCTCCAGATACCGGCTGGCGGCTTTGAAAGATGAGCGTTTGCTGGATGGTTCCAGTATCCTTGTGTAAACCAGGTCTGACAGTATGGCGTTGATATCGTACTCAAATTTATGCCGTGACCGGATCTTCCTGCAGACACGGTCCAGCTTCAGCCCGTAATAAACAGACTGAAGAAAGAGATACCCGCCCTCATAGAAAACCTGCTTCCCATAATCAAGCTGCCTGTCTGAATGAAACGGGATAAGCACGGTTTTGCTTTCGCCATCTTCCCTGTATCTGCGTGTCTCGATTAGCGCCTGTTCCTTTGCCCATGCCATAACGCCGTCCCTGTCTGTGCCAAGTTTAGCAGACAGTTCTTCTAATGTACCAAGTTTCCGTATGATTTTTGAAGTGCTTTTCCCTTTGTCGTTAATATAGGATTTTGTAATATAAAATGACTCTGCATTTTTTGATTTTGAAGTTGATACACGCATAAAAACACCTCTATAAAGAGTATAACATACATTACTATAAAATACTATATATTAAAACAAAAAAATTGACAAAAAAAATACAGGCCTGATGCGGCATGCAAAGATTTTTTTCAATTCAACTGTCAAACACCCGAGCAAATAAAAGGTTGGTAAAATTTGGTAAAATTATTCATAAAATAATATAATAAACCCCAGAGATTTAGCTTTTAGTTTTGGAATAATTAAAAAAGACAGGAACCAAATGGATTCCTGAAATTGATAGATTTTGATAATAATTCTTTTTTATTGTGTGAAAATATACAAAA